>NZ_JBNNPS010000006.1:0-271994 GCF_050275975.1 Neorhizobium sp. NPDC001467 | reverse complement strand
GTATTCTTGGTGACGCGGGGTGGAGCAGCCCGGTAGCTCGTCAGGCTCATAACCTGAAGGCCGCAGGTTCAAATCCTGCCCCCGCAACCAAAAACTCCATACACATAAACAAACCCATCCCGGCAGCAAAAAAGCCGCAAGGCCAAACAATGCCGGTTCCTGAGACGGAAAAGTCCTGCCATAAAGTTGAACTCGTGTGACTTTGCCGCGTTCGATCTCCATGGGGAGACGGTCGTTGGTTACGAGCGTCCCGTAGCCGGCAAGAAGCGGTTTGCATTATGCATCGTATCGAATGCCAGAGCGGGCAGGCTTGCGCCTGGCAGCGCTCGTCGCGCGACCGGCTTTTTCGGAGTTCGGCTGCATCCATCGCTGCTCGAATGGAAGGCTATTCAGCTTGCGCGATACGCTGAAACCAATTGCCCTGGCAGCCTTTATCTCCCGGCACGAAGCCGATCGACCCCGGATATCCCCGTTAAATCACATCGTGGTTTGCATCCATATCTGAGTTCCTTATCCTTAAAGCGCGCCTTCTTTCTCAACGAGGTAATCTTCGCATGTCCCATAGCCTGCCGACCAAGTCCTACGCCGCTTTCCTGTTCGACATGGATGGTACAATCCTGAATTCGCGTGCGTCCGCAGAACGTGTCTGGGGACGCTGGGCCGCAAGTCACGGTTTGGATGTCGAAAAATTCCTGCCCACTATGCATGGCAAGCGTGGCATCGACACTATCAGTGAGCTGGACCTGCCGGGCGTGGATGCGGCTGCGGAGGCCGCGTTCATCTTGCAAGGCGAGATCGACGATGTCGAAGGTGTGGTCCCAATTCCCGGGGCTATCGACTTTCTGGCTGCCCTGCCGCGGGAGAAATGGGCGATCGTCACATCGTCTCCCATCGCGCTCGCCAAGAGACGGCTTGCAGCGGCGGGGATCGCCGAACCTCAATACATGGTGACGGCGGAAGACGTGACAATTGGCAAGCCCGACCCGCAATGTTATATCGCGGGCGCCGAAAAGCTCGGCGTTAGCCCCGACGAAACCATGGTGTTCGAGGATGTGATGGCCGGTGTGAGGGCAGGCGAGGCCGCCGGCGCCGATGTGACCGTCATTACCCACACACACGACCAGCCGCTCGCGACACGCCATTCGACCATTGCCGATTATCGCGATCTTGCCGTCCGTCTCAACGAAGAGGGCCGCTTGTCTATCGTCCGTCGATAGGACTGTCCGTCTACCGATGCGGCTTTGGAACTTCTGCATTCGCCGCCCGGTCTGACGCCCGCGACTGCCGCTGCTGCCGGAGTTTTGACAATGTCCGCCTCGACACGTGCTGAAGCACTTGCGAAATATGCAGGCCGCCAAACCGGCACGATCTATCCCGCGAACAGAGATCTATGACCGTCCGACCATGCCCAGATCGGCGCAAAAATGTTCTTGTATCGGCGCCAAATCTGCAGCTTCCGAGCGGCAAGGGAAACGGGAAATTCTCATGCCCGTTTTGTCGTCGAGACAGTTTCGAACTCGATTCTTAGCGCCGTACCCCGTCTTGAACCGTCTCGTGCGAAGAGGCTCAGGCCTGCTCGGCGCCTATCGGCAGCCTGCTGGAGCTGCTGAAGAGGGGAACGGGCTTAGACACGTGTGCCGGGCAAATCATCATTCGATCCGACAGCCGACGGTTCGCCACGCGATGCTTTTTTGATGCCTCACCCGCGCGCGCCCTGTTTTTTCGCTCGCCGGGTCCTAATTGCAAAACCATGCCGGGACCGATCCGGATTTTTATGGTCGATTGGTGCGTTCCCACGGGCGACTGCCGAACGGACCTCAGGAAAAAGGACAATCCTTATGCGCATGATGACAAAACTCGCCGGCGCGTTTCTGGCGGCCTCCCTCACATTCGGCCAGGCGCAGGCTCAGGTCGTCGTATCGTCGAAAATCGATACAGAAGGCGGTGTTCTCGGCAACATCATTCTGTCGGTGCTGACTGCGAACGGCATCAAAACGACCGACCGCATTCAGCTCGGTGCAACACCCGTTGTGCGCAAGGCAATCACCGCAGGCGAAATCGACATCTATCCCGAATATACCGGCAATGCCGCTTTCTTTTTTGAAAAAAGCGGTGATGCCGGCTGGAACGACGCCGCGAAGGCTTACCAGCAAGCCAAGACATTGGATTACGCCGCCAACAAGATTGTCTGGTTGACGCCTTCGCCGGCCAACAACACTTGGGCGATCGCGCTGCGCAAGGATGTCGTCGAAGCCAATAAACTCGTCACCTTGAGCGATTTCGGCAAATATGTCGCTGGGGGCGGCGCGGTAAAGCTCGCTGCCTCTTCGGAATTTGTGAACTCGGCTGCAGCGCTTCCGGCCTTCCAGAAGACCTACGGGTTCACGCTCAAGGCCGACCAGCTGATTACGCTTTCGGGTGGCGACACGGCGGCGACAATCGCGGCTGCGGCCAACCAGACCAGCGGCGCCAACGCGGCCATGGTCTATGGCACGGACGGCGGCATCGCGCCCTCCGGTCTTGTCGTCCTGGAGGACGACAAGGGGGTGCAGCCTGTCTATCAGCCATCACCGATCATCCGTGAGACAGTGTTGAAGGAAAATCCGCAGATCGAAAGCCTGCTCAAGCCCGTTTTCGAAAAGCTCGATCTCGTTACTTTGCAGGAGTTGAACGGGCGCGTTCAGTTGGGCGGGGAGCCTGCAAAGGCCGTCGCGGACGATTTTCTCAAGGTCAACGGTTTCGTGAAATAAGCCGATGGAGGCCGGCAGGGCCACAGGTGGAGCCTGAATGAGGCAGGGACTGAACCGGATCGACCGGGTTGGCGCGGTGGTCGTAGCGATCGCCGCCTACGGTCTCGTCGCGCCCTTCGCGATTTTTCGCGCCAACCGTATTGTCCAGGGGGAAGGGCGCTCTCTGCTCGACGCTCTGCCATCTTGGCTCGCCATTGCTCTCATGGCGATCGTGGTCATCGGCATCGGCATTGCGCTTCTGCGCACGCCGGTACCGATCAGGCTGGTGACAAGCCTCGTCCTCATCGCGACGCTGGTGATCGCCATCGGCAAGGCTGCGACGTTCTTGACGCCGCAGGGCAACAGCTACGCCCGTGTGTCGCCGGGGTCGGGTTTCTGGATGTTGGGGGCCGCCTTCGCACTGATGGCAACGGATTCTCTAGCACGTATGCGGCCGGGCGCATGGACACGGATTGCATTCCTCTTGGCCATCGCTGCGGCCTCGACCCTCGTCCTGATGTCGGACCTTTGGAATGATCTTTCCATCATGAAGGAATATGCCGCCCGGGCTGACACGTTTTGGACGGAGGCGGGCCGGCACGTGACGCTGGCACTTGGTTCACTGGGGGTCGCCGCCCTGATCGGCATTCCGCTCGGTATCGTCTCGCACCGGGTCGAGCCGCTGCGCGCGACCATTCTCAACAGTCTCAATATCGTCCAGACCATTCCCTCGATCGCCCTGTTCGGCATTCTCATCGGCCCGCTGTCCTGGATAGCCGCCAACATACCCGGGAGCGCCGAGGCCGGCATCCGTGGCATTGGCACGGCGCCGGCTCTCGTCGCCCTTTTTCTCTATTCGTTGCTGCCGATGGTCGCCAACACCGTCGGCGGTCTTGCCGGCGTGCCACGGGGAGCCAACGATGCCGCTCGCGGCGTCGGCATGACGGATCGCCAACGCCTGGTACAGGTCGAGCTGCCGCTGGCGCTGCCGGTCATCCTGACCGGCATTCGCATCGTGCTCGTCCAGAATATCGGTCTCGCTACCATCGCAGCCCTGATCGGCGGCGGCGGTTTCGGCGTCTTCGTGTTCCAAGGCCTCGGTCAGACGGCTATGGATCTCGTCCTTCTCGGCGCGGTGCCCACGGTGGTGTTGGCCTTTGCTGCAGCGGTTATTCTAGACGCCATGGTGGAACTGACAGCACCGGCCAATCTAGCACCGGCAAAGACGGCGCCCGGCGCGACGGCCGGATCCAAGGAGGCAATCCCATGATCGAAATCGACGGTATTACCAAGGTTTTCGGCCAGACCACTGTGGTCGATACGGTATCGATGACGATTGAGGAAGGCTCGATCACGGTCGTTGTCGGCACGTCCGGTTCCGGCAAGACGACGCTCCTGCGCATGATCAACCGTTTGGTGGAACCGAGTGCCGGCACGATTCGCATCCATGGCCAGGACAATGGCGTCATCGCGCCGCATGAACTGCGCCGCCGGATCGGTTACGCCATCCAGGGCCACGGCCTGTTCCCGCATTGCACCGTTGCCGACAACATTGCAACCGTGCCAAAGCTGCTGGGCTGGCCCAAAGACCGTATAGCTGCACGTGTCGACGAACTCCTGCGATTGTTTCAGCTCGAGCCCGCCGCCTTCGGCCCGCGTTTCCCGCACGAACTTTCTGGCGGGCAAAGCCAAAGAGTGGGTGTTGCGCGCGCCCTGGCGGCGGAACCGAACCTGCTTTTGATG
The DNA here is from genome assembly GCF_050275975.1 of Neorhizobium sp. NPDC001467. Taxonomy (NCBI): domain Bacteria; kingdom Pseudomonadati; phylum Pseudomonadota; class Alphaproteobacteria; order Hyphomicrobiales; family Rhizobiaceae; genus Neorhizobium; species Neorhizobium sp. NPDC001467. The sequence goes on along the minus strand of NZ_JBNNPS010000006.1, from coordinate 267,522 downwards.
GACGAGCCGTTCGGCGCCCTCGACCCGGTCATTCGCGCCAAGGCGCAGGACGATCTGCTTGCGATCCAGAAACATTTTGGCACCACGATCGTCCTGGTGACGCATGACATGGAAGAGGCGTTTGCGCTGGCTGACAACATCGCCGTCATGGGTGGTGGCCGCCTTCTGCAATATGCTAGCCCCGCCGAGATCCTTGCTCAGCCGGCCAATGATTTTGTTGCGTCGCTGGTCGGCACAACGGAGCGGCCGTTTCGCCTCCTCTCGCTCAATAATGTCGCGTCGGCAATCGAGCCCGGCACGGCTGAAGGAGAAACGATCGGGGCCGACGCCAGCCAGCGCGATGCACTGGCGGAAATGCTCTGGTCCGGCAGACCGGCACTGCCGGTCATGGGCAAGGATGGTCATGTCATCGGGCGCGTTACGCGAGACGCTCTTGCCAAACAGGCCGAGAGACCAGCATGACGTCGGGCATCGGATGGATTAGTCGGCTCATTATGCTTATCGCGCTTGTGGCGTTTCTCTCTCGCCCCGAGTGGTTCTCAGCCCTTCTGCAGCCTTTGACGGAGGGCGGCGCGCCGGCCATATATACGCAGGCTAGCCTCATGTCGCTGACGGTGTCGCACCTGATTGTCGTGTTGTGCGCGACCATGGCGGCGACCGTGGTTGCCGTCGGTCTCGCCATTCTTGTGACACGTGGGAAGGGTCAGGAGTTTCTTCCTCTATCGCGCAGCCTGGTCAATATCGGTCAAACCTTTCCGCCGGTCGCGGTCCTGGCGCTGACCGTGCCCATGCTTGGTTTCGGTGAATGGCCGACATTGATTGCCTTGTTTCTTTACGGTCTGCTACCAATCTTCGAAAACACACTGACCGGATTATCGACATTGCCAGCCTCGGTGATGGAGGCCGCACGAGGGACTGGGATGACTGGCCGTCAGTGCCTGCTGAAGGTGGAATTGCCGCTCGCCTTTCCGCTCATCTTGGGGGGGATCAAGCTTTCACTGGTCATCGGCCTGGCAACGGCGACCATCGGTTCGACCGTTGCGGCCCGGACGCTCGGTGAAGTTATCATTGCGGGGCTGCAATCCAACAACCTTGCCTTCGTGCTTCAGGGCGGCATGGTCGTGGCGGTACTGGCGGTGCTGATCTCGGACGCGCTGGCCCTGGCCGAGCGCGCGGCAGCCCGGCGATCCGGGCTGAACCGGACAGAGTGAGGAATCACGCTTGCTTCGAACGAGAACCGCCTGTCCCTTGCGAGACAGGCGGCTTCGTTTTCATGAATGCAGGCCGGATCAGGCTTCGCTGGGCTTCGCTTCCACAGGTCGCTCAAGCGTGCCGTCGTGTCGGTCTCTCTCGACATGGCGGCGGTTATAGGTGATCGATGACCATAGCGAGATGCCGATCAGGGTCGCGCCACCAAGGCCGGTAATGACTTCCGGAATGTGGAACATCGTCTGGACATACATGATCACCGACAAAATGAGGATGGCATAGAAGGCGCCATGCTCGAGATAGCGGTAATGGGTAAGCGTGCCCTTTTCGACCAGCATGATTGTCATGGAGCGAACATACATGGCGCCGATGCCGAGACCGATCGCGATGATGAACAGGTTGTGTGTGAGCGCGAACGCGCCGATGACGCCGTCGAAGGAGAAGCTGGCATCCAGCACTTCCAGATAGATGAAGGCGCCAAGGCCACCCTTTGCGGCTTCCGACATGGTTTTCTGCTGGGCATCGAGCAGACCGCCGATCACTTCCACGACCAGGAAGGTGACGAGACCGTAGATTGCCGAATGCACGAAGGTTACTGCATCCTCGCCACCGATAAGGCGTGAGAAGAGCAGGATAAGCAGCAGAACGACTGCGATCTCGATGCCCTTGATTCCGGCAAAGCGCGCCATCGGCGTTTCGAGGAACGGGATCCAGTGCACGTCCTTCTCCTGATTGAAGAAGTAGGACAGGCCCACCATCATCAGGAACGTGCCGCCGAAGGCTGCGATCGGCAGATGCGCATCGTTCATGATCCGAGAATATTCTTCCGGCTGGCTGGCCGCCAGAACGATCGCGTCGATCGGGCCGATCTGAGCGGCAATCACCACGATCAGAAGCGGGAAGACGATCCGCATGCCGAAGACGGCGATGATGATGCCCCAGGTCAGGAAGCGATGCTGCCATTCCGGGGTCATGTCCTTCAGCTTGTTGGCGTTGACGATGGCGTTGTCGAAGGAAAGCGAGATTTCCAGCACCGCAAGCACGACGCAGATGAAGAAGATGGTGGCCGTACCGCCGATAGTGCCGGTGGATTGCCAGCCAAGAACACCGCCGAGGATCAGGCCGAGCGCTGTAACAATGAAGGCCCAGCGAAAATAGCCGAGCGTGGAAGATGATGATGACTGGTTCATGCGATATTCCCCCGGATCGAGAGAACAGGCATGGAGAAGATGGGCGTGCCGCATGCGGCATCCATCCCGAAGAATTGGGATTTTGTCATGACGTTATAATCCGCCGGCTGTTTTGCAGGCGGCACCGACATCGCGAGAGCGCCGTAAAAACTCTCGCCAGAGGGGCCCGGCACCAAGGGTTTCGTTCGCGGGCTCGGTTATGCCCGCGAAGACATCAGGAGATTTGGCTGTTTTTAGTGTTTCGTCAAGAGCTCGTGCCATCGATGCCTAACGTGTGATGACCGCTCATGGCCGCTGTCCCGGCTTGCAGCTCGCGTGTCCGGTGGACAGACCAAGCTTGACCTTTTCCCATCAAAGAGGCATGGAGCACGCCTGCCCGCGCCAAACGACGATTTTTCTGATAGGATCGGTATCGAAGCGGTCATGAAAAGAAAGAAAAACAACACATGAGCAAAGCAACGTCTTCCGCGCCCTCGCAGCGGATGCTGCGGGTGGGCGAACAGGTTCGCGCTGCCATCACGCAGGTTCTCCAGCGCGGGGAAGTGCGCGACGATCTCATCGAGAAGACCGTCATCTCCGTTTCGGAAGTGCGCATGTCGCCGGACTTGAAGATTGCCACGGCCTATGTCACGCCGCTCGGCCTGCCCGACCACAAGGCCGTCATCGATGCGCTCAACCGCAATGCCAAATACATTCGCGGTCGCCTCGGCGGTCAGCTGCGCCAGATGAAATATATGCCCGAAGTGCGTTTCCGCGACGATACCAGCTTCGACAATTACAAGAAGATCGACGAGCTTTTGAAGTCGCCGGAAGTGCAGCGTGACCTCGGTGCGAATTCCGGCACCGCCTCGGGCGATGAACAAGAATAGAGAAGAATGTCCAAACCGCGTAAACCCAAGGGCCGGCCGGTCTCCGGCTGGGTGATCCTCGACAAGCCCGTCGATTTCGGCTCGACCGAGGCCGTCTCCAAGATCAAATGGCTGTTCAATGCTCAGAAAGCCGGCCATGCCGGCACACTTGACCCGCTGGCTTCGGGCATGCTGCCGATCGCTTTGGGGGATGCGACCAAGACCGTGCCCTACGTGATGGATGGTCGCAAGATCTATGAGTTCACCGTCACCTGGGGCGAGCAGCGCTCGACTGACGATCTTGAAGGCGAAGTGATCGAAAGTTCCGACAAGCGCCCGGCGGAGCAGGATATCCGCGATATCCTGTCTAACTATACCGGTGTCATCAGCCAGGTCCCGCCGCAGTTTTCCGCCATCAAGATAGCGGGCGAACGCGCTTACGATCTGGCCCGCGAAGGCGAAGTGGTGGAAATTCCCTCACGTGAAGTCGAAATCTTCCGCCTCACACTGCTTGGCGCAGAAGACAATTGCGCACATTTCGAGGTCGAATGCGGCAAGGGCACCTATGTTCGGGCGCTGGCCCGCGACTTCGGTCTCGACCTCGGCTGTTTCGGCCATGTCTCGAACCTGCGTCGCACCTTCGTCGCCCCGTTTGCCGAAGAAAAGATGGTGCCGCTGGCCAACCTTGTCGCGCTGGAAAGCATCGAGGATCGCGAAGAACGGCTGGCTGCCCTCGACGCATTGCTGGTCGATACCGTCGAGGCGCTGTCCGACCTGCCGCATCTGCCGCTCAGCGAGGATCAGGCCTATCGGATCCGGATGGGCAATCCGGTCATCGTCCGTGGCCGCGATGCTCCGCTTGAAGCGCCGGAAGTCTATGCCACCGCCAAGGGTCGTCTGGTTGCGATCGGCGAGATTGCCCAGGGGGAATTCCGCCCCAAACGGGTGTTCGGCTGAGCGGGTCGAAATGCATCTCTGTGGCCGCCTCTTCCCATTCCGGTGTGAATGGTCTATAGGCAGCGCCAGCTAGGCATGCCGAAGGGCATAGTCCCCAGCATTCACGGCCTAGGCTGGACGACATCCCGGCCTCTGGCGACCCATATTCCTCTTCACATAAGGATCATACGATGTCGATCACTGCAGAACGCAAGGCCGAACTCATCAAGGAATACGCAACCGTCGAAGGCGACACCGGTTCGCCGGAAGTCCAGGTTGCCATCCTCACTGAGCGGATCAACAATCTGACCGAGCACTTCAAGGGCCACAAGAAGGACAACCACTCACGTCGTGGCCTCCTGACCATGGTTTCCAGCCGCCGTTCGCTTCTTGACTATCTCAAGAAGAAGGATGAAGGCCGTTACACCAAGCTGATCACCAGCCTGGGTATCCGCCGCTAATATCTTCCGGCGGGCGTTCGATAAGGGCGCCCGCCGGAGCCGTTTTTAAGGGCTTCATGCCCAATGCCTGTCGCGCGCATCATGTGTGCGAAAACTGTCGGTGAAACCGGATGGGCCGGTTCGCCAGATTAACCCCGACCTGTCATGGGGCAGGATTGCCGGATGCTTTATTGGCCAGGATTCTTTCGAGATTTTGGCCAATGTTTCCCTTGAGAGGGATCGGAGCGTCTCGTTGTCTTGCCCGTGATGTGTCACATCTGCGGTCGACTGTGCCGGCGCCCTGATGGCGTGTCGCCATTCCCGCATTGAAGGACAAAACATGTTCAATACCCACTCTGTTGAAATCGAATGGGCCGGCCGCCCGCTGAAGCTGGAAACGGGCAAGATCGCTCGCCAGGCTGACGGCGCCGTTCTCGCCACCTATGGCGAAACCGTCGTTCTCGCCACCGTCGTTTCGGCCAAGGCGCCGAAGCCGGGCCAGGACTTCTTCCCGCTGACCGTCAACTACCAGGAAAAGACCTACGCTGCCGGCAAGATCCCGGGCGGCTATTTCAAGCGCGAAGGCCGTCCTTCGGAAAACGAAACGCTGGTTTCGCGTCTGATCGACCGTCCGATCCGCCCGCTCTTCCCGGAAGGCTACAAGAATGACACGCAGGTCGTCGTCACCGTCGTCCAGCATGACCTCGAAAACAACCCGGACATCCTGTCCATGGTTGCGACCTCGGCCGCGCTGACGCTGTCGGGCGTTCCCTTCATGGGCCCGATCGGCGGCGCCCGCGTTGGTTACATCAACGGCGAATACGTCCTGAACCCGCATCTCGACGAGATGGACGAGTCGGTTCTGGACCTCGTTGTTGCCGGCACCCAGGACGCCGTCCTGATGGTTGAATCGGAAGCCAAGGAACTCAACGAAGAAGTCATGCTTGGCGCCGTCATGTTCGGCCACAAGGGTTTCCAGCCGGTCATCGACGCGATCATCAAGCTCGCCGAAGTCGCCGCCAAGGAACCGCGCGATTTCCAGCCGGAAGACCATTCAGAGCTCGAAGCCGACATGCTGAAGCATTTCGAAGCTGAGCTTCGCGAAGGCTACAAGATCACCCAGAAGGCTGATCGTTACGCTGCCATCGACGCCGTAAAGGCCAAGGTCAAGGCACACTACTTCCCGGAAGGCGAAGAGCCGAAGTACACCGCTGAAGTCATCGGTGCGATCTTCAAGCACCTGCAGGCCAAGATCGTTCGCTGGAACATCCTCGACACCAAGAGCCGCATCGATGGCCGCGACCTGTCGACCGTTCGCGCGATCACGTCGGAAGTCGGCATTCTGCCGCGCACCCACGGCTCGTCGCTGTTCACCCGCGGTGAAACGCAGGCGATCGTTGTTGCCACGCTCGGCACCGGCGAAGACGAACAGTATGTCGACAGCCTGACCGGCATGTACAAGGAGCGCTTCCTGCTCCATTACAACTTCCCTCCCTACTCTGTTGGTGAAACCGGCCGCATGGGTTCCCCGGGCCGCCGCGAAATCGGTCACGGCAAGCTCGCATGGCGCGCTATCCGTCCGATGCTGCCGTCGGCTGAACAGTTCCCCTACACGCTGCGCGTCGTCTCCGAGATCACAGAATCGAACGGCTCGTCCTCGATGGCAACCGTCTGCGGTACTTCGCTTGCTCTGATGGATGCCGGCGTTCCGCTGGCAAAGCCGGTTGCCGGTATCGCCATGGGCCTGATCCTCGAAGGTGACCGTTTTGCGGTTCTCTCCGATATCCTCGGCGACGAAGACCACCTCGGCGACATGGACTTCAAGGTAGCCGGTACTGCCGACGGCATCACCTCGCTGCAGATGGACATCAAGATCGCCGGCATCACCGAAGAGATCATGAAGGTCGCGCTTGCCCAGGCACAGGGCGGTCGTACCCACATCCTCGGCGAAATGGCCAACGCCATCTCCGAAGGCCGTTCGCAGCTCGGCGAATTCGCACCGCGCATCGAAGTGATGAACATCCCGGTCGACAAGATCCGTGAAGTCATCGGTTCGGGCGGCAAGGTCATCCGCGAAATCGTCGAAAAGACCGGCGCCAAGATCAACATCGAAGACGACGGCACCGTCAAGATCGCCTCGTCCTCTGGCAAGGAAATCGAAGCGGCCCGCAAGTGGATCCATTCGATCGTTGCAGAGCCGGAAGTTGGCGTGATCTATGAAGGTACCGTTGTGAAGACCGCCGATTTCGGCGCCTTCGTCAACTTCTTCGGCGCCCGCGATGGCCTCGTGCACATTTCGCAGCTTGCTTCTGACCGTGTTGCCAAGACCTCGGACGTGGTCAAGGAAGGCCAGAAGGTCTGGGTCAAGCTGATGGGCTTCGATGAGCGCGGCAAGGTTCGCCTGTCCATGAAGGTCGTCGACCAGGCAACCGGCCAGGAAATCAAGAAGGCCGAAGGCGAAGCAGCCGAGTAAGCTTTCGCTGATCGCAAGATCGAGGCGCGGGAGCATTGTCTTCCGCGCCTTTTCTTTATTGTCCCGAGAACAACACCGCTCCCCAAATTCCCAAGGTCCGACATCATGAGCCGAGACGCCCTCAAGACGCTTTTCCATCCCTTTGCTACCGATGCGGTGCCAATGCCGGGCGAGGGCGAGCGTGTGCTCTTCCTCGGTGCCGAGGCCGGACATGTGAAGCCGTCTGAGTTTCTGGGCGATATCACCGCCGTGCAGCCCTTCCGGCCGCTTTTCCGCGCATTGGGCGACAACGCCCTCCCGGAAGCGGATGGCGAGGACTATGATTTCGGTCTCGTGCTCTGCGGCAAGCATCGCGGCGAAAACGAGAACCGCATCGCCGAAGCTCTGGCCCGCGTGAAGGTTGGCGGCATCATCGTCATTGCTGGCGGCAAGGAAGACGGCATCCAGTCGCTTCGCACCACGCTGCTGAAACTTGGCATCATTCTCGACTACGCGCCCAAATATCATGGCGTCGCCATCTGGTTCGGCCGCCCGGAAGACGCATCCGCCAGCATCAAGGCGCTCCGCAAGACCGCAGGCATGGTCGAGGGGCGCTTCGAGACCATTCCCGGCATCTTCTCCCATGATCACGTCGATCCGGGCTCTGAGCTGCTCGCAAGCCGCCTCCCGAGCGATTTCGACGGCAACGCCGCCGACTTTGGCGCAGGCTGGGGTTACCTCTCCGTCATGCTGGCCGAAAAGTCTCGCCGCACCAACCGTATCGACCTGTTCGAGGCCGACTGGCAGGCGCTGGAATTCGCCAAGCGCAATCTCGCCGGCAATTGCCCGGACCTCGCAGCCCGTTTCTTCTGGCAGGATCTCGGCGCGGAGCCGCCGAAGGAAAAATACGATCTGGTCATCATGAACCCGCCCTTCCACGAGGCACGGGCGGCAGATCCCGAGCTCGGCAAGGCGATGATCCGCACGGCAGCCGGATCGCTGCGCAGCGGCGGCCAGCTGCTGATGGTGGCCAATCGTGGCCTGCCCTACGAGCAGGTTCTGACGGAAAATTTCCGCGAAAGCGGCGAGACCTGCCGCAACGCGCGCTTCAAGGTGCTTTGGGCACGCAAATAAAGGTTTGTCCGCCGACTTGCCAATATCACCAAACGCATTCTAGGGTTGTGTTCGGTGGTGTTGGGGGGACAGCATGCGCACGACGGTTTGCAGTCTCGTGGGTCTGCTTGTTGCAGCAATGCCCGCTCGTTCGGACCAGACGACAAATTCCTGGGAGTGGTTCAATGCCGCCGAATTCTATCAGGAACCGGGTCCAGGACATGGCGCTGATCCTGGCAGGGTCGCGCGTTATTTCCGCATAGCGGCCGAAAAGGGCAATCCCGTCGCTGCGTTCAAACTGGGCGAACTTTACGAGCATGGCACAGGCGTTTCCAAGGATCCTGTCCAAGCCTTCACCTGGTACATGAGATCGGCTGCCAGAAACGACAAGCACGGCCAGCTCAAGGTCGGGTGGTGCTATCAGAAGGGGATTGGCGTGCAAGCCGACCCCGCGATCGCGGCGATCTGGTACCGCGTGTCTGCCGATAACGACAATATATGGGCCTACCATATGCTTGCCTTCATGCTCGCCGACGGTGAGGGCGTAAAGAAGGATGTGGCGCTGGCGCGGCGTTATCTTGAGCGCAGCCTCCCGAAAACAAAGGATCATTGGGCCAAGTGGAAGCTGGCGCATCTTCTGGCCGAGGAAGATCCCAAGAGAGCAAAAGCTCTTATGAAGGAAGCAGCGGCCGCGGGAAACCGCCAGGCGGCCGAGGAGATAACGAAAAGCCCATAATCCGGCCGCTTCAATTCCGAGCGCGCAGCGCCGATCGGAAAGGACGGACGTGTCATGCCGCGCGATCGGCTGCGGCGGCGTCGATTACGTCCAGTGCGCGATGACGATTTCTCGAGCCCGAAACGCAAGTGGCGTGCGCATTCCGATGCACACGCCACTTCCCAGAGCTAGGCTATGACCTTACTCGACGTCTGCCTTGCGCAGCTTGTCCAGCGTCGGCAGCGAGGTGATGCTGTAGCCCGCATCTACGTAATGCACTTCGCCGGTCACGCCGCGCGACAGGTCGGAGAGCAGGTAGAGCGCCGAGCCGCCGATATCCTCAATGGTCGCGGTACGGCGCAGCGGCGCATTTTCCTTGTTCCAGGTGTAGATCGCCCTGGCGTCCGAAATGCCCGCGCCGGCAAGCGTGCGCACGGGGCCTGCGGAGATCGTGTTGACGCGGATATCCTTCGGACCGAAATCGGCGGCGAGGTAGCGCACGGAAGCCTCAAGAGCCGCCTTGGCAACACCCATGACGTTGTAGTTCGGAATGACGCGCTGCGAGCCGTTATAGGTCAATGTCAGCATTGAGCCGCCATTCACCATCAGCGGCGCCGCACGCTTGGCGATCTCCGTGAAGGAGAAGCACGAGATGACCATCGTGCGAGAGAAGTTTTCGCGCGTGGTGTCGGCGTACTGACCCTTCAGCTCGTTCTTGTCGGAAAAACCGATGGCATGAACGATGAAATCGAGGGAGCCCCAGCGCTCCTTGATGGCATCAAAGGTCGCGTCGACCGACGCGATGTCTTCGACGTCGCACGGAATGACGAAATCGGAGCCGACTTCGGTCGCCAGCGGTTTTACGCGCTTTCCCAGCGCATCGCCCTGATAGGTGAAGGCCAGTTCTGCGCCCTGCGCCGAGAGCGCCTTGGCAATGCCCCAGGCGATGGAATGGTTGTTAGCAACGCCCATGATCAGGCCGCGTTTGCCCTGCATGATACCGGTCATGGGATTATCCGTTATAGCGCTGGAAGACGAGCGTGGCATTGGTGCCGCCGAACCCGAACGAGTTGGAAAGGACGGTGTCGATCTTGGCATTGTCGATACGCTCACGCACGATCGGAACGCCGTCGAATTCAGGATCAAGGGTCTGGATATGTGCGCTCTCGCCGATAAAGCCGGCCTGCATCATCAGCAGGCCATAGATCGATTCCTGCACGCCCGCGGCACCCAGCGAATGTCCGGTCAGCGACTTGGTCGACTGGATGTGCGGGATCTTGTCCTTAAACACTTCGCGGATAGCGCCGATTTCCTTTGAATCGCCGACAGGCGTCGAGGTGCCGTGGGTGTTGATGTAATCGACATCGCCCTTCACCGTCGACAAAGCCTGACGCATGCAGCGAATGGCACCTTCGCCCGACGGAGCCACCATGTCGTAACCGTCCGAAGTGGCGCCGTAACCGGTGATTTCGGCATAGATTTTGGCGCCGCGGGCCTTGGCATGTTCCAGTTCTTCGAGAACCAGAACGCCGGCACCGCCTGCGATGACAAAGCCGTCGCGGTCGACATCGTAGGCGCGCGAGGCGCTCGGTGCGTTGTCGTTGTATTTCGAGGACATGGCGCCCATGGCGTCGAACAGGTTCGACATGGTCCAGTCGAGATCCTCGTGGCCGCCGGCGAACATGATGTCCTGCTTGCCCCACTGGATCATTTCAGCGGCATTGCCGATGCAATGGGCCGAAGTCGAGCAGGCCGAGGAGATCGAATAGTTGACGCCGTGGATCTTGAACCAGGTGGCAAGTGTGGCGGACGCTGTGGACGACATCGCCTTCGGCACGGCAAACGGGCCGATGCGCTTCGGGCTGTTGTTCTTGATCGTGATGTCGGCGGCTTCGATCAGCGTGCGGGTGGAAGGACCGCCCGAACCCATGATGATGCCGGCACGCTCGTTCTGAGCGTAGTCCTTCTCCTCAAGGCCACTGTCTGCAAGCGCCTGCTTCATCGCGACGTGGTTCCAGGCACCGCCCTGGGACAGGAAGCGCATGGCGCGGCGATCGACGAGATCCGTCGTATCGATATCCGGCTTGCCCCAAACCTGGCACTTGAAACCGTGCTCGGCAAAATCAGGGGAAAAGGAAATGCCGGATTTTGCCTGACGCAGGGATTCGGTGACTTCGCCAGCGTCGTTACCGATCGAGGACACGATCCCCAGGCCCGTGACTACTACCCGTCTCATGTGATCAAACCCTTGTTGTGTTCGCAGACCGCCGGTTAAGGCGGTTCAGGCCGTCTTGTCTTTGGACAGACCGACGCGCAGGTCGGTTGCCTGGTAAATGGTTTCGCCGTCGGCCTTCAGCCACCCATCGGCGGTGCCAAGCACGAGGCGGCCCTTCATGACGCGCTTGAAATCGATGCCATATTCCAGAAGCTTGGTATCCGGCCGGATCATGCCCTTGAACTTCACTTCGCCGGTGGAAAGCGCCATGCCGCGGCCTTCTTCACCCAGCCATCCGAGGAAAAAGCCAGTCAGCTGCCACATGCCGTCAAGGCCAAGGCAACCTGGCATGATCGGATTGCCTTCGAAATGGCAGGGGAAGTACCAGTCATCCGGACGCACATCGTATTCGGCGCGGATATAGCCTTTGTCGAAGGCGCCGCCGGTTTCGGAGATATCCGTGATGCGGTGGACCATCAGCATGGGCGGCAGCGGCAATTGCGCATTGCCGGGTCCGAAGAGTTCACCATGTGCGCAGGCGAGGATTTCCTCGTAGCTATAGCTGGACTGTCGGGTTGCCATCAGGATTATCCATTACTCCGTCTGTCGCGGCCGTCCGAATCTCTAAACCTGGATCGGCACATAAATATCGGAGCCGCCTCAACCGGTTTAACACCGATCCATAGGAAATGCCCCATTCGATCACGTCGGCATATAGGAAGCGAAGCCGCCAAACCAGAGGCGTTTCGGCCAAAAATGCGTTTTTTCACGGAGGCAATGCGGGTCTGGAACGCCTGCGGCTGACGCAATTAGACGCGCTATTGAAACCGCTGCTGGCTAAAGTTATATCGAATGTTGGACTTTACAGGATTTCGCGGGAGTTTGCTTACATGATGGCTGAAGCCAGCATGGACGTCGAGACAAGATTGCGGGTATGCGGGCTGCGTCCGACGCGGCAACGTATCGCACTCGCCGATCTCCTGTTTGCCAAGGGCGATCGTCACCTGACTGTCGAGGAACTGCATGACGAGGCGACTGCTGCCGGCGTGCCGGTTTCGCTGGCGACAGTTTACAACACCCTGCACCAGTTCACCGAAGCCGGGATGATCCGCGTCCTCGCTGTTGAAAGTGCCCGGACCTATTTTGATACCAATACGTCCGACCACCATCACTTCTTCGTCGAAGGTCGCAACGAGGTTCTCGACATTCCGATCAACAATCTGGCGATCGAAAACCTGCCGCCTGCGCCGGAGGGAATGGAGATCGCCCATGTCGACGTCATCATCCGGCTGCGCGAAAAGAAAGACTGATCCAGCCTCTTGATGGTGGTCAGTGTGGCGCAAGAACCAATCGGCATTGTTTAGAAAGCCTGCCGGCCGAATCATCGGTGTGCATGGTCGTCTTCACGCCTGCTGATCCGGGGTTGTTTCCATGAAATTTCTTTTCGCCGTCCTTGCCGTTTCGTTGTTGACGGTGGCGGCACCTGCCTCGGCCCAGCAGAAATTGCTGAGCGATCCGGAAATCTACGAGAAGGACCATTTCCGCAAGCAGTGCGCTGCCGTCGAATTCGCGCCCGATTTCATCACTCGTCTGGATATCAACAATGACGGGTTGATAGATGCCGTCTCCAATCACGGTGCCTATACGTGCGACGGCACAAAGGGTCCGGCCTGCAACGAAGAAGGCTGCCCCTATAATTTCTATCTGCAGGTGAAGGAGGGCGGCTATTTCATGATCGCCACGGCCCGCATCTTCTCCTACGACTTCATCAAACGTTTTGGAAATATGGTCTTCGTCTTCAAGATGGCGCCGAAATATTGCGATAGAGCCGGTGGTGCGCCCTGCGAAATGACGGTGCGGGTGCGCGGCACCAAATTCGTGACCATTTCCAGGAAATAATTTCGAGCACAAGCCGGCGAATAGACCTGAGCAGGACTACCTGTCTAGCCCAACCCATGCATCGCATCAAAGCTCAGGCGGTGCCGCTGCGTTAGACCACGGTTTGAGACGCTTCGGCTCGAAGATCAGGAGCGCGCGGAAGCGCCGGCCGGTAAGGGTGCGCTCGCCACTCGACGGGTCGCCGCTTCGTAAAAACTCGTCAGCAGCTCAAGCATTTCCGTTGTCGCCTGCAAGGTCGTGTCGGATTTCTCGATCCGCTGGATCATCGACACGAGCAGGTTTTCGCGCACCGCGCGGTAATCCTGGGTCAACTGTTCGCCCGCAGGCGTCGGCACGTAAAGCGTATCCTTCCGCGACCGTCCCTTGACGCGTTCGATCATCCTTAGAGACTGAAGTTTCTTAATGGCATACTGGACGTTTGCCGTGTCTTCGCGGCCCAGCAATCGACAGATTTCGCTGAGGCCCTTGGGCCTTTGACGGTAGCGGATCGTATGCAGAACGGCGGTTTCCAGACCGCTGATGCTGGTGCCGGCAAGATCGCTGCTGCATTCCGACTGCCAGCGCAGAAAGGCTGCGGAGATGCGCCAGAGCGACCATTCGAACGCCGTCAGGGCGTCATCCGAAACGGTCATGACCGTCAGGTCTTCGGCCGCGCCCTCGGCACCCGGTATGTCGTTCATCGGAATTCTCCACGCAGCATGCGCGGTATATTGCATCAAGTTTTAAGAAAATACAGTCGGTTTTGAAGTGAAAAAACTCGGCGTTATTGAATTTCTAGCGTCAGGTCTGCCCCGGGGTCGGAAACCTACCTGTCGACGGCTTGAGCAATACATTGAAGCATCGCCGGACGCGATGTGCATCGTCACTGAAACCTGCGGCTGACATGGGCGCAGCCCTTTAGGCCAAAACGCCAAGGCTGATCGATTGCCTTTGAAATGCCGATACGCCTGCCGACATCGATGATGGGCGCTGTCGCTGGAAGATCGATTGAAAAAGGGGGCCGCAACAACGGCATCCCATTCTGTTCGATGCCGATGCCAAGGGCCTGACATAGGCGTCCGGGCCCGGAACAGAGAAGCAACGGGTCTGTCCGGCCGCGTCGGACCTCCATTTCAGCAAGGCCGGAAACGGGCTGCAGGGCCCGAACCAGCACCGCGCTGCCCGACCGGCACACGAAATTGAGGCACCAGTGGATGCCGTAGGAACGGTACACGTAAACATGGGCTGGCGGGCCGAACATGATACGGTTGCGCGGTGTCATGCCCCGAAAGCTATGGGAGGCCGGATCGTCCGGCTCGTAGGCCTCTGTTTCGACGATGATGCCGCCGCATCCGTCATAGGCCAGTTCGGCGCCGATCACATCCCGCGCCACGTCTACCGATGACCGGTCAAAAAATTCCACGTCCGTCATGTCTCACCGTTTCGATCACGGCAGGAATGCCGGCCCGCCCTGCGGTCCCGGCAAGGTCCTGCCCGTCATGCGCCGGGAATTGCATTACCGGCACCGTCGAACCGGTGCAGGCGGCTTCTGTCCGGCGTTGCAAAGACGATATCCTCGGCCTGATAACGGTGTTCGCCGAACAGTCGCACCGTAACGAGGCCAGCGATTTCGGTCTCGATGTAGAGAATGGTATCGGCACCCAGATGTTCGGCATGCATGACCCTGCCCCGCCAGTCGCCACTTTCCCGCGACAATGCAATATGTTCGGGACGGATGCCGACGGTCTTGGCCTGTGGCTCATTCAAACGTTCGGCTTCGATGAAATTCATCTGCGGAGACCCGATGAAGCCGGCAACGAAGGTATTGGCCGGTCTGTTGTAGAGTTCCATCGGCGAACCGACCTGCTCGATCGCCCCGGCGTTCAGCACCACGATCTTGTCGGCGAGCGTCATCGCTTCCACCTGGTCGTGGGTTACATAGATCATCGTCGCCTTCAATTGCCGATGCAGGCGGGCGATCTCCAGCCGCGTCTGTACGCGCAGCGCCGCATCGAGATTGGATAGCGGTTCATCGAAGAGAAACAGTTTCGGCTCGCGCACGATGGCGCGGCCGATGGCGACGCGCTGGCGCTGGCCGCCCGAAAGTTCGGCAGGGCGTCGCTCCAGATAGGGTCCGAGCGACAGCATGCGGGAAGCCTCGCTGACGCGGGTCTGGATTTCCTGCTTCGGCGTGCCGGCCTGTTTCAGGCCAAGACCCATATTGTCCTTGACCGTCAGGTGCGGATAAAGCGCGTAAGACTGGAACACCATGGCGATGCCGCGTTTGGCCGGCGGCACGGACGCAACCTCGTCGCCATCGATCTGGACGCTACCGCTTGTTGCATCCTCGAGGCCGGCGATGACCCTGAGAAGCGTTGATTTTCCGCAGCCGGACGGGCCGACAAAGATCACGAACTCGCCGTCTTCGACGACGAGATCGATGCCCTTGAGGACTTCGTGATTGCCGAAGGCCTTTCTAATGGCGGTCAGTTTCAGAGAACCCAAGAGCCTATTCCTTCACGTGATCTCAAAGGCGAACCGGTTGACCGGTACGCACGCTTTCATCGGCCGCCAGCGCGATACGCAGCGATTGCACCGCGTCACCCATATGCCGCGTCAGGTCAATATCTTCGCGGATCGCCTTCAGCATATAGGCCTGTTCCAGATCGCAGAGTTCCTGATGGCCGGGTTCGCCGTCCATCTTCAGATCTTCATCGGGCTTGAGAAATCCGCCATCCGGCCCGGTTTCGGCGCGGTGCACGCGGATGACGGATGTTTTCGTATGCGTGTCGATATCGGCTGACCTGGCGTTTTCATCGACCCTGATCGATACCGACCCTTTCGGTGACATCACGTCCTTCACGAAAAACGCCGTCTCCGACATCATCGGTCCCCAGCCGGCCTCATACCAGCCGACCGAACCGTCTTCGAACAAGACCTGCAGATGACCGTAATTGTACATGTCCTCGGCAATCTCGTCGGACATGCGCAGACCCATGCCGCGCACTTCGACGGCGCGCGCATCGGTAATCTGGCACATCACGTCGAGATAATGCACGCCGCAATCGACGATGGGTGCGGTTGTCTTCATCAATGCCTTGTGTACGTCCCAGTGCGCACCCGACGATTGCTGGTTGAGATTCATGCGGAATACATAAGGTGGGCCGAGTTTGCGTGCCTCTGCGATGAGCCGTATCCACGAGGGATGGTGACGCAGGATGTAACCGACAACCAGCTTTCTGCCCGCTGCCTTGGCGGCAGCCACAACGCGCTCGGCATCGGCAACCGTCGTTGCCAGCGGTTTTTCCAGAAACACATGGGCGCCTGCCTCGAATGCCTGGATGGCATAGGCCGCGTGGCTGTCGGAATAGGTGTTGATCGAGCAGACATCCGGTTTCAGGTCGGAAAGCGCCGTTTCGAAATTGTCGAAGAAAGGGTAGTCACCGAGTTCTGCCGGCAAATCAGGCTTGCTTCGGTTCACAAGGCCAACAATCTCGAAGCCGGGATTGTTGTGATAGGCCAGCGCATGGCTGCGGCCCATATTGCCGAGCCCGGCGACCAGAACGCGAAGTGGAATGTTTGAAGTCATTTGACGGCTCCCGAGGTAATGCCGCGGATCAGCTGGCGTGAGAAAATGACGTAAAGAACAAGAACCGGCAGGATGGCGAGCGAGAGTGCGGAAAGCACCGCATTCCAGTTGGTCACGAACTGGCCGATAAACATCTGCGCGCCCAGTGTCACCGTCTTGGTTTCCTCACCCGGGGCGAGAATGAGAGGGAACCACAGGTCGTTCCAGATCGGGATCATGGTAAATACGGCGACCGTCGCCATGGCGGGGCGCACCAGCGGCAGGACGAGGCGGAAGAAGATCGCATATTCGGACAGTCCGTCGATCCGCCCGGCATTCTTGAGATCATCGGAAACGGTCCGCATGAATTCCGACAGGATGAAGATGGCAAGCGGCAGTCCTTGCGCGGTATACACCAGAACCAGCGCCGTCAGCGTGTTGACGAGGCCTGCGGCCACCATGCCCTGGAGGATTGCGACGGTGCCAAGACGGATAGGGATCATGATGCCGAGCGCCAGATAAAGGCCCATCAGCAGATTGCCGCGAAAGCGATATTCGGAGAGCGCAAACGCCGCCATGGCGCCGAACAGCAGAACGAGTGCGATCGACAGCACGGTGACGATCAGGCTGTTCTGGAAATAACCGAAGAAATCCCCCTGTGCGAGCACCGTCTGGTAACCGACGAGATCGAAGGTAGAGGGCGTCGGGATCGCCATCGGATCGCGAAAGATGGCATTGCGGCTCTTGAACGAATTCACCAGCGTCAGAAACACCGGAAACAGCGCAATCAACGTGTAGCTGATCAGAGCGAGGTGGATCAGTGCGCTGCGGACAAGCGAAGTACGCGCCTTGGTCATGATCGCCTCCTTTTAGAACTGGTAACGGCGCATGCGCCGCTGGATGACGAAAAGATAAAGCGAGACGCCGGCGAGGATGATCAGGAACATCACGGTGGCGATGGTCGCGCCCATGGAGCGGTCGCCCATCTGGTTCTGGAACCCGAAGAAGGTGCGGTAGAGCAGGGTGCCGAGAATATCGGTCGACCCGTCGGGACCAGCCAGTGCCCCCTGCACGGTGTAGATCAGGTCGAAGGCATTGAAATTGCCGACGAAGGTGAGGATCGAGATGATGGCGATCGATGGCAGGATCAGCGGCAGCTTGATCTTCCAGAACTGGCTCCAGCCGGTAATGCCGTCACATTCGGCGGCTTCCACCACCTCCTCGGGAATATTGAGCAGCGCCGCATAGATCAGCATCATCGGAATGCCGACATATTGCCAGACGGAAATAAGCGACACGGCGATCAGCGCGCTATCGGGCCGGCCGAGCCAAGGCGCGAACGCCCATTTCAGCCCGACAAGGTCCATCATTCCCGGCGCGATGCCCCAGATCGGCGAGAGAATCAGTTTCCAGATGAAGCCGACGATGACGAAGGACAAGAGCGTCGGCACGAAGATGGCGGTGCGATAGAAGGTGGCGAATCTGAGTTTCGGCACCGACAGCATGGCGGCGAGCGCGATGCCGACCGGGTTCTGCACCAACATATGGATGACGAAAAATATCAAGTTGTTGCCGAGCGCATTCCAGAAGCTGGCTGAAAGCCGCGGATCGGAAAACAGCGTGGTAAAGTTGGAAAGGCCGACAAACGCCGTCTGTCCGTCGACGAGATTGTAGAGCGACAGCCGCAATGTCTCAATCAGCGGCAGGATCATGATCGCCGTATAAACAAGCACGGCGGGCGCAAGAAACACGGCGATATGCCAGCGGACGGGGCGCTTGATTGGCGCGATCGCAGGATCGGCGGTGTTGGTGTCGCTCATGATGTGAACTCTGCGTTGCATGTGAGCCGTCATCCTCGGCTTGTCCCGAGGATCTGACCACGTTCATGATCTAAGGCCGTTGCAGATCTTCAGGACATCCTTGGGGTTAAACCCGAGGACGAGGAAGACGAGTGAGAGGTTGATGAGCCTTGTCGAAGGGCGAACGGAGGCTGGTGATCAGCCTCCGTAACCTTCGCTCATTCTCACTTCGCCGGCTTGTACCAGCTGTCGAGACCCTTCTGGGTCTCTTCGGCAGCCTGGTCCGGTGTCTGCGTGCCATTGATGACATTGGCCGACACACGCCACATTTCCAGATCGAGGTTCGGCTTGCCGCGGCCGACGATGGCCGCACTCGGGCGGATGGTCGGCTTGCAATTCTGGCGCCATGAGACGAATTCCTGCGCCAGCGGGTCTTCCATCTTCACCGCCGTCGAGTTCAAGCTGAAGAAGCCGGGCAAGGCATTGGCGTAAAGCGTCGCGAATTCCGGAGAGGCGACCCAGGCGAGGAATTTCTTGGCAGCTTCCGGGTTCTTGCCCTTGGCGTTGAGACCGATGCCGATGTCGTTATGGTCGGAAATGTAGCAGGTATCGCCGGCCTTCTTTACCGGCGGCGGGAAGGCGCCCATTTCGAAATCGGCCTGTGCCTTGAACGGCGCGATTTCCCACGAACCGGCCGGATAGATGGCGGCACGGCCGAGCGTGAACAGGTTCTGGCTGTCCGGATAGGTCTGGGCCTCGAAACCATCGCCGAGATACGGCTTCCACTTGGCAAGCGTCTTATAGGGCTCGACCCAGTCTGCATCGGTGAGTTTCTGGGTGCCGGCGATCAACGCCTTGCGGCCTTCCTCGCCCTTCCAGCTGTTCGGGCCGATATTGTAATAGCCCATGGTGGCGGCTTCCCACTGGTCCTTGGTGCCCATGGCCATCGGGATATAGTTGCCGTCGGTCTTGATCTTTTCGAGCAGGGCGAAGAATTCGTCCTCGGTCTTCGGCACCTCGACCTTCAGCTCTTCAAATGCCTTCTTGTTGTAGATAAAGCCGTGAATGACCGATGCCATCGGCACGCAGAACGTGGTCTTGCCGTCATCGGTGGTCCAGGCGGATTTCGCCGTGTCGGAGAAATTCTTGATCCCGTCGAGGTCGTTCAACGCGACGAGCTGGCCCTTTTCGAACATGGCGAGCGAGAGATCGAACGGGCGGCAGGTGATGAGATCACCCGCCGTGCCGGCTTCCAGCTTGGCATTGACGGCCGAATTGTATTCGGTCGGCGCCATCGGCGCGAACGTCACCTTGATGCCTGGGTTCTTGGCCTCGAAGGCGGGGATCAGCTTTTCCTGCCAGATCGACAGGTCGTCGTTGCGCCAGCTTTCGATGGTCAGCGCGGTATCGGCAGCCTGTACGGTGCCGGCCAGTGCCGCAGGCACCAGCACGGTCGTGGCAAGCATCAAACCTTTAAGCATGCGGGTCATGACGTTCTCCCGGTTATTGCGCCCGCGGGCGCGTTTTTCAGTTCCCAGTTATTATCTCTCGAACTCGGTCAGCGCCTGCCGCAGCACCTGCCCCGAGCGGGCAAGCGCTTCCTGCGCCGCCTCGGTATTTTCTGCGCCGGCTGCCAACAGCACGGCTATCTTCACCGAGCCGTCGGCACTTTGCATCCGTGCGACCGCGGCATCCATATCGATGCCGGCGATTTCGGAAACGATACGCGTGGCGCGGATGCGCAGCTTTTCATTGTCGGCCCGCACATCCACCATATGTCCATCATGCACGTGACCGAGCTTGATGGCGGTCAGTGTCGACAGCATGTTGAACGCGATTTTCTGCGCGGTGCCGGCGCCCATGCGGGTCGAGCCGGCCACCACTTCCGGCGGCGTTGCCAGTAAAACGGCCACATCGGCCACGTCAAACAGCGGAGCACCGGCATTATTGGCCAAGCCGATTACCTTTGCGCCACGGGAGACCGCGATTTTTGCGATAGTGAGCGAATAGGGTGTCGAACCGCTGGCGGTGACACATATCACGCAGTCATTGGCGGCAATGGAAGCGGCGTCTCGCTCGGCCAGGGCGACGTCGTCTTCCGGCCCGCCGGCAAGATCGGTCATGCTGGCAAGCCCACCGGCCATCAGTACGACGATCCGGTCGCGGGCAATGCCGTAGGTGCCGGGCAGTTCGAGCGCATCTGCCATGGCCATCAGGCCGGAACTGCCTGCGCCGACATAGATCAGCCGTCCACCATTGCGCAGAGCATTGGCCGCTAGGGCGGCCGCCTCAGCAATTGCCGGAATGGCATCCGTTACTGCCTGCGCCGCAGCCTGCTGGCCTTCCGCAAGCAGCCGCAACACCGTAGCCGGCTCAAGCTGATCGAGCCCGATCGCACTGTCATGACTGGCTTCGGTGGCGTTTTTGCTCATCCGATTTCTCCCTCGGAAGAAATGATGCCAAAAAAATACCAATTGTCCAGACGCAAATTAACGAACGCCAAAGTTGAGTGAGGACGGTGTTGAGACTATGCGAAAATCGTTCACAATTTCAATGAATTAAACTCTATCGAAAATGCTCATCCCAAATCCCGCTTGGCTATTGGTACTTTTTTGGTATGGTTTTGATCGGAGGTGCTTATGCCGGACTATATCATCGGGATCGATGGCGGGGGAACCAGCTGCCGCGCGGCGGTGGCGGATGCCGACGGCCGCATTCTCGGTCGCGGCAAGAGCGGCGCCTCCAACATCCTGTCCGATCCCGACAATGCACTGCGCCATATTGAGGAGGCTGCACGTCTGGCGTTTCGCGATGCCGGTCTGTCGGAGGATCTCGTCGGATCCTCTTCCGCTCTTCTCGGGCTTGCCGGCAACAATGTCGGCGATGCCGTCAATTATGTTCTCGCTCGCCTGCCGTTTCAGCGCTCCAAAATCGTCAATGACGGGCTGATAGCGCTGCAGGGGGCTGTCGGTAATGAAGATGGCGCCATTGCCATTCTCGGTACGGGCACGATCTGCCTGGCACGTCGCGGTGATAAACTCACCTCTATCGGTGGCTGGGGGTTTCAGGTCAGCGATCTTGGCAGCGGTGCGCGGCTTGGCCATGCCGCCTTGCAGGAATGCCTGCTGGCCCATGACGGCGTTCGCCCGGTGACGCCGATTTCTGCCGAACTGCTCGCGGAATTCGGCAATGATCCCGAGCAGGTGGTCGGCTTTGCCCGCAAGGCCAGCCCGGGCGAGTTCGGCCGTTATGCGCCGCGCGTCTTCTTTGCCGCCGAACGCGGGGATGAAACGGCATTGCGCATTCTTCACGCAGCCGCTGGCGAAATCGATGCCGCGCTCGATGCCGTGGCCGTCGTCATGCAGGGGAAAGGCCGACTGTGTCTGCTCGGTGGGCTCGCCGCGCTTTATCCAGCCTACCTGGCGCCACGTCATCGGGTCCACCTCACCGAGCCCTTGGCCGATGCCTTGACTGGCGCCGTCTCGCTTGCCGTCTCCGAACTGACCTTGCAAGGGGCGGCCCGGTGAGCGAAGCGCTGTCCGTCATACTGCCGCTCGACGGCTTTCAGGTGGCAAGTGCCGGCCCGCTTTATCTGAAACTGCGCCAGACGCTGGAAGATGCCATCCGTTCCGGCCGGCTCGCGCACGGTGCCGCTCTGCCGGCCGAACGGGATCTTGCGGATTACGCCAGCGTCAGCCGAGTGACCGTGCGCAGGGCAGTGGACGATCTGGTCAAAGACGGCCTGCTGCTGCGCCGCCACGGTTCCGGCACGTTTGTGGTCAAGCCGGTCTCGCGGGTGGAGCAGCCGCTTTCCCATCTGACCTCCTTCACCGAGGACATGGCGCGGCGCGGTTTTGCTACCCGGTCCGAGTGGCTGGAGCGCGGCCTTTATCATCCGTCGCCCGAAGAAAGCGTCATGCTCGGCCTTGCCCCCGGCACTTTGGTGGCCCGCATCGGCCGACTGCGTATCGCCAACGACATGCCGCTTGCCATTGAACGCGCCAGCCTGTCCGCCGAATTCCTGCCCGACCCCGCGCGCGTCACTACCTCGCTCTATGCCGAGCTGGAAAAGACGCGTACGCGCCCGATCCGTGCCATCCAGCGCATCTCTGCCTGCAATGTAAAGAACCCCGATGCCGGGCTCCTGCAGATGTCGGTCGGCGCCGCCGGTCTGTCGATCGAAAGGATATCCTATCTGGGTTCCGGCCGGGTGGTCGAGTTCACGCGCTCCCTCTATCGGGGCGATGCCTATGATTTCGTGGCCGAGCTGACGCTCGGGGACCGCTGAAGACGGAGAGCACGATGCCTACCCAGACCCATATGCGCCGTGAGATCGATGAGATCCCTGATGCTGTCGCCCGCCTTCTTGATCGCTCTGCACGGGACCTGAAAGTCGCAGGCCTTGCTCTGCGCGAAAAGGATCCGGCTTTCCTGGTTACCATCGCCCGTGGTTCCTCCGATCACGCCGCCACCTTCCTCAAATATGCAATCGAACTGACGGCCGGATGCCCCGTCGCCTCGCTCGGTCCCTCGCTTGCCTCCATTTACGGCGCCAGGCTGAAATTGGCCGGTGGCGCCGCGATTGCCATTTCCCAATCCGGCAAAAGCCCGGACATTGTCGCCATGGCAGAAGCGGCCACCGCTGCCGGTGCGGTCACGGTGGCGCTGTCCAATAGCCTGCCGTCGCCCATCGCATCCGCCGCCACCCACGCGATCGATATTCAGGCCGGACCGGAGCTTGCTGTTGCCGCCACCAAATCCTTTGTCAATTCCATCGTTGCCGGCCTGGTGCTCCTCGCCGAATGGACCAATGATGCCAGCCTGCGCAGCGCGCTCCAAGACCTGCCGGATGTGTTCGGCAAGGCCGTCGCCCTGCGATGGGACGACTTCGCTGCCGGGCTAGGCGATGCCGAATCGCTCTACATGCTCGGTCGCGGACCAGCTCTTGCAATCGCCAGCGAAGCGGCGCTCAAGTTCAAGGAAACCTCCAACATGCATGCCGAAGCCTATTCGGCAGCCGAAGTCCTGCATGGTCCGGTAGCGCTGGTGGAAGACAGGTTTCCGCTCCTTGCCTTTGCCGCACGCGATGCGGCGGAAAGCTCCGTCGTCGAGATCGTCGACAGCCTGGCCGGCAAACGGGCGCTCGCCTTCGCGACATCGGACAATATCAGGGCCGCGTGCAAGCTGCCTTTCGTGGCAACGGGCCATCCCCTGACCGACGCACTCGCCTTGATCGTGCCCTTCTACGGGTTTGTCGAATCCTGGTCGCGCAGCCGCGGTTTCAATCCGGACGCGCCGGCGGCCCTGAAGAAGGTAACGGAAACACGATGACCAAGAAGGCGTATCTGGGCACGCGTATTTTCGATGGCGAGACGTGGCATGATGATTCAGCCCTCATCGTCGCCGGCGGCAAGATCGAAGCCATCATGGCGGTGACGCTACTGCCGGAGGATGCGGAGAAAGTTTTTGTCGACGGCGGCCTGCTTCTGCCTGGTTTCATCGACCTTCAGGTCAATGGCGGTGGCGGTGTCATGCTCAACGATGAGCCGACCGTCGCGGGCCTGTCGCGTATCTGCGCGGCCCATGCGCGTTTCGGCACGACGGCACTGTTACCTACGCTGATTACCGATAGGCCGGAAATCACCCGCGCCACCGTTGAGGCCGGCAAACAGGCGAAGCGTGATGGCGTCCCTGGTTTCCTCGGTCTTCATTTGGAAGGTCCACACATTTCCGTTGCCCGCAAGGGAGCACATGACCCTTCGCTGATCCGCTCGATGGACGAGGCCGACCTCGATCTTCTCCTGTCCTCGGCACAGGATCTCGATGTTCTGCTGACAACGATCGCACCGGAAAATGTCACCACGGCGCAGGTCGCAAAGCTGGCGGGCGCTGGCATCGCCGTCAGCCTCGGCCATACCGAAGCAGGCTTCGAGACGGCTAGGCGTTATGAGGAGGCCGGTGCGCGCATGGTGACGCATCTCTTCAATGCCATGAGCCCGCTTGGCCATCGCGAACCTGGACTAGTCGGTGCGGCACTGGACAGCACGGTCCTCCATTGCGGCCTGATCGCGGACGGCATCCACGTCGTTCCATCGTCCATGGCCATCGCGCTGCGCGCAAAACGGGGCGCGGGACATGTTTTTATCGTCACCGACGCCATGTCGCCGATCGGCACCGATATCACTCGCTTTACCCTCAATGGCCGCGAGATCCTGCGCAAGGATGGCCAGCTGACATTGGCGGACGGCACGCTTGCCGGCGCCGATATCGACATGTTGTCGTCGGTTCGTTTCGTGCACGAGACGCTCGGCTTGCCGCTCGAGGAAGCCGTCCGCATGGCGACAGTCTATCCGGCGGAAGCCGTCGGCATTTCGCACAAGGGCACCTTGCTGGCCGGCATGGATGCGGATTTCGTGCTTCTGAATGACGACCTTTCGATGAACGCCACCTTCATCGGCGGCACCTGTGTGCATCGACAATAGCCGCTTTTGTCCGGGCCGCACCAGTGTTATTGGCAGGCGCATGTGCGCCATCCCGGAGAATACGGAAAGCCGAACCTGCGGCACCTGCACGCTCTGCTGCCGGCTGCCCGATATCTCGTATTTCGACAAGTCGGCGAATGCGTGGTGCACGCACTGTATCGAAGGGCAGGGCTGTTCGATCTATGAGAACCGTCCGGCACTCTGCCGCGACTTTCTATGTCTCTGGCGCACGGATGATTCGCTGCCCGCCGAATGGGACCCGGCACTCTCGAAAATGATGATTTACCAGCAGGGACCGCAGATCACTGTTCTTGCCGATCCCGATCATCCGGACTTGTGGCGCAGCGAGCCCTATCGCAGCCAGCTCGAATCATGGGCGGCGAAAGCCGAGCCATCGGGCGGCTACGTGATCGTGTTCTGCGGGGAAGAGGTGTACAAGATCTGACACAAAAGAATGTCGGAAATCTCGTATCAGCTGAAAAGTGTCTGGGAAAATTGGTGGAGCTAAGCGGGATCGAACCGCTGACCTCTTGCATGCCATGCAAGCGCTCTCCCAGCTGAGCTATAGCCCCATCAGGGTGGTCCGGTGTTTCCGGTCCTGGGAAACTCCCTCGGCGCGTTCGCTTCGGGAGTGGCGGCTAAGTACTTCCTGTTTCCGGGAAGCGCAAGCCGAAAAATGCGGCCCGGCAAAAAAATCTTGGCCGGGCCGCGTTTTAGTGAAGGTCAGCCTTCGTCGTCGTCGCCGCCGACGCCAATGATGTCGGACATGTCGTCGTCATCGTCTTCCTCGGTTTCCAGGAAGGTGTCGTCGTCGTCGCCTTCGATCTCGACGTCGTCATCGCCGAGGTCATCCGGGATGTCGTCATTGCCGGCGCCGTCGTCGTTGTCGTCATGCGAAACCAGTTCGGCCTCGTTGTTTTCGGTGTCGACTTCCTGAACGTCCTCTTCCTCGGCCTGTTCCATGATGGCGGCAGCCGAGTTCTCTTCGAAGAAGGACAGCGGCCAGGACTTGCCGCTATAGGGCGAGACGACCGGGTCGCGATTGAGGTCGTAGAATTTCTTGCCCGTATCCGGGTCTACACGTTTGGTGCCAAGTTCCGCTTTTGCCACTGTCGAAAGCCTCGTGAGAATGGGCCGAATGGTATCGGCAATGCCGCTTGGTGCGGTCGTCATATTCAGGTGAAAATGCTTAGCCGGTCCCCATAATCGTTGTCCATGGGCATGTCAAAGGCAAACTTGATCGGCAAATCCCGGCCAGGCGCCACATTGAACGGTGACCCCCATGACAGCGCGTGCTAAGGCGGCGGAAATCCCGCTTCGGCAAGATCAGGAGGACGTCGTCGCTTGAAACAGATCACGATCGCCATCGATGGACCGGCGGCTGCCGGCAAAGGCACGCTCTCACGCCGCCTGGCCGAAACCTACGGCTTTCACCACCTCGATACGGGACTGACCTATCGCGCTACGGCCAAGGCGCTGATCGATGCCGGCCTGCCGCTCGACGACGAAACGATTGCCGAACAGATTGCGCTTAAAATCGACCTTGCCGGCCTCGATCGCTCCGTGCTGGCAAGGCATGAGGTCGGGGAAGCCGCCTCGAAGATCGCCGTGATGCCTGCGGTTCGCCGGGCGCTGGTCGAGGCACAGCGGACTTTTGCACGAAGGGGACCGGGGACGGTGCTCGACGGGCGCGATATCGGCACGGTGGTCTGTCCCGATGCGGCAGTCAAACTATATGTCACCGCCTCGCCGCAAGTGCGCGCGCGTCGCCGCTACGACGAGATCGTCGCCAACGGACAGGTGGCCGATTACGATGCTATCGTCGAGGATGTGAAGAAGCGCGACGATCGCGACATGAACCGCGCCGACAGCCCTCTGAGGCCTGCGGAGGATGCGGTCTTGCTAGATACCTCGGAAATGAGTATAGAGGCCGCGTTTCAGGCGGCTAAACGCATCGTCGATGCTGCCCTGAATTGAGACTTGATGGCCGCTGGTTTTCCGGCAGCCGGCATGCCCCGCAGTTCCAGTCCCCGCGCCGGATTGCTTTCCTTCAAGAAAGCGGACTTGAACTTTGGGTATTTTTAACGCGAACCCCCGGCGCCCAGTGTCCGAAATGGATACGCCCAGGAGATTTCATGTCAGTATCTACCCCGTCGCGCGAAGATTTCGCAGCTCTGCTGGAAGAATCCTTTGCCAAGACCGATCTCGCCGAAGGCTACGTTGCCAAGGGTATCGTCACGGCGATTGAAAAAGACGTTGCCGTCATTGATGTCGGCCTCAAGGTCGAAGGCCGTATCGCGCTGAAGGAATTCGGTGCAAAGGGCAAGGACGGCTCGCTGAAGGTTGGCGACGAAGTTGAAGTTTACGTCGAGCGCATCGAAAACGCTCTCGGCGAAGCTGTTCTGTCGCGCGAAAAGGCTCGCCGCGAAGAAAGCTGGGTCAAGCTCGAAGCCAAGTTCGAAGCCGGCGAGCGCGTCGAAGGCGTTATCTTCAACCAGGTCAAGGGTGGCTTCACCGTCGATCTCGACGGCGCCGTTGCCTTCCTGCCGCGTTCGCAGGTGGACATCCGTCCGATCCGCGACGTCACCCCGCTCATGCACAACCCGCAGCCCTTCGAAATCCTCAAGATGGACAAGCGTCGCGGCAACATCGTTGTTTCGCGCCGTACGGTTCTCGAAGAGTCCCGCGCCGAACAGCGTTCTGAAATCGTTCAGAATCTCGAAGAAGGTCAGGTTGTTGACGGCGTCGTCAAGAACATCACCGATTACGGTGCGTTCGTTGACCTCGGCGGCATCGACGGCCTGCTGCACGTCACCGACATGGCATGGCGCCGTGTGAACCATCCGTCGGAAATCCTGTCCATCGGCCAGCAGGTCAAGGTTCAGATCATCCGCATCAACCAGGAAACCCACCGCATCTCGCTCGGCATGAAGCAGCTCGAGTCGGATCCGTGGGATGGCATCTCGGCCAAGTACCCGGTCGGCAAGAAGATCTCCGGTACCGTCACGAACATCACCGATTACGGTGCTTTCGTTGAGCTGGAGCCGGGCATCGAAGGCCTGATCCACATTTCCGAAATGTCCTGGACGAAGAAGAACGTTCATCCCGGCAAGATCCTTTCGACCACGCAGGACGTCGACGTCGTCGTTCTCGAAGTCGATCCGTCCAAGCGCCGTATCTCGCTCGGTCTCAAGCAGACCCTCGAGAACCCCTGGCAGGCATTTGCCTTCAGCCACCCGGCCGGCACTGAAGTCGAAGGCGAAGTCAAGAACAAGACCGAATTCGGCCTGTTCATCGGCCTCGAAGGCGACGTCGACGGCATGGTTCACCTGTCCGATCTGGACTGGAACCGTCCGGGCGAGCAGGTCATCGAAGAGTTCAACAAGGGCGACATCGTCAAGGCCGTTGTTCTCGACGTTGACGTCGAGAAGGAGCGTATCTCGCTCGGCATCAAGCAGCTCGGCAAGGACTCGGTGGGTGAAGCCGCCGCTTCCGGCGACCTGCGCAAGAACGCTGTCGTTTCGTGCGAAGTCATCGCCGTTAACGACGGTGGCGTCGAAGTGAAGCTCGTCGACCACGAAGACATCACGTCCTTCATCCGCCGCGCTGACCTCGCTCGCGACCGCGACGACCAGCGTCCGGAGCGTTTCTCGGTTGGTCAGGTTTTTGACGCTCGCGTCACCAACTTCTCCAAGAAGGACCGCAAGGTCATGCTGTCGATCAAGGCTCTCGAGATCGCTGAAGAGAAGGAAGCCGTTGCTCAGTTCGGTTCGTCCGACTCGGGCGCTTCGCTTGGCGACATCCTGGGCGCAGCCCTGAAGAACCGTGGCGGCGAATAATCGCTAGCTTCGATCTTTCGAAATGAAGACAGGCCGTCGGGGAAACCCGGCGGCCTTTTCCGTTTCGGCTGTCGGCAATCGCGAATGCTATTCGAGGATCGCCAGCCGCCGGTAGAAATCCTCGGCGGTCGGCGCCGCGCGGCTCGACAGGTGCTGTTGCGGCGCCTGCCGCAGACCCGCCGTGGCCGTTACCGGCTCATGTTCCGTCATTTCGTCAATGTCGTCGATAACGATCTGATCGAGCACCGTTTCCACCGCGGCAGCGTCCCTG
Source organism: Neorhizobium sp. NPDC001467 (assembly GCF_050275975.1). NCBI lineage: Bacteria > Pseudomonadati > Pseudomonadota > Alphaproteobacteria > Hyphomicrobiales > Rhizobiaceae > Neorhizobium > Neorhizobium sp. NPDC001467. The sequence goes on along the minus strand of NZ_JBNNPS010000006.1, from coordinate 238,567 downwards.
GCGGGCTGCTTCTCCTGTCGCGAAGAATGTTCGCCGCCAGAACCCTGCCGCGATGGCTGGCCATCGTCACCGACCGCCGGCTTGCGCCTCACCGCATGGTCCCGCTCATCGTCGAAATCCTGACCGGCGGCCCGGGGCACGAGCGGATGGGCCGGCGGTTCGCGAGCCGGCAGCATCATTCCGAGCAGGGCTTTTTCGAAGGCGGTGTCGGCCTGACGCGCCAGGCCGGCGGCGTTGAGCGTCGTCGTCGGCATCGGCGAGACGACCGGTTGTAGCGGGTTTCGGTCGACAGCATCGATGGGCCGCTTTCGCGGCGCGACCACACCACCGTCTTCAACACGGTCTTTGCCCGGCATAACCTCGCTTACGCCTGTTTGAGCGTTGGGGAGGGCAGCAGACGTCGGGCGCAAAGCTCGGCCTTCCGGCTTTTCCGCAGGGATATCGAACCTCTGTCCATCGTCAGGCAAATCCATTGCCGTCGGCAAAGTGTACGGCGTCAGTAAGCCAGCCCGAGCATGGGCACTTCGGGCAAGGGCCGCCGCGTCATAGATTGCGCCCACTCTGCTGGCGCCGTCGTTTCGCAAGGCCGAGGCCGGCGCGATAGGAGGACCGGCGGTTGGCGCCGCTGCATCGTCCTGCGTGCCGCCCGTCATGGGTGGCATTTGCGGCCGCGCAGCCATCTTGCCATCGGGCTCCGTCGATACCAGCGCTTGCGCATCCGGCATGGTGGGCGGCGCGGATAGCGGAACCCGAGAGGGACCGGGACCGGTCCCGACAAAAACCGGTTTGCCGGCGGGCTGGCCGGGCCTGGGCGTTCTCCCGTCAACCGCATCATCGCCGGAGCCGCCATCTTGGTCGCCGCCAGTTCCAGGGGCCGCGTCGGCCGCGTCCGTCATGCTGCCCTCAGCACTATCTGGCGCCGTCGCCGCAACAGCCCGTGTTGTTGCAAGGAGCGTCGACGCCGCTTCGCTTTGCCGATCGGTAGTCGTCGTCGCGCGCAAAACGGTGCGGGGATCGAGCGTCCCCATCCCGTCCGGCTTGCCTGGGCTCGTGTCCTTGCCAGAATTGTTGGTCGCTAGCAGCGCGCCAGCAGTGCTGGCGATGTCGACGCCATTGTTCTGCCGGTAGGATTGAACCGCATGACCGGCGGCAATATCCACGCCGCCGGCACGGGCGACCTCGATGCGTACGGCCAGTCGCGCGGCCGCCGGACCGGTCGGGTCCTTCAAAAGCTCGCTCAGCAGCTTGACCGTGATGCCCTGCATGGTCTGGTCCAGCAATGCCTGCAACCTGGCCCGCTCGGCGCTGCCGAGCGCCTGGATCGCCGCAGCCAGCCGTCTGCTGTAGTCGGCCAGTGTCTCGCCCTCATGGCGCGGCAGGTCGAGAAGGCTGCCGAGCGTCTCTGCGAAAACGGAAAGGCTCTGCCCCAGCCGCAGCTGGCCGGAAAGATCGAGCAGATCCGCGCTGCGGGTCGTCGGGGGCGCGGCGGGCGGTGCGCTGGCCTGGGCTTCCCCATCCGTGATTTGCGGCAAGGGCGACGTCTGCCGTGCGTTCGCCTGCGGCGCAGAGGGCGTGGCCTGGGCGGGAAGGGCAGGAACAGCTAGGGCAGGAAGTGGGGGCAGCATGGCCGGCTCCGCGGCAAGGAGGCTGGTCCTCGTGTGGATGGGACAGGCCGGCCGCATCGGATAGGGTGATCCGCAACCCTAAGGGTTGTGGCCGTGGCGCCTCATGGCACATTCATGCCGGTCGCGAATGATGGCCCGAACATCCCTAACGTTTCGCTAACGCCATCGGCAAGGCGGTCAGGCGGCGCCCTGCACCGGTCATCCCGGGTCAGCTATGGGCAAAGATATCGGTCTCTCCCCAACCCAGAAGGTCGAGTTTGGACCGTGACGGCAGGAAGGCGAAACAGGCTTCGGCCAGTTCCATCCGCTTGTCGCGGATGAGGCGTGTGACCAGCTTGTCGCGCAACGCATGCAGGTGCAGTACGTCCGATGCCGCATATTCTAGCTGCGCCTGGGAAAGAACCTCTGCAGCCCAGTCGGTCTGTTGTTGCGCCTTGGAGATATCCACCTCAAGCAATTCGCGCAGATTGTCCTTCAGGCCATGGCGGTCCGTATAGGTCCGCGCCAGGCGGGAAGCGATCTTCGTGCAGAAGACCGGTGTCGTCGTCACGGCGAAGGTATGAAACAGCACGGCGATATCAAACCGGCCGTAATGAAAGATCTTTTCGTGGGTCGGATCAGCCAGAAGGGTAACGAGATTGGGCGCCTCCTTCTGTCCGGCGGCAATGCGGACGATATCGGCCGTGCCGTCTCCAGGTGAAAGCTGCACGACGCATAGACGATCGCGATGCGGCACCAATCCCAGCGTTTCTGTATCGATGGCGATCGCGCCTGTGTAACGCGCCGCATCCGCGGCGGAAATGTCGCCCTCATGTTGACGGATCGTGGTCATGACTTATCCTTGTCTCGGGTCTGCGTACTTGCTGGGGGATCTCGTTGTGATCCATTCATAACGCCCTTTGCCCTGTTTCGTGACATAAAAACAAGCAGGCTTGCACCAGACGCATTGCTGCGTTGCAACAAACACGTTTCCCTTTCGTGAGAAGCATAGCTATAAGGATCACATCGAAGCGGCACACTCCTCCTCCCAGTGCCGCCCGATACGGATCGACAACATCCTCCTCCTCCCAGTTGTCGGTCAAGTTTAAAGCCTGCCGCACCTCCTCCCGCGGCAGGCTTTTTCGTTTTTGCCCACCGTACTGATGGGTAACGAGCCCGAATCTATTCCGCTTCTCATCTCCCGGTCTTGCGACGTCACGTAAGTGTCATCCCGCGCCGATATACCGCACCTCGCCTTCACATTTGCAACTCCTCAGCGAGGTTCCACCATGCGCAAAATTCTTGCCGCCCTGGTCGCTACGACCGTTCTTGCCGGCGCCGCCCAGGCCGCCGAAATCTTCCCGCTTGATCGTGCTACGATCCTGTCCGGCTCGCCTTTCGACTTCAAAGTCGAGTTTGATGCCGTCGTGAAGCCGGAAGACGTGAAAATCACCGTCAACGGCCAGGACTACAAGGCCGCTCTCGGCAAGGAAGTCGAGTTCGTGGCCGAAGAAAAGAACAAGGACAAGGTCCTCGGTTCGGCCGTCATCCTGCGCGGCGTTACCATCGCCAATGCCGGTGACTACAAGGTCGAGGTTTCTGCCGGTTCGGAAACCAAGAACGTCACCTGGAACGTCTATGGTACGCCTGCCCAGGCCAAGGCCAAAAACGTCATCTTCCTGATCGCCGACGGTCTTTCTGTCGCCCACCGCACCGCTGCCCGCATCATGTCCAAGGGCATGACCGAGGGCAAGGCCAATGGCCGCCTCCACATGGATGATGTGCCGCCGGTCGCCTTCATCGGCACCTCGGCCACCGACGCCGTCGCAACCGATAGCGCCAATACCATGTCGGCCTACATGACCGGTCACAAGACCGCCGTGAACGCCATCGGCGTCTATGCCGACCGTACCCCGTCCTCGATGGACGACCCGAAGGTCGAAAACATCGCCGAAGCCCTGCGTCGCCAGACGAAGAAGTCGATCGGCATCATCTCGACGGCCGAACTGCAGGACGCCACCCCGGCAGCCATCGTCGCCCACACCCGCAAGCGTGGCGACAAGGCCGAGATCAATGGCATGCTGTTCGACGTCAAGCCGGAAGTCGTGCTGGGCGGCGGTTCGGCCTACTTCCTGCCGCAGGCCACTGCCGGCTCGAAGCGCAAGGACGACAAGGACTATATCGCCATGTTCAAGGAAGCCGGTTACACACTGGCAACCAGCAAGGACGAACTGGCAACGGCCGCCGGCGCAAACGACGGCAAGATCCTAGGTCTGTTCCACACCGGCAACATGGACACCACGCTCGACCGCGAGTTCCTCAAGAAGGGCACCGTCGGAAAATTCCCGGAACAGCCGGGTCTCGTCGAAATGACCCAGGCTGCTCTCGACACCCTGTCGAAGAACCCGGAGGGTTTCTTCCTCATGGTTGAAGCGGCGAACGTCGACAAGATGTCCCACCCGCTCGACTGGGATCGCGCCGTCGTCGACACGATCGAATTCGACAAGGCAGTCGGTGTCGCCCAGGAATTTGCGGCCAAGAACCCCGATACGCTGATCGTCGTGACCGGCGACCATACCCATGGCGTTTCCATTATCGGCACCGTCGATGACGATAAGCCGGGCACCGACATGCGCGAAAAGGTCGGCACCTACGCCGAGGCCGGCTTCCCAAATTACGAGGACAAGAACGGCGACGGCTACCCGGACAAGGTCGACGTTTCGCGTCGCCTGTTCCTCAACGCCAATAACGGCCCGGACCATTACGAAACCTTCCGCCCGAAGTTGGACGGCCCGTTCGCGCCGGCTATCCAGAACGAAAGGAAGGAATACGTCGCCAACGAGCAGTACAAGGACGTTCCCGGTGCAGTTCTCGTCACCGGCATCATCCCGAAGAGCGCGGACAGCGGCGTTCATGCTGTTGACGACATCGTTCTGCAGGCAGAGGGCCCCGGCGCCGAAGGCTTCCGTGGCTACATGGAGCAGAGCGACGTCTACAAGGGTCTGGCAGAAGCTTTCGCTCTCGGCGCAAAGCAGACCAACTAGGACCTGACATGAGCAAGGGCACGCTTTCGTGGCGTGCCCTTGTTCTTGCCGCTCTTGCATCGTCCATGCGTTGGGATCACGATGCCGGAGACAGTTCCAGAAAGGAGAATGGTCATGAGCAAGCCGGATCAGGCGCGTTTCAATCGCCGCCAGGCCCTTCAGACCATGACTTTGGGCCTCATCGCCGGTCTGCCTCTGTTGGCCACCGGCACCCGCACGCAGGCCGCCGACAGTGACATCACGTTTGACGAGCTCTATGGGAAGATCAGCGTGCTGGGACTGGAGTTTTCCGAAAAGGTCAGACAGCTGAACGGCAGGCAAATCGCCATGCGCGGCTTCATGGCGCCTCCGCTAAAGGCTGAGGCTCAGTTTTTCGTGCTCACCGAAATCCCGATGTCAATCTGCCCCTTCTGCTCCACCGACAGCGACTGGCCGGACAATATCGTCGTCGTCTATCTCGGCGAAAAGCAGACCTTCACCCAGCCCAGCCAGACGATCGAAGTGCGCGGCAAGCTGGAGATGGGCTCGTGGACGGACCCGGAGACGGGGTTCGTCAGCCTCCTGCGCATCCGCCAGGCCGAATACGCCACGGTTTGAAACATGTTGCCGCTGAAAATCGAAAATCTCGCCGTCACCTTTCCGGGTCTGGCAGCACCGGTTCTTGAGATCAAAGACCTGGAAATCGCCGCGGGCAGCCACGTTGCGCTGACAGGCGGTTCCGGCTCGGGCAAGAGCACGCTGATCAACATCATTTCCGGCCTTGAACGCATCCTCAAAGGGCGCGTTCAGTGGGGCGATCAGAATCTTGCAGATCTGTCCGAAGGGAAGCGGGATCGCTGGCGGGCGGCAAATATCGGCCTCGTCATGCAGGATTTTCATCTCTTTCCCGGCCTCTCGGCGCTGGAGAACATCCTCCTCCCGGCGCGCCTGGCGCGCGTCGCCGATGCCACCCTCGTCGCGCGCGCCCGCACGCTGTTCGAAACGGTCGGCCTGAAGCGCCACGAGCAACATATCGAGACCATGTCGCGTGGTGAAATGCAGCGCGTGGCCATTGCCCGCGCGCTTTTGCGCAAGCCCGGCGTCATCGTTGCCGATGAACCGACAGCCAGTCTTGATCTTGAAAGCGGCGAAGCTGTCGGCGACCTGCTTCTTTCCGTCGCCGCCGATGCCGGTTCAACGCTCATCGTCGCCAGCCATGACCAGCGGCTCGTCGACCGTCTCGGACGCCGTCTCTCATTAAACAGCGGTCGGATCGTCGGGGACGTATCCACCACGGGGATTGCGGCATGATCCGCTTCATTCTTGCCGACCTGCGGCGTCTCTGGCTGGGGGGCGCCGTCGTCGTCCTTCTGGTTGCGCTTGCGACGGCTCTGGGCGTTGCGGTTACCCTGCAGGAGCGCTCGCTTCGTCTGGGCAGTGCGCGCGCGGCAGACAAGTTCGATCTGGTGGTCGGCGCGGCCGGCAGCGAGACCCAATTGGTGCTCTCTTCCATCTTCCTGCAGGCCGCCCCGCTGCCGCTGGTAGAGGGGTCCGTATTGACGAAGCTGGCAGCCGATCCGCGCGTATCCTGGGCGGCACCGGTCGGTTTCGGTGATTCCTTTGGCGGCTATCCGATCATTGGCACGACCACGAGCCTGATCAGTGGAACGACGGCGGGTTTTTCCGAAGGCAAGATCTTTGCGCTGGAAGGCGAGGCCGTGCTTGGTGCAGCGGTTGATCTCACCGTCGGTGCGCAAATCAAGCCCATGCACGGCACGGCCGAAACCGGGGGGCATACCCATGCGGGCGCTGCCTACAAGGTAGTCGGCAAGCTAAGACCGACCGGCACGCCTTGGGATCGCGCTATTCTGGTGCCGATCCAGGCCGTCTGGCATGTTCACAACCTTGGCCACGGCCACGGCGATGAAGGTCACGCACAGGCGGATCGTGACGCAAATAATGCAGAGGAGTCAGCCCAGCCTGCCGCTCGGCCGGCTGCGCAGCAACAGGACCACAAATACGCTTTCGCGCTAGGTGCGGCCTCCTCGAAACATGTTGAGGAAGACCGTCACGGCAGCATCGAAGCCGATGCGCCCATCGTCGAGATTTTCGGTCCGGCCACGCCAGGCCTGCCGGCCATACTGGTCAAGCCCAGGACGATCGCCGATGCCTATCGGCTGCGTCAGGAATATCGCTCGGGATCGACGATCGGCGTGTTTCCGGGCGAAGTTCTCACCAGTCTCTATGCCACGCTCGGTGATGCCAAGACCGTCCTCAGCGCTGTTGCCGCCGGGTCGCAGGGTCTGGTCGCCGCGGCCCTCGTCCTGGTTACCGTCATTCACGTGGGTCAGCGCCGCCGCCAGATCGGCGCCCTGCGTGCCTTCGGCGCACCGCGCAGCGCCGTCTTCCTGATTGTCTGGCTCGAGCTTTTCCTGCTGGTCGCCATCGGTATCGGCCTCGGCTTTCTGCTGGGATTGGGTGCAGCCCATATCGGCGCGCAGATGTTTACTGCGAAAAGCGGTGTCATCCTGCCAGTGGGTTTTTCCCGGGAAGATGGGCGGCTTGCGGCAATTCTTTTCGCGCTTTCTGCCGTGTTAGCGGCCGTACCGGCCCTGCTCGCCTATCGCCAGTCGCCGGCGCAGGCGCTCAGGGCCTGAGCCGACCACCTTTCTTTTGGGTCAACCGAGAGCCGCAATCGATGCCATCACGTCATCCTCGATCGTCAGGCCGGTTTCCAGCGCTGCCTGCCGCAAGCCGCGCCCACGGCGGCCCGGAAGCCGCACACCCTCGTCACGCGCCATCTCCGCGGCAAGCGCCGCCATCCGTTCGGTCGTGCCGCCACCGCTGGCAGCATTCGGATCGATGGCGATGATCATCTGACCGAGCGCCGGGGAGGGGCCGTGTTCGTCGAAGAGTGAACTTGCCTGATAGGAAAAATTGGCTCCTGTCAGTCCGGCGGCCAGAACTTCGACCATCAGGGCTAAAGCCGCACCTTTTGCGCCGCCGCTTGGCGCCATCGTGCCCTTCAAGGCCGCTGCCGCATCTGTGGTCGGGCGGCCGTCCGTATCGAAGGCCCAGTCCTCGGGAATACGCGCGTTCTTCTGGTGCGCCGCCATCACCTTGCCACGCGCCACTTTGGAAAGTGCAAGGTCGATGACCAGTGGTTCGCTTCCCGCCACGGGCACCGCGAAGGCGATCGGGTTGGTGCCGTAGAGCGGTGTCCGGCCGCCCCAAGGTGCCATGGCCGCTGGCGCATTGGCAAACATCATCGCCACCAGGCCCTGTTCGGCGAACCGCTCCACCGTCAGCGCCATTACGCCGGCATGATGAGAACGATGGACCGCAGCAAGGGCGATCCCCTGTTCGCGCACAATTTCCGGCAACATTTGCACGGCGAGGTCGAGGGCCGGATAGGCAAAGCCATGCGCTGCATCGATGGTCAGGACTGCCGGCCTGGGACGGTCTGTCAGCGGTCGGGCGCGACCGTCCACCTTGCCGCTGCGGACCTGTTTCACGTAAGCCGGAACACGCCGCAGGCCATGGCCGCCTTGTCCGGCCGCTTCGGCCTGAACAAGCGCGCGGGCGACCGAAAGCCCGCTGGAGGCTTCCATGCCGTTTTGAACGAAGACGGAAGAAACGAGCTGTTCGGCTTGCGCCAGTGATATGTTCATGACCTGCACCTTTCGCGATGCAGCAAGACCTATCAAGGAGCGGTGGGAAACGCTACCGCCGCCCTGACACCGTCGAGGGGCAGCGGCGGCAATTTCAGCGCATGGTGAAGCGGATCGGCACCGTGATCGTCTTGTTAACGCCGACGGGGGGGGCGGGCACCGGCGAGGCCCGCTTGAGCAAGGCCAGGACTTCCTGGTCAAGCGCCTGCGAACCGGACGAGCGCGACAAGGAGACGGACAGGACATTGCCGCTGTTGTCGATCTGGAACCGCACGGAGGCCGTGCCCTCCTCGCGGCGCGCACGGGCGGCCGCAGGATATTTCTTTCTGCGCTCCAGATGAGCGGCGAGCCGGCCTTGCCAGCGTTGCGGCGAGATCGACGGCGCACTTGCGGTGCTGTTCGAGGTCTGCTGCGCTGCCGTGCGGTCAGATGGGCTGGCTTCGATCTTGGCCTTCTCGCTCGCCTTGGAAGCCTGTACCTGCTTTTTCGGGCGCGGCTTTTCGGCCACCTTCTTCTTCACCGGCTCTTCCGGCTTCTTCACAACGGGTTCGGGAGGACGCATGACCGGCAGCGGTACTTCGACATTGTCGAGCGCCGCCATCTGTTCCTGCACGACCGGGTCGACTTGGGGTTCCGGCGGCAGTTCCGGTAGGGGCTCGGGCACGCTCTCGGTTACCTCCTGCACCGGTTCGGGTGCGGGTTCCGGCTCAGGTGGCGGTTCCTCGATCACCGGCTCCGGTGGCGTCGGTTCAGGCGGCGTCACCTCCTGCGGCGGCTCCGGGAGCGGTTCCTCAGGTTCCGCGACCTCGCTTTCGACTTCCGGTGCATCCTCCACCTGTTCGGAGATCTGCGTTTCTTCCGGAATGGCTGCTTCGGGCTCCGGTGCCAGTTCGATCATGATGGCCGGCGGCGGCGCGTTCTCGCCCGCGGCAACATCCGGCGAGCGCATCAGATAGAAGCCGGCCCCGATATGCAGGGCGAGCACAACCAGGCCAGCCGTTCCCCACAGGGCCGCCTCTCCCAGCCGCCCGGACGGCGTCGGATTGAAGATTGCCGAATTCACGGGGCGGCACCTCCGGCGGGGGCGGGTCCGGACGCCGCGGGAACCGGGTTGGAAGCCGCACTGCCCTGCGAAGGGATCGGGGCGGGCAGGCTTTCGAGACCGACAAGCGCGATCTTGAGGTAGCCCGCATCGCGCAGCAGGTTCATCACTTCCATGAAATGACCGTAATCGACCATCTTGTCGGCTCGCAGGAAAATCCGCGTATCGCGCTTGTTGCCGGTCAGACGGTCCAGCGTGTTGCCCAGTTCCTCGCGGGAGACGACGTCGTTGCCGAGGTTAAGGCTCAGATCTTCCTTGACCGTCAGATACATCGGTTCGTCAGGACGCTCGGCCGGCTTGGCCGTGGAGGCGGGCAGATCAACATTAACGTCGACGGTGGCAAGAGGCGCGGCCACCATGAAAATGATCAGCAGGACCAGCATCACGTCGATGAACGGCGTCACGTTGATCTCGTGGTTCTCGGCCATTTCCTCGCCGTGGTGTTCGCGGATGCCGCCAGCCATGATCTTACTCCCCGGCCACCAGCGAAACCGGCTTGGCGCGACCGCCTGGCGGGATCTTGCGGAAATCGAGGTCACGGCTGACAAGGCGCTCGACGCCGGCAGCGGCATCGGCCAAAAGCTGGCGGTAACCGGTAACGGAGCGCGCGAACAGGTTGTAGATCACCACGGCCGGAATGGCCGCCACGAGACCGATTGCAGTCGCCAACAGCGCTTCGGCGATACCGGGAGCCACGACGGCAAGATTGGTGGTGTTGGATTCGGAAATGCCGATGAAGGAATTCATGATGCCCCAAACGGTGCCGAATAGTCCGACGAACGGACCGACGGAACCGATTGTCGCCAGGATGCCGGTGCCGCGGGCCATGCGGCGTCCGGCAAAAGCCTCGATCCGGCTGAGGACGGACGAGACGCGCTCCTTCACGCCGTCGCCATCGGCATGTTCGATCGCAGCTTCGGACACTTCCATTTCCTCGGCGGCGGCGCGCAGCATGGCAGCGGCTGGACCACCACGACCTTCGGTCGCGTTTACGGCTTCGGCGAGCGTACGGGCGTTGCGGATCGCCTTGATCGTTCGCCCGGCGCGCGCCCGCGCACCTGCCAGTTCAAGCGTCTTTGCAAACCATACCGTCCAGGTCAGGAGCGAAGCAATGGCGAGCCCGATCATGACGCCTTTGACCACCCAGTCGGCCTGCATGAACATGCCCCAGGGGGAAAGATCGTGCGGCAGGTCAGCGCGCGGTGCATCATCGGTTGGCGCCAGTTCGGTAACCGGCGGTTCGGCCCCAGGTTGTGCTGGCTGCGCATTTGCACTTGGCTGGGCATTCAGGTCCTGCGCTGGCTGCTGGCTGGCTGCGGGCGCAGGCGTTGCCGCCGGGACGGCGTCGTTCCCGGCCTGTGCTGGCGCAGATGTCTGCGGCTGGGTCGGGGCGGCCTGATCCGTCGGTGCTGCCGGCGCCTGTGGCGTTGGGTTTGCGGGGGCCGGGGACTGTCCCTGCGCGGCTTCTGACGGCTGCGTGACTGCCTGCGGCAGGCGACCGGTCGGAGCACTCGGCGTGGCCGGGGTTGGCTGGGCGGCGTCAGTAGGCGGGGGCGTGGCCGGTGCCGCCGTGCCGGAAGCTGTGCCCTGCTGCGGAGCCGACGTCGTTGACGTATCGGTCTGGGGTGTTTGCGCATTGGCCGATGCCGTCATCAGCGTCATGGCGATCAGCGCCGTGCAGGACATTAGGTGCACGCCGCGGCCACGGCTGGTCGAAAATCGGTTTTCGGCGATGGACATTCAGAAACACTCCGGACTCGAAACAGGCTTGCACGATGCATCCCATCGTGTGCCATGCCCGGGAGAATGCGTCGTCGCATTCGATCCGTCAGCGAACATGCCGCAGGCGACGCTCGTACCGTTCGGTTACCCGATAGTAAACTTGACTACATTTGGCAACAATAAATTGTTGCGCTACGGTAAAATGCGCTTGTTCGCCAGCGGTGTCCGAAGCCCGTTAGAACGGGGCCATGCGACGGATGGCAGTGCCGGCTGGATGCCCGCGCGCCTACGACAGACACCAAAAAGCCGCCCGTGAAAAATCACGGACGGCTTTCTCATCGTGTTTCCGCCACGCTCAGAGCGTGCGGGTAATGTGTTCCACGCGGAAGCACTCGATCGTGTCTCCGGCGCGAATGTCTTCGTAGTTCTCGAAGGCCATACCGCATTCCTGACCCATCGGCACTTCCGACACTTCGTCCTTGAAGCGCTTGAGCGTCTTGAGCTTGCCTTCGTGGATGACGACGTTATCGCGAACCAGACGGACGCCTGCACCACGCTCGACCTTGCCTTCGACGACACGGCAACCGGCAACCTTGCCGACCTTGGTGATGTTGAAGACTTCCAGGATCTCGGCATTGCCGAGGAAGGTTTCGCGGCGTTCCGGCGAAAGCAGGCCAGACATCGCAGCCTTCACGTCATCCACCAGATCGTAGATGATGTTGTAGTAGCGGATGTCGATGCCGTTGCGGTCGGCAACGGAGCGGGCCTGGGCATTGGCGCGGACGTTGAAGCCGATGATGGCGGCGTCCGATGCTTCGGCCAACGAAATGTCCGATTCCGTGATGGCGCCGGCGCCCGAGTGGACGATGCGCGCACGTACTTCGTCGGTGCCAAGCTTGTCGAGCGATGCGATGATCGCTTCGACCGAACCCTGCACGTCACCCTTGATGACCAGCGGGAATTCCTTGAAGCCGGTGTTTTGCAGCTTGCTCATCATCTGTTCGAGCGAACCGCGCTGACCGGACTGGCGGGCGACCGCCTTGTCGCGTGCCAGACGCTGGCGATATTCGGAAATCTCGCGAGCACGGCTTTCGTTTTCGACGACGGCGAAGCGGTCACCGGCAGCGGGCGTACCCGAAAGGCCGAGGATCTCGACCGGCATGGCAGGCCCTGCTTCCTTGACGTGATCACCCTTGTCGGTGACGAGGGCGCGGACGCGGCCCCACTGGTCGCCGGCGACGATGATCTGGCCCGGCTTCAGCGTACCCTTCTGGACGAGCACGGTGGCAACCGCACCGCGGCCACGGTCGAGCTGGGCTTCGATGACCGTACCTTCGGCAGTACGGCTCGGATCCGCCTTGAGGTCGAGAATTTCGGCCTGCAGAAGCACGGCTTCGAGCAGCTTGTCGAGGTTGGTGCGGTTCTTGGCCGACACTTCGACATCGAGCACTTCACCGCCCAGCGATTCAACGAAGACTTCGTGCTGCAGAAGCTGCTGGCGGACCTTGTCCGGCTTGGCTTCGTGCTTGTCGATCTTGTTGATTGCCACAATGATCGGAACACCGGCTGCCTTGGCATGGTTGATGGACTCGATCGTCTGCGGCATCACGCTGTCGTCGGCTGCAACCACCAGGATCGCGATGTCCGTCGCCTGCGCACCGCGGGCACGCATGGCCGTGAAGGCGGCGTGGCCGGGGGTGTCGATGAAGGTGATCTTCTGGCCGTTCTGTTCGACCTGATAGGCACCGATATGCTGGGTAATACCACCGGCTTCGCCGGAGACTACGTTTGCCTGACGGATGGCGTCGAGCAGCGAGGTCTTGCCGTGGTCGACGTGACCCATGATGGTGACCACCGGAGGACGCGAGACCATTTCGCCGGCAACATCGGCCTTGTCGAAAATGCCCTCTTCAACGTCAGATTCCGAGACGCGCTTGACGGTGTGGCCGAACTCGCTTGCGATGAGTTCTGCCAGGTCGGCGTCGATGACGTCGCCCGGCTTCATCATCTGACCTTCCTTCATCAGGTACTTGATGACGTCGACGGCGCGTTCGGACATGCGCTGCGACAGTTCCTGAATGGTGATCGTTTCCGGCAGGATGACTTCGCGGATGACCTTTTCGCGGGTTTCCTGAACCTGGCTGCGGCGGAACTTCTCCTGACGGCGGCGCATGGCGGCCATCGAACGGCCACGAGCGTTGCCGTCGTCGTCCGTGCTGGCTGCGGTGATCGTCAGCTTGCCCTGGCGGCGACCTTCATCTGCCTTCGGACGTGCTGGCGCCTTTGCCGGAATGGCAACCGGCGCCTTGCCGCGGTTCGGACCGCCACGGGCCGGGCCGCGATGATCGTCGTCTTCGCCGGCATTGCGGCGGCCCGGCATTGCCGGAGCGCTGCCGGGTGCTGCGGGACGCGAAACCTGCGGGCGGTTTTCCTGGGAGCGCGTAGCGGCCGGCGCGGTCGCCGGTTCAGCGGCAGCTTCCACGACCGGCTCTTCCACCGGCTCGGGCTTCGGCATGGCGGCAATGCGCGCGGCTTCAGCCTCGGCCTCGATGCGGCGCTGTTCTTCCTCGACCTTGCGACGAGCCTCGTCCTCGGCGCGCTTTTGCGCTTCGATGACTTCACGCGCCTGCGCCTCGACAAGGGCGCGACGACGGGCATCCATTTCGCTGGCCGACAGGTCGTGCAGCACGGCGCCACGCGGGCGCTCGGGCTGGCGAACCGGCGTGGGGGCCGGGCGATGCGCCTGCGTCTGCTGGTGCACGCGCGTCTGGTTTTGCTGCGGGGCAGGGGCTGCCGGGCGCGGCGCTGCCGCCGCATTGGCAGCAGGCGTCGTCGCATGGGTTTCCGCACGCGGTGCCGCCGGCGTCGTGATCGGGGTGATCGGCTTTTCGTCCTGCGGGCGGGTCGGGCGGCGTTTCACCGTTTCGACGACGACCGACTTCGTACGGCCGCGCCCCATGTCCTGGCGCACGGTTCCCTGGCTCATCCCTGAAGGCTTCAAGGTGAGGGTCTTCTTCATGCCGATTGTCTTGTCGTCTTTGTTGTCGGTCATTCCGTTCCTGTTCCTTCGCACAGGACCGGATGAGGAACATCAGAGCCTGTGTTTCAATACACGTCGTTCAATGCGGCAGCCGGCCTTTGCCGGTAACCGTGTCATGTTTCTGACCGGCCAGCGCCGCCATTTGCTCCGGAAGGACCGCCACGACGGTACGTTTCGAGCATGGTTGCGCGTTTCACTACACCTTCACCCGCCTGGCCTGCAAGCGCCACGGCATGGATAAAAGCATTCTGGCCCATCAGGTCGTCCATTTCGGCCGCGGTAAACAACGCGAAGGAAGGGATCTCCTCTTCCAGGTCGTTACCGAGCCGCCAGGCCTTGCGGGCCTGGTCGATCTTGCGCACGCCATCCGCGGCGGCATCGGTCGCGTGAAACACGGCCAGAGCCTCGCCCGAACGAACGGCGGCATCCACTTTCGTCGCGCCGGTCACGAACTGGCCTGCCTTGCGGGCCATGTTCATCATCCCGGCCACCTGGGCGACCAGAAGCTGATCGACCAGTGCCGGCAGTTCCGGCTCCGCACGCACCTCTGTTCTGAGGGCGCGTGCAAAGATCTTGCGGGCCACGGCCTTTTCGACCAGAGCCCGTTCCGCCTTCACCCAGCAGCCGCGACCGGGCAACTGGCGTTTCAGGTCGGGAACCACCGTCCCGTCGGGGCCGGCCACGAAGCGGATCAGCGTTTCCGGCGATCCGGCCTCGCGTGTCACGATACAGGTGCGGTCGTTGAAAACCTCGTCCGCGCCCTGATCCTCGTGATCACCGTTGGCAGAAGCCTCGGCAATCATTCCTGTCCAGCGGCTTCCGCCTCCTCCGAAACCTCGGCTTCCTGCTCGGCAGCCAGATCCGCTTCGGTGATCCAGCCGGCCAGCAAACGGGCCTGCACGATCATGTTTTCCGCCTCGACGCGCGACACGTCGAACTTGGAGAACGTGCCTTCGAACTTTTTGGTTTCACCGTCCTTGCGCTCCGACCAGCCGACGAGATCATCGGCTGCGCAGCCGGCAAAATCCTCGACCGTCTTGATGCCTTCTTCGCCGAGTGCCACCAGCATCTGGGCGTTGAGGCCATCAATCTGCTTCAGCTCGTCGGCAACGCCGAGCGCCACGCGCTTTGCGTCGTTTTCGGCTTCGATACGCTCCAGGAATTCCTTGGCGCGCGTCTGGATTTCGTTGGCGGTGTCTTCGTCGAAACCGTCGATCGAGGCGATTTCGTCGAGTTCGACGTAAGCCAGTTCCTCGACGGCGGCAAAACCTTCCGAAGCCAGCACTTGGCCGACCATTTCGTCGACGTCCAAGGCTTCCATGAACAGGTTGGTGCGTTCGTTGAATTCCTTCTGACGGCGTTCCGACTCTTCGGCTTCCGTCATGATGTCGATATCCCAGCCGGTCAGCTGCGATGCGAGGCGGACGTTCTGGCCGCGGCGGCCGATGGCCAGCGACAGCTGCTCGTCCGGAACCACCACTTCGATGCGTTCCGCATCTTCGTCGAGAACGACCTTGGCGACTTCAGCCGGCTGCAGGGCGTTGACGATGAAGGAGGCCGGATCCTGAGACCACGGAATGATGTCGATCTTTTCGCCCTGAAGTTCGCCGACGACGGCCTGAACGCGCGAACCACGCATACCGACGCAGGCGCCGACCGGATCGATCGAGCTATCGTTCGAGATAACGGCAATCTTGGCGCGGGAACCCGGATCACGGGCAACCGACTTGATCTGGATGATGCCGTCGTAGATTTCCGGCACTTCCATGGTGAAAAGCTTGACCATGAACTGCGGATGCGTACGCGACAGGAAGATCTGGGGGCCGCGCTGTTCGCGACGCACGTCGTAAACGTAGGCGCGAACGCGGTCGCCGTAACGCATGTTTTCGCGTGGGATCATCTCGTCGCGACGGATGATGCCTTCGCCGCGGCCGAGATCGACGATGACATTGCCGTATTCGACGCGCTTGACGGTGCCGTTGACGATTTCGCCCATACGGTCCTTGAACTCGTCGAACTGGCGGTCACGCTCGGCTTCGCGCACCTTCTGCACGATGACCTGCTTGGCCGACTGTGCGGCGATGCGGCCAAAGTCCATCGGCGGCAGCGGGTCGGCGATGAAGTCACCGAGCTTGGCGTCGACATTGCGGTCGCGTGCCAGTTCCAGCGGGATCTGCGTGCCGTAGTCTTCGGCAACCTCGACCACTTCGAGAAGACGCTGCAGGCGGATTTCGCCGGTCTTCGAGTTGATGTCGGCGCGAATGTTGGTCTCAGAGCCGTAGCGCGAACGTGCGGCCTTCTGGATCGCGTCGGCCATGGCGGCCAGAACGATTTCGCGGTCGATGACCTTTTCGCGCGCAACTGCATCTGCGATCTGCAGAAGTTCAAGCCGGTTCGCACTCACTGCCATAGTCGTTGGTCTCCGTAGGTCGAAATGCTGTCTGCCTAAAAGGGCAGGGTTTCGTTCGTTATTCGGCGTCTTGTTCGTCTTCGTCGTCGTTCTGGTTGGCCGCCTGCTTTGCAAGCTTGTCGGCCTTCAGCGCGTCGCGGATCAGGTCGTCCGTCAGGATCAGCTTGCCTTCGGCCAGCGCCGAGAACGGAATGGTCACGCGCGGCTCTTCGCCGTAGGCCACCTGATCGCGCTCGAGCACGAAACCGTCTTCATCGGTCTCGCCGATCTTGCCGCGGAAACGCTTCTTGCCGTCGACCAGGATCGAGGTTTCAACCTTGACGAGATGACCGGTCCAGCGGGCGAAATCGGACTTGCGCACCATGGGGCGGTCGATGCCCGGCGACGACACTTCCAGATGATACTCCCGATCGATCGGATCTTCCACATCGAGAACCGGCGAAATCGCGGTGGACACGGCTTCGCAGCCTTCGACATCCATCGTGCCGTCTTCGCGCTCGGCCATGATCTGCAGCGTCATGCCGTTCTGATTCATCATGCGCACGCGCACCAGACGGAAACCCATGCCAACAAGCGTGGGTTCGATGATTTCTGCGATCCTGAGGTCAAGGCCCGTCTCGACGATGAGACGCGGCTCGCGTTCGGTTGGCTGCATGTTTTATCCGGCGTGTTATCGCTTGCGTGCGATGCTTCTCCCGCGACCGGCTAATAAAAAAGAGCGGGTCCTTGCGGGCCCACCCTTCATCAGACGATCAAGAATTTAAATGCTATATACGCCTCGATCCGCCAGATTGCAAGGGTTGTACGATCAACGCTTTAGCCGCGCCTAAACCATCTGACCGAGGGCCTGTGTTTCGGCTTGCCCTGATGCACCATGTCTCTAGGTTAGCGTATAACAAGAATCATTCAGGAACAGCACAGTGCCCGATCGGGTGTCGCCTCTCGCGCCTTTCAGCCACCAGACATTTCGCACGGTCTGGTTCGCCAGCATCTCCTCCAATCTCGGCGGATTGATCCAGGCGGTGGGCGCTGCCTGGATGATGACCTCGATCAGCACGTCGCAGGACATGGTGGCGCTGGTGCAGTCGTCGACGACGCTGCCAATCATGCTGTTCTCGCTGATCTCGGGCGCATTGGCCGATAACTACAATCGTCGCGGCATCATGCTGACGGCGCAGATCTTCATGCTGGTCGTCTCGTCGCTGCTGACGCTCTGTGCCTATCTCGGCGTGCTGACGCCGTGGTCGCTGCTCGCCTTCACCTTCCTGATCGGTTGCGGCGTGGCGCTCAACAACCCTTCCTGGCAGGCTTCCGTGGGAGATATGGTGCCGCGCGACATTCTGCCGGCTGCCGTCACGCTCAACAGCGTCGGTTTCAACATTACCCGCAGCGTCGGCCCGGCTATTGGCGGCGCCATTGTCGCGGGCGCAGGCGCCGCGGCGGCTTTTGCCGCAAATACGGTCAGCTATCTGGCGCTGATCTACGCGCTTGCACGCTGGCGGCCACAATATATCAAGACAAAACTGCCCCGTGAAACCATGCTGCGCGCCATCTCCGCCGGCATCGGGTATGTGGCGATGTCGCCGAACATCCTCAATGTGATGTTCCGCTCCTTCATCTTTGGCATTTCCACCAGCATCATCCTGGCGCTTCTGCCGATCGTTGCCCGTGACCTCGTCTCCGGCGGCCCGCTTACCTATGGCATCATGCTCGGCGCTTTCGGCATCGGCGCCATCGGCGGCGCCTTTGCCAATGCCAGCTTGCGCGAAAAGTTCACGTCGGAAGCCATCGTCCGCATGTCGTTTTGCGGTTTTGCCGTCAGCGCGGTCGTCACCGCGTTCAGCACCAACGCATGGGTCACCACCGCCGTCATGCTCATTCCCGGCGCCTGCTGGGTGATGGCGCTGTCGCTGTTCAACGTGACGGTGCAGATGTCGACGCCGCGCTGGGTCGTCGGCCGCGCGCTCTCGCTCTATCAGACCGCGGTGTTCGGCGGCATGGCCGGCGGCAGCTGGATGTGGGGTCTGGTTGCCGAGGAGCATGGCGCACCGATCGCGTTTCTCTGTTCCGCGGCGGTCATGCTTGTGGGCGTGGCAATAGGCCTGCGCATGCGCCTGCCGCAGTTCGAAAGCCTTAATCTCGATCCGCTCAATACCTTCAGCGAACCCTCTCTGCGCCTCGACCTCAAGGCCCGAAGCGGCCCGATCGTGCTACTCATCGATTATACTATCGGCGAAAAGGACGTGGCCGAGTTTCTCGAATTGATGTCACAGCGCCGACGCATCCGCATCCGTGACGGTGCGCGCCAGTGGACGCTGATGCGCGATCTGGAAAATCCGGACATCTGGACGGAAACCTATCACACCGCAACCTGGGCCGATTACGTGCGCCACAACCAGCGCCGCACCCAGGCGGATGCCGATGTCTGGAAGCGTATCCGCGAACTGCATGCCGGCGAAGTCGGCCCGCGCGTCCACCGCATGATCGAACGTCAGGCCATCCCGCCGCGCGACGATATTTTTCACAAGGCACCGATCGACTTGCAGCATTGAGGATTAGCGATGGCTCAGACGAGCGTTTCTTTTCGAAAGGCGACCGAAGTCGATCTGCTGGGCATCATCCACATGTTGGCTGACGACAAGCTCGGCCAGACGCGCGAGATCCTGTCCGATCCGGTGGATGCGCGTTACACGGCGGCCTTTGCAGCCATCGATGCCGATCCCAACCAGTTGATGGCCGTTGCCGTCAGTCCCGACGGCGGCTTGGCCGGATGCCTGCAACTCTCCTTCATTCCCGGTCTGTCGCGCACCGGCATGTGGCGGGCTCAGATCGAAGGCGTGCGCATTTCTGCCGATCATCGCGGCAGTGGACTGGGCTCTCGTTTCATCGAATGGGCCATGGAACAGGCAAAGGAACGCGGCTGTGGCCTCGTCCAGCTTACATCGGATAAAACACGGCCGGATGCGATCCGCTTTTATGAAAAGCTGGGTTTTGTCGCCGGCCACGAAGGGCTGAAACTCAGCCTATCGTAACTTCCCCTTCAACGAAGCATCTGGATAGCAGGTCTGAGCAAGCCCGCTTTTCGCCTGCCAGTCGCCCAGCGAGCGGCGGGTCTTGAAGCCGGGCAATCCATCGACATTGCCGACATCATAGCCCTTGGCGACCAGTGCCTTCTGCATGGCCAGAACGTCGGAGCGCAGCATTTTCCGGACATCGCCCCATTTCGCCTGGAACGGTCCCGCACCATAGGCGATGCGATCGGCCAGATTGCCGATGAACAGCGCATAGAGGTCGGAATTGTTGTATTCCTTGATGACATAGAAATTCGGCGTCACCAGAAATTCCGGTCCGCCACGCCCCGCGGGCACCAGCATCATGCCATCCGCCTTCAGATCGGCAGACGGAAACGCCTTGCCGCTGATCCGTTCGATTCCCATGCCCGCCCAGGCGGACACCGGCTTGGCGAGATCCGGTCCTTCCTGCGCGCAGGAGACGTTCTGCGGAATGGAAACCTCGAAACCCCAGTCGCGATTGCGCTGCCAGCCTTCCTGTTGCAGGTAATGGCCGATCGAGGCGAGCGCATCCGGCACCGAATTCCAGATATCGGCGCGGCCATCGCCATCGAAATCGACGGCATATTTCAGGTAGCTGGTCGGCATGAACTGCGGCTGGCCCAACGCGCCGGCCCATGATCCCTTCATGGTCGAAGCGCTGGCATCGCCACGCTGAATCATCTGCAGGGCCGCGATAAGTTCCTCGCGGAACATGTCCTTGCGGGTGGACATGAAGGCTTTTGTGGCCAGAACCTCAACGGCCGTATAGGGCAGACGGGCCTTGCCGAAACCGGATTCCCGGCCCCAGATGGCAACGATCACCTCGCCCGGCACGCCATAAGCGGCTTCGATCTTTTTCAGCGTTGAACCATAGGTGCTTGCGAGGCCCCGACCGGTCGCCGCCAGTCCCTGCAGGCGTTTCTCATTGAAGTAAGCGCCGGGCGAGGAGAACTCCGCCTGGCTTTGGTCCTGTTTCTTTGGCGGCGCCGTGCCCGGCGGCACCAGATCCGGTAGATCCCAGTTCAGCGATACGCCATCGAATGCAGCCTTGATCGTACGCTCGGAGACACCGGCCTTTTTGGCAGCTGGGGAAAGATCGCCGACGATCCATCGCTGGAACTGCTTTTCGACATCTGGCTTGTTTTGCGCAGCCGCGGGGAGGGGAAGAAAAGCAAGAACACCGGTCAGGGCTACAGCCAGTTTCGTCTTCATAAGCACCTCCTCAGATCGCCGTGCGTGCCCGAAGTGCGGCACTCAATGTGCCTTCGTCGAGATAATCGAGCTCGCCCCCCACCGGCACGCCATGCGCCAGCCGGGTGATGGCAACGCCGAGATCGGCCAGCCGGTCGGTGATATAATGGGCCGTCGTCTGCCCTTCGACCGTGGCGTTGACGGCGATGATGATTTCCTTGATGCCGCCTTCGTTCACCCGGTCGATCAGTGCCTTGATATTGAGATCGTCTGGCCCGACGCCATCGAGCGGCGACAGCGTGCCGCCCAGAACATGATAGGCGGCATTCATCACGCCCGCCCGTTCCAGCGCCCAAAGGTCGGAGACGTCTTCCACGACGATGATGACCGATTGGTCGCGCCGGTCGTCGGTGCACACCGTGCAGGGATCGATCGTATCGACATTGCCGCAGCGCGAGCAGACCTTTACCCTGTCATAGGCCTCGCCCATCGCTGACCCGAGCGGGCCAAGCAACTGATCCTTCTTCTTGATGAGGTGCAGTGCTGCCCGCCTTGCGGAGCGGGGGCCCAGTCCTGGCACTTTGGCCAGAAGCTGGATGAGTTTTTCGATTTCGGGACCAGTGACGCGTTTTGCCATGCGCCGCTTGTAGCCCATATGTCAGCCAAACGGAATCACGGAACGGGCCGGATCGCATGAAACTTCTCGCCGTCTGCATCGGCCACCCGGAAAAGCTGCCGGGGAAATCCTACAAGACCGGCATCAACAAGGTCGCCACCAACGCCTCCGTGATGATCGACAGCGAAGGTGTGGTCGGCGATGCCGTCTGTAACGGCAAATATCATGGCGGGCCGGAGCAGGCGGTGCTGCTGGAAGGATCGCTGACGATGGATTGGTGGTCACAGCAGTTGCGACGTACCCTTTCGCCCGGTACGTTCGGCGAAAATCTCGTCATCCAAGGTCTCGAAAATGGCACGGTCAGCGCCGGCGATCGCTTCGTCTTCGCCAACGGGCTTGAACTGCAGGCCACGTCAGCGCGCACGCCCTGCGCCACGCTCGCTGCCCGCCTTGAAATGCCCTCGATCGTGAAGCTCTATCGCCAAGCCATGCGGCCGGGCATCTATTGCCGCGTTATCAGCGCCGGCACGGCTAGGGCCGGCGAAGCTGTCGAACATGCCCGCCACCAGGGCGTCAAGGTGCCGATCCCGGAAATGCTGGAAAAATTCGGCAAACGGTTGCGGGAAGAAGATGCTGAACGCTTTCTCGCAGCACCCATTCACGCGGATATGCGCGCCGCCATCATGGCCGGAAAGCCGGCAAAGTTCTGAGATCGGCCGTTCAACGCGACGCGATTGCGGCAGCGGCGCCGGCCATGGTCCCGGCCGAAATGCGGTTGGAAATCCTGACCGCACGCGGGCTTTTCAACAATTGTCGCGCCTTAGCAGCCAGCGTCATCCAGGCGAGATCGACGGCGGCCAGCACGACCAGCATCGCGGCAACCAGTTCCAGCCATCCGGTCAGCGTCACGCCGGCAAGGTCGATGATGGAAGGCAGCAGCGCCACGTAGAAAATCATGATCTTGGGATTGCCGAGCGTCACCGCGAGACCGGCAAAGAACATCCTTGTCGCCGACCGGCTCTCCGGCAAGTCCTCGCCCCCGACGGTCGCCGGAGCAAACCACATTTTCCAGGCGAGATAGAGGAGATAGGCAACGCCGATCCATTTGATGGCGACGAAAACGGCCTGAAAACTTTCGGCCACTGCGGCAAGACCGGCCACGGCGAAGGACAGCCAGATGGCCTCACCGACCCACATCGCGACAACGAATGGCAGCACGTCGCGCCAGCCCTTGGAAAGGACCCGCGCGACCAGGGCCGCAATGCTCGGACCAGGCGAACCAGCCGCCACGAACAGGGCAGTTGCAAAAACCAGAATGGATGGCAGCGTCATGAAAGCCTCTCAAACACTCGGGCGGCGCAAACCGCGACTGTATTCATTCATCCGCCGGCAAGTCTCCCCGCACGGGCGGGGAGATGTCCAAGGCAACCGGCCAGCTGGGCCGATAGCCTGAAAGTCAAATCAGAACGGGAACTTCATGCCCGGCGGGATCGGCAGGCCGGCCGTCAGCTCGCGGGTCTTTTCTGCCGTTGTAGCATCCGCCTTGTCCTTGGCATCCTTGTGAGCGGCGATGACGAGATCTTCCAGAATCTCGACCTCGTCTTCCTTGAATAGCGACGGATCGATCTTCACGCCCAGCATTTCACCCTTGCCGTTCAGGCGCACGGTCACCAGGCCGCCGCCCGACTTGCCCTCGACTTCGAGAAGGGCGATATCCGCCTGCATCTTCTCCATCTTGGCCTGCATTTCCTTGACCTTGCCCATCATGCCCATGATGTCGCGCATCAGCAATCTTCCTTATTGATCGGTGTCGATATCGTCGCCGGGCAGAATATCGCCCTCGGCGGTTTCGATCACGGCCGGAGGGGCCGCAATCTCGTCCTCGTCGGAGGTATCGTCGGCGCGAATGCGCACATCGATGACCTTGGCGCCGGGAAACTGGCCGAGAATGGCCATGACATCCGGGTCTGAACGGGCGTCGACCAGACGCGTCTCACGCGCCGTATTGTCGATCTCGACCAGCGTGGCCGATCCCTCTTCCTTGCTGAGCGATATGACCCAGTGAATACCGGTCCATTCCTTCAGCTTGACGCCGAGTTCACCAGGCAGCGAAGCCGGGCCGCCATCGGTCAACCGCATGTCCAACCGGCCGGGTTCGATTTTGACCAGTCGCACGAAGTTGCGCACCAGCGCCTTCAGCTTGGCGTCACGGTTCTTCGCACACAGATCGACGATGTCGTTGAGTGAACTGACCGATACCTGCGGCGCGGCCTTTTCCGCTGGCTGCTGCTCGATGCGCCCTACCGGCATTTCCTGCCGTTCCGGCATCGGCACGGCATGCAGGCGCGCTGTCGCACCACTGGTGCCGACGCCCGGAGGCATGCCGATGGCGCGCGCACGCGTCATCGGTGCAGATTGCATAGAATGCGACCCACCGCCATTGCCGCTCAGTGCACCACGCGGAGCGACACCTTCGCCGCCGCCATTGGCGATATCCAGCATCCGTCGCGCCGCTTCCTCCGGGGAGGGAAGGTGGGCGGCATGCGTGAGCCGGATCAGCACCATTTCGGCCGCCCCGGCCGGGCGTGAAGAATTTTCCGCTTCCGGAATGCCCTTCAGCAGCATCTGCCAGATGCGCGACAGGGTGCTTACCGCAACGGACTGTCCGTATTCGGCACCCCGCGTGCGCTCGACTTCGCTCAACGAAGGATCGTTGGCAGCATCGGGTATATATTTGAAACGGGTAACGAGATGGGTGAAGTCGGCGAGATCCGTCAGCACCACGACCGGGTTCGCGCCGGCCTCGTATTGGGCAGTGAACTCGGCTAGCGCCGCTGTCACGTCGCCGGCCACCACATGGCCAAAAAGGTCGACGATGCGGGCGCGGTCGGCAAGGCCCAGCATGCCGCGCACAGTGTCGGCCTGCACGTGACCGCCGCCATGCGCGATCGCCTGATCAAGTAGAGACAGGCCGTCACGCGCTGAGCCTTCGGCCGCACGCGCGATCATGGCGAGCGCTTCCGGCTCGGCCGCAATGCCCTCCTTCTGCGCGATCGTGCCGAACAGACCGACCAGATCGGCGGCACTGATGCGGCGCAGGTCAAACCGCTGGCAGCGCGACAGGACGGTGATCGGAACCTTGCGGATTTCCGTGGTCGCAAAAATGAATTTCACATGTTCCGGTGGCTCTTCGAGCGTTTTCAGCAGACCGTTGAAGGCTTGCGTCGACAGCATGTGCACTTCGTCGATGATGTAAACCTTGTAGCGCGCCGAAACCGGTCGGTAGCGGACCTGCTCGATGATTTCGCGGATATCGTCGATACCGGTATGCGAAGCGGCGTCCATCTCGATCACGTCGACATGGCGGCCTTCCATGATCGCCTGGCAATGTTCGCCGGGTTCACGCAGGTCGATGGTCGGACGGTCGATTTCCGAGGTCTTGTAATTGAGGCCGCGGGCGAGAATGCGCGCCGTCGTCGTCTTGCCGACACCACGCACGCCGGTCAGCATGTATGCTTGGGCGATACGGCCGGTCTCGAAGGCATTGGTCAGCGTACGGACCATCGGCTCCTGGCCGACCATCAGGTCCGAAAAATCCTTTGGGCGATATTTACGCGCCAGAACCCGGTAACCGCTGCCGGCCGTCGGGTTCTGCGAGGCGGCAAAGGTCTGGATCGAGGTCGGCCCGGTATCGCTCATGTCACCGCCAGTGCGTACGGGCCGAACCGGCCGATCGTGACCGCGCCGGAATGCGACCAAAGTGAGAAGGGTGGGAGGCTGGCACGGCGACCCGTGCCTGGCTCGTTAGGGCTGCTTCCTTCCGGACCTGACCCGGTTGGCGAGTGGCTCGTCCACCACCAACCTCCCACCGCTCATATCGTCAATAACGCTGGCAAATGCAAGCCAAGCCTGTAAAAATCTGCGGGCGGTGTTTCCGCGCCTCATAAAAAGACTAGGTGAACGGAGGATTTCCCATGGCGGCGTTTGAACTGGATGAGCGTCTGGCGCGCGACACGGTGCTCGCGACTGTCACCGGCCTGTGCCAATTGCGCGTCATGAAGGATGGTCGCTGGCCATGGGTCATGCTGGTGCCGCAGCGAAACGGCATTTCCGAGATATTCGAGCTGACGCCGCTCGATCAGGCACTGCTGACATTCGAGACCAACATGGTTGCCGCGGCGCTGAAGAACGTGACGGGGGCGAAAAAGATAAACGTCGCCGCAATTGGAAACATCGTCAGTCAACTCCATGTCCATATCGTCGCGCGCTTCGAAGGAGACCCGAACTGGCCCGGCCCGATCTGGGGCCATGGTTCGGCCGAGCCGCGCGGCGAGACCGAGATGCAGCAGTTTGTCGAGACGCTGACGCAGGCGCTCTGATCCATTCCCACGATGCGGTGAATTCCCCATGACGAAGGCACTTTTCGATACCGACGCGCCCCATCCCGAACCCGGCAGCCTCACGGCTTTTGCGGGCAATATGCTGGACCGGCAGGCTGAATACAGGAACGAGGATTGTATCGAGAAGGCGCTTGCGGTCGAAGGAACGCATATTCTTGCCTTTTCCGGCGCCAAACTTATCCTCAAGCATGAGGATCGCGTTCTCGACCCATTGTTTGCAGCCTATGAACTGGCCGACATGCAGCCGGATTTCGACAATGCCGTGCTGCTCGGTTACCGCGAAAACGGTGAGCCGCGCATTGCCGTTCCGGTCAGTATCGCCGCGGATGATCTCGCCAGCCATTTCAAGCCTGCCGATGCCCGCGCGCTTTATCGAGACGCGTTGCTGGAGGGTGAAATCCTCGGTGAAGTCGCGCAAGCCGTCAGCGTTCTGACCTGGAATGCCGCCAACCGGTTCTGCGGCAAATGCGGTGCGCCGACGGAAACACGGCTCGGCGGTTACAAGCGCGTCTGCACGGCCTGCGATCACACCATGTTCCCGCGCACCGATCCGGTGGTGATCATGCTGACGGTGGATGTCGAAAACGATCTCTGCCTGCTCGGCCGCAGCCATCATTTTCAGGAGGGCATGTATTCCTGCCTTGCCGGCTTCGTCGAACCCGGCGAGACGATCGAGCACGCCGTGCGCCGCGAGACGTTCGAGGAGGCCGGGATCGAGACCGGCCGCGTGCGCTATCATGCATCGCAGCCGTGGCCGATGCCGCATTCGCTGATGATCGGCTGTTATGCCGAGGCGACTTCATCCGAGATCAGGATCGATCCTCAGGAAATGTCGGACGTACGCTGGTTCACCCGCGCCGAGGTGGCCGCAATGCTGGATGCCGCGCCGGGCAGCCAATATGTTGCGCCGCATACGGGTGCCATTGCCTACCGGCTGATGCGAGACTGGATCGAGTGGAGTGGCGAACGGTCGGGCACGGTCTGAGCGATCTGTCCGCTGGACCGACTGCATCGATGAGTGCCTGATGCGTGCACCCGGCAAGGGTGAGCCATTTGCCCTTTGCCGGGACCGAAGGACGTTGAAGCTGCCGCGCTTCGATCCAAAGAACGGTCTTTCATCTCCAAAGAGGAAAACGCGCCACATCACGGTGCTTGCCATTGCACCCGCGAATCCTTAGCTCCTCCTGAACGACAAGCACGAATCGCGATGGCCGAAAAGACCTCCCTGTCCCGCCTGAAACTGACCGACTTCCGCAATTACGCTCAGGCGTCGCTTTCCCTCGACGGACGGCATGTGGTGCTGACGGGCGATAACGGCGCCGGCAAGACCAATCTTCTGGAAGCCATCTCCTTCCTCTCTCCGGGCAGGGGCCTGCGCCGCGCCGTTTTGTCCGACGTGACCCGCGTGGGTGCATCCAACGGTTTCACCATTTTCGCAGATGTCGATGGTCGGGAAGGGGAGGTCGCGATCGGTACGGGGATCGAAGGCGATGGCGAAGGCCAGGCCCGGCGGTTGCGCCTCAATGGCACGCCGGTCCGCTCTGTCGAGGAACTCACCGACCATCTCAACGTCCTGTGGCTGACGCCGGCCATGGATGGATTGTTCACGGGGCCTTCCGCCGATCGCCGACGGTTTCTCGATCGGCTGGTGCTGTCGCTCGATCCCGCCCATGGAAGACGCGCTGCGGACTATGAGCGGGCCATGCGCAGCCGCAACCGGCTCTTGTCGGAGGGGCGGTTCGATCCGGCGTGGCTTTCCGCCATTGAGATGCAGATGGCCGAACTCGGCATTTCCATGGCCGCGGCGCGGCGCGAAATGCTGGGCCTGCTGACCGGTCTCATTGCCGGAAGCGACGCCTCGCCCTTCCCTTCGCCCGAATTGCAACTGAGCGGGTTCCTGGACGATGCCGGCGACCGCCCGTTTGCCGACATGGAAGAGGATTTCCTGTTCATGCTGGACGAGGGGCGCCGCCGCGACGCCGCAGCCGGTCGAACGCTCGCTGGGCCACACCGTGTTGATCTTCTGGTCAGGCATCGCGACAAGGACATGGATGCAGCGCGCTGCTCCACCGGTGAGCAAAAGGCGCTTCTGGTCGGCCTTGTTCTGGCGCATGCGCGGCTGACGGCGAACATGACCGGATTTGCACCCGTTCTTCTGCTCGACGAGATTGCGGCGCATCTCGACGAGGGGCGCCGCGCGGCTCTGTTCGATCTCGTACATGATCTTGGCGGGCAGGCCTTCATGACCGGCACCGACCGAGATATGTTTTCGGCGCTTGGCGATCGAGCCCAGTTCCTGACCGTAGCCCAGGGTGGTATTGCCGGGTGAGCGGTTACGCAAAAGACAGGCCGATGCTAGATTGGACCGATGGAAGCCTTGACGCCTGAAGAGATCGAACGCTATCGACGCCATATTCTCCTGCCTGAAATTGGCGGCGCGGGACAGCAGGCGTTGAAAAATGCGCGGGTGATGGTGATCGGTGCCGGCGGACTGGGTGCGCCGGTTCTGCTCTACCTTGCCGCTGCCGGCATCGGGACGCTCGGTTTTGCCGATGACGATCGGGTATCGCTGTCCAATCTGCAAAGGCAGGTGATCCACAACACCGGCACGATCGGCGAGGAAAAGACGGCCAGCGCGAAGAAGACCATCGCGCGGCTCAATCCGCATGTGCGGGTCGTCACCTTCGAAGAGCGGTTTTCAAGCACCTGGGCGCACGATCATCTCAACACATTCGATCTGCTGATCGATGGATCCGACAATTTCGATACCCGCTACATGGCCGCGGATGCCGCGGAACGCGCGCGCATTCCGCTGGTCACCGGCGCTGTGGGCCGGTTCGACGGATCGGTAACCGTGCTGAAACCCTATGAAAGCGGTGCCGACGGCGTTCCGGGGCCTACCTATCGCGACCTGTTCCCGCAAAAACCGCCGGAAGGGCTGGTCCCCGCCTGTGCCGAGACCGGCGTCATCGGCGCGCTGACCGGCGTGATCGGCACGCTGATGGCCATGGAGGCAATCAAGCTCATTACCGGCATCGGCGAACCGCTGGTCGGGCGCCTGCTGCTTTACGATGCCCTGTCGGCGCGGTTCGACACGATCAGATACAAACGCCGTCAACCGAAAGCCGCCGAATGACCGAGATCATCCGTATCGGGCCTGATTTCCAACGCTGGGACGAGCTTTTCGCGCTCATCCTGTCTTCCTTCGCCTATATGGACGGCGTCATCGATCCGCCTTCTTCCGCCAACCGGCTGACGCTGGCGGCGCTCGCCTTCAAGGCACAGACGGAAGTCGCCTTCACGGCGGTCGAGGATGGCAAACTTGTGGGCTGCGTCTTTTGCAAACCCGAGGATCGCTTCCTCTATATTGGCAAGCTGGCCGTTTCGCCCGCTTTCCAAGGCAAGGGCCTGGGCCGAAAATTGCTGGCAAAGGCGGAGCGGGTGGCGCATCAAAGGGGACTACCGGCGCTCAGGCTGGAGACCCGCATCGAGCTTGTCGGCAACCACGCCACGTTCGGGCGCTGGGGTTTCAAGAAGACCGCCGAAAACCGCCATGCGGGCTTTGACCGCACGACCTCCATCGAGATGCAGAAGCGGATCGCCTAGTCCCGGCCGGGCAGGACGCGGTTCGGGGGGCGGTGGCCATCGAAATAGGCGCGGATGTTGATGATGACCTTGTCTCCCATGTCGACCCGGCCCTCCAGCGTGGCCGATCCCATATGCGGAAACAGCACTGCCCGGCCATCCCTGGCAAGCTTCAGCAGTTTCGGATTGACGGCCGGTTCGTTCTGGAAGACGTCCAGACCGGCTCCGGCGATCTTGCCGTCGCGCAGCAACTGGATCAGGGCTGCTTCGTCGATCACGTCGCCGCGCGCGGTGTTGACGATGATCGACGACGGCTGCATCAAGGCCAGGCGTCGAGCCGAGAGAAGATGAAACGTGGCGGGCGTCGAGGGGCAGTTGATGGACACGATATCGACGCGTGCCAGCATCTGGTCGAGGCTTTCCCAATAGGTTGCCTCGAGTTCCTCTTCGGTGGCGGGGTTGATGCGACTTCGGTTGTGGTAGTGCACGGCGAGGCCAAAGGCCTTGGCCCGGCGCGCGACGGCCGTGCCGATCCGGCCCATGCCGACAATGCCGATGCGCTTGCCGCCAATGCGCCGGCCAAGCATCCAGGTGGGTGACCAGCCTTCCCATTGGCCGGGTCGCTCCATCAGTACCTGAGACCCCTCGACCAGACGGCGCATGACGGCAAAGATCAGTGCCATCGTCATGTCGGCCGTATCCTCCGTCAAAACATTGGGCGTGTTTGTAACAGTAATGCCTTTTTTCGCGGCGGCATCGACGTCGATATGATCCGTGCCGTTCGAAAAGCTCGCGATCAGTTTCAGTTGCGGTCCGGCCTTTCCGATCAGTGCGGCATCGATCCGGTCGGTAACGGAAGGGACGAGAACGTCAACCTTCGCCATCGCGTCAGCCAGTTCGGCGGGGCTGCGCGGCGCGTCATCGATGTTGAGTTCCGCGTCGAAGAGCTCGCGCATGCGGGTTTCCACGGCGTCCGGCAACTTTCGCGTCAGATAGACCCTTGGCTTCTTCTTGGCGGTCATGCTGTTCAGAGGTCCTTAACCAAGTTTTGCGATCCTGACTGGGTTAGCGTTTTCTACCAGACCCTTCGGCGAAGACAAACGAAACCTGTATGGTGGCGCGGGTTGCGCGGAGGGACGGGCACGGCTGACCACGGCCGGAACCTCTAGGACTAAACATATGCCTCGCGTAATCCGCAATCTCATCCTTGCCATCACGCTTAGCTGCACGGCGGCTGCGCCGGGCCTTGTTCCCCCGGCTTTCGCGCAGGGAGCGGCAAAGGGCGCCAGCGGCCTGCCGCTGCCGCGCTTCGCCAGCCTGAAATCGCGAAAGGTCAATATCCGAATCGGTCCGAGCACCGATTACGCCGTGTCCTGGATGTATATGAAGGCGGGAACGCCGATGGAAATCATCCAGGAATACGAGAACTGGCGCCGCGTGCGCGATGCCGATGGCACCGAGGGCTGGGTCAACCAGGCGCTGCTGTCGGGCACCCGCACCGCCGTGGCCGCCCCGTGGATGCGGGGCAAGGGCGACGACGTTTTCGTCAACATGCGGCGCGGGCCGGAAAGCTCGAGCGCCATCGTCGCCAAGGTCGAGCCGGGCGCGGTTCTGACCATCGGCGAATGCAATGGCGACTGGTGCCACGCCGAAGTCGGCGCAGCGGAAGGCTGGGTCAACCAGGCTGAAATCTGGGGTGCCTATCCCGGAGAAGCCTTCAAATAAAACCTAGATGAGGCCTTCGGCCTTTGCCAGCGGCTGCATGGATTGCAGGGGGCGTGGCCCCAATTGCTGGATCACGATGCCGGCTGCCAGACAGCCCAGCTTGCCGCATTCTTCCAGTGAACGGCCGCGTGTGTAGGCGAGTAGGAAACCGGCGGCGAAAAGATCGCCGGCACCGGTCGTATCAACCAGCGTGTCGATCAGCATGGCCGGTACCTTGATGCGCTCGCCACCACGCACAATGACAGCACCTTTTTCCGACATCGTGACGGCCGCCAGCTTGCAGTCTGCGCTGATCCGGTCGAGCGCCTGCTCAAAGTCGTCGGTTTCGTACAGCGACATCACTTCCTGTTCGTTGGCGAACACGATATCGACCTTGCCGGAACGCATCAGGTCGAGAAACTCGTCGCGGTAGCGACCGACGCAGAACGTGTCGGACAGCGTCATCGAGACTTCGCGTCCGGCCTCATGGGCGATGCGGCTGCATTCCAGAATGGCTTCCTTGGCGCGCGGCGGGTCCCAAAGATAGCCTTCGAAATAGGTGACCTTGCTCTCCCGGACCACGTCTTCCTCGACATGTTCGGGACCAAGATCGACGCATGCACCGAGATAGGTGTTCATCGACCGCTCGCTGTCGGGCGTGACGAAAATCATGGAACGGGCGGTCGGCGGGAAGGTGCCGTCCGGTCTGGTTTCGTAGTGCACGCCCTGCGCCCGGATATCATGCCGGAAAATTTCACCGAGCTGGTCGGCGGCGACCTTGCCGAAATAAGCAGCTTTGCCTCCAAGATTGGCAATGCCGGCCGCCGTGTTGGCGGCGCTGCCGCCAGAGGCCTCATGCGCGGGCCCCATCAGCGCATAGAGGCGTTCCGCACGTTCCGCGTCGATCAGGTTCATGGCCGCCTTGGTGATGCCGTTGTCGGTCAGGAACGCATCGTCGCAGCGCGCGATGATATCCACGATGGCGTTACCGATGGTGAGGACGTCGAACCTGCTCATATGCCGATGCTTCTCCGCAATTGGGTTTCACCCGTCATAGCCGTTTCTCATTCTAAAGGAAGCGAAAACCCCATCCTCGTGCCTACATCGGCAGGGCTCCGCAAGGACATGCGCTTGTCGCGCAACGGGACCCGCTTTTATCGCGATGGTGGCTGAGGTGGAACGGGCCCTTCTTTTTGTTGGTTACAGCGGCCATGCAAGCTGGAAGAAGGAGCTGATGGAGACCGCAAAGAGATGTTCGGCCGTCAAGCGCATTCGGTGGCATTGCATTTGTCGCGATGACGGATATGCGTTAAACGCAATCATATCCCCGTCTGCGAAAGCATGTTCGTGTCCGCTGTCTTCCTGAATGTCGCTCCGGTATTTCTTCTCATTCTGCTTGGCTGGATACTGGCGCGGACCAAATTCGTCAGCGCCAAAGTTGGAGATGCGCTGGGCGAATTTGTCTTCAAGCTGCCGCTGCCCCTTCTGATCTTTCGCACGCTGTCCGAGGCGGATTTTCATGGCGCTTCACCATTTCGGCTGTGGATCGCCTATTTCACCGGCGTCGCCATCACTTGGACGGCGGGGCATCTGGCTGCACGGTATGTCTTTGGACGCGACGCCAAGATCGGCGTCATCGCCGGCATGTCTTCCGCATTCGCCAACAATGTCTTCATCGGTCTGCCCCTGGTCGGCCTATCCGTCGGCAATGATGGTATCGTGGCGCTTTCCATCCTGATTGCCATCCATCTGCCGTTGATGATGATCGTGGGAACCGTGCTGATGGAAAGCGCGGCTGCCAAGGTGGACGGCGGCGGGCGCCGCAGCCTGGCCGCCGTGCTGAAACAGGTGGGTTCCAACCTGATCCGCAACCCGCTCGTCATCGCGCTGTTTGCCGGCCTTGTGCTGAATGGTCTTAATCTGACATTGCCGTCGCTCATCAGGAATCTTGTAGATCAGATCGCCTCAACCACGGCGGCGCTGGCGCTGATCTCGCTCGGCATGACGCTTACGCAATATCCCATCCGCGGCAATCTTGGTCTTGCTGCGGTCACCGCTTCGCTGAAGCTGATGCTGATGCCGGCCTGCGTCTATGTCGTTGCCCATCTCCTCAACCTTTCGCCCGCCTGGACGATGGCGATCGTCATCACCTCTTCCGTTCCGACCGGCATCAATGCCTGGCTGATTGCCGTGCGGTTTCGTGCCGGTCAGGGCATGGCAGCCTCGACCATCAGCATCACCACGTTGTTCGGCGTGCTGACCGTCAGCTTCTGGATGTGGCTTCTGGGCTGACTTTCTACGACGGACATCAAAAAGCCCGGGCTGAGCCGGGCTTTTCCTCTTCCAATCCAACAATCAGTTCGTTGCCGGCGGCGGCGAGGCCGCATCCGGCAACGGCTCCGGCGCATCTGCAAACGTGCGCAGGTAGGCGATCAGGTTGGCGCGTTCGTCGTCTTTCTTCACGCCCGCAAAACCCATCGCCGTCCCGGGAATGTAAGCCTTTGGGGCGGCCAGGAAGTGGTTGAGATGGTCATAGGTCCACTTTTCTTCGCCGCCCTTGGAGAAATCCTTCATCGCGGCCGAATAGCTGAAGCCTTCATGGGTGGCGATGGGGCGATTGACGATACCGAAGAGATTGGGACCAACCTTGTTCGGGCCTCCCTTCGCCCCGTCATGACAGCTTTGACACTTCTTGAACGACGTTTCGCCGGCTTTGGCATCGGCACTGGCCAGCAACTGTGCGATCGGCACGGCTGCCGGCGCTGCGGCCTCCCCGCCGCCTCCCGCTGCCGCTTCCTCCGCAACGATCTCGAAACCGGCCTTTTCGGGTGCCGGTGAATGAAAAAGGCCTTCCGAGGCGATGGACACCGACATCAGTACGAAGACCGAGGCCAGAAAGGCACCCACGCCCATATTCACATAGGGATTCACGATCACATCCTCCCACTTGACCGCCAAATCCCGACGGTGACTTGAATTCGTGCAAAAGCTATGTCTTTTGCACCACGCGTGCAATCCGAATGTAACACGCGCAACTGAGACGTTTTGCCACTATTCGGCCGGAAAAAGAAAGTCATTCCATGAACACTAAGGCTTCCGACACGGCGCTGGTCTTGATCCCCGCCCGCATGGCATCGACGCGCCTGCCCGAAAAGCCGCTCGCAGACATCAACGGCCTGCCGATGATCGTCCAGGTTGCCAGACGAGCTCGTGAAGCCGATGTTGGCCGCGTCGTCGTGGCGGTCGACGATCAGCGTGTGTTCGATACGGTCGCGGCTGCCGGTTTCGAAGTGGTGATGACGCGGGGCGACCACCAGTCCGGATCCGACCGTATATTCGAGGCCGTGCAGGCGGTCGATCCTCAGGGGCGGGCGCAGTTCATCATCAACGTTCAGGGGGACCTGCCGACCATCGAGCCAGAAGTGGTGCGCGCCTCGCTGCGTCCGTTGGAAAACCCGCAGGTGGATATCGCCACCCTGACGGTCGAGATCAGCGATGCGCATGAGAAGACCAGCCCTCATGTGGTGAAGATCGTCGGATCGCCTGTTTCCGAGACGCGGCTGAAGGCGCTTTATTTCACCCGCGCGACGGCGCCTTACGGCGAGGGACCGCTTTACCATCATATCGGCCTTTATACCTACCGCCGCATGGCGCTGGAGAAATTCGTCTCGCTGAAGCCCTCCGTGCTCGAAATGCGCGAAAAACTTGAACAGTTGAGGGCACTCGAGGCCGGGATGCGTATCGATGCCGAGATCGTCCATTCCATTCCCCTAGGCGTCGATACGCCTGCAGATCTCGAAAAGGCCCGGACGATCATGGCCGCTCGCCACAGATGAAGGAAAACGACCGGATGACATCGACCAATCGCATTTCCTTCCAGGGCGAGTATGGCGCCAATTCCGACATGGCCTGCCGGGATATGTTTCCGACAATGGAGCCCATGCCTTGCCCGACTTTCGAGGACGCCTTCAACGCTCTTGAAAATGGCGATGCGGACCTGGCGATGATCCCGATCGAAAATACCCTGGCCGGACGGGTCGCCGACATTCATCATCTCCTGCCGGAATCGCGCCTGAATATCGTCGGCGAATATTTCATGCCGATCCGGTTTCAGCTGATGGTCATGCCGGGCGTGCAGCGCGACGAAATCCGCACCGTGCACAGTCATATCCACGCCTTGGGCCAATGCCGGAAAATCATGCGCAGCAACGGCTGGAAGCCTGTCGTCGCCGGCGATACGGCGGGCGCCGCCAAGCTGGTTTCCGAACTTGGCGACCGCTCGATGGCAGCTCTCGCGCCCCGGCTTGCCGCTGACCTTTACGGGCTGGAAATCCTTGCCGAAAACGTCGAGGATTCGGAAGACAACGTCACCCGTTTCGTCATCCTGTCACGCGACGAGGCGTGGGCGAGCCGCGCCGATACTGGTTCGCCATCCGAGGAAGTGATCGTCACGACCTTCGTCTTCAACGTCCGCAACATCCCGGCTGCCCTCTACAAGGCGCTCGGCGGTTTTGCCACCAATGGCATCAACATGACGAAGCTAGAAAGCTACCAGATCGGCGGCAAGTTCATCGCCACGCAGTTTTATGCGGATGTGCAGGGCCATCCCGATGATCCGGGCCTGCAGCGGGCGCTGGAGGAGTTGCGGTTCTTTTCCGAGAAGGTACGCATTCTCGGCGTCTACAAGGGCCACGCCATGCGCGGCACGTTGTAGATGCTCCGCGCCAGCACGACCGGTCGATAGCGGCCTTTATGCACCCTTTGCAGGCAGCCAGAAGTGGCCCGGTTGTGCCGGGTTCGCCGCAACACGAAATCGAGGACATCCCAGTGAGCAACGAGGAACGCCTGGTCAGGCTGGAGGAATTGGCGGCCCATCAGGCCAAGGTGATCGAGGAGCTGTCGGACCAGTTGGCCGAGCAGTGGAAGGTCGTTGAACAGACGCGCGCCAAGCTCGACCGGCTGACCGAGCGTTTTCTATCGCTGGAAGAAACCTCGCTGGAAGCGCCCGCCATCACCCGGCCACCGCATTATTGATGTTTCCATTCAGGCCGCATCCCGGCGAAAACGTTTGAGCGCTACATATTCCCATACCGCCACCAGCAGCAATGTCAGGACTGCTATAATCTGAAGCTGGAAGTTGGACATGTGGGGCACGGCGATGAAGCCGGCCAGAAGAATGACGATGCCGGTGCAATGCGACCACGGCATCATGTGGGATGACATCTTTTTCATCCACAGCGTCCCCCCGAGATAGAGAACCGGTCCTCCGAGCAGGGCGACCGCCTGATTGTAACCGGCCTTGTCCAGCGGATGCGACAGCGAGAAATCCTCGCCCACGGCGGTCAGTATGATGCCGGCGACGATCGGCAGGTGACCGTATGTGAACAATTGGTGGCCGGTCGCCTGCGGCTCGGCATCGCCCTCGGCCTTGTCGGCAGCACGCTCCTGGCCGTCATGGAAATAGATCCACCACATCAACACCGTCGACAGGAAGGCGCAAAAAAGCACGAGCGGTGTCATGCTGCCGTCGAAATGGCTGGAGGCCGTCTTGCCTGTGGTCAGAATGGTTTCGCCAAGCGCTATGATGACGAACAAGGCGCAGCGTTCCGCGAGGTGTTCGCCGTTGATGTCGAGCGTTTCGGGCGGTGCCGATCCGAGCCCCGGCAGCGAATAGCGCAGGATCGGTGCGATATACTCGATCGCAAGCGCGATGATCCACATGATCACCCGCGCCTCCCGTTCCATCAGACCTCCGGCAATCCAGAACGTACAGGACGTGACGAGCCACACCGTGATACGCAGAAACGTGCGGTAGGATTGATCGTCCGTGCCTCGAAAGGCGTAAAGCGCAAACAGCGTTCGAGAAAGCTGCATGCCTGCATAGGCAAACGCAAACACCAGTCCGAGATCGGAGAAGGCTTTCGGCAGCGCAATCGCCAGCACGATGCCGAAGAACATCATCACGAACAGCAGAATTCGCACCGGTTCGATTTCGGCGTCCAGAAGGTTCGTCACCCACGTCGTGTGGATCCAGACCCACCAGAGCGCGAGGATGAAGAGCAGGGTCTCGGCGGCAAGTCCGAACGAGAAGTCTGCAGCCAGCGTCTCTGAAAGCTGGATCAGCGCGAACACGAAAACGAGATCGAAGAAGAGCTCCGGAAAGCTGGCCTTTGTCGAATCCTCGTCGTCCTTGCGGAGCCAGTGATGCGTGTTGTCGGCCATCGATGTGTTCCGGCTTTTGTGCGGGGCGGTAGAGCCAATCTAGCGCGGTATGCAAAATGAGTAGGGGCATGAAGGCGATATCGTGTCTCGCTCACCTGTAGACGGCGCACAGACCCGGCCGGGGACCTGAATTCCTCTTCCATTCTGCATGGGGTTGGAGATGCGCTAACGGGTCAATTTGGTGATGATCGCCTATCAACAGCTCGGGCTCATTTTTCGATCGCCGGCACAAAAAAAGCCGCCCCGTGACAGGCGGCTTTGGTCGATCCGTTTCGATCATTCAGTTGTCGAAAAATTCCTTCATTCGGGCAAAGAAGCCCGTCGATTCCGGATTGTTTTCCTTCGACGACAGTTCCTCGAATTCCTGCAGCAGTTCGCGCTGGCGCTTGGTCAGCTTCTGCGGGGTTTCGATGCCGATCTGGATGTAAAGGTCACCTGTCTGCGAAGACCGCAACACCGGCATGCCCTTGCCCTTGAGGCGGAACTGTTTGCCGGCCTGCGTTCCTTCCGGCACGGTCACGCGCGACTTGGTTCCGTCGAGCGTGGTGACGTCGAACGTACCGCCGAGTGCCGCCGTCGTCATCGAGATCGGCACGGCGCAATAGAGATCAGCGCCGTCGCGCTGGAAGAACTGGTGCGGGGTCACCGACAGGAAGATGTAGAGATCACCCGCGGGGCCACCGCGCGCACCGGCTTCGCCTTCGCCCTGCAGGCGAATGCGCGTGCCGTCTTCGATACCGGCCGGAATATTGACCGACAGCGAACGCTCTTCCGTCACGCGGCCTTGGCCGTGGCACTTGCCGCAAGGATCGGAGATCGTCTGGCCGCGACCGTGACAGGTCGGGCAGGTGCGTTCGACCGAGAAGAAACCCTGGCTCGCGCGCACGCGACCGGACCCCTGACAGGTGCCGCAGGTCTTTGGCTGCGTGCCGGGCTTTGCACCCGAGCCGGAACAGACATCGCAGGTGATCGAGGTCGGAACCCGGATCTGCGCGGTCTTGCCCGCATAGGCTTCCTCAAGGGGGATTTCCATATTGTAGCGCAGGTCGGCGCCGCGTTCGCGGCCACCCGACGAACGGCGGGCGCGGCCGCCGCCCATCATCTCGCCAAAAATGTCTTCGAAGATGTCGGAAAAGCCACCGGCGCCGCCGCCGGAGAAGCCACCGCCGCCCATGCCGCCCTGTTCGAAGGCTGCGTGGCCGAAACGGTCGTAAGCTGCCCGCTTCTGAGGATCCTTCAAGGTCTCGTAGGCTTCGCCGATCTCCTTGAACTTCTTTTCGGCTTCCGCGTCACCCGGGTTCTTGTCGGGATGATATTTCATCGCGAGCTTGCGGAAGGCGCTTTTCAGCTCCTTCTCGTCGGCGGTTCTCGCCACACCCAGCGTTTCGTAAAAGTCTGTTTTTGCCATGGAGATTTAACCGGCTCCCGAAAGTATTCCGGCTGCACGATGGCAGCCGGATTTCCTGTCAACTATGCTTGTCTGTCTGCCAAAGGGCAAACACACGATCAAGCCGACTTCTTGTCGTCCTTGACCTCTTCGTAGTCGGCATCGACGATATCGTCGTCCTTGCCGCCTTCGGAAGCGCCACCTTCGGCCTGCTGGGCCTCATAGATGGCCTGACCGAGCTTCATGGAGACTTCCATGAGGGTCTGGGTCTTGGCCTGGATGTCTTCGGCGTTCGGCTCGGAAGCTTCGACCGCACCCTTCAGCGCCGTGATGGCATCCTGAATGGCAGCGCGATCGCTTTCGCCAACCTTGTCGCCGTATTCGGCAAGCGACTTCTCGCTGGAGTGGATCAGGCTTTCGGCCTGGTTCTTGGCTTCCACGCCTTCGCGACGCTTCTTGTCGGCTTCGGCATTGGCTTCGGCGTCCTTGACCATCTTCTCGATGTCGGCGTCGGAGAGACCACCAGATGCCTGGATGCGGATCTGCTGTTCCTTGCCGGTGCCCTTGTCCTTGGCCGAAACCTGC
This sequence comes from Neorhizobium sp. NPDC001467, assembly GCF_050275975.1. Lineage (NCBI taxonomy): Bacteria > Pseudomonadati > Pseudomonadota > Alphaproteobacteria > Hyphomicrobiales > Rhizobiaceae > Neorhizobium > Neorhizobium sp. NPDC001467. The sequence goes on along the minus strand of NZ_JBNNPS010000006.1, from coordinate 199,252 downwards.
ACGATACCGTTGGCGTCGATGTCGAAGGTGACTTCGATCTGCGGTACGCCGCGCGGTGCCGGCGGCAGGCCGACGAGGTCGAACTGACCGAGCAGCTTGTTGTCGGCGGCCATTTCGCGCTCGCCCTGCGAGACGCGGATGGTAACGGCGGACTGGTTGTCGTCGGCGGTCGAGAAGGTCTGGCTCTTCTTGGTCGGGATCGTCGTGTTGCGATCGATCAGACGGGTGAAGACGCCACCGAGCGTTTCGATGCCGAGCGACAGCGGGGTCACGTCGAGAAGCAGAACGTCCTTGACATCGCCCTGCAGAACGCCGGCCTGGATGGCGGCGCCGAGAGCGACGACCTCATCCGGGTTGACGCCCTTGTGCGGCTCCTTGCCGAACAGCTGCTTGACGACTTCCTGCACCTTCGGCATGCGGCTCATGCCACCGACCAGAACGACTTCGTCGATTTCGGCTGCGGTCACGCCGGCATCCTTGAGGGCTGCCTTGCACGGTGCGATCGTGCGCTGGACGAGATCGTCGACCAGTGTTTCGAATTTTGCGCGCGTCAGCTTCAGCGTCAGGTGCTTCGGACCCGAAGCGTCAGCCGTGATGAACGGCAGGTTGATTTCGGTCTGCTGCGAGGACGACAGTTCGATCTTGGCCTTTTCGGCAGCTTCCTTGAGGCGCTGCAGAGCAAGCTTGTCGTTCTTCAGGTCGATGCCCTGATCCTTCTTGAACTCGCCTGCAAGATATTCGACCAGACGCATGTCGAAATCTTCACCGCCGAGGAAGGTATCGCCATTGGTCGACTTCACTTCGAAGACACCGTCACCGATTTCCAGAACCGAGATATCGAACGTACCGCCGCCCAAGTCGTAAACGGCGATGGTCTTGCCGTCCTTCTTGTCGAGGCCGTAGGCCAGAGCAGCAGCAGTCGGCTCGTTGATGATGCGCAGAACTTCAAGACCGGCAATGCGGCCGGCATCCTTGGTTGCCTGGCGCTGCGCGTCGTTGAAGTAGGCCGGAACGGTGATGACGGCCTTCTCGACCTTCTCGCCGAGATAGGATTCGGCCGTTTCCTTCATCTTCTGAAGGATCATCGCGGAAATCTGGGCCGGGGAATAATTCTTGTCCTGAGCCTTCACCCATGCGTCGCCGTTATCGCCCTTGACGATTTCGAACGGCACGAGTGCCTTGTCCTTTTCGACGGTCGGGTCGTCGTTGCGGCGGCCGATCAGGCGCTTGACGGCAAACAGCGTGTTGGTCGGATTGGTGACCGCCTGGCGCTTGGCCGGCTGGCCGACGAGGCGTTCGCCGTCGTCCGAAAATGCGACCATGGAAGGGGTTGTGCGCGCGCCTTCGGCGTTCTCGATCACCTTCGCGTCCTTGCCGTCCATGATGGCGACGCAGGAGTTTGTGGTACCAAGGTCGATGCCAATAACTTTAGCCATGTCTTCTTCTCTCCTTTAAGCGAACCATCGGAACCCCGATCAGGCATTCCACTGACAGTTCCTCGACTGGGATGGTTTTCCGCAGTCTGCGCTGCGGACATGCGGCGTATATAAGGACGGGTTTTTCCGACTGCAAGGCGCGAATTCACGCGAATGTCAGCAAAAAGAGGAGTTTGCGGAACCGGTCTTTGACGGAGCGGGACGCGGTTCCTACTGCCCTGTCAGAAGGTCGAAAAGCGTGGTCCGCCGCGGCATCGGATGGGGCTGCTCATAGCCCCGATTGTCGGGGGGGATATAGCCGCCGTCGATATCGCCAGGCGGAATGTAGTCGCCGTAATCGCCGCCGATATCCCCCGGAGGCACTGGCGCCCCGCCGTGATCGCCATAGCCTCCGCGATAGTCGCGGTAATCACGCACCTCTCGGTCCCGCGAGCGGTATTCCGGCTTGTATTCGGGACGGTATTCGCGGCGGTCGTAGCGGTCGGCTGGCATACTGCCGGGCGGGCCATCATCCCGCGGGGCTGGCCGCACGTTGGCAGGCAAGGGCGCACCTTGCTGTTGTCCGGTCTGCTGCTGGCGGGTTTGCTGCTGCCTGGGCTGCTGCTGCGGGCGCGGCTGGGCCTGCTGGACGGGCGGTTGGGCGCGATCGGTCTGTAGCGGCGGCGCCGGCATCGAAGGGTCGGCGCCCGGCTGGACCTGTGGGTAGGGATTTTGGGCTTGCTGGCCTTGATCGGCCTGAGCAGGCAGCGGCGCGGGCGGAAACTCGCCGGTGTCCTCGACCGGGGCCGGATTGCTGCCAACGCCTGGCAGAACGCCGGAAATCAGATCGCCCAGCGTCGTCTGCTGTGGAGGCTGCTCGGCGGCAGGCGGCAAGACAAAGCCGGCACCGCTGCCATAGAGCGGGGTCGGCGTATAACCGCTCATTGCCGCGGTCATGTATTCCTGCCAGGCCTTCGCGGGCAGTCCGCCGCCGGTCACTTTCTTCATCGGCCCGCCGTCGTCATTGCCGAACCAGATGCCGGTCGTCAGGATGCTCGTATAGCCAACGAAAAGCGCGTCGCGGAACGACTGCGTGGTGCCGGACTTGCCGGCGACCTGCCAGTTCTTCAACCGCGCGTTCTTGCCCGTGCCTTCAAGGACAACACGGCTCATCATATTGTTCATGGTGGCAGCAATGGTTTCGCTCAGGACCCGTGGCGGGTTCTGGAAATCCGACTGATACAGGACCTTGCCATCCGGATCGGTAATGCGGGTGAGGATATGCGGCGCCGCCTTGAAACCGCCGTTCATGAACGGCGCATAGGACGAGGTCAGTTCCAGCAACGAAACTTCGGACGTGCCAAGCGCGATCGACGCATTCGACTGCAGTTCGGAATCGATGCCGACACGGTGGGCAAGCTGAATGACGCTGGCAGGGCCGACCTGGTTGACGAGTTGGGCGGCGATCGTGTTGAGCGAATGTGTCAGCGCCGTCGAAAGCGTCACCGGACCACGATATTTCTGGTCAAAGTTTTCCGGCGTCCAGTTGCCGATCTTAACCGGCCCGTCGTTGTAGACGGTGTCCGGCCGGGCGCCGGCTTCGAGGGCTGCGGCATAAACGAAAGGCTTGAACGCGGAACCGGGCTGACGCTTGGCGGTCACCGCGCGATTGAACTGGCTTTCGGTATAATCCCTGCCACCGACCAGAGCGCGGATGGCACCGGTGGCGTCGACGGAAACGAGGGCAGCCTGAGCGGCATTGACCTTGCGGCCCTCCTTCGTCAGCACATCCGTCAGAGCCTTTTCGGCCTTTTCTTCGAGCGCCATATCGATTGTGGTCTCGACATTGACGTCGGTCTTGATGTCGCCAATCAGGCGCTTCACCTCGTCAACCACCATGTCGGCCGCGTAGTGCTGGGCGCCCGACCAGTAGCGTTTCGCCTTGGCCGGCGGTTGCGACATCGCCGTCTTGACGTCGCTTTCGCTGATATAGCCCTCCTGCTGCATGGTGCCGAGCACGACCTGAGCCCGGGCTTCGGCGGCCTGCGGATCGCGCGCCGGCGACAGACGGGACGGCGCTTTCAACAAGCCGGCAATGGTCGCCGCTTCACCGAGATTCACGTCGCGCGCCGACTTGTTGAAATAGCGTCGCGAAGCCGCTTCCACGCCATAGGCACCCGAACCGAAGAATACCCGGTTCAGATACATGGCAAGGATCTGGTCCTTGGTGAATTTCTGCTCAAGCCAAAAGGCAAGCAGTACTTCCTGAATTTTTCGCTCGAATGTGCGGTCCGGCGACAGAAACAGATTCTTGGCCAGCTGCTGGGTAATGGTCGAGCCGCCCTGGATCGGTTGGCCTGTCAGGTTGTTGACGAATGCGCGGGCAAGGCCCGCGGGATCGATGCCGAAATGCGAATAGAAGCGCCGGTCTTCGATGGAAATGACCGCCTGCGGCAGGTAGGGCGACATCTCTTCCAGCGCCAGGGCCTCGCCGCCTGTGGTGCCGCGATTGGCAATCACCTGTCCATCGAGCGCGGTGATCTTGATGTTCGGCGGACGATCGGGGATCGTCCAGGAACTGGCACTCGGCATTTTCGAGCCGTAATAGATGACAAGGCCGCCGACGCCGATGCCGGCCCAGATGCCGAGGACGACGCACCAGTAGACGAGAGAGCGGATGAAGCCGAAGAAGCCGCCGGACTGGCGTGGTTCCTTCGTCTTGCCGGGTGATTTCCTGGCAGGTGTTGCGGCCCTGGCTTTGCCCTTGGCGGCCTTGCCTTTGCCGGAAATGCGGTCGTCGGCGTCCAGACGAAAGTCGGAATCCTGCTCTGCCTCGTCCTCGAAGGAAGGCTCGACGCGTTCATTTGACTTTGATCTGGATGCCATGCGGACCGGTTGTACCCCAATTATCGCAGAGGCCAGCCGCGGATCATGTCCTGCGGCGGCGCACGCCCTGCCTCGCCCCGATGCTTCAATGAAGTGTAAATGCGGCGATTTAACGAGGCATTAAGGTTGCACCGGTGGGTCTGCCTCAGGAACGGAGTAACGCGCCGCTAAACGCGTTCCCCCGACATGTTCGCTCAAACAGTCTTGAGCGTACGGCCGCGCGACAGCATCGCATCAAGGCTCCAGGGCCCTGCGCCTGCGGCGACAAAATAGAGAAAGACGAAGCAATAGACCGCGGCCGCGCCACCGCCATTCTCTGTTGGAAAGATGCTCTTTGGAAAATGGGCAACGAAATAGGCCGCGGCCATCAGGCCCGAGAGAATGAAGGCTGCGATGCGAGTCTGGAAGCCAACCAGAAACAAAAAGCCGAGCGTCAGCTCGATAAGACCTGCGATCCATGGCAGGGAGCCTGTCGGCGGCGTGAAGTTTCCGGGATAGAAATGGAAAATCTTGGCGGTGCCGAAGGAGAAGATGATCAGTCCGAGGACGATGCGCAGCGCGCTGAGCAGGGTGGGCTGAGCGCTGTTGAAAGTATTTTGCATAAAACTCTGAAAACTCCGTGTGAAAAGATCGCTGTCCCCTGTGTTTGCTGGATCTGCCAAAAGCAAGATCAGGCGCCAGCACGTCTTCGTGAAGTTGCGGCAACTAAGGGGAGAAGGAACAGACCGGCGCCCGTGGCGTTCGGCTTAAAATGTTAGAAGGAGCACGCCGTGACACACAACGTTTTGAATGCCGGTTTCACCGGTGACGTCGCGCAGGACCCTAAAGCGTTCGCCAAGGCACGTGACGCGTATGACTACGTCAGGGACGAAGCCGGCATGGTCGCTGCCCATGCGGCAGACCATCCTGCCGCCACCGGTTCAGCCCTTCTCACCGTCGGGCTCCTTGGCCTGGCTGTCGGTTATATGCTGGGTGCCACGTCGCGTCCGAGACAGTCCGGATGGGGGTTCTGATTGCTCTGGTCCGCCGCTGCGAAAGGTGCATTGCCCCGCTGGTGCTTTTGTATGGAACCGATTACCGTTCAGGAGCGTTTTGACTGGCTGTTTCAGGGGAGGATCCGATGCTTAACGTTCAGACGAAATCGCAGTGGAATAAGCCTGTTTGTATCGCTGTCGGGAATTCCGACGAGCAGATTGTCAGAGGGCCGCATGACGCCTTGGCGCTCATGATGGAGCACTGGCCATTTCCGAGGGGGATGGAATTCGTGCGGGCCCGAAGCTATTGCCGGGCGGCGCTCGATGGGCGCCGCAGCGTCGAGGAGGCGCGCATACAGTTTGAACAAGCCACCAGAGAAGCGCCGCAACCCAACTGAGAAACGCGTCTGACGATAGGACTAGGGCATGTCCGATTGAGCGCTCTATTCAATTGAGAGTTAAATAATATACTAAATCACCCATGATTAGTTGTAGTTGCGCGGCAATCGGTTTTAGCGTCTAGGTGTTTCTCGTGGAGGCTGTATTTTTTGCAATGACCATCTCCGGTAAGTGGAACGGAGCTTGGTCCAATTGGCGCCCATATTTCGAGGGAAGGTGCCAACGCCTCGCAGACGTAGACACGTATGCCCGGTAACCAACGCCCGGCCGGGGAAGCCGGGAGCGATGGAGGTTTTCATGCGCACGCACGTTCGCCAGCCGGTCAATCCGGATCAGCTTAGTCTCCTGCAGCAGGTATTTGATGATGCCTGCACCGAATACCGCATCAATAAAGATAGTCCGGACGGCGAAGCGCTGGCGCTCATCCTCGTCAACTCGCTCCAAAAAGGCATGAGCGAGAAGGAAGCGCTCTCGCATCTTGCTGAAACGATGGCACTGAGTCGATAGACACGACTCGGGCGGCGGATAGGTCGTTGTACCCTAACGCTGAATGCTGCCGGTCAGGTTAAAGCTCGTGAAGCTGTGCCGATTTTCGGCACTTCCGTGTGGTCAGCTGTGTGCCTGGGGATCACGATCTTGGAACCTATCGGTCGTTCGCCAGTTGAATGTGCTCCCGTATGACATCCCAACATCAGTGGAGGCACCTATGCCCGAGGCTATCGGAATGAAATCTGTCCGGACGACCGACGCATCGACCGAACTATCGACGTCGCAGGATGTCAATGATGCGTTCAAGAGCGAAGTCGCAACCTTGCGCGCCGAGATCGCATCCATTCGTGAAAAGCTGGCCGAAAAAGGCGGCGAGGCCTACGAGAACGTGTCTCGCCGCGCGAGCGATGCCGCGAGCTATGTTCAGGACGAGGCCGTTTCCGCTGCCGGTGCAATTCGTGAACATCCCGCCGCCGCAACCACGCTGTTCACGCTGATCGGTGCGATCGGCTTTGGCCTTGGCTACCTCGTCGCGACCTCTGCGGCGGAGCAGAAGCAGGCCTGGTATCGCCGGTATTACTGACGGATCGATCGCCATTCGTGGCTTGGATGGCGGCTGCATGCCGCCATCGACGCAAATGACTGTGCTCTGGTTTTGAGCCAGCTCCAGAGCTCCTGTCCTGATCTCGCAACCAACGCTGTCCGTAAAGATATGCGTCGAGCGCATGGCTGCGCTGCGAAACTTTGTCTGTTTTTTGAGCTGAATTCGCGTATCTTACGAATATCGAAACGACGCACTCCTCCTCCCAGCGTCGTTCGATTGGACTGGCAACACCTCCTCCTCCCGGTTGCTGGTCAGTTTTAAGAACCCGGCGCACCTCCTCCCGCGCCGGGTTTCTTATTTGGAGCGAGCCCTTTTGGCCGGATGTATGGGTCGCTTCGCGCAATTGGGGATTGCGGCGAACGCTTCCGGTATCTTGACATCCCGGAGCCTCAAAGATACCTGCCTTCGCATCGATATTTGTTTGCAAGCGGCACTAAGGCGTCCCGGCGCTACAAGACCTTTTCTTCAAATACGAGACTCAAGATCGATCGGCTGCATGCCGGTCGGCATGCTTATATTTGCGAGTGAAAGGACATCGTAATGGCAAGCGGTACTGTAAAGTGGTTCAACGCGACCAAGGGTTTCGGCTTCATCCAGCCTGACGACGGCGCACAGGACGTTTTCGTGCATATCTCGGCTGTCGAACGCGCCGGCATGAATGGCCTCAAGGACGGTCAGAAGATCGCCTACGAACTGGTCACCGACAAGCGTTCGGGCCGCGTTTCGGCGGACAACCTTCAGGCAGCCTGATCGGCGCCCATGTCCGCGCCGCGGCGCGGATGCAAATATCTTGAAAACGCGCCTGACCAGGCGCGTTTTGCGTTTTAGGGTCAAGCTCCGGAGCCAACCCGTTCAAAACGGATCTGCTTTTTTAGTCGTTAACGAAATGTTAACCATTCTTTCCTAAAGTCGATCCATAGCGGCAAGCCACTTGTTTGCCGGATGAAAGTGCTGATCCTGTTCGCTTGACCACGGATGTAATGGCAAGCAGAAACAGGATACGAAAGGTCGGGCTTGCCCGACCTTTTTTGCTTTGGGCCTTGGAGAAAGAGGTCCGGCGCGCGTGCCGAGCCCCAGCGGTCAGCGCTTGGCGAGCGCTTCGATGATCCGTGCCCACGAACGGATCCCCTTGTGGAAGGATTTCATTTCGTATTTCTCGTTCGGCGAGTGGATCCGGTCGTCATTGAGACCGAAGCCGATCAGCAGCGAGTCCATGCCCAGCATTTTCTGAAAATCGCCGACGATCGGGATCGAGCCGCCCATGCCGATGACAACTGCGGGCTTTGCCCATTCGTCGGACAGAGCGTTCTTCGCTTTGGTCAGTGCCGGCGATTCGTAAGACAGCTGGATGGCCGGAGATGCACCGTGCTCCTTGAACTCGACAGTGCAGTCGGCAGGGAGTTGTGAGCCCACATAGGCACGGAAGCTTTCGCGGATGCTCTGCGGATCCTGCGTGCCGACAAGACGGAAGGAGATCTTCGCCGATGCCTTAGCGGCGATGACGGTCTTGAAGCCGTCGCCGGTGTACCCGCCCCAGATGCCGTTCACCTCGCAGGTCGGCCGCGCCCAAACCAGTTCCAAAACCGAACGCCCCTTCTCACCGGCGGGTTCGGACAATCCGATTTCGCCAAGGAAGTGAGCGGCCGAGCGGCCCAGCGTCTCCCAGCTTGACTTGATGTTTTGCGGCGTTTCCTCGACGCCATCGTAGAAGCCGGGAAGGGTAACGCGCCCCTGGTCGTCGCGCAGGCCGGCGAGAATTGTCGTCAGAACATGAATGGGGTTTGCCGCAGCCCCTCCGTAAAGACCGGAATGCAGGTCGCGGTCGGCGCCGGTGATGGTGATTTCTTCTCCGACCAGGCCGCGCAACGCCGCAGCAATCGCCGGCGTGTCAGTATCCCACATGCCGGTGTCGCAAACGAGGGCGTATTCAGCCTTCAGTTCCTCGGCATTGGCTTCCAGGAATGGCTTGAGCGAAGGCGATCCTGACTCCTCTTCGCCCTCGAACAGAATCGTAACGCGAATGGGCAGGGCGCCGTGTACGTCCTTGTAGGCACGGCAGGCCTCGACGAAGGTCATCAACTGGCCCTTGTCGTCGGCCGTGCCGCGACCCGTCAGAACCTTGCGGCCATTGCCGAGATCCTTGATGGCGGGCTCGAAAGGATCGTTTTCCCACAGCTCGATCGGATCGACCGGCTGTACATCGTAATGACCATAAAACAGAACATGCGGCGCATCGGGTGTCGCGGCCGCGTGGTGGCCGACCACCATCGGATGACCGGGCGTTTGGCGCACCGTAGCGTCAAATCCGAGCGCGCTGAGTTCGCTTGCCAACCAATCGGCGGCCTTGGCGCAATCGGCCTTATAGGCCGGATCCGTGGAAATGGATTTGATTCGCACAAGCTCGAAAAGCCGATCAAGGCTGGCGGGCAAATTCTCGTCGGCACGGGAAAGGACGGCGGATAGGTCGGTCATGATGAAGGGTCCTGCGTTCTCAATGTCGGCCGGACCCTAATCCCTTGCAGGTCAATTGGAAACACTCTTGCGCTCGCGTGGATACGATAGGCGTTACTCTTGCCGCAAAGGCTTGTTCAACGGACCGGCTGCGGGATCTTTCCAAAGGAAGGCTCCCGGCATTGAGACCGCCATGACCGGGAGGGGGAAGCGGTCATGGCGGCTCGTATCGGTGGCAAAGGCCCGGAGAGGGGGAAAGGCCCTTGCCTGGTCTGACGCGGCGGGGGACAGGCCGGCTTTCAGACGACGGCGTGATCAGGCGCCGTTGCTATTGAGATGAGAGGGCAAATGCGTCTTTTCAAGGATACATAAATTACAATTCGGTAACATTCATTCGCCGAACCCTCGGCTGCGTCGGTTGCCCAAGTCTGCCAAGTTTCATTGGACGCAAGCCGAGCTGCGCGGTATCTCATGCCTATGAAAAAAGGCGATCATCTATTTCTCATCGACGGCTCGGGCTTCATTTTCCGGGCCTTCCATGCGCTTCCCCCCCTGACCCGCAAATCGGACGGCCTGCCCGTCGGCGCGGTGTCGGGTTTCTGCAATATGCTGTGGAAGCTTCTGACGGATGCGCGCGACACTTCGGTGGGGGTGACGCCTACGCATTTCGCGGTCATCTTCGATTATTCGTCAAAGACGTTCCGCAAGGAAATCTACGACGCCTACAAGGCCAATCGGTCGGCGCCGCCGGAAGAGCTCGTTCCGCAATTCGGGCTGATCCGACAGGCGACACGGGCTTTCAATCTGCCCTGCATCGAGACCGAGGGTTTCGAAGCTGACGATATCATCGCCACCTATGCAAGGCAGGCGGAAGCCACCGGCGCCGATGTGACCATCGTCTCCTCTGACAAGGATCTGATGCAGTTGGTCACGGCCAATGTCCACATGTATGACAGCATGAAGGACAAACAGATCAGCATTCCGGACGTCATCGAGAAATGGGGCGTGCCGCCGGAAAAGATGGTCGACCTGCAGGCGCTGGTCGGTGATTCCGTTGATAACGTGCCGGGTATCCCGGGGATCGGACCAAAGACGGCGGCGCAGCTTCTGGAGGAATTCGGCGATCTCGATTCCCTGCTGGCGCGCGCCGGCGAAATCAAGCAGGTCAAGCGCCGCGAAAGCATCATCACCTTTGCCGAACAAGCGCGTCTTTCCCGGCAACTGGTCGAACTGCGCACGGATGTGCCACTGGATCTGGATCTCGGGGCGCTGGTTCTGGAACCACAGAACGGTCCGAAGCTGATCGGTTTCCTGAAGGCCATGCAGTTCGGCACGCTCACCCGTCGCGTCGCGGCCGCCTGCGATTGCAATGCCGACGAGATCGAGCCGGTCGAGGTAACGGTCGAATGGGGCGATGCGGCTCGTGGGCCGGATCTCGATCAGGCGGGCGCGTCCAAAGCCGATACAGGGGAAGCCGCGGCAGACGCGCCGGCCCATCCGGCCGCGACGGCCGTTGGCAGAGGCGCCGGCGGCGCGACACCCGCCGCGCTTGCCGAGGCCCGAATCGCGGCGTTTTCCAATGCCGCGATCGATACCGGCAACTACGTGACGATCACCGATATAGAAGTGCTGGACGACTGGATCAGGGCGGCATGCGAAACCGGCCTCGTCGGTTTCGATACGGAAACAAACACGCTTGATCCGATGCGCGCCGAGCTGGTGGGCTTTTCGCTGGCGATTGCCGACAATACGGAAAACCCCTCGGGTCTTCCTATCCGCGCCGCTTATGTTCCGCTCACGCACAAGACCGGAGTTGGCGATCTTCTGGGTGGTGGTCTTGCCGAAAACCAGATCGACCAGCGCCAGGCGCTGGATCGGCTGAAAGCCCTGCTCGAAGACGCGTCGGTGCTGAAGGTCGCACAGAACCTGAAATTCGATTACCTTGTCATGAAGCGGCATGGAATCACCGTCAGGAACTATGACGACACGATGCTGATGTCCTACGTTCTGGAAGCCGGCAAGGCGAACCATGGCATGGACGGCCTGTCCGAACGCTGGCTGAACCATAAGCCGATCGCCTTCAAGGATGTTGCCGGTTCGGGCAAGAGCGGCGTGACGTTCGATTTCGTCGATATCGAAAAGGCAACGGTTTACGCTGCGGAAGATGCGGACGTGACGCTGCGTTTGTGGATGGTTTTGAAACCGCAGCTGGCTGCCGCCGGTCTGACCCGCGTCTATGAACGGCTTGAGCGGCCGCTGGTCGCGGTATTGGCCGATATGGAGGCCCGCGGCATTACCATTGACCGCCAGATCCTGTCGCGGCTGTCGGGAGAGCTTGCCCAGAAGGCCGCGGCATTCGAGGACGAGATATACGAGCTTGCCGGCGAGCGCTTCAATATCGGCTCGCCTAAGCAGCTCGGCGACATCCTGTTCGGGAAGATGGGTCTTCCCGGCGGTTCGAAGACCAAGACGGGACAATGGTCGACCTCGGCAAGCGTGCTGGAAGATCTTGCCGCCGAAGGAGCTGCTCTTCCCCGCAAGATCGTGGACTGGCGACAGCTGACCAAGCTCAAATCCACCTATACAGATGCATTGCCCGGTTATGTTCATCCCGAAACCCGGCGGGTGCACACGTCCTATTCGCTGGCATCCACCACCACCGGCCGGCTGTCTTCGTCCGAACCCAACCTGCAGAACATTCCGGTGCGCAATGTCGAAGGGCGCAAGATCCGCACTGCCTTCATCTCGACGCAGGGACACAAGCTGGTCTCGGCCGATTACAGCCAGATCGAGCTGCGCGTGCTCGCCCATGTCGCCGACATTCCGCAACTGACCAGGGCGTTCGAAGACGGCGTCGATATTCATGCAATGACGGCTTCGGAGATGTTCGGCGTACCGGTCGAAGGCATGCCCGCGGAGGTGCGCCGTCGCGCCAAGGCGATCAATTTCGGCATCATCTACGGGATTTCCGCTTTCGGCCTAGCCAACCAGTTGTCCATCGAGCGCGCGGAAGCTGGCGACTATATCAAGAAATATTTCGAACGCTTCCCGGGCATCCGGGACTATATGGACGCCACCAAGGCGAAGGCCCGCGACAAAGGCTATGTCGAAACCATTTTCGGCCGTCGCATCAACTATCCGGATATCAAATCGTCGAACCCTTCGGTGCGGGCGTTCAACGAGCGCGCGGCCATTAACGCGCCAATCCAGGGATCCGCTGCCGACGTCATTCGCCGTGCCATGGTGCAAATGGAGCCGGCTCTGGCCAGGGCGGGTCTCGGTGAGCGTGTTCGCATGCTTTTGCAGGTGCATGACGAACTGATTTTCGAGGTCGAGGATGCCGACGTCGATCGGGCGATCCCGGTCATTACCTCGGTCATGGAAAACGCGACAATGCCGGCGCTCGCCATGCGTGTTCCCTTAAAGGTTGACGCTAGGGCTGCCGCCAATTGGGACGAAGCGCATTGATGCATGCGGCCCAGGCATCGCGCATGGTTCAGTGACGGTCAGGATAGAGCGAAAGCAGGGCCGTCGACAGAAGTTGCTGGGCATAGCGCTCGGCGGATTGCGCGGCATCCCGTGGCAGCCCCATCTCGGAACAACGCTGCTGCACGGTCTCGACGATCAGGTTCATGATGCCGCGCGCCTGCTCGCTATTGCCGTTCTCAGATGTATCAAGCACCAGCGCCAGGCTGGTCATCGACACGATCTCGAGAACCACCATGCGGGCTTCGAGATCGACGGCGGCCTCTTCCGCGCTGCGCATATGTCTTGCGGTTTGCTTCATATCGTATTTCCCTAATATAAGGGGCAAGGTAGCGTAAGCTCCGAAACTTTAAAGCGAAAACCTAAAAGAAATTTCGTCCCGCCCACCCGTTAATCGCCGTGGCCATCAGGCGACGCGGTCACCCTGCCGCCAGACCGAACGACAGACCGGCACGCCACTATCATGCTGAACCCGCACCAGATCGGCGCGAAGGCCGCACGCGATGCGTCCCCGGTCATGAAGCCCGATCGCGCGCGCCGGCGTGGCACTGACCATGGCAATGGCAGCAGGCAGGCTCATGCCGTCGATCTCTTCCGCGAGAATGAAGGGGGCATGCAGAAGGCTGAAAGGAACGTAGTCGGACGACAGGACATCGAGCACGCCGAGCCGCGCGAGATCGCTGGCCGCAATATTGCCGGAATGCGACCGGCCCCGCACCACGTTCGGCGCGCCCATCAAGACGCTAAGCCCCGCCTTGTGGGACGCTTCGGCAGCCGCGATGCTGGTGGGAAATTCCGCCAGCCGCACCCCATGCCCCACCGACTCCTCGACATGTTCGGGGGTGGCGTCGTCATGGCTGGCAAGGGTGATGCCCCTTGCAGCGCATTGGGCGGCTAGCATGGTTCGGTGCGGCGCTGCATAGCGTTCGGACGATTCCAGCCGCCGCGCCACGAAAGCCTTGAAGGCGTCGTCGCTCAGCCCGCGCTTTGTCTTGTAGTAGAAGATGTATTGATCCATCGTCTGGAACTGGCGCTGCCCGGGGGCGTGATCCATCAACGAGACCAGCCGCACGGCCGGGTCATGCTCGAAGTCGGAAAACTGATCGACGACATCGGCCGTCGAAACCTCGCAGCGAAGGTGCAACAGGTGTTCGGCGCGCAGGCGACCCGCACGGCCGGCCGTCTCGATCGCATCCGCCAGCTCGCGCATTTCGCCGCGCGCAAAACCACCTTCTTCACCCGAACCCATGCGAAGACAATCAAGCACGGTGGTTATGCCCGAACCGGCCACCTGTGTATCATGCGCCTGGATCGCGGCAATGGCGTTCCACTTCAATCCGGCCCGCGGTGAAAAATGGGTTTCCAGATGATCCGTATGCAGCTCCACCAGGCCGGGTAGAAGATAGTCGCCCGCCATGTCCTCGCCGCTGCGCGACGGCCCTTCGGCAATGTCAGCAATCGCGCCATCACGGATCTGTACGGAGCCTTGAAGAACCTCGTTTTCGAGTACGAGACGGGCATTGGTCAGAACGTTTTCCATCAGTTGACAACCCTGTTTTCCAGATCGGTTGCGAGCGGAATGCGCTGGTGCACGCGAAAAGGTTCTCCGCGGGCCGTTTCGACGAATATGGTGAGAGCATCGATCCTGCGGGGTTTGCCGAGGAAGGCGGCAAAGCGATGCGACAGCAGGGTGTGAACGGCCTCGCGCCGTTCCGGCGCGACGGGACCCGTCAGCGTCATGTGGAATCTGAATTCCTCCATGACATAGGGATAGCCATAACGGTCCAGGTAGATGCGCTGCCGTTCGGTCAGGTTGTCCGGGTTACGTCGGGCGATATCGGCCGCAGAGAGCGGTGCACGAAACGGTTCGAAAGCCTCGACAACGGTCGAGGCAAACGCCTCCAAACCGGCGTCTTCGTCAACCGGCACCAGCGCGAAAAACGGCCCGAGGCCAGCAACCGTCAAGGCGGGTATGTCGAAGGCAGCGGTCTTGGCGGCAAAGGCATTCACAGCCTCAACAAGCTCGGTCTCAGTTCTGCCATCCGCAAGAGCGAAAGGTGCCTTCAGTGTCGCATGGAACGCATAACGGCGGGGTTCAGCTGTGAGTGACCGCCATTCGTCTTCGTCAAGACCGCTATCGGCCGGCCATGGAACGTCGCAGTTGTCGTAGGCATCCCGTCCCAACCACGTCGCTGCCGCATCGGTCAGCGCATCGTTTCTGCCGGGCGTGAAATAGACCGCGTAACGCATGATGAGATGTCCTCGATACCGATATCGCGTCAAGCCTATAGCCGGTCCGGCACCCGTTGTCTCTGCGCCATTTCACGGGCTCGTGACGTCCCCGTTTCGAAAGCAATGAAACCTATTGGGCGTTTGGCACGTTTCCCCGGCACAATAAGGAGACAGGTCAATGGAAGAAGCGAGCATCATGATCGGCACCGTCATGGCAGTCTTTGCAGCCAGCGGCGTCTTGTCCGCCTACTGGTATTCCCGTCACGAGGATTGATGGCACGCCCTTAGCGCCGCCTTCAAGAAAATAGGCCGCGTGCTGAGCGCGGCCTATTTCAATTCATGCGTCGACCGGCTCAATGGGCGCCAGACATGTCGCCCAGAACTTTTTTGCTTGCAACGGTCGAGTCCGCATTGATCGCGTAGACGATCGGCACTCCGGTCGCGAGATTGAGAGCAAGGATCTGTTCCTTCGTCATGCGGTCTAGAACCATGATGAGCGACCGCAGCGAGTTGCCGTGAGCGGCCACGAGCACCTTTTCGCCCCGCAGGACGCGCGGAAGGATTTCGGTCAGGTAATACGGCCAGACGCGGGCCCCGGTGTCGCGCAGGCTTTCGCCGCCCGGTGGCGGCACATCGTAGGAGCGGCGCCAGATGTGAACCTGCTCCTCGCCCCATTTGGCACGGGCATCGTCCTTGTTAAGGCCTGAGAGGTCGCCGTAGTCGCGCTCGTTGAGAGCCTGGTCGCGGATGGTTTCGAGATCGGGCTGGCCGAGCTTGTCGAGCACGATCTTCAGCGTATTCTGGGCGCGCTTCAAGTCTGACGTGAAGGCGATGTCGAACTTGATGCCGGTTTCAGCAAGCGCCTTGCCCCCGGTCTCTGCCTCCTCGACACCGAGCGGGGTGAGGTCGGGATCGCGCCAACCGGTGAAAAGGTTCTTCAGGTTCCATTCGCTCTGCCCATGGCGAACGAGGACGAGTGTGCCGGTCATGCTATCAATACCTCCAGTGTGTCTTCAGTTCGAAAGCCCGAGCACGTCGAGCATTGAATAAAAACCCGGTTTCCTGTCGCGGGCCCAAAGTGCTGCCGCAACGCCGCCGCGCGCAAAGATGGTGCGGTCACGGGCGCTGTGCGACAGCGTGATCATTTCGCCTTCCCCGGCAAGGACGACCGAATGGTCGCCCACCACCGAGCCGCCGCGCAGCGTAGCGAAACCGATCGTGCCGGCTTCGCGTGCACCGGTATGGCCATCGCGCACCCGTACCGATTGCGCGGACAATGCCACGTCGCGGCCCTTCGCAGCGAATTCGCCCAGCAGCAGAGCGGTGCCCGAGGGCGCATCGACCTTGTGCTTGTGGTGCATTTCGACGATTTCGATATCCCACCCCGTCGGCGGAAGCGCGCGGGCGGCCTGTTCGACGAGAACGCCCAGAAGGTTGACGCCGAGGCTCATATTGCCGGACTTTACCACACGCGCATGACGCCCGGCTGCGGCGATCTTCTCGTCGTCGGCCTGCGCGCAGCCGGTCGTGCCGACCACGTGCACGATCCTTGCCTGTGCCGCCAGACCGGCAAATTCCACGGACCCGGCAGGGGAGGTGAAATCGACCACGCCGTCTGCATGCAGGAACGCTTGCAACGGATCACAGGTCACGGGCACACCAAGAAAACCTGCACCCGCAAGCTCGCCGGCATCCTTTCCGAGGAAGGGCGAGCCTTCACGCTCCACGGCGGCATGCAGCCGCACGCCGTCCGTTTCCCCGATGACGCGGATCAGGGTCTGGCCCATCCGTCCTGCCGCTCCCACCACCACGAGCTTCATGTCGGTTTCGGTCTTGGGCGCAGAAAGCATGCAGGCAGGCTCCGTTCAGGCGGTCTTTCAGATGTCGACGACAGGGGTCTCGAGAGGAGATGCCTGCAGATTGTTGAGACGAGCGTAGAGCCCGTCCGGCAGCTTAGCAAGCTCCTCATGCGTCCCCTGTTCCACGACATTGCCATCGTTCATGACGATGATCCTGTCCGCCTTGACGACGGTGGAAAGGCGATGGGCGACGACGACGACCGTGCGGCCCTTCATGGCGAAGTCGAGCGCCTTCTGCACGGCCGCTTCCGATTCGTTGTCGAGCGCGGAGGTGGCTTCGTCGAGAAGCAGGATCGGTGCATTGCGCACCAGCGCGCGGGCAATCGACAGGCGCTGCCGCTGGCCGCCGGAAAGCGTTATGCCATTTTCACCGACTGGCGTGTCGTAACCCTTGGGCTGAAGGGTGATGAAATCATGCGCATGGGCCAGCCGGGCGGCCTCTTCGATCTCGGCGTCCGTCGCCTCGGGACGTCCATAGCGGATATTGTCGCGGATAGAGCCCTCGAACAGATAGGGCTGCTGCGAAACATAGGCGATCTGGCGACGCAGGGAGGATTTGGTGACCTTGGCAATATCCTGCCCGTCGATCAGGATCGCGCCTTCGCTCGGATCGTAGAAGCGAGGAATAAGCGCAATGATCGTTGATTTGCCGGCACCGGACGGTCCCACCAGCGCGGTCGTCTTGCCGCCCTCGGCGACGATATCGACACGTTTGAGGATTTCCGCGCCCTCGCCATAGGCAAAGCCGACACCCTTCAGTTCGATTCGTGCTTCGCTGACCGTCAGATCGCGCGCCTCGTGCACTTCTCGCTGCTGCGGCTGAAGATCGAGAAGCGCGTAGATCATGCGCGCATTGACGACGGCGCGTTCGATCTGCACCTGCAGTTTGGCAAGCCGGCGGGCCGGGTCATAGGCCATCAGCAGCGCGGTGACGAAGGAGAAGAAGGCTCCAGGCGGCACGTTGTCGTAGATCGAGCGGAAGGCGGCATAGGCGAGAACGCTGGCGATCGCCAGCCCGGCGAAGGATTCTGTCAGCGGCGAGGTGCGTTCCGACAGGCGGGCAATGCGGTTGGCGCGCTTTTCCGCCGTCTCGATAATCGTCTGCACCTTGTTGTCGAGCTGCTGTTCCATCGTGAAGGCCTTGACGATGGCAATGCCCTGGATGGTTTCCTGCATGGCGCCCAGCACATGGCTGTTCACCTCGATGGATTCCTTTGTGGCGGTGCGCAGCCGGCGCGACACATAACGCAGAGCATAAAGGAGCGGCGGCGCAACCGCAAAGACGATCAGCGACAGGACCCAGTCCTTGCTGACCATCACGCCGATCAAGGCGATCAGGGTCAGGAAATCGCGAGCCGTGGACGTTACGGTCAAATTGAGGACATCGCGAATGCCCGTGACGTTCTGGCTGATCTGGGCGGCAAGGTGCGCCGAGCGCGCTTCGCTGAAATACCCGACCGAAAGGCTCATCAAGTGGCTGAAAAGACGGCGCTGATAGCGGGCAACGATATTGTTGCCGATCTTGGCCAGTGTCACGGCCTCGAAATAGCTGGCGAAACCGCGCAGAACGAAGACCGCGAAGATGGCGCCGCAGATCAGCACGACCAGATCGGCGCGCTTGTTGGCAAATGCCTCGTTGACCACCGCCTCCATGATCCATGCCGTGAACGCGGTGCTGGCGGCGACCAGGATCAGACAGGTAATGGCAAAGGCATAGCCGCCGATATGGTCGCGACCGTTTTCCGCGATGACGCGCTTCAACGTGCCGGCCACCGTGCTCGAACTGACCTCGGACTTTCTGTTTTTGTGCGCTTTCAACAAGCCTTCCAATCACCGAAACCGCAGCGCAAAAGCGCCTCATTGGACGCGCGTCTTAACCAGTTGGTAGCGTTTTGGCTAGTGAAGCCATGCGATTCGGACGGTTTGTTGCATTTGTGCGGGGAAACGGCGGGCCGGAAAAGCGCACCAACCGACCCGCTTTAACGCCGCCATCGCCGTTCGTTCATCGATACGCCGTAGGCCTCCGGCTTGCGCGCGAAGCTTGCGAGCCCGGCAAGCGCGGCCTGTGGATGCGTCACCACGAAAGTGGGAATGGTGGCCAGGAGTTCACTATGCGGCGCCTTGTCTTCGAAGGCAGCCCGGAACTGCGGTTTCTGCAATGCCGCCAGAATCTTCTGGGAGATGCCGCCGGCGAGATAAACGCCGCCGCGCGCCATGAAAATCAGCGCCATGTCACCGGCCACGCGTCCGAGATAGGTGGAAAACAGCGACAGGGTTTCGGCCGCCTGCGCGTTGGAACCATCGAGGCCCGCTGCCGTCACATCCGCCGGTTCCTCCAATGTCGGGGCAATACCGTTGGCCATGCAGATCGCCTGGTAGATGTTGACGATACCGCGGCCGCTGAGGACCTCCTCGGCCGATACCCGGCCCTCGATACGCCTGAGATGCGGAAAGATCTGAAAATCCCGCTCCGAGCGCGGACCGACATCCACATGGCCGCCTTCTCCGGGTACCGGAAACCACATGTCGCGGGCATGCACGAGACCGGCAACGCCCAGGCCGGTGCCGGGGCCCAGGACCACACGCGACGCGATTTGCGGTTCGGCCTCCGGTCCGAGCGCGTGGCGATGCTCGGCACCGAGTTCTGAAGCCGCCAGCGCCTGCGCCTCGAAATCGTTGACGACAAGCACGTCGTCGAAGCCGAGTTCGGCGATCATCTTCGTCGGTCGAACAACCCAGTCGCAATTGGTCAGGTCGATCTCGTCGCCGTCGATCGGACCGGCGACCGCCAGAATGGCTGATCTCGGCCGCACGGCAGCACCGTCGAGTACGACATGGCGGATTGCGTCGTCGATCGTGGCGTAATCGGCGGTCTTGACGCTAACGAAGGGGGTGGCCTCCCCGGTTGCTTCCGCAAGAATGGAGAAGCGGGCATTGGTGCCGCCGATATCACCCAGAAGAATGGGAAAGGGAAGCGCATCGGTTATGCTGTCGGCCATTAGAAACGTCAGTCCTTCTGGAAATCGATGAATTTTTCTGCAGTCGCGCGGTTGAGCGCCATCGGTATGTCGTAGACGGTCGCAAGCCGGGTCAATGCCTTGACATCGACATCATGGGGCAGGGCGGACAATGGGTCGATGAAGAATATCAGCATGTCGACCTCGCCGGTGGCGATCATCGCACCGATCTGCTGGTCGCCGCCCAATGGGCCGCTTTTCAGCCGCATCACATTCAGTTCGGGGGCTGCCTCCAGCACACGCCCGCCGGTCGTTCCCGTGGCGACGATCCTGAACCGCGCGAGCGCCGTCTTTCTGGCGCGGGCGAAATCCGCCATGTCGTCCTTCTTCTGGTCATGCGCGATCAGCGCAATACAACATTTGTCCGACATGATCTCTCCTCGCCCGTGCAACTTATAGGGCTTTCGCCCGGGATTTCCATAGCGTCTCTGCCGGGTGGCGAAAGGCGCTGTGAATTTCCAAGGCGGAGATCAGGATGCTGTCCGGTGTCCGTTCAGCGTCAGTTTGCGGGACGGGCGCGCGGCAGCGGCACATCGGCCGGCGGCGCGTTGGTGATCGCGGCGGCGCCGCCTTCTGGCAGAACCGCCGATTTCCGAGGTGCCATGCGGGCATTGCCGGAAACCACCTCGGAAATCGTCCTGTCCTCCGGTGCGTTAAGAACGGCAGCACAGGCCTTCGGCAGATCGGAGAGCATGACCTGACGCGGCTTGACGGGCTTTTCGCTCGGATCCCGCTTCGGTTTGGCCCAGGGTTCCGGCGTGAACCACCACGCCAGCGACTTGTCGCAGCCGTCGCCTGCCGGCACTGCAGTCTGCGGTCGGCAATTGGCATCGCCTGCCGGGCAGCGCATGCGGATATGGAAATGTTCGTCGTGACCGTAAATCGGTCTCACCTTGCCCAGCAGCGAACGATTGCCCGTCCACGTGTCGCAGAGTTTCTTCTTGATCGCCGGATTGACGAAGATCCGCTCAACGTCCGGGTAGCTGGCTGCCTGCATGACGAGCTTGGCATGCGTGAAGGTCCAGCGGCGCTGATCGACGGTCAGGAATTTGCTCTTGTCGAGCATGGAGGTGAAGGGAAGCTTCTCGCGCTCTGCCGCCGTCATGTGACGCTCCGGCATGGGCGTGAACCAGATGTCGGCGTCAAGGCCGACCTGATGCGAGGCGTGGCCGGACAGCATCGGGCCGCCACGGGGCTGCGAAATGTCGCCAATCAGGATGCCCGAACCCCAGCCGAGCCTTGCCGCATCCATCGAGAAGCGCTGCAAAAGCGCGATCAGTTGCGGCTGGCCCCACCGCCGGTTGCGCGACAGGCGCATGGCTTGCCAGGTCGGTCCATCCTCCGGCATGGCAATAGCGCCCGCCTGGCAACCCTTGGCGTAGGAGCCGATCGACGTCGACATACCCTCGGCCGGCAGGGCAACGGAGCCGAACAGCTGTTTGGCCGGGGCGCCATCCTGCGCAAGACCTGGCGTCGCCAGGGCACCACACAGCACGGCCGCAACCGTCAGGCCTGAAACTATCCGGGAAATGGCAATCATCTTCATCCGCCGCAAATCACTTCGTCCACAAGGTTTTATCGTGAAACCCGATTTTGGTGAAATGGAGATCGTCGAAACCGGCGTCCGCGGTGGGATAATACGCTTGTGAGGCGGCCGCTCCTGTTTTTCGCCCTGTTTTGCCCTATGCTTGCCGCATCGGATGAAGGCAGGAAGAGGTTTTGCATGGCTTGGACCCGGCTTATGGCAGGCTTGGTGATCGTGGCGTCGATAGCGACCGCAGGCATGGCGGCGGCGCAGGCGCAGGATGCCGCGCAGCAACCGAAATGGCGCCACGGAATGGCGGTCGTCGGCGAACCCGCATTGCCACCGGATTTCAAGCAGTTGCCCTATGTCGACGTGAATGCGCCGAAGGCAGGGCAGTTGAGGCTCGCTGCCGAGGGCACGTTCGACAACCTCAATCTGGTGATCGACCGCGGCGCGCCCGCCCTTGGTCTCGACATGGTCTATGACACGTTGATGAAGCGTTCGCAGGACGAGGTTTTTGGCGCCTATGGCCTTCTTGCCGAATCCGTATCCTATCCGGACGACATGGCGTCGGCGACATTCCGGATCCGCGCCAATGCGAAATGGGCGGACGGCCGGCCCGTAACCCCGGAAGACGTGATCTTCAGCCTCGAAAAGCTGAAGGAACTGAGTGCAATGTATTCCGGCTACTATCGCCATGTGACCGCCGCGGAGAAAACCGGCGAGCGGGACGTGACGTTCCGTTTCGACGAGAAGAACAACAAGGAACTGCCATCGATCGTCGGCGACTTCGCGATCCTGCCGAAACACTGGTGGGAGGCGAAGGACGACAAGGGACAGCCGCGCGATATTTCCAAGACGACGCTCGATGCTGTCATGGGATCCGGTCCATACAAGGTCGCTGCGGTACAGCCCGGCTCGTCCATCCGCTATGAACTGCGCGACGACTATTGGGGCAAGGACCTGCCGATCAATCTGGGCCAGTACAATTTCCGCAGCATCAGCTACACCTATTTTGCCGATAGCGATGTGGCCTTCGAAGCGTTTCGCGCCGGAACGATCGATTACCGCCGCGAAAACAGTTCCAGCCGCTGGGCAACCCGTTACGATTTCGATGCGGTGAAGGATGGTCGTGTCACCCGCGAGGCGCTGAGCAACCCGTTCAAGGCCCGCGGCATCATGCAGGCTTTCGTACCCAACCTGCGACGTGACGTCTTCAAGGATGCGCGGGTGCGCGAAGCGCTTAACTACGCCTATGATTTCGAGGACCTCAACAGAACCCTTGCCTTCGGCGGCCTGAAGCGGGTCGACAGTTTCTTCTGGGGCACGGAACTGGCATCGTCCGGCCTGCCGCAGGGGCGTGAACGCGAACTCCTGGAAGAATTGAAGGACCAGGTGCCGCCCCGTGTCTTTTCGGAGCCCTACAAGAACCCCGTCGGCGGCGATCCCGCCAAGGTTCGCGACAACCTGCGCAAGGCGGTCGGCCTGTTGAAGGAGGCGGGCTGGGAACTACAGAACAACCGCATGGTCAATAGGGATACGGGCAAGCCGTTCAGCCTGGAAATCCTGCTCGGCAATGCCGCGCAGGAGCGGACGGTCATCCCCTACGTGAACAGCCTGAAACGGATCGGGATTGACGCCCGCATCCGCACCGTCGACGCATCGCAATATATCAACCGTGTGCGCAGCTTCGACTATGACATGCTCTACAGCGTATGGCCGCAGAGCATGAATCCCGGCAACGAACAGTCGGAATACTGGGGATCGGAGTCGGTCAACCGCCAGGGCTCACAGAACTACGCTGGTATCGCCGATCCGGCGGTTGACGCGCTTATCCGCAAGATCGTGTTCGCACCCACCCGAGACGAGCAGGTTGCCGCCATCAAGGCGATGGATCGGGTTCTGCTTGCCAATCACTATGTCGTGCCGATGTTCTATTCGAGCGAGGAGAAAATCGCCTATTGGAACCGCATTGCTCATCCGGCGACGCTTCCAGGCTATGAAATCGGCTTTCCCGAAATCTGGTATGAAAAGGCTGCCAGATGAATGGCCACGGCACGGGGCTTGCGCCGGGAGGGCCCAACTGGTCCAAGTGACGCGATGATTCGACTGCACCCGGCAATACCGTTTCCGTCCGCACATGACGAAACCCAGCCAATGATGATCAGGGAGCGCTGATGGGCGCCTATATTCTTCGTCGCCTGCTGCTGATGATCCCGACACTGATCGGCATCATGGCAGTCTCCTTCATCGTCATCCAGTTTGCACCCGGCGGACCGGTCGAGCAGGTGATCGCGCAGTTGCAGGGCTCCGATGCCGGCGACCGGCTATCCGGCGGAGGCGGCGAGTTTTCCGCCGCGGGCGGCGACGAGAGCCGCTATCGTGGTGCTCAGGGCCTCGATCCCGCATTCATCAAGAAACTTGAGCAGCAATTCGGCTTCGACAAGCCGCCACTGACCCGGTTTTTCGACATGATGTGGAATTACGCCCGCTTCGATTTCGGAGAGAGCTTTTTCCGCAACACGCCGGTCATCGATCTGATCCTCGACAAGCTGCCGGTCTCGCTGTCGCTTGGCGTCTGGATACTGCTGTTTTCCTATCTCATTTCCATCCCGCTCGGCATCCGCAAGGCCGTGACGGACGGGTCGGCTTTTGATATCTGGACATCCGGCATCATCATCGTCGGCTATGCCGTGCCGAGCTTTCTGTTCGGCATTTTGCTGATCGTGCTGTTTGCCGGCGGGTCGTTTTTCGACTGGTTTCCACTGCGCGGCATCGTTTCGGACAATTTCGCCGAACTGTCCTGGTGGGAGAAGATCGTCGATTATTTCTGGCACCTGACGCTGCCGCTGATTGCGCTATCGCTTTCTGCCTTCGCCACGACGACGCTTCTGACCAAGAACTCGTTCATAGACGAGATCAAGAAGCAGTATGTCACGACGGCCCGCGCCAAGGGTCTGGACGAGCGGCAGGTTCTCTATCGTCACGTATTCCGCAATGCCATGCTGATCGTCATTGCCGGGTTCCCCGGTGCGTTCATCTCCGCCTTCTTTACCGGTTCGCTTCTGATCGAAAACATATTCTCGCTCGATGGGCTGGGGCGTCTCGGCTATATCGCCATCATCAACCGCGATTATCCGATCGTGTTCGGCACGCTCTACATCTTCTCGCTGATGGGTCTCGTCATCAGCCTTATCTCGGACATGATCTATACATGGATCGATCCTCGCATCGATTTCGAGCGGAGGGATGTCTGATGGCCGAGGCTTCCGCAACGACTGCCGCCGCACAGGTTTCAGCCCCGCCGAGAGGTTTCTGGTCGCCGACCAGCCTGCGCCGCTGGCAGAAATTTCGTGCCAATGGCCGCGGCTTCTGGTCCTTCTGGATCTTTCTCCTGCTGTTCTTCCTCAGCCTGATGGCCGAGTTCATCGCCAATGACCGGCCGATCATCGCGTCCTACAAGGGAGAGATCCTCTATCCGGTCCTGGTGGAGTACCCCGAGGAAAAATTCGGGGGCTTTCTGGCAACCACCGATTATCGCTCCGAATTCATCAGCCAGGAGATCGAAGCCCATGGCTGGATGATCTGGCCGCCCATTCGCTATTCCTACCAGACGGTCAATTCCCAGATCCCGCATTCGGCGCCGACAGAGCCTTTCTGGCTGATGGACAAGGCAGATCGATGCAGCGCCTATGCGCAAAAGGATGCCGACCCCAATTGTCGTTTCGGCAATCTCAACTGGCTGGGTACCGACGATCAGGCCCGCGATGTCGCAGCCCGTCTGATCTACGGGTTTCGTATTTCCGTTCTGTTCGGGCTGGCGCTGACCGCCGCCTCCGCGGTGATTGGCGTCCTCGCCGGCGCGGTACAGGGTTATTTCGGTGGCTGGACCGATCTCCTGATGCAGCGTTTCATCGAGATCTGGTCGGCCATGCCGGTGTTCTACATCCTGCTGATCATCGCAGCCATTCTGCCGCCCGGCTTCTTCATCCTGCTCGGCATCATGCTGCTGTTTTCCTGGGTCGGTTTTGTCGGCGTCGTGCGCGCCGAATTCCTGCGCGCGCGCAATTTCGAATATGTAAGAGCTGCGCGTGCACTTGGTGTCGGCAACTGGACGATCATGATGCGCCATCTCCTGCCCAATGCCATGGTGGCGACCTTGACCTTCCTGCCGTTCATCCTGTCGGGTTCGATCGCGACCCTGACCTCGCTCGATTTCCTCGGTGTCGGCATGCCGCCGGGCTCGCCGTCGCTGGGTGAAATGATCGCGCAGGGCAAGAACAATTTGCAGGCGCCGTGGCTCGGTATCACCGCCTTCATGGCCATGTCGGTCATGATGTCGCTGCTGATTTTCATCGGCGAGGCGGTGCGCGATGCATTTGATCCCAGAAAGGCGTTTTGATGCAAAACCGGATCGAACCGCTTCTCTCCGTCAAGGATCTTTCGGTTGCCTTCCATCAGGGGGGGAAGACCGCGCTCGCCGTCGATCGCATATCCTTCGATATTGCCCCCGGTGAGGTGATGGCGCTGGTTGGTGAATCCGGGTCCGGAAAATCGGTCTCGGCAAATTCGGTCCTGCGTCTTCTTCCCTATCCGGCGGCGAGCCACCCATCCGGGGAAATCCGCTTTGGCGGCAAGGATTTGCTCAAGGTCAGCGATGCCGAACTGCGCCATGTGCGCGGTGGCGACATCACCATGATCTTCCAGGAGCCGATGACCTCCCTCAACCCGCTTCACACGATAGAGCGGCAGATCGGCGAAATCCTGGTACTGCATCAGGGCATGAATGCCACGAGCGCGCGGGCCCGCACACTGGAACTTCTGTACGAAGTCGGCATTCGCGAGCCGGAAAAGCGGCTCAAGGCCTATCCGCACGAACTGTCCGGTGGCCAGCGCCAGCGGGTGATGATCGCCATGGCGCTCGCCAACCGGCCCAAGCTCCTGATCGCCGACGAACCGACCACTGCACTCGATGTCACCGTACAGGCGCAGATCCTGGAACTGTTGAGCCGGCTGAAGATCGATTACGGGATGTCAATCCTGTTCATCACCCATGATCTCGGCATCGTGCGCAAATTCGCCGACCGGGTCTGCGTGATGACGAAGGGCAGGATCGTCGAGACGGGGACGGTCGAGGACGTTTTCGAAAATCCGCAGCATGACTATACCCGCCATCTCCTGGCATCGGAACCGCGCGGCGAGCCGCCGGTAACGGATCCGTCGCGGCCGGTGGTGATGGACGCCAAAGGCATCAAGGTGTGGTTTCCGGTCAAGGCCGGCTTCTTTCGCAAGGTGGTCGATCACGTGAAGGCAGTGGATGGCATCGACCTGACCCTGCGGGCCGGCGAGACGCTCGGCGTGGTCGGCGAATCGGGATCGGGAAAGACGACGCTGGGCCTGGCGCTGGCGCGGTTGATCTCGTCAACGGGCCGTATCAGTTTCATCGGCAACGATATCGACGGCCTGTCCTTCAGACACATGCTTCCCTACCGCGATCGTCTGCAGGTGGTTTTCCAGGATCCCTACGGATCGCTGAGCCCACGCATGTCGGTCGGCGACATCATTGCGGAAGGATTGAAGGTTCACGAAAGGGCGCTGTCGTCAGCGGAACGCGATCGGAGGGTCGCGGCAGCCCTTGATGAAGTCGGGCTCGACCCCGCCACGCGCTGGCGATATCCGCACGAGTTTTCCGGTGGGCAGCGCCAGCGCATCGCGATTGCCCGGGCGATGGTGCTGAAACCGCGTTTCGTCATGCTCGACGAGCCGACCTCGGCACTCGACATGACCGTACAGGCCCAGGTGGTCGATCTCCTGCGGGACCTGCAGCAGAAGCATGAACTGGCCTATCTGTTCATCAGCCATGACCTGAAGGTGGTAAAGGCGCTTGCCAACGAAATGATCGTGATGCGGATGGGCCAGGTGGTTGAAGCAGGACCGGCCGAGCAGATCTTTCGCGCTCCGCAAAATGACTATACCCGGGCGCTGATGGCGGCCGCGTTCAGGATAGAGGCGGCGGATACCGAAAGCACGCCCACGGCCGGGTCGGAACATTCTGGATGAATGGCGGTTTTTTCCTCAGGAATGCCGTCGCTCATGACGGCAGATCGAGAAGGAGGAGACGATGAACAGCCGTTTCGATCCCAAGGATGCAAGACCGATCGATACACTGCCGCCCCGTTTCGGCACCCGCGACAGCGTGCGCGAGATCGAAGAGCCCCTGCCGCCCACCAAGGCGCGCCAGGGTGCAAAGGGCACGCCGGTTCTGATGGTTTTGGTCGCGGGCCTCTTGCTGGCGCTCGTGGCCTGGGGTGGGGCCGAATGGTGGGGTGCCGAAACCGCGCCGCCGGCCGAGCAGACCGCAACGCCGCCAGCCGGCCCGACTGAACCCACCAATCCGAACCAGCAGCCTTCCAGCGCACCCTGACCCTTGGGGCGGTGGATGCGGGATGCATCAAGCGATTTGATGGTCCCGCATCTGGACTTTGCCGAAGCTTTTGCCGATAAATTCCTCGCGGGCGCAAAACGCGCCGTATTTTGAGGCAGGCAAGAGCGATCACCCGCGCGGGTGGGCGCTGCAGGGGCAGGCATGACAAAGACCGATATCGCAACCCGGGTCTATAACCACGCCTTCAAGCTCGATCCGATCATCCGCAGCCTCATCGACACCGATTTCTATAAATTGCTGATGCTCCAGATGATCTGGAAGCTCTACCCGCAGACCGATGCGACCTTTTCCCTCATCAACCGCACAACCCGAGTTCGTCTCGCCGACGAGATAGACGAGGCCGAACTGCGCGATCAACTGGATTACGCGCGGTCCCTTCGTCTGTCCAAGAAGGAGATGATCTGGCTTGCGGGCAACACGTTCTACGGTCGCAAGCAGATTTTCGAACCGGAATTCCTGACCTGGCTTGCCGCCTACCAATTGCCAGAATACGAACTGCACAAGCGCGACGGCCAGTATGAACTGACCTTTCACGGGCGCTGGGTCGATACCACGATGTGGGAAATTCCGGCGCTTGCCATCATCAACGAGTTGCGCTCGCGCGCAGCCCTCAGGTCCCTCGGCTATTTCACGCTCGACGTCATCTATGCACGTGCGAAGGCCAAGATGTGGGAAAAGGTGCAGCGGCTGCGGGAACTTCCGGGCCTGCGCATCTCCGATTTCGGTACCCGTCGCCGGCACAGTTTCCTGTGGCAACGGTGGTGCGTCGAAGCTCTGAAGGAAGGCATTGGTCCAGGTTTTACGGGCACAAGCAACGTCCTTCTCGCCATGGATTCAGATCTGGAAGCGGTCGGCACCAATGCCCACGAACTGCCGATGGTGATGGCGGCGCTGGCCGATACCGATGAGGAACTCCGGGCCGCTCCCTACAATATCATGAAAGACTGGAACCGGCTTTACGGCGGAAACCTGTTGATTGCCCTGCCGGATGCCTTTGGCACCGCAGCCTTTCTCAGAGATGCGCCGGAATGGGTGGCCGATTGGACCGGGTTTCGCCCCGACAGCGCGCCACCGATTGAAGGCGGCGAAAAGATCATTGCATGGTGGCAGAAAATGGGGCGCGATCCCCGCCGCAAGTTGCTGATCTTCTCCGATGGGCTGGATGTCGACGCGATTATCGACACCTACCGTCATTTCGAAGGTCGGGTGCGGATGAGTTTCGGCTGGGGCACCAATCTGACCAATGATTTCATCGGCTGTGCCCCGATCGCGACCGATGGTCTCAATCCGATTTCTGTCGTTTGCAAGGTCAGCGACGCCAACGGCCGTCCGGCTGTCAAGCTTTCGGACAATCCGCACAAGGCAACCGGCGACCCGGCCGAGGTGCAGCGCTACCTGAAGATTTTCGGTCAGGAAGACCGTGTGGAACAGGCTGTGCTGGTCTGAGCCCTGGCCTCTCCGCAATAAAAAAGGGGCTCCTGCGACTGCCGCCGGAGCCCCTTTTTCATTCCGTAGAGATGTTACTGTACGACTTCGACCACCGTATGGGTGCGGGGATCGACGATGACACGCCGCTCGTTGACGACCGCATAGCCGTAGCGTTCATTGCTCGGCACCGGGGTCAGCACGACGGTTTCGGGGATACGCTTGCCCACGACGACTTCCTGCTGCACCATGACCGGGGCCGGAGCGGGCTGCTCGCGTACATAGGTCACGACTTCCCGCGGCGGCGGATCGATGGCGGTGCCGACAATGGCGCCCGCGACGCCACCGACGGCTGCACCGATGGGACCGCCAACGATGGCGCCCGTGACTGCGCCGCCAGCCGCGCCATTGACGGTGCCTTCCTGGGCGTTCGCTGCAGTGGCGAATACGGCCACCATAGAAACGGCGGACATCATAATGATCTTGCGCATTGGTCTTCTCCTCTCCTGGGTTCACCAATGGCCAAACAACACATTCGACGATTTTCGGTTCCGTTTACACGGTAACGAATCATGACGGTGTAAAACCGACCGGCCCGGCCGGAGCAAGGCAGGTCAAGAGTTCGGGATGAAGGGGAAGCGGCGCGTGCAAGGTTACCAAGCGCGAGGCCTGCGCCTTATCGCAGCCGGGATAGTCTCTCCGTCAACAGCGCGAAAAAGCCGTCGGCATCGACCTGTCCCATGAAGAGCGCGTTCTTGCGCCGGTC
The DNA here is from genome assembly GCF_050275975.1 of Neorhizobium sp. NPDC001467. Taxonomy (NCBI): domain Bacteria; kingdom Pseudomonadati; phylum Pseudomonadota; class Alphaproteobacteria; order Hyphomicrobiales; family Rhizobiaceae; genus Neorhizobium; species Neorhizobium sp. NPDC001467. The sequence continues at coordinate 169,279 of NZ_JBNNPS010000006.1, read as the reverse complement.
GGTCACGCCCCACCAGTCGGCAACGGTCATCCCCCGGGTCAGCTCGGACACGGTTTCGACTTCGACATTGCATTGACGTCCGACATAGAGTTCGGGCTTCAGCAGATAGGCGATCACGTTCGGGTCGTGCAGCGGTCCACCTTCGCTACCATATTTGGCGACGTCGAAGCGCTCGAAATATTCCAGCCACCCGGCCACGGCCTCGCCGACCGCCGTGCCGAAATCGCGGAATGCCGCGACACGCGATCTTGTCGTCAGCACCTTGTGGGTGACGTCGAGCGGAATGATGACAATGGGCGCGCCGCAGCCGAAGACGATCGCGGCCGCTTTCGGATCAACATAGATGTTAAATTCCGCCGCGGGGGTGATGTTTCCCCCTTCGAACAGGCCGCCGCCCATGGAAACGATCCGGCGAATGCGGCCGGCAATCTCGGGCGCTCTGGTCAGCGCCGTGGCAAGATTGGTGAGTGGTCCAAGCGTACAAAGGGTTATCGTGCCTTCCGGCTCGCGCATCAGTGTTTCTATGATGAAGTCGACGGCGTGCCGGTCCTGAAGCGGCATGGTCGGATCGGGCAGCGTGGCGCCGTCTATACCTGTCCAGCCATGCACGTATTCGGCGGTTACCAACGCGCCTTCCATCGGTCGGTCACAGCCGGCATAGACCCTGATGTCGCTGCGGCCCGCCAGTTCGCAGATCTTGCGGATGTTCTTTTCCGTCAGCGTCAGCGGCACATTGCCAGCGGCGGCCGTGATGCCGACGATTTCGATCTCGGGGCTGGCCAGTGCAAGCAGGATCGCCAGGGCATCATCCTGGCCGGGATCTGTATCGATGATGATCTTTTCCGCCATGGAATTCTCCTTAAGCACCGTGAATGATCTGTCTCTCGGGCTACGCGAAGCCAGGTCCCGGCGCAAGCCCGCCGTATGTGGGGCGAATTGCGATCCGCAGCCATCGCCATGGAAGACGAGGACCATATATTCGATCCCGGTCGCGATGCCTTCGTCCGACCGCCAGCGCCTGAAGGAGCCTGACATGAGCGAAAGCTTCGCCGCAATGGTCATCGACACGGTCGACGGCAAGTCGAAAGGCAGTTTCCGGCAGATGACGCTTGCCGACTTGCCGGATGAGGACGTGCTGGTCGAGGTCGCCTATTCGAGCCTGAACTACAAAGATGGACTGGCGGTAATCGGCAAAGGTAAAATTGCCAGACGCATGCCCATTATCGGCGGCGTCGATCTTTGCGGCACCGTGGTGCAGTCCCGTGCGCCGGGCTGGCATATCGGCGACAAGGTGCTGGTCAATGGCTGGGGTCTGTCCGAAATCGAATCCGGCGGGTACGCGCGCTTTGCCCGTTTGAAGCCGGAATGGCTGACACGCCTGCCCCAGGCCTTTTCGCCGGCGCAGGCAATGGCCATCGGAACGGCCGGCTATACCGCCGCGCTCTGCGTCGATGTCCTGGAGAAATGGGGGGTGATCAAGCCGGGCGAGGGCGAGGTGCTGGTGACGGGAGCGGCCGGCGGAGTCGGTTCGGTCGCGATCGCGTTGCTCTCTGCTGCGGGCTATGTCGTCACGGCTTCGACGGGCCGGCCGGACACCCATGGTTATCTAAGTTCGCTCGGCGCACGAAATTTTATCGAGCGTGAAGCCCTACAGGAAAAAGGCGCCCCGCTACAAAAGGAACGCTGGTCCGGTGCTATCGATTCGGTCGGGTCCACCACATTGGTGAACGCACTCTCGCAGACGGTTCGTGGCGGCGCGATCGCCGCCTGCGGCCTTGCCGGCGGTGCGGACCTGCCGGGAACGGTCCTTCCGCATATCCTGCGCTCGGTGGCCCTGATCGGTGTCGATTCGGTGCTCGCGCCGCAGGCCCGGCGCGAGGCTGCCTGGGCGCGTCTGGCCCGTGACTTCGATCGCGATAAACTCGACAGCATCATGCGGATAGAGCCGATGACGAAACTGCCGGAGCTGGCCGAAGAGATTCTTGCCGGAAAAATCCGCGGCCGCGTGGTCATCGACGTCTCGAAATAGGCTGTCCTCGGGTTCTGCCCTATGCACGCCCGCTATGGCCACGCAGCACGTATGTCGGACAGAAGCTGGACGCAGCAACAAGCCTGGGAGGGTGCGCTCGATTACCGCCCGGCTGCTGCTGGCGGAAAAGCAGTCACAAAAAGATGTGCTGCGGTCTCAACGGTCGCCTAAAATCGCGTGCGGGTGCCATCGCTTGTGATCATGTGAAATCGGGTGCCGTCGGTCTTGATATCGGCGCAGTCCGTCTGCCTGTTTTCGAAACGGATACAGATCTTTCCGGTCGATATCTTGTAGCCGCGTTTGGATCCCTTGCGGTAGGTGAAGCCGCTTCGGTCCGTTTCGGTTTCCTGCGTGGACTCGTTGATATGCGCGCGAATTTCCGCAGCCGTCGCATTGCGAATCCGCCCCTTGTTTTCTGCCGACAGAACCGGTGCCGCGCAGGCAAGAAGGGCGGCCAGCGTTGCCAGATGGCGAAGGGTTGAATGCATCGTTGTTCCCCGGTTGATCGCGCGGCAGGATACGCGGCAGAGCCAGCGGGTCAATGCGCCATAGGCGGCGTCACGGCCAGGCCAGTCACGCAAGTGGCGTTCGACCGTTCGAGCCGACCCACAGCAAAATCTCATTTTGAAACGCAACGGCTCTCCATTAATTTGCATCTTGTCCATCCTTCGCGGCGAACCACATTAGCACTATGGTTCAGCAATGACGGCTGCTAACAAACGCATGGATGGCCGCAAGCAACGATTTGCATGACGGCCAGAAAACCTCTCGAGCCGACCGATCCAATTGTGCAGCGCTTCGAATCCAGCCGATCATTTGCATGAACCGCATAACGGTGAGAGGATATCGACGAAAGCCCGGAAGACACTTGCCCGCCAATGCCTGCTCGGGCGACGTGGGTTTTATGCCGCCGCCCGAAACCCCTTTCACGTAATTTTCCCCGGCGCCGAGGCTTTATCCCAGTGGCGCTAACCCAATGGATCTACTCATGGACAATTCGACCCAATCCGGCCGCCAGGCACCCTTAAAGACGCCAAGCGGTATTTCCGAAGAGGGTGTGCGCGACATTTCCGCCGGTATCACCAAGCTGCTTGCGGATGTCTTTGCCATCTACCTGAAGACCAAGAATTTTCACTGGCACATGTCGGGCCCGCATTTTCGCGATTATCATCTTCTCCTCGACGAGCATGGCGACCAGTTGTTTGCCATGACCGACCCACTGGCGGAGCGCGCTCGCAAGATCGGCGGCGGTACGCTACGGTCGATCGGAGAGATTTCCCGCCTGCAGCGCATTTCCGATAACGATGCCGATTTCGTGCATCCGCACGAAATGCTCGCCGAATTGCGCGACGACAACAGTGCCCTTATCGCCAGCATGCGCGAATTGCACGATCTTTGCGATCAATACGATGACGTGGCGACAGCGAGCCTGCTGGAAAACTGGATCGATGAGAGCGAGCGCCGCGTCTGGTTCCTGTTCGAGATCACCCGCAACACCAATCGCTGAAAACGGCCATTGGCCGCAACGCGTCTTAAGGCGGCATTTTGCCATTGGGGCCGGATCGGTGCATGCTTGCGCCATCCCGCCTTGCGGCAGCATGATGCTGCGCCCGTTTCCGTCTGGAGAAAATTCCCGTGAGCGCAACAAGACTGTTTTCGCCCGTCACGCTCGGTAAGCTGACGCTCGACAACCGCATCGTCATTGCCCCAATGTGCACCTATTCTGCCGAAGAGGGCCGCATGACCGACTGGCACATGATGCATCTCGGCATGCTCGCCACGTCGGGTGCAGGCATTCTGACCATCGAGGCGACGGCCGTGTCTTCCGAGGGACGGATTTCCTACGCCGATGTCGGCCTTTATTCTGACGATGCCGAACGGGCCATGGGTCGCGTGCTGGAGGGTATCCGCGACATGTCCGACATGCCGATCGCCATCCAGCTCGCGCATGCGGGCCGAAAGGCTTCGACGGAGGTTCCCTGGAAGGGTGGCGCGCAGATCGCACCGGATGCCGAAGGCGGCTGGAAAACCGTGGCGCCCAGCGCCATCCCCTTTCGTGGATCCTACGATCCCCCGACCGCGCTTGACGCTCAAAGCCTTGTCCGCATCCGCGAGGCCTTCGTCGATGCGGCGCGTCGCGCCGCCCGCCTCGGGATCGATGCGGTGCAAATCCACGCCGCCCATGGCTATCTTCTCCACCAGTTCCTGTCGCCGCTTTCCAATCAGCGCACCGATAACTATGGCGGCTCGCTCGAAAACCGCATGCGTTTTCCGCTGGAAGTCTTCGATGCGGTGCGTGAAGAATTCTCGGCCGACCGTCCGGTAACCGTGCGCGTGTCCGCGACAGACTGGGCCGAAGGCGGATGGGATGTGGAACAGACGATCGCCTTCAGCAAAGAGTTGGAGAAACGTGGATGTAGCGCCATTCACGTTTCCAGCGGAGGCCTCGCGGCGCATCAGAACATCACGCTCGGCCCGAATTACCAGGTGCCGTTCGCGCGTGCGATCAAGGCCGAAACGTCGATCCCCGTCATCGCCGTCGGCCTGATCACCGAGTTCGAGCAGGCCGAAGCCATTCTTGTGACCGGCGACGCCGATATGGTGGCGATTGCCCGGGCGGCCCTCTACGATCCGCGCTGGCCCTGGCATGCGGCGGCGCATTTCGGCGAAACAGTGCGTGCCGCGCCGCAGTATCTGCGCTGCCAGCCGCGTCAGTTCAAGTCGCTATTCGGGTAGCGGAGGGTTCTGTCCATCAGGAAGGCTCGTTCTCTTGCGAGTGCTGCCGCCTGCGTGAGACCAGAAGGGTTCGATACCTTTCCCGCAACACGGCCATATCGATATCGCCCGAGATCCACTCCTCCATCCAACGGACGAATAGCGGATCATTGTCGATCGTCTGGCCGCTTCTGCGCGCCTTGTCGAAGATTCGATCGGCAAGCGCCTGTCGGGCTTCGGGTGTCATATAAACATGAGCTCCTCGGGGCATGACAGTCAGCGAGACCGGCATGGCAAAATGGGAAACCTACGTCCGGAAACCGGGCGAGCTTTGGGCTGTCTGCCGACCACGGTTGCGCGTTCGGCTTTACCGAAACGGCGCAGGTCGAGCCGTCAATACCCAACCGCTCGCGCGGCAAGGCGTGTGATTCACGACAATATCTCGGTTTCTTTCCGAAAGGGGGAAAAAGTTCAGGGTGGGGGACTTTTCCACCCGGTCCCCCTTTTCGAGAACAGCCAGCATGGCTGCTTCCTTTTGTCCGGCAAAGGCTCTATTGCCGGCAGGTGCTTCGATCCTATCTTCGTTGCAAGCACGGAGGGTTTGCCTTGGAATATCGTTTTCTGATCGTAGAAGACAGCTTACTGGTTGCCATGGATATCGAAGATGCCGTCCAGCGCAGCGGCCATAGGGTGACCGGCATCGCGCCGGATATGAAAGTGGCGTTGAATTACAGCCGCGACGCCGACATCGCCTTTGTCGATGTACGACTGGCGGATGGCGAAACGGGACCGGAAATTGCCCGGATCCTTGCTGATTCCGGCATCGTGGTTATCATGATCACCGGCAATCCCGGCGTTGTCGTCCAGGGGGTCCCGGGCGTGGTCGGGGTCATGGCGAAACCGCTGACCGATCAGACATCCCGCGACCTTATCCAGTTCGCCGTGGACCGCCGCAGCGGTCGCCCTGGTACGCCGCCGGCCAGATTGAAACTGTTCAGTTGAGTCGCCTGCGGGATCAGCCAGCCGACCATTTCAGGTAGATCGTCGCCAGCGGTGGCAGGCTAAGCGAGACGGATTGTGGGCGTCCATGTGCCGGTTCGTCCTCCGTCCAAGCCTCGATATTGCCGATATTCGATCCGCCGTAGACGCCGGCATCGGTATTGAGGATCTCTGCCCAGCGCCCGGCGTTCGCAACGCCGATCCGATAGCCGTGGCGCGGCAGCGGCGTCAGGTTCGACACCGCCAGAATGGTGGAGGAGCCATCGTCCGATTTGCGCAGCATGGCAAGTACCGAACTTTCCGCGTCGTCCGATACGGCCCATTCGAAACCGGCCGGATCAAGGTCGCCGAACTGCAGCGCCGGTTCGGCCCCATAAAGACGATTGAGATCGCTGATCAGGCGCTGCATGCCCGAATGTTCGGGTTGGTCGAGAAGATCCCAGACGATCGATCCATCATGGTTCCACTCGCTTTCCTGAGCAATCTCGCCGCCCATGAACAGCAGTTTCTTGCCGGGATGCGCCCACATGAAGCCGAAATAGGCGCGCAGATTGGCGAGCTTCTGCCAGCGGTCTCCCGGCATCTTGCCGAGAAGCGATCCCTTGCCGTGAACCACCTCGTCATGAGAGAGCGGCAGCATGAAGCGTTCGGAATAGGCGTAGACCATTCCGAAGGTCATCATGCCATGATGGTATTTGCGATACACCGGATCGTCGGCCATGTAATGCAGCGTGTCGTGCATCCAGCCCATGTTCCATTTGAAGTCGAACCCAAGTCCGCCTTCCTCCGGCTTCCTGGTGACGCCCGGCCATGCGGTGGATTCCTCCGCGACGGTGAAGGCATGCGGGCAGCGTTCATGAATGATGCTGTTCAGGTGCTTGAAAAACTCGACCGCTTCCCAGTTCTCCCGCCCACCATACTGGTTGGGGATCCATTCGCCCTCATTGCGGCTGTAATCGCGGTAAAGCATCGAAGCGACGGCATCGACGCGCAGCGCATCGATATGGAAATGCTCCAGCCATTCCAACGCCGAGGCAATGAGAAAGCCTTTCACCTCGTTGCGTCCGAGATTGTAGATCAGCGTGTTCCAATCCTTGTGAAAACCTTCACGTGGATCCTCGTGTTCGTAGAGTGCAGTGCCATCGAAACGGGCAAGCCCCCAGACATCGGTCGGAAAATGCGCCGGCACCCAGTCGAGAATGACGCCGATACCGGACGCGTGGCAGCGATCGATGAAATAAGCGAAATCCTCCGGCGTGCCGTAGCGTCCGGTAGGCGCGAACAGGCCGAGCGGCTGGTACCCCCAGGAGCCGCCGAACGGATGTTCCATGATCGGCAGCATCTCGATATGGGTGAAGCCGAGGCTTTTCACATAGGGCACCAGTCGCTGGCTGAGCTCGACCCAATCGAGCGGCCGATTGCCCTCTTCGGCAATGCGCAGCCATGAGCCGAGATGCACCTCGTAAACCGAAATGGCGCCATCCTCCTGGCGGTTTTCGCGACGCGCGCGCATCCATGCGTCGTCTGTCCAGGGAAAGGTCCGCGAGGATGCCACGACCGATGCCGTCGAAGGCGCGGCTTCCGAAGCACGTGCCACCGGATCGGCTTTCTGGGGAAGCACATTGCCGTCGCGGTCTATGATCTCGAACTTGTAGCGCTCGCCCTGCGTCAGCCGCGGCACGAAGATTTCCCACACGCCGGCCTGCGGCCGCTGACGCATCGGATGCCGGCGACCGTCCCAGGCGTTGAAATCGCCAACCACCGAAACCCGCCTCGCATTTGGAGCCCAGACGGCAAAGCGCACGCCCGATACGCCATCGACCTGCATGGGAATGGCGCCCAGCGTACGACCGAGATCATAATGCGTGCCCTGGCTGATGAGATGAAGATCCAGATCGCCCAGAAGCGGCCCGAAGGAATAGGGATCTTCTGTCTCCTGAACCGCATCCGGCCACTGGATCCGATAGAGATACGGCGTGGTCGAACCGATAACGCCTGCATACAGGCCGCCGGCATGAATGCTTTCCAGCGTCGCCAGTATGCGACCACTGTCGCGCTCGACCGCCTCTACCGAAACGGCACCGGGCAGAAACGCCCGAACCACGGTCAACTCGCCATAGTGATGACGGCCGAGGATTGAAAACGGGTCGCCATGCCGACCGTCGACGAGCGCGTTCAAGCCCTCGGTCACGGTGCCGATGATCAGGTCGGTGCGCTCATATCTCATCGGTTTCTCTCCGCTCGGATGTTTTGAGGAGACGGGTGGCGATGGCCGAGAAACCGGCCAGCGGTAGCGGCAGCCAATGCGGTCGGCTGCGCACTTCATAAGCAATCTCGTAGGCGGCCTTTTCCAGAAGGAAGAGGTCGAGTATGCGCTCCCGCTGACTTTCGGGCATGCGCAGATCCGGTGATTGCTCGGCCGCGGCCAGGTAGGCCTTCAGGAAGGCCGGTTCAGCCATCTTCATGAAGCGATCGATCAGTTCGCGGTGACGTGCATCATCCACCTCGCTAACGATCTCGCGGTCCAGATCGGCGGAGGCGCCGAGATAGCTCAAGGATCGCAGGAAGCCGGCCACGTCGCGTAACGGATTGCTCTTGGCACGGCGATCCTCCAGCTTGCGCGTCGGCTCGCCCTCAAAGTCGATGATATAGGCATCGGATTCCGAGACGAGGATCTGCCCGAGATGGAAATCCCCGTGATTGCGGGTCATCAGCGTCCCATCGACGGCGTCGGCAAGGTCGCCGGTGAGGCGAAGAAGTGCGTCGCGATGGACAAGGAGGTTTCTGACTTCGCCGGCAATATCCTCGCTGAATTCGTCAATGCCGGTTTCGAGGATGTTCAGGCTGTCGCTGATCTGCTTCACCGTGGCATCACGCCAGCGGGCCGCGTCCGTTGCATCCGCCCGGACCGGCGCGAAGTCGCGATCATCCGTCGGGCGTGCAAGCGCCACATGCAATTCGCCCAGCCGCTGACCGACGGTCGCCACGAAATCCACCAGCGGCCGGAACTGGTCGTCCGCCGCATCGCCATCAAGGTCGGTGACGACAACCTGATCGATGACGCGGCGCAGATTGGAAAGCATCCACGTCCAGGCCTCGCCCTGGTTGCGAATGGCGCTTTGCACGATGATCAGCGTGAAACGATTGCCGTCGGGGTCGATGCGGGCAACTTCGCCCAGAAGCTGCGCGGTGTTGGCGTAACCAACCTTCGTCAGGTAACGCGTCATCTCCACTTCGGGATGAACGCCCGAAAAGACGTGGCGGATGAGTTTGATCATCGCAAGGTCGCCCAGGATCAGCGAACTGTTCGATTGTTCCGCCGATAACCAGTGGATCGGCAGTTCGTCGCTGAAGGCCATGCAGTCCAGCCGGTCCGTGCCGACAAATTCCAGCGTGCCGGTGCGGCCGGAAATGGTGGTGCGTTCGCACAGGCCGCGAATGATGCCGCGCCCCAGTCCTTCGGCCGCAAATCCGTCGGTCAGGAAGCCGACCCGGCGGCCTTGCCGAATGCGCGCAAGGGCGAGCTGTTGGGCAAGGGCGCTAGGCTGCGTATCGTCCCAGGCGATGGAAAGCGGCAGAAGATAGGTATCCTTGCGGCCATCGAGATCCACTTCCAGCTCGCCCAGCACGACGTTTTCGGCAAAGGCGACCGGCGTTGCGGTCACCAATTGCGCCGCGTTCAGCACCGCTCCCTTGGACCCGAACCAGCGACGTTTGCCGAGATAGGAGGGAAGCACATCGTTCGAGAGCGCCGTCGCCAGTCGCGGCTGATCGATCAGTTCCTGCAGATCATTGCGCAGAACCATGGTGATCATGTCCTGCATATGCTCGGGCGGCGCGGTGCGCCAAGCCGGCCCGTCCGATTCCGGGGCGAGCTGGAACCAGAAGAAGCCGTAGGGCGGCAGGGTCAGAAGATAGGTTAGCTGGCCGATCGGCGGGAAAGGTGACATGCCGGTCAGTTCGATCGGGACGCGTCCGTTGAATTCCGCAAGATCGAGCTCGACCGCCTGTGGCAGGCGCGACAGATTGAAGACGCAAAGCAGCGTCTCGCCCTGATATTCGCGCAGATAAGCGAGGATCTTGCGGTTGCCCGGCGTCAGGAAACGCTGAGAGCCGCGCCCAAAGGCAGGATGCTTGTTGCGCAGCGCCAGCATGCGGCGCGTCCAGTTCAGAAGCGAATGCGCATCGGCGCCCTGCGCCTCGACGTTGAGCGCCTCGTATCCGTAAAGCGGGTCCATGATCGGCGGCAGAACCAGACGCGCCGGATCGGCCTTGGAAAACCCGCCGTTGCGATCGGGCGACCATTGCATCGGCGTGCGCACGCCGTCGCGGTCCCCGAGATAGATATTATCGCCCATGCCGATCTCGTCGCCGTAATAGAGAACCGGCGTACCGGGCATGGACAGAAGCAGGCCGTTCATCAGTTCGACCCGCCGGCGGTCCCGCTCCATCAGCGGTGCTAAGCGACGGCGGATGCCGAGATTGATGCGGGCCCGGCGATCGGCGGCATAGGTGTTCCAGAGGTAGTCACGCTCCTCGTCCGTCACCATTTCCAGTGTCAGTTCATCGTGATTGCGCAGAAAGATTGCCCACTGGCAGTTTTCCGGAATATCCGGTGTCTGCCGCATGATGTCGGTGATCGGAAACCGGTCTTCCTTGGCGATCGCCATATACATGCGCGGCATTAGTGGGAAATGGAACGCCATGTTGCATTCGTCGCCATCGCCGAAATAGTCGCGCGTATCCTCCGGCCATTGATTGGCCTCGGCCAGCAGCATCTTGCCCGGATGAGTCTCATCGAGCGCAGCGCGGATACGTTTGAGGATGTCGTGCGTTTCCGGCAGATTTTCGTTATTCGTGCCTTCCCGCTCGATCAGGTAGGGAATGGCATCGAGCCTGAAACCGTCAATGCCGGTTTCCAGCCAGAACCGCATCACCTCCAGAAGTTCATTCATCACTTCCGGATTGTCGAAGTTGAGATCCGGCTGGTGGGAATAGAAGCGGTGCCAGTAATAGGCGCCGGCCACCGGATCCCACGTCCAGTTGGATTTTTCCGTATCGATGAAGATGATCCGGGTTTCGGGAAATTTCTGGTCGGTGTCGGACCATACGTAAAAGTCCCTTTCCGGCGAGCCGGCAGGGGCGTGTCGCGCGCGCTGGAACCACGGATGCTGGTCGGACGTGTGATTGATGACGAGTTCGATGATGACCTTAATGCCGCGCGCATGGGCCGCATCGACGAAGCTTCGGAAATCGTCCATCGTGCCGTAATCGGGGCTGACATTGCCGTAATCGGCAATATCGTAGCCATCGTCTCGGCGCGGGGAGGGGAAGAAGGGGAGAAGCCAGATGGCCGTCACGCCCAGCGAGGCGATATGGTCGAGCTTTTCATGCAGACCGGGAAAATCCCCGATGCCGTCGCCATTTCCATCAAAGAAGGACTTGATGTGCAACTGGTAGATAACGGCATCCTTGTACCACAAGGGATCCGACGACACGGTTTCGGCTTCTGGTTGTGCTTGATTTTTCATTTTTGCCTGCGTGCCTGAAATGTCCATTGTTGTTCCTCCTCCCATCGCGTCGGCCTAGCGCACGCGCCAGATGGCGAAGGGCCGTCCGGGCTCAAGCCGAAGGCGCTGCCATTTCCCGCTCCAACCGAAGGACTGGCCGGTGATCAGGTCTTCCGCCTCGAGCGTTCCGTGGTCGGAACGACCGAAGGTCCAGAGCGGGATCTCGACATTGGCTTCCTGCGCGTTGTGGGGATCGAGGCTGATCGCGACCAGAACGACGTTTTCATGCCCTGGGCTCGATTTTTCGAAGAACAGGATGTTGTCGTTATCCGCGGCTAAAAGTTGCAGACCGAGATGCGAATGAAGCGCCGGATTTTCCCGCCGGATGCGGTTGAGCTGGGTGATCTCGGCCTTGATGTTGCCGGGCCGGTCGTAATCCCAGGCGCGAATTTCGTATTTCTCCGAATCCGCATATTCCTTTCGCTTGGCGTCAGGTCGGCCTTCGCACAGTTCGAAACCGTTATAGGCGCCCCAGAGACCTGAAAGTGTGGCCGCAAGCGCTGCGCGGATTAGATAGGCCGGGCGCGGGGCGTTCTGCAGGAAGTCCGGATTGATGTCATGCGTATTGACGAAGAAATGCGGACGGAAGAAATCCCTCGGCGCCTGTGTGGTGATCTCGCGCATGTATTCTTCAAGTTCCCACTTGGCATTGCGCCAGGTGAAATAGGTGTAGGATTGCGAGAAGCCGACCTTGGCCAGGCGGTACATGACCTTGGGTTTGGTAAAGGCCTCCGACAGGAACACCACATCCGGATGACGCGAGCGGATGTCGGCGATCAACCATTCCCAGAAAGGAAACGGTTTCGTATGCGGGTTGTCGACCCGGAAGAGCTTGACGCCGTGATCGACCCATTTCTGAACGACGTCACGCAATTCCGTCCACAGTGACGGCACCGCCTCGCGGGCGTAGAAATCGACGTTGACGATGTCCTCGTATTTCTTGGGCGGGTTTTCCGCGTAGCGAATGGTGCCGTCCGGTCGCCAGTCGAACCAGCCCGGATGCTGTTTGAGCCAGGGATGGTCCGGAGAGGCCTGGATCGCAAGATCGAGGGCGAGTTCCAGCCCGTTCTGGGCTGCCGCCTCGACCAGTCGGTCGAAATCGTCGAATGTTCCAAGTTGCGGATGGATGGCATCGTGGCCGCCGTCCTCCGAGCCGATCGCATAGGGGCTGCCGGGATCATCGGGGCCAGGCGTCAGCGTATTGTTCTTGCCTTTGCGGTTGGTCATGCCGATCGGGTGGATCGGGGGAAAGTAGAGAACGTCGAACCCCATGGCACGAATGGCCGGCAGACGTCCGATAACGTCGTCAAACGTGCCATGCCGGTTCGGGTCGCCGCTCTGCGAACGCGGGAATATCTGGTACCAGCTGGCGAAACCTGCGGCCGTGCGTTCCGCGTCGACCGGAATGACCTGGGATCGCAAGCGATGCGGTCGCTGATCGGCCTCCGCCATCAGTTCCATGGTTTCCGAAGCCAGCAATGTGGCGATGCGCTCGTCGTATTGTTGCGCCGTCAACCTGTCGAAGAGCACTTTCAACTCGGTTTTCAGATCGCCGGACGCGTTGTCGAATGCCGCAAGCACGAGGTTGATGCCCTCCTGCACTTCCAGTGTCAGGTCGAGGCGAGCTTCGTGCTTTTTCGTAAATTCGTAACGGAAGATCTGGAAAGGATTGCGCCATGCCTCTATCAGAAACTCGTGGCGTCCCATGCGTCTCAGCGGAAATTCCGCGCGCCAGCGATCGTTGATGACAAAGGCCATGGGGGTCTCGGTCCAGCTTTCGCTGTCTGCCGTCCGCCAAAGGAGCGCGGCTGATAGCGGATCGTGACCGTCACCGAACACGTCCGCCTCCACGATCACGGTCTCGCCCACCACGCGTTTGACCACGAACCTCCCGCCATCCACGCATGGCGTCACGGCCTCGATTGCCAGTCTGGGGGACTGCGCCGCCTTGGACACCGGTTCGGGTGGGGTAATCGGCACAATGGGATCGGAAATCTGACCTTCGAACACCCGGATCTCGCCGGGCTGGAGGCGCAACTCCTCTGTCAGCGGCACGTTTCGTGCCGCGACATCGGTAAGCGGCAGGAAAGCCGAGGCTGCCTCGCTGATGGCACGCAACGGCGGCGCGGCGCTGCGACGCAGATCGCGATTGAAGACGACAACCCGCACGCTGTTCGAGATTCGCAGGTCGCCGCGATCGCCCCGGATGATGGCGGCCGCCGGGGAATTGCTGCCCGCGATGAAACCGAACGGTTGTCGGTCAAAACCGTCGTCACGCCGGAGCGTCTCGTTGATCGCCCTGATCGTCCCGGAAAGATCAAAGCAGGGGCGCTCGCGCAGGATGCGCAGTCCGCCGCCGCTGCCGTGGGTGGGATCAAGCGGCGTTGCGACGCCATATTCGAAGCCCATCGGTACCATCAGTCCACCGCCGAGCGAGGCGGCAAGCTTTACCGCCCGTTCAGCCCGACGTTCGAGCACTTCGGCATTTTCCGTGCCATGGGCGACCCGTTTGAAAAACGGCGCTTCGGGAAAGGCGATCTCGCGACCGATACCGATCTGGGTCTCGTGTTCTTCGGCAAACCAGCTTTCCTGCAGATTCCACCAGGCAAGCGAGGAGAAACTGCCGTCGAACCCCGTGCCGACCAGCGCCCTGCGGCTTTCGAACGCGGTGCCGGGTGTCCAGGCCAGGAAACGCAGATCGGATTTTTCTCGCCGGACGCCGGCAATCAGCATGCGCCAGGCCGTTGGTGGCAGGGTTTCCAGTTCCAGGCAGCGAAAACCCGACAGGCCGAGCGTCGCGAGATGGACGAGCCGCTGTTGCCATTCCCGCAGATCTTCCTCTCCGTCGCCGCCGATCGCGATGCGGCGGGCGCCTCGCAACCACGGGGGACGGCGCGGGTCGAACGCTGCGTTCGCGCCCGTTTCCTCGTCTCGTGGCCGTCCGGGGACGATGTCCATCATCAGTGAGACACCGTGTTCCTCCGCCATGCGCGCCAGGGCGCCGACAGCCTCATCGATCGTCTCGCCCAGCCCAAGCCTGGGATCGGCATGGTCGTAGCTTTCCGAAACGAAAATGCTGCCGCCTGCTGCCGCACGAAACAGTGGCGCGGTGAGGACGGTATCGAAGCCCAGAGCACGGGCGTGTTCGAAGACCTCCTGCCAAGCCGCAGGTCCTGAAAGCATGAGCGGATGGACGTAATAGATGCGCGCTGGGGGCAGGGCGGCGGCGGAATCGGTGAAACGCGAATGGACGTTCATGGCAAATCCTGACGTGTCGACGGTATCGGCTCAGCGACCGAACCTGTGCAGGCACGGCGCCCATCGGCATGCAAAATCGTCTTCCGGCCGGCAGGGCCGCTCGGCTCAGTGCAGTTGCGCTTCATCAAGGGCCTGCGAAAAAAGCTTCTTCGCATCCTCGGGGTCGGCGCGCTCGTCAAGCGCGGCAAGGCAGGCGTAACGGGCATTCACGAAGCGCGGACCCTTGCGGTTCGGCCATTCATGGTCGAGGAAGGACAGGGCCTCGAATGGTCCTGCAATCTGCACTGCACCGATTGTGACGGCACTGTTCCATACAGGCTTCTGCATCGCGTTCCTCCATCGCGGCGACGAGACGTGCGCTCCAGCGCCGGCACGGCACGGGAGCGCGCTATTCGCGTCACAGGGCGTTGGCAGTCTAACGGCTGTCACAGCAATTTGTTTCCTTGGCAATTCGTTAAAATCATCGCGGCTGCGCCGTCGTGCTCGGCCGTTCAATATTTGTGAAGGACTAGGACTGATGCTGGCGGAAGTTCTAGGGGCGATTCGCCCGCGTTGAGTGGAGACCGCATGACCATCGTCCAATTTCCTGCCGACCGCCGCACCTCCGATATCCGCCGTTGCAGCGAAGCCCTCGCCAATCTCCATGGTGAAGAGGCAAATCGCTTCTGGCGTCAGGAAATGGCTGGTTTTGCGGCTCGTCTGCGGGCGCAGGGCGTTGAAGACACCGAAATTTCCCACCAAGCGGCGCTGTTCATGAATGCCGTCCAGATGGAATTGCAGGCGGCCTTCGCAGCACAGGAAGAGGCCGGCGCGCTGGGCTGACGCCACCGCCTTTTTCACGCATGAAACGCGCAGGGAAGGGTTGGGGACGCGTGCGGCGCCTGCCGACCGAAGGCGGCATCCGGCCTCCGACTTGAATTGGCTAGCCTTAACATCTACCGTCAATATTGAATAAAGTGCGATCGACCGGCTGCCTGGAGCATTGCATGCCTGACCTCAGCAAGAACACGTCCGTGTATTCGTCCGATGCCGATGGCACCAAGACGGAAGATGAGCGTCAGCTGACCGAACTGCTATGGCAGAACAGGGTCAGCCTGCAGACCTCCGCCGGCGAGACTGAGGCCCTGGCTTCGAATCCATCTTTTCTGGCGTCCTTGAAGACGGCGCTTGTTCTATGCGTCGCCCTACCACTTTCGCTTCTGGCCTATTTCTCCAATCGAACCGCCGAAGACGACTTCTACGCCTGAGCGTTCGTCCCTGATGCTGCAGCGAGAAGGCGCGCAAGCATGACGCGTTGCCGTACGCTGGGTAAGTAATCCTGGAATTCGGACGAAAGGGAATGGCGGACAGGGTGGGATTCGAACCCACGGTACGCTTTCACGCACACACGCGTTCCAGGCGTGCGCCTTCAACCACTCGGCCACCTGTCCTTTTGGGAAAGGGCTGCTGGAGATGCCTCCGAAGCAGCGGTCGGCGCGATATATACCAATGATTTTTTCAGGATCAACCGAAATCTGACAGGCGGATGACGGTTTGCGGAAACTATGTTCCGTTGCCAAGCGGTCAAGCTGCCGGTAGGTTCGCGCCGACCCGTTTTCATGCGCTTTGGGGCTGTCATGTCCTTATTCTTCCATTTCTTCGCCCTGCTTGCCCTGGTAGCCGCGATAGCGGCCGGCACGGTCGATGCCATACAGTCTGTCGCATCGTCCTCCGTCATGCTGGCGAGCCTGGGCGATCTGTGGATCGGAATCAGTCCGGGAACGCTGGTCGCGGCAGAGGATGCCACACAACGCTATATCCATCCCCAGGTCTGGCTGCAGGGCGCGGCCTTCGTGCTGGCGCAGCCGGCCTGTGCCGTTTTCCTGGTTCTGTCGCTCACCCTGTGGATTGCCGGCTATCGGCGCCCGCGACGGTCGGCCGTGTCATGGCCTGAGATTCCGAAGCGGGCTCGCAAAAGCCTCCGGATATAAAAAGGGGGTCAGGCTCTGACGGGCTGAAGATTTCCCGTGAAATTTCGAAGCGGGCGTGCAAGGATAAATCGCCGCAAGCCCGAAGACGAGGCGTCGGTGCCGCAGACCGCCCGCCGGATCGAACCGGCCGGAAATGCGGGGGGAACCAAAATCAAATCTAAGAAAACAGGCGAACGATGACGAAAACCCTTCTCTCCCTCATGGCAACGGCCATGCTGTCGAGCACTGCGATTGCGGCAGACATCAAGCCGGCACTGGTCTACGGTACGGGCGGCAAGTTCGACAAATCCTTCAACGAAGCTGCCTATAACGGCGCTGAAATGTACAAGAAGGAAACCGGCACCGAATATCGCGATTTCGAGCCGACGAGCGATACGCAGGGCGAACAGGCGATCCGCAATTTCGCCAGCAAGGGTTTCAGCCCCGTCGTCGCCGTATCCTTTGCCTGGACCTCCGCCATGGAAAAGGTGGCCGCCGAATATCCGGATACCAAGTTCGTGATCGTCGATTCCGTCGTTGAGCTGCCGAACGTCCGCTCCGTCGTCTATAATGAGGCAGAAGGGTCCTATCTGGTCGGCCTTCTCGCCGGCATGGCATCCAAGACTGGCAAGCTCGGCTTCGTCGGCGGCATGGATATTCCGCTGATCCGCAAGTTCGGCTGCGGTTACGCCCAGGGTGCGAAGGCTGCGAAATCCGATATTCAGGTCTTCCAGAACATGGTCGGCACGACAGGTGCGGCCTGGAATGACCCGGTTCGCGCCGGCGAACTCACCAAGAACCAGATCGACCAGGGCGCTGACGTCATCTATGCGGCTGCCGGCGCCTCCGGTCTCGGCGTGTTGCAGACGGCTGCCGACAACAAGAAGTTCTCGATCGGCGTCGATTCGAACCAGAACCATGTCCATCCGGGTTCGGTCCTGACCTCGATGGTCAAGCGCGTCGATCTCGCCGTCTACAATGCCTACAAGGATACTGCTGCTGACAAGTTCACTGCCGGCGTCCAGTCCAACGGCATCAAGGATGGTGGCGTGGTTTACGCCGTCGACGACAACAACAAGGCGCTGATCACACCGGAAATGAAGGCTGCAGCCGACAAGGCCACGGCCGACATCGTCGCCGGAACCGTCAAGGTTCACGACTACATGACGGACAACAAGTGCCCGTTGTAATCTGACTTTAGGGGCGTATGGGGGAGACACCATGCGCCCCAATCATATCTTCCATCCGCCGACCGTGCGAAGGAGAGGCTGCGTTTGAACCCGCATCCCGCGATCGAACTGGCGGGCATCGACAAGAGTTTCGGTGCCGTCCATGCCAACAAGAACATCAACCTGACCGTCGCCAAAGGCTCGATCCACGGCATTATCGGCGAAAACGGTGCCGGGAAGTCGACGCTGATGTCGATCCTCTACGGTTTTTACCAGGCCGATCGCGGTGAAATCCGCATCGATGGCACGCCTGTGACGATCCGCGACAGCCAGACGGCAATCGCCTCCGGCATCGGCATGGTGCACCAGCATTTCATGCTGGTCGAGAATTTCACCGTGCTGGAAAACGTCATGCTGGGTGCCGAGGGCGGTCAGTTGCTGGCCAAGGGCGTCACCGGCGCACGCCGGGAATTGAAGCGTCTGGAGACCGAATACGGGCTTGATGTCGATCCGGATGCGATTATCGAGGAATTGCCGGTTGGCAAGCAGCAGCGTGTCGAAATCCTGAAGGCGCTTTATCGTGGCGCTGAAATCCTCATTCTTGACGAACCGACCGGCGTTTTGACCCCGGCCGAAGCCGATCACCTGTTCCGCATCCTGAAAGTGCTGCGGGACCAGGGAAAGACCATCCTCCTGATCACCCACAAGCTGCGGGAAATCATGGCAATCACCGATGAGGTCTCGGTCATGCGTCGTGGCGAAATGGTCGCCACCCGCAAGACGGCGCAAACAACCGTCGAGGAGCTGGCCGAACTGATGGTTGGTCGCCGCGTTCTTCTGCGCGTCGAAAAGGACGAGGCGAAGCCGGGAAGAATCATGCTGTCGGTCAAGAACCTGACGGTCAAGGACAGCCGCGGCGTCACCATGGTCGATAATGTCTCGTTCGATGTCCGAGAAGGGGAAATCCTCGGCCTCGCCGGCGTCGCGGGCAACGGCCAGTCGGAACTGCTGGAAGCTATTGCCGGTATTCGCAAGCCGGCCTCGGGCGAAATCCACATCGACGGTCAGCCGGTTGCCGGTCTCGATCCGGCCCGTCTGCGCCAGATCGGTTTGGCGCATATCCCGGAAGACCGCCATCACATGGGTCTCGTCCTCAAGTTCGAGGAATATGAGAATGCGGTGCTCGGGTATCATCGCGAGCCGCGATACGGCCGCGGCGCCTTGCTCGATCTCAATGCCATCCGCAAGGAAGCAGAGGACAAGATCGCGAAGTATGATATCCGCCCGCCGAACCCGCGGCTGAAGACCGCCAATTTTTCCGGTGGTAACCAGCAGAAGATCGTGGTCGCCCGCGAAATCGAGCGCGATCCAAAGATGCTGATCATCGGCCAGCCGACCCGTGGCGTCGATATCGGCGCCATCGAATTCATTCATCGCCGCATCGTCGAGATGCGAGATGCGCAAAAAGCCGTGCTGCTGGTCTCAGTCGAACTGGACGAAATCCGCTCCCTTTCGGATCGCATCATCGTCATGTTTGCCGGCAAGGTGGTTGGTGAGCAAACCCCGGATGCCGATGAGCAGACGCTCGGCCTGATGATGGCCGGGATCGCCACGCGGGAAAATGCGGCATGAGGAAACCATGAGTACAGCGTCCGTGTCACTGCCCAATTGGATCACCTATGGCATTTTGCCGGTGCTCAACCTTCTGCTGGCGTTTTTCGTGTCCGGCCTTGTCGTCTGGTCGATCGGCGAAAATCCGTTTGAGGCGCTGCGCCTGCTGATCGAGGGCGCGCTCGGCCGTGGTGAAGCCATCGGCTTTACCCTGTTCTATACCACGAGCTTCATCTTCACCGGTCTGTCGGTCGCCGTTGCCTTTCACGCCGGCCTGTTCAATATCGGCTCAGAAGGCCAGGCCTATATCGGCGGTCTTGGTGCGGCCCTGGTGGCGCTGGCGCTTGATCGCTACGTACCGTGGTATGTCACCATGCCCTTCGCGGTGATCGGCGCGGCCTTGTTCGGTGCCGCCTGGGCCTTCATTCCAGCCTGGCTTCAGGCCAAGCGCGGCAGCCACGTGGTCATCACGACCATCATGTTCAATTTCATCGCTGCCGGCTTGATGGTCTATCTCCTGTCCAACGTGTTCATCGTTCAGGGCAAGATGGCATCTGAAACCCGGACGTTTCTGGCCGGTGGTCAGCTTCCCAAGCTGGATTGGTTGATCGCCACCTTCGGAGCCAAGCTCGGTCCGGCGCCGCTCAACGTTTCCTTCCTGATCGCCTTGCTCATGTGCTTGC
Source organism: Neorhizobium sp. NPDC001467 (assembly GCF_050275975.1). Classification (NCBI taxonomy): domain Bacteria; kingdom Pseudomonadati; phylum Pseudomonadota; class Alphaproteobacteria; order Hyphomicrobiales; family Rhizobiaceae; genus Neorhizobium; species Neorhizobium sp. NPDC001467. The sequence continues at coordinate 149,296 of NZ_JBNNPS010000006.1, read as the reverse complement.
TGGTCTGGCTGCTGATCTGGCGCAGCAAGCTGGGCTATGAAATGCGCACGCTCGGCATTTCTCCTTCTGCTGCCGTTTATGCCGGCATTCCCTATGCTCGCACCGTCATCATCGCCATGCTTCTGTCCGGCGCGCTTGCCGGCATGATGGCGCTCAATCCGGTCATGGGGGCGTCCGCACGTTTGCAGGTCGAGTTCGTTGCCGGCGCCGGTTTTGTCGGTATCGCCGTATCCCTGATGGGACGCAGCCATCCGCTCGGCATCATCTTTTCCGCCCTGCTGTTCGGCATTCTTTATCAGGGTGGTGGCGATCTCTCGTTCGAAATGCCCAACATCACCCGCGAAATGATCGTCGTGATCCAGGGGCTCGTCATCCTGTTTGCCGGCGCGCTGGAACATATGCTGCGCCCGGCCATGGTGCGCATCTATCAGCGGTTCGCCGGTCCGCAGTCGAAGGGGAACTGACCGCAATGAATTATTTCGACATTTTCGTCAGTATCCTCGGATCCACGATCCGGCTTGCCATTCCGCTGATCTTCACGGCGCTGGCCGGCTTGTTCTCGGAACGCGCCGGCGTGTTCGATATCGGCCTCGAGGGTAAAATGCTGGCAGCCGCCTTCGCTGCTGCCTGTTTCGCCTATGTCAGCGGCAATGCCTGGATCGGCCTTGTCGGAGGCATCGGCGTATCGATCGCGTTTTCGATGATCCATGGTTTCGCCTCGATCACCAATCGCGGCAACCAGATCGTGTCCGGCGTCGCCCTCAATTTTGTAGCAGCCGGCCTGACCGTGGTGCTCGCGCAGGCCTGGTTCAACCAGGGCGGCCGCACGCCGGGCCTCAGTGGTGACGCCCGTTTTCTGCCGATTATTCTCCCCGGCGCGGATTTCATGCGTGAGGTTCCCATTGTCGGGCCCCTTTATGCCAACGTCATTTCCGGCAACAACATCCTGACCTATCTGGCATTTGCCGCCGTGCCGCTGTCCTGGTGGGTGCTTTACCGGACGCGTTTCGGCTTGCGTCTGCGCGCTGTCGGTGAAAACCCGGCTGCCGTCGATACTGCGGGCATTTCAGTGGCCTGGCTGCGTTACCGCGCCTTGATCGTCACTGGCTTTCTCGGCGGTTTCGCCGGCGCTTACCTGTCCATTGCGCAATCGGCCGCTTTCATCAACAACATGTCGGCCGGCAAGGGCTATATGGCGCTGGCGGCACTGATCTTCGCCAAATGGAAACCGGTTCCGGTGATGTTCGCCTGCCTTCTGTTCGGTTTCCTCGATGCACTTGCAAACTTCATGCAGGGCAAATCGATGCCGCTGGTCGGCGAGGTGCCGGTACAGATTTTCCAGGTCATGCCCTATGTCCTCACCTGTATTCTGCTCGCCGGTTTCATCGGCATTGCCCACCCGCCCAAGGCCGGGGGTGTCCCTTATGTGAAGGAGCGTTGATATGGCGCATGACCTGTTCGAAGCCGCCCGCGAAGCGATGGGCCGCGCCTACGCTCCCTATTCGAAATTTCCCGTCGGTGCGGCCATCCGTGCCGATGACGGAGAGGTCTATGTCGGCGCCAATATCGAAAACCTGTCCTTTCCCCAAGGGTGGTGTGCGGAACCGACGGCGATCGGGGCCATGGTCATGGGCGGCGGCCGCCGGATCAGAGAGATCGCGGTGATCGCGCAAAAGCTGGCGCTCTGCCCGCCCTGCGGCGGTTGCCGTCAGAAGATCGCCGAATTTGCCGATCCCGATACCCGCGTCTATCTCTGCGACGAGCAGGGCGTACAAAAGACGATGACGATGGAGGAACTTCTGCCTTTCTCCTTCAAGACCGACGTCATCGGTTAAAAGGGCAGGGGATGACCGAAAACCTCCATGACGTGATCGATCTTCTCGTTGAGCGCCTGAACGGCCTCATGCCGCGCCACGCGATCGTACTAGGCTCGGGGCTGGGATCGATCGTCAATGAAGTGACCGATGCGATCCGCATCCCCTATGAGGATCTCGCCGGTTTTCCCAAGGGCGGCGTCAGCGGACATGCCGGCGAACTCGTGGCCGGTTACCTTGGCCGCGAGCCCGTCATCATGTTGTCCGGCCGCACGCATTATTATGAGCACGGCCATGCCGATGCCATGCGCGCACCCATCGAAATCCTTGCCGGGCTTGGCGTGCAGGCGTTGATCGTTACCAATTCTGCAGGCTCGGTGCGCCAGGACATGCCGCCCGGCTCGGTCATGCAGATCACCGACCATATCAACTATTCCGGCATGAATCCGCTGATCGGCGAGACGAGCGACCGCCGTTTCGTCGGCCTGACCAATGCCTATGACGCAGATCTGGCAGCGGCCATGCGGGATGCAGCAGCGCGCCAAAGCGTGCCGCTTTTTTCCGGCGTCTATATGTGGTTTTCCGGCCCAAGCTTCGAAACGCCGGCGGAGATCCGCATGGCGCGTCTTCTGGGCGCCGACGCGGTCGGCATGTCAACGGTGCCGGAAGTCATCTTGGCGCGCTATTTCGGGCTCAAGATCGCTGCCGCCTCGGTCGTTACCAATTTCGCGGCCGGCATGACCGGTGCCGAACTCAGCCATGAGGAAACCAAGGATATGGCACCGGTGGGCGGTGCCCGTCTGGCGGCCATCCTCTGTGACATGTTTCGCCAGCCGGACCAGCCCTGAACAGCCGGCCGGGTTGCCACCTGACGCCCGGTTGGTAAATATGGTTGCAACAGATTTCCCTCGCGCCCCAGCGGGCGTCACAACAACCGCAGCACCGTCGCGGTAAGGGTCTGGAATCGACCTGACCTGCCGCGCGACACCGTTTTCGATTTCGGACGCGGCCCGTATTTTGGAGGAACTGACCATGGAGCTGATGAGCCCGCGCGAGGCAGCGTCGTTTGCGCTTTCGCTTCTCGACCTGACCAATCTGCGCGATGATTGCGACGATGCGGCGATCGAGACCCTCTGCACGCGCGCGCAGACGCCCTTTGGCAACAGTGCCGCCATCTGCATCTGGCCCCGGTTCGTCGCGCATGCCCGTTCGGTTCTGGGAGACGGACATGGTGTGCGCATCGCCACCGTCGTGAATTTCCCCTCAGGCGATCTGCCGGCCGCCGAAGTGGTGAAGGAAACGCAGCAGGCGGTGGCGGATGGTGCCGACGAGATCGATCTCGTCATCCCTTACCGGGCTTTTCTGGCCGGTGACGAAGCCTCCCTGACCACCATGGTCGAAGCCGTGCGCGCGGCATGCCCGAGTGCCGTTCTGAAGGTCATTATCGAAACAGGCGAATTGAGGGAGCGCGCGCTGATCCGACGTGCCTCCGAGCTTGCCATCGACGCCGGCGCCGATTTCATCAAGACGTCGACCGGCAAGGTCGCGGTCAATGCCACGCTGGAGGCGGCGGATATCATGCTGCAGGTAATCCGCGATTCGAAGAAACGTGTCGGCTTCAAGCCTGCCGGCGGCGTTTCCACGGTGGCAGATGCCGATCTTTATCTGCGGGCGGCCGAAACCATCATGGGTGCCAACTGGATCATGCCCTCCACCTTCCGCTTCGGCGCGTCCGGCCTGCTTGACGATATTCTGGCGGTCTTGTCCGGCAATGGATCGGCGCGCGCCTCCGGCGGCTATTGACCGGTGATGATCCCGCAGGAGATCATTCGCCGCAAGCGCGACGGCGAAGTGCTTTCGGCCGACGAAATTGCGCTCTTCATCCGTGCCATGGGCGAACACCGCATCTCCGAAGGGCAGGTGGCGGCTTTCGCCATGGCCGTCTATCTGCGCGGCATGACGCGTGAAGAGGTCATCGCGCTCACGCTTGCCATGCGTGACAGCGGTAAGGTGCTCTCCTGGCGGCATCTCGATCGACCGATCGCCGACAAGCATTCGACCGGCGGCGTCGGCGACAACGTGTCCCTGATGCTGGCCCCGATCGCGGCTGCCTGCGGTCTGGCCGTTCCGATGATTTCCGGGCGCGGCCTTGGCCATACCGGCGGTACGCTGGACAAGCTGGAAGCCATCCCGGGATACACGATCATGCCGGACGAGGCCCTCTTTCGCCGAACGGTGGATGAGATCGGCTGCGCCATCATCGGGCAGACGTCGAACCTTGCCCCTGCCGACCGCCAGCTCTACGCCATTCGCGACGTGACGGCGACGGTCGAATCCGTCCCCCTGATCACCGCCTCCATTCTCTCCAAGAAACTGGCGGCGGGTCTGCAAAGCCTGGTGATGGACGTGAAGGTCGGGAATGGTGCATTCATGAACGATCTGGGAGAGGCGCAAACCCTGGCGCATTCTCTGGTGGAGGTTGCCAATGGCGCCGGCCTGCAAACCGCAGCCCTGATCACCGATATGAACCAGCCGCTCGCGACCGCCGCAGGCAATACGCTCGAAATAGCCGACTGCGTCGATTTCCTGACCGGCGGGGCAACCGCAAGGCCGAAGGCCCTCGTCCTCGCCCTTGTCGCGGAAATGCTGGTCCAGGCGGGTACGGTCGTGCGCCTGGCAGACGGCGAGGAACAGGCGAGAGCGGCGCTCGAAAACGGCAGGGCGGCGGAGATATTCGGCCGCATGGTGCATGCACTGGGTGGGCCCTCCGATTTCATGGAGAGACCTGAAAGATACCTGGACGCCGCACCGGTCACGGTTGCCGTGCCGGCCGACAGCGATGGCTATCTTGCCGCCTGCGATACCCGCGCGCTCGGCATGGCGGTCGTGGAACTCGGCGGCGGCCGCCGCCGCGCTTCCGATTCGATCGACCATAGCGTCGGCCTGAGCGGTTTTCTGCCGATTGGTTCGCGGGTAGCAAAAGGTCAACCGCTGGCCATCGTGCATGCCGCCGATCGTGACGAGGCCGCCCGGATGGCGGCAAGGATAGCCTCGCTGTTTTCCATATCGGCGGATGCGCCGGTGACGAACCCGGTGATCCTGCAACACATCGGCTAAGAGCTGTGCCATCGGTCGCCGAGCGCCCCCTGCGGCGCGTGCGGCCTTGGAGGTCTGCCAACCGTTTAGCCTGCGCAGTCCCGCCGCATACGGAGCCATCGCGTACCCTCGGGAGCGAAAGCGCTGACGAGGCCGCGAAAGCAGGCCGTTACTTGGTGCCGTACATGCGGTCGCCGGCATCGCCGAGACCGGGCACGATATAACCCTTCTCGTTCAAGTGGCTGTCGACCGATGCCGTGTAGATCTTCACGTCGGGATGAGCATCCTGGAAATTGCGGATGCCTTCGGGAGCCGCGAGAAGGCAGAGGAAACGGATATTTTTTGCGCCCCGCTCCTTGAGCTTCTGAATGGCCGCGATCGCCGAATTGCCTGTCGCCAGCATCGGATCGACGACGATCATCAGCCGTTCGTCGAGACCATCGGGCGCCTTGAAGTAATATTCGACGGGTTGCAGCGTGTCGTGATCGCGGTAAAGACCGATATGCGAAACGCGGGCCGACGGCACGAGCTCGAGCATGCCTTCCAGAAGACCGTTGCCGGCACGCAGGATAGAAACGAAGACCAGCTTCTTGCCTTCGACGATCGGTGCCTGCATTTCGATGATCGGCGTCTCGATCGTTTCCAGCGTCAGGTCGAGATCACGGGTAACCTCGTAACACAGGAGCATGGAAATTTCGCGCAGCAGGCGGCGGAAACCGGCCGTCGAGGTTTCCTTCTTGCGCATGATGGTAAGCTTGTGCTGGACGAGCGGATGGTCAATGACGGTGACGCCGTTCATGGGGATGCCTTCCGGGGATGTTGGTGTTTTCCCCTTCTGTCATGGACGGCGTCGGAAGCCAAGCGTTCAGGCGTCTTTTGCAACCGCTTTCGTACCGCCATGCGCATGGGCGTCGAACCGTGCCAGCAGCCGCGCGCGCGTGTCCTCGTCCACAAAGGCGGCTTCGAGCGCAGTGCGGGTCATCGCATTGATTTCGTCGCGGCCAAATCCGAAATCATCCGCAGCGATGCGGTATTCCCGCGCCAGGGACGTCCGAAAGAAAGGCGGGTCATCAGCGTTTAGCGTGACTCTCACCCCCGCCTGTGTCAGGTCGCGCAAAGGGTGCGCCGTAAAATTGGGATAGACGCCGAGCGCGATGTTCGAGCCCGGGCAGACTTCCAGCACGATGCCTTCGGCGGCCAATCGTTGCACCAGGGTTGCATCCTCGATCGCACGGACACCATGGCCAATCCGGGACGGCCTGACGATATCCAGTGCATCAGCGACGCTGAACGCGCCACAGACTTCGCCGGCATGAATGGTCAGGCCGAGCCCCGCGTCGCGGGCAATGTCGAAGGCGCGCGCATAATCGACAACCCTGCCTATCCGCTCGTCGCCAGCCATGTTGAAGCCGGTCACCAGCGGATTTTTCGCGCGCATGGCATATTCGGCAGCGCCGATGACGCGATCGACCCCGAAATGGCGCTCGCCGGTGATGATGATGCGCGCCTCGATGTCGGTCTTTTCCCTCTCTGCGGCAATGCCGTCGCAGATTCCGGCAATATAGGCGTCGGCGCCAAGGCCGATGCGATCGCCGTGATCGGGCGACACGATGATCTCACTGTAGATCGTGTGAACCGCGGCGAGCTCGCTCAGATAGGTTTCCGTCAGAAGCGCGTAATCCGCCTGCGTGCGGAACAGCGAGGCAACCGCATCATAGCAGAGGATGAACTGCGAAAAATCCGACCAGAGGTAGCGGCCGTCATGCAGGATATTGCTGATGTCGATGCCGTATTTCCGTGCTTGTCGCAGCGCCAGTTCGGGCGGCGCCGCGCCCTCGATGTGGCAATGGATTTCCGCTTTCATCATGTCGGTCGTGTCGAGCGCCATCACAGGAAACTCCTTCCATATCGACCTGCCGCAATGCCCAGATGGGTGGCGATTGTTGCACTGATATCCGCATAGGACTGGCGAATGCCGATGTCGCGGGCACGAATGCCGGGACCGAGCGCCATGACCGGCACCCGCTCGCGGGTGTGGTCCGTGCCGCGCCAGGTCGGGTCGCAGCCGTGATCGGCGGTCAGAACGAGAAGGTCGCCTGGTTTCATTCGGGCGTGCACTTCCGGTAGCCGGCGGTCGAATTCCTCAAGGGCTGCGGCATAGCCGGCAACATCGCGACGATGCCCGTAAAGCATGTCGAAATCGACGAAGTTGGTGAAGACAAGATCCCCGTCGGCGGCCTGGTCAATGGCGTCGAGCGTTCGGTCCATCAGCGCCGCATTGCCGTTGGCCTTAATGACACGGCTGACGCCGCGATGGGCAAAGATGTCACCGATCTTGCCGACGGCAAGCACCGAGCGCCCAGTGGCGACCAGCCGGTCGAGCAGGGTGTCTTCCGGTGGCGGCACGGAAAAGTCGCGCCGATTGCCGGTGCGCTCGAAACTTGCCGGCGTTTCGCCGACAAAGGGGCGGACAATCACCCGGCCGATATTGAGCGGATCGAGAAGTTTTCGAACGATCCCGCCGAGTTCCAACAAGCGCTCGAGGCCGAAATGCTGTTCATGCGCGGCAATCTGGAAAACGGAATCGGTGGACGTGTAGCAGATCGGTTTCCCGGTGCGGATATGGTCCAGCCCATGTGTCCGGATAACGTCGGTTCCCGAAGCGTGGCAGTTGCCGAGAATACCCGGCAGTTTTCCTTCCCGGCAGATCCTATCGACAAGCTGGGGCGGAAAGGCATCGCCTGCGCCTGGAAAGACGCCCCAATCGAACATGACCGGCGCCCCGGCAATTTCCCAGTGGCCCGATGGCGTATCCTTGCCGCGTGACACCTCGTTTGCAGCGCCATGCAGACCAAAGACGCGCTCCGGCACGGCCATGCCCGGAGGGAATTCTCCGCTCGCCATTTTCGCGATGTGCAACAGGCCAAGCGACGACATGTTCGGTAGTTTCAGCGGACCTTCGCGCAGGCCTGCACGATCGCCTGCTCCGGCCGCGCAGAATTGCGCGATATGGCCGAGCGTGTTTGCACCCTCATCGCCGTATACGTCGGCGTCACGGGCGCCACCGACACCAAACGAGTCCAGAACGAAGAGAAAAGCACGCGCCAATCGAGCCTCCGGCAGCTTCAGCGCCGTGAGGATGGATGCCTTCCGACGCGGGGTCGCTGCTTCATACAGGCAGTCGGCTGGATTGGCAAAGGTTGTGCATCCGTGCTTCAGCAGTCGGTGCAGCTGACCTTGTCGCCCGTTCTCTGCTGGTAGAAAATCTCACGGTTCATTGGGATGGCGCGGTTCTGGGAGGAAAAATTTGTCGGCAGGAACAGCATGAGCGGATAGGAGGCCGTCAGTTCCGTGCGGACCAGAAACGTGTCCTTGATGCGCATTTCCTTCGGTACCGTGACCAGAGAATTGACAGCATAAGGCACGCCGCCGGTGCGCTGCCAGGACCACAGGGTCTTGGCGACACCCGCATCATCGATCTGGATGCCGGTGATCTTGATGTTGAGCGGATTGTTGGCCGATGTCGTCAAGCCGTCGACATCATAGGGCGCGAAAATGCTTTTGGCGGCGTTTGTCATCGTTGCCAGAAACGCCTTGTTCACGGAGGATTGCTGGGCGACCAGATCACCCACCGTTCCGGCGGCGCGGGTGGCGCGCTTGCCGAAACTGAAGCCCACCGTCAGTTCGAAACAGGTAAAGTAGGCCGCGATCAGGATCGGCGCGATGATCGCGAATTCGACACCACCAATGCCACGGCGATCGCACAGATAGGCGCGCAGCCGCAGCAGGAAGCCGCGATGCGCCGGCTGCGGGTTCTCCGGCTTTTCCGCGCCGGCGAAAAACGAGGGATGGATATGGCTCACGGATAATCCTCGTTCTGAAATGTCGCGGTCGCCACGATCAGGAAATCCGCCTTGCCATCCGCAGACCGCACATTAGTGAGCATCGGGCGGACCAGGTCGATCAGCACCGGCCAGCGATAATAGGCGCGCAGCATGTTGATGCTTTTGGCGCCGCCTGGCGAATAGGCGAAATCGGTGGTCTTGAGATCGGCATTCTGCGCGGACGACTGGCGCGGGATGCCGGTTGGAATATCGGCATAGGTGCTGAACGAGCGCAGATCGATGAAAAGCCGGGTTGGCGTGGCGATCTCGGCCGCGGAGCACGAAATCATGAACGATATCTCGTTGCAGAAGGCGGTGCGGAAGGCAGTCTTGAAGGCGGGATCGTTGGGCGCTGTCGACTTGACCTCGCCGGTGCGCACCTTTCTCGCCATCACTTCCACGGCGTTCGAGACGACCTGTTCGCCTATGAAGGCAATGAATGTCTCGAGAATGGCGAAGACGATGAGGAAGTAGGGCACAGACAGAATTGCGAACTCGACAGCGGCGGCGCCGTCCTTCGAGCGGGTGAAGCGGCGCAGGAGCGAAAGCCTGGGGCGCACCCGGACGTGACCTTCTTTTTCAGCGAAATGATCTGTGCACATATCCATACGCGACGTCATTGGAATGCGCGTGATGGTAAGATTGTTGTGTTGAGATTTGGTTGCGGGTTTACAGACACTTAGAGCGATGTGTGCCGCCGCGACTCGGTGTTAACAAATCCCTGCCACGCGGTGGCTTTGAGCCACGACGAGCGGTCAGCAGAAGAAGCACCATAATGACACACTGCAAGGCGTGAAACCTTTGCAGCGTGCAGGCGTCACTTGTCGGCGCCTTCAGCCTTGAGGTCGGAATGCTGCTCGCAATTGGGGGTGCAGGACAGGACCGAGCGCTCCGTCTGGCGGAAGACGCGAACCGTATTGCCTTCGTCGATAGAGACGAGAATGCGTTCGTCGGCGATCGCATTGCCTTCCTTGTCGAGAAGCACAAGGTTGGTCGTGCCGTAGCTGCGCCCCGTCAACACGATGGTCGTCGGATCGGATACGGTTGCGTCGGCGACGGAAGCGTTGCCGATGATCACCTTTGCCACCGGCCGGTCGAGTTTCAGCACCCGCGCGTGATTCATATGGACGCGCAACATGTCACCGTCTTGCTCCGCCTGAACAGCAGAGGCCGGCGCCAGCAGCGCAGTCATGGCCAGTGCCGGGGCGGCAATCGATAGGATGAAGTTGTTGATGCGCGACATGTTCCAAACCGCCTTTACGCGTGCGAATTGACGCAAGCATGCGCGTGAATGGTGAATGCGCGGTTAACTTGCCGACGGTCAGGAAATTTCAGTATAGGTGCGATTAATATGCGAGATATTGAATATTCATGATCAATGCTGCGGCATATGCCAAATATAATTCCATCTCGGATAAGTACTTCCGTGCGGCCAAACTCATCCTGCAGGGAATGCGGTTTTTTCCCTTTTATATTTCCGCGTTGTTTACCAACGGCTGGGCATTCGGGCTTTTACCCTTCGCTAACCGCCTTCGTTAAGCGGATTGAAATCGGCTCCCGGTAGGTTCTGCTCATCCGAACAGCGGACAACAGTTGTCGGTAGTGCTGAAGAACAACGTAGAATTTAGGAGAGAAGAATGTCGAAGATTTTTGCTCGTTTCATGAAGGACGAATCTGGTGCGACCGCCATCGAATATGGCCTGATCGCAGCCCTGATTTCCGTCGCCCTGATCGCCGGCGCAACCACCCTCGGCGGCGCGCTGAACAACCAGTTCACCAACCTGTCGAACAAGCTGAGCAACGCCGGCCGCTAATCATTGGCGGTAGCTGATCCATACGAGCCGCCTCGGCAAGAGGCGGCTCGTTGATTCCGTAAGGAACGACCCGAGTGCCGCGCCCGTCGCGGACTAACAATGAGGATTGCTGGCTCATGATCGCTTACGCCGCCATCATGATCATGCCCATCTGTTTAGCGCTCGCCGCGGTGAGCGATCTGTGCACCATGACGATCCCCAACAAGTTGCCGGCCGCCCTGGTCGTCGGCTTTATCGTCCTCGCCCCGCTTGTGGGTCTCGGCTGGTACGATTTCGGCATGGCCTTCCTCGCCGGTCTCGTCGTTTTTGCCGTCTGCTTTTCCCTCTTTGCCGCCAATGTCATGGGCGGCGGCGATGCCAAGCTTTTGACCGCTGCTGCATGCTGGTTCGGCTTCAGCCAGTCCCTGGCAATCTTTCTGGTCACGACTGCCTTTCTGGGTGGTGTATTGACCATCGCCATCCTGATGATACGTGCCCATTCCAACACGGTTCTGGCCATGGGGCTGGCACTGCCGCAGTCGCTGACCACGGCGCGCAAGATCCCGTACGGCATTGCCATCGCCATTGCCGGTTTCATGACATATGAACATGCTCCGGTCATCAATCTCGCAATGCGGGCTGCAGGGTAACTTCGTCTTTACTTGATGAAGACGGTGTTAACCCAAAAAGTAAGCGCCTCATTAACCATAATTACACCATTGGCAGCCATTCTCCCGGAAGACTTACAGAGTCCTTCAGGAAGCCGCCATGAAACCCGCCCGTATCATCATTCTTACAGTTGCCGTTGTCGCGGCCGGCCTGGCCGGCCTCCTGGCCATGCAGATGGGCGGTAATACCGTTCAGGAAGTCGTCCGGCAGGCGCCGACCGTCAACGTCCTGGTCTCCGCCGCCAACCTTCCCGTGGGCAGCCGGCTCAATGATGAATCGCTGCGCTGGGTAGGGTGGCCCGAAAGCGGGGTCGTTCAGGGACTGATTACCGATCGCGAGCGCCCGCAGGCCATCACCGAACTCAGCGGCTCCGTGGTCCGCCTGCCGCTGTTCGAAGGCGAGCCGGTCCGTCCTGAAAAGGTCGCCGATGCGTCGGGTCGCATCATGTCTTCGCTTCTTCCGGCGGGCAAACGTGCGGTCGCTACGGAAATAACGGTCGCCACGGGTGCCGGTGGCTTCGTCCTTCCGAATGATCGTGTCGATGTCATCATGGTGCGCAAGGGCGACGACGCCACGTTCCGCACCGAAGACATTCTTACCAATATCCGCGTTTTGGCCATCGATCAGCAGATCCAGGAAAACGAAGACGGCTCCAAGGTGGCCGTCGGAACGACCGCGACGCTGGAATTGACGCCGGATCAGGCCAAGGTCATTGCCGTCGCACAGCAGATGGCCAGCCGACTGACGCTTGCGCTGCGCTCAGTTGCCGATGCCCGCGAACCCGACACCACTGTTCCCGACTACCTGCTTGCTGGCGGAGACAAGGGCCAGGTGCAGGTAATCAAGTCAGGTCAGATCGTCACCGGCGCGCAGGCGGTACAACAATGAACAGGAACGCTCAGGTGGTTAGCTTCAAGAACAGACTCCGCACATCCGCAGCCGCGGGCCTGTCATTCTCCATGGTTTTTACGGGTTTTCCGATCGGCGTCGGCATGTCCGGCTTTGCGCTGCCGGCCGCTCAGGCCGCGCAGGAAAACATCGTGCGCATTGGCGAGGCCGGCATCGGCGTCCGTCGTCGCCTCAAGGTCGGTCTCAACAAGGCGGTCGTCGTCGATCTTCCCAAGGATGCACACGACATTCTGGTTGCCGATCCAAGCATTGCCGATGCAGTGACCCGCACCTCGCGGCGCATCTATCTGTTCGGCAAGAAGGTAGGCCAGACGAATATCTTCATTTTTGGCCCCAATGGCGAAGAAGTCGTCAGTCTCGATCTCGAAATCGAACGCGATATCGCAGGTCTCGAACAGAACCTGCGCCGATTCCTGCCCGATTCCAACATTCGGGTGGAGATCATCTCGGACAACATCGTGCTGACCGGCAATGTCAGGACGCCGCAGGACTCAGCAAAGGCGGAACAGCTGGCGCAGATCTTCCTGAAGGGCGGCGAAGCGACGACGCGCGAGAGCACGTCCCTCTTGAGGGAAGGCCGTCAGGTCTCGCAGATCCAGAACATGCTTTCGGTGGAAGGCGAGGATCAGGTCACGCTAAAGATCACCGTTGCCGAAATCCGCCGTGAAGTGGTCAAGCAGCTCGGCTTCGAGAACATTTTCCGGCGCAATGCCGCGGCATCCGGGTCGGGTATCAACGTGCTTCAGGCGGTGACCGATGCGGACGGCATCGTCGGTGGCGTCAGCGGTAATATCGGCAAGCTGAGCATCCAGATGGTGCTGAGCGCTCTGGAACAGGCCAATGCCATCCGTACCCTGGCGGAACCGACGCTGACTGCCATTTCGGGTCAGTCGGCCACGTTCAATTCCGGCGGCGAACGCCTTTATACCACGACCGGCGTGGATGGCGTGACCACTGTAACGCCTTACGAATATGGTATCGGTCTCGGCTTTACCCCGACGGTCCTGTCCTCCGGGCGCATCAGCCTGCGCATCCAGACAACGGTTTCGGAGCCGATTGCGACCACGAACGGTGCGGAATATCGCAAGCGCCGCGCTGAAACCGTGCTGGAACTGCCCTCCGGCGGCTCCATCGCGCTTGCCGGCCTTATCCGTGATGATGTGCAGCAGACCATGAACGGCACCCCGGGTGCTTCCAAGATACCGGTTCTGGGTGCGGCCTTCCGCAACAAACGCCTGGAGCGCACCGAGACGGAACTGGTCATCATCGCGACGCCCTATCTCGTGCGCCCGGTCGCGCGCAACGATCTTTCGCGTCCGGATGACAATTTCAATCCGGCAAGCGACGCGGCAAGCGTGTTTCTCGGCCACGTGAACAAGATCTATGGCCGGCGCGAGAGCGCGCCGCCGAGCGAACCTTATCATGGCAATGTCGGGTTCATCTACAAATGACGGCACCTCTCTTCACCCCCATCCTCCCGGCAGGCAGCGCACAGGAAAGACGCCGACCCATGACCAAGGCCAGAACATCCGCACCCGCAGCCACCGCGCGCCGTCTTCCTGCCATCGCAACTGTTCTCGGCATGGCGGTGCTCGTCTCGGGCTGTGCCGATCGTGTCGTCACCGGCTCCGTTCCCGATGATTATCGCACCCGCCACCCGATCGTGGTCGCAGAAGGGCAGAAGTCTATCGATATTCCCGTCGCTATGGGTGATCAGGGACTGACGCGCGGGCAGAGCGAAGTCATTGCTGGTTTTGTCGACGAATATCGCCGCGCATCGACGGGCATCATCCAGATCCTGACACCGAAGGGCTCGATCAATGATGGTGCGGCAGCTGCGGCGGCGAGCGACGTCCGCCGCCTGATGGTGCGCCTGGGCGTGCCGAAGAACAGGATCCTGCATTCGCATTTCGCGGCCAGCTCCAGCGATCCCGCGCCGCTGCGCCTGACCTTCAACGCGGTCACTGCCCAGACCAGCGCCTGCGGCGAATGGCCAGCCGACATGACGCTCAACACCACACAGAACGACAACTATTACAATTTCGGCTGCGCCAGCCAGCGTAACCTCGCCGCTCAGATCGCCAATCCGCACGACCTTCTCGGTCCGCGTCGCATGACGCCGCCGGATGCCGAACAGCGGGGCAAGGTGATGGAACGTTACCGCGGCGCCTATACCGAACTGAAAGACATGGACGATTGATCATGACGATCGTCACGAGGGAGAGCAAACAATGATCGGGTCCGTGGAATATCGCGTCAATTCTGGATCTTCCCCGGCGGAGGACGACGTCGCGCGTGAGTCTGAATTAGAGAACACGCGGCCGCTGCCGCGCATTTCCGTACATGTCTTTTGCGAAAGCGATGGTCTGCACCGCGTCATGGAGCGGCTGGCCAATGACCGACGCATGGCAAAGGTGAACCTGCGCATCACAAGCGGGGGCGTCGAAGCGGCCGCGCAGATGTTCTCGCAGGCGCCGACCCCCAACCTGATCATTCTGGAAACCCAGGCGGAACCGCGCAACCTTCTGGCCGAACTGCATCCGCTCGCCCAGGTCTGCGATCCCTCGACCCGGGTGATTCTGATCGGCCGCTACAACGACATTGGGCTTTACAGGGAGCTGATCCGCAACGGCATTTCCGAATACATGGTGGCGCCTGTATCGATGGGCGATCTGCTGGGTGCCGTGTCGGCCATCTTCGTCGATCCGGAAGCGGAACCGCTCGGCAAGTCGATCGCCTTCATCGGCGCCAAAGGCGGCACCGGGTCCTCGACCATCGCCCACAATTGCGCCTTCGGCATTTCGTCGCTGTTTTCGACCGAAACCATTCTGGCCGACCTCGACCTGGCCTATGGCACCGCGAATATCGATTTCGACCAGGACCCGGCGCAGGGCATCGCCGAAGCGGTCTTCGCGCCTGAGCGCCTTGATGAGGTCTTTCTCGATCGCCTGTTGACCAAATGCTCGCAGCATCTTTCGCTTCTGTCGGCGCCTTCGCTGCTCGACCGCGCCTACGATTTCGATGGTGGTGCCTTCAGGCCGGTCATGGAAGTCCTGCAGCGCACGGCGCCGGTTGCCGTGCTCGACGTGCCGCATTCGTGGTCGGAATGGACGCGCTCGGTTCTCGCGGAAGTCGACGAGGTCGTCATTACCGCGGTGCCGGATCTCGCCAACCTTCGCAATACCAAAAACATGCTGGACGCCCTGCGGAAGCTGCGGCCGAACGATCGTCCGCCGCATCTGGTCCTCAACCAGGTCGGCATGGTCAAGCGCCCGGAAATCGCGCCTGCGGATTTTGTCGAGCCGCTGGAAGTGCAACCGATCGCCATCCTTCCGTTCGATGCCCAGCTTTTCGGCAATGCTGCCAATAGCGGTCGCATGATCGCCGAGGTCGACCCGAAGTCGGCGGCGGCGGAAACCTTCTCGCAGATTTCGCACATCGTCACCGGGCGGGCGGCTGTCAAGCGCGCCAAGAAGGGCGGTCTTGGAAATGTGCTCGGCCGTCTGCGTCGCGGCTGATCTGTAACACGTCGTCATGACTGGATCGTAGAATGTTTGGAAAACGCGGAAACGAAGGCTTTGGCAAGGCTGGCATGAGCCCGCCGCCCGTAATGCCGGCACCCGCTGCCGGCACTCAGGCGGAACCGACGACGGTGCGCTCCGCCGCTCCGGAAGTTCTGGCTGAAACGCCGGTCAAGACGGTGACGCGCCAACCGGTTGCTCCGCCGCCGCCGGCCCCGGCCGCACGCAAGCGTCCTTCCCGCACCGAGGGTTATTACGATACCAAGAGTCAGGTCTTTTCGGCGCTGATCGACACGATCGATCTGTCGCAGCTGGCCAAGCTCGATGGTGAAAGCGCGCGCGAAGAAATCCGCGATATCGTCAACGATATCATCACGATCAAGAACTTCGCGATGTCGATCTCCGAGCAGGAGGAACTGCTCGAGGATATCTGCAACGACGTTCTCGGCTACGGTCCGCTCGAACCGCTTCTGGCACGAGACGACATCGCCGACATCATGGTCAACGGGTCGGGCCAGACCTTTATCGAAGTCGCCGGCAAGACGATCGAATCCGATATCCGTTTTCGCGACAATCAGCAGCTCCTTTCGATCTGCCAGCGGATCGTCAGCCAGGTCGGCCGTCGCGTAGATGAAAGTTCCCCCATCTGCGATGCCCGCCTGCCGGACGGTTCGCGTGTCAACGTGATTGCGCCGCCGCTCGCCATCGATGGGCCGGCGCTTACCATTCGTAAGTTCAAGAAGGACAAGCTCAAGCTCGACCAGTTGGTCAAGTTCGGCTCGATCAGCCCGGAAGGCGCGACCGTGCTGCAGATCATCGGCCGCGTCCGCTGCAACGTCGTCATTTCCGGCGGTACCGGTTCGGGCAAGACCACGCTTCTGAACTGCCTCACCGGCTATATCGATGCCGATGAGCGCGTCATTACCTGCGAGGATACGGCCGAACTGCAATTGCAGCAGCCGCATGTGGTGCGTCTCGAAACCCGTCCGCCGAACATTGAAGGCGAAGGCGAGGTCACCATGCGCGATCTCGTCAAGAACTGCCTGCGTATGCGCCCCGAACGCATCATCGTCGGTGAGGTGCGCGGACCGGAGGTTTTTGACCTATTGCAGGCCATGAACACCGGTCACGACGGCTCAATGGGCACGATCCACGCCAACACGCCGCGCGAATGCCTCAGCCGTATGGAATCGATGATCGCCATGGGCGGCTTCACCCTGCCGGCCAAGACCGTGCGCGAGATCATCGCCGGCTCGATCGATGTGATCGTCCAGGCAGCCCGTCTGCGCGACGGTTCGCGTCGCATCACCCACATTACCGAAGTCATCGGCATGGAAGGTGACGTCATCATCACCCAGGACCTCATGCGCTACGAGATCGAGGGCGAGGATGCCAACGGCCGCCTGATCGGTCGCCACATGTCGACCGGCATCGTCAAACCGCATTTCTGGGATCGCGCCCGCTATTTCAACGAGGATCGTCGTCTGGCAGCAGCGCTGGACGAGATGGAAAAGAAGTCGGCTTGATATGTTCGGTCTGGATCCCACTCTGCTCGGTGTCATCGCGCTTGCGGCTATCGCAGCCGGCGCCGTCGCATACGGCGTTCTCTTCGGACGTCTCGAAACCGAAAAGAAGACCGCAAGTCGTCTCAACCGCGTCAAGGCGGCCGAAACCGACATGGGCCGGGTAAAGGCCGCGCGCGACCGGGTCCAGGAAATGTCCAAGCGACGCAAGTCCGTGCAGGACAGCCTTAAGGAACTGGAAAAGAAGCAGCAGGAACAATTCCGCAAGACCGGCGACAAGAGCGTCAAGAGCCGGCTCGCGCAATCCGGCCTTGGGCTCAGTCTTACTCAGTTCTACATGATGAGCGCCGCTGTCGGCCTGTTCATGACGTTGATCCTCTTCGTCTTCGGCCTGCCGATCTATGCCGCGCTCGGGGGCGGCTTCGTGGCCGGCGCCGGCTTGCCGCGCTGGATTGTCGGCTTCCTCGTCAAGCGCCGCCAGAACAAGTTTCTCGAAGAGTTTCCGAACGCGCTCGATGTCATGGTGCGTTCCATCAAGTCGGGTCTGCCCCTCAACGACGCGATGCGACTGATCGCCAGCGACGGACAGGAGCCGGTCAAGAGCGAGTTTCGTCGCGTCATCGAATCTCAGCAGGTCGGTCTGAGCATTCCCGAAGCCTGTGCCCGCATGATGCAGACCATGCCCCTGCCCGAGATCAACTTCTTCGCCATCGTCATCGCGCTTCAGAGCCAAGCCGGCGGCAATCTTTCCGAAGCGATCGGCAATCTTTCCAAGGTGCTGCGTGAACGCCGCAAAATGAAGGCCAAGGTCAGCGCTCTGTCGATGGAAGCCAAGGCTTCTGCGGTCATCATCGGCGCGCTTCCGTTCATCGTCGCGACGCTCGTGTCGATCACCTCGCCGCAATACATGTCGATCCTGTTCACCGACCCGCGCGGCCATCTCATCATGCTCGGTTCCGGCATCTGGATGTCGATGGGCATTCTTGTCATGCGCAATATGATCAATTTCGATATCTGAGGGGCGGTTCATGTCATCGCAATTTGCATCCACCCTCACCGATCCGACCATGCTGATCGCGCTTCTCGTGGCGGTGGCGGTCTTTGCGACCTTTTATTCGCTGGCGGCGCCTTATCTTGAAGGCGACAATCTGAACAAGCGCATGAAGGCTGTATCGACGGAGCGGGAACTGATCCGCGCCCGCGAACGCTCACGGATGGCGAACGAGCAGTCGCGCGGCAGCCTGCGCGCTCAGAACAACCAGCCGGTGCGTCAGATCGTCGAGCGGTTCAACCTGCGCAAGGCGCTGGTCGATGACAATACCGTCAACCGCCTGCGTGCCGCGGGCCTGCGTTCGCAGAATTCGCTCAACATGTTTCTGCTTGCGCGCTTTCTGTTGCCTTTTCTGTTCCTGGCGCTCGCCTGCGTCTACATCTTCGTGCTCGGCAATCTGTCGGACTACTCTTTCGCAATTCGCATGCTGGCGGCGATCGTCGTCGGCTATATCGGCTTCTATGCGCCCAATATCTATGTCAGCAACAGGGTGGGCAAACGCCAGGCCTCCATCAAGCGCGCCTGGCCGGATGCGCTCGATCTGATGCTGATCTGCGTGGAGTCGGGCACATCCATCGAGGCGGCCATGCGCCGCGTTGCCGAGGAAATGGCCAGCCAGTCGCCGGAACTGGCGGAGGAAATGGTGCTGACCACGGCCGAACTCTCCTTCCTGCCGGATCGTCGGGTCGCGCTCGAAAACCTGGGCATCCGCACCCAGCTCGATATCGTCAAGGCGGTCACCACCGCGTTGATCCAGGCCGAGCGCTACGGAACGCCGCTTTCCCAGGCGCTGCGGGTTCTGGCCCAGGAGGGCCGCGACGAACGCATGAACGCTGCTGAAAAGAAGGCATCCGCGCTGCCGCCCAAGCTGACCGTGCCGATGATCCTGTTCTTCCTGCCAGTGCTGATCGCCGTCATCCTCGGACCCGCCATCATCCAGGTCTCCGACCGCTTCTGATCCCTTTGCCACGCACCCGGCCGTTCCGGGGAAACGAAAACGCCGGCCCGTCACGACGGAGCCGGCGTTCCAATTTCGTGGAAGGCGGGGGAGGGACGATCAGTTTGTCCGCAGTTTTGGCTTACCGTCCTTGTCGGCCAGCTTGGCCCAGGAATTTTGCTGGGAAAGCATGGTGCGCAGATAGGCGACATTGGCATCGGCCTGGCTCTGCGAAAGTTCCTTGCGGGCAATGTCCTCAGCCTCGGAGAACCGGCCCTGCAACCCGACGACCAGGGCCAGGTTCTGCCGCACGCGGCTGTCTGCGGTCGGCCGGTCCGAGGCAGTTCGCAGATAGTTTTCTGCCGTCTTCAGGTCGCCGGACAAGACGTAGGACATGCCCATGTTGGAAACCACGCTGGGCTCGTTCGGCTGGGTGCCAAGCGCCTGGCGATATTTTGCGCGGGCTTCGTCCGACCGACCCAGCTGATCGAGGACCGCACCCTCGGCGGAATAAAGCCGCCAGTCGGGGCGATCCGGCGTCTGGGCCCTTGCAAGTGTGTCGAGCGCCTGTTCCAGCTGGCCGGCCGCAGCCTGGGCCTTGCCATAGGCTGCCAACACATCGCGGTCGGAGGGATGGGCAATGACAACCTGTTGCATGACTGCCAGCGACTGGGTGTTCTTGCCGGTCATGCGCAGGATGTTGGCATAGTTCAGGCCGGTATTGCGATCCTTAGGGTTCTTCTCATAGGCCGCCCCGATCCGTTGCTCGGTGCTCGCCAACTGCGCCGCATTCATGCCGTCAAAGGTTTCGGTCCTGGCCGTGCTCTGGCTCGAGATCGAGCCGGTCGTCAGCCGGTCGGCATTGCGGCTGCTGCTGTTGCAGCCGGCAAGGGCCAGCGTCACGAGCAGAAGTGCGGCGGTGCGGGCCAGGTGGTTGGTGTGAGCTGTGCGAGCGGGCATGACGTTATCTTTCGACGAACCGGCGTCACGATGCCCTATGTGGTCGGACACGGGTGGCGCAATCTTCTCGCAAGCAATAGTCTGTTAACCCTAACAGACCGTTAATTCATTGATGAAGGCCGTCATGTCCCCCTACCAGTTGATCGAACGTTCCTCGCCGTTCACCCGCCAATCGTCTGCCTCCCGCCCCGTCCACGCGGTAACGCCCGGCGAGATTGAGGCCGGCTCCCTGCCGTCAGGGGCAAGGGAATGGGCGGCGGCGACCGGCTTCAGGGGTGAGCCGGGTGAGCTGCTGCTGGTACCCGGCACATCCGGGGAGCTCCAATGCGCAATTTTCGGGCTTGGAAGCGAACCGGCCGACGCGCCTTTCAGCACCGGCAAGCTGGCTCGCAGCCTGCCGGCTGGCGACTGGCATTTCCAGTCGAGTGCGCTCGATGCCGAAAAGCTTGCGCTCGGTTTTGGCCTCGGCGCCTATACTTTCAATCGTTACCGTAAGGACCGGTCGCAGGACGTGCGGCTTGCGCTCGGCGACGGGATCGACGCCGACGATCTCGGCCGCCAGCTCGCCGCCGTCTATCTTGCCCGCGATCTCATCAACACACCGACCAATGACATGGGCCCCGAAGATCTTGAAGCCGCCTTTCGCGCGCTTGGCGCGCATTATGGCGCTGCGGTTTCATCGATCGTCGGCGACGATCTTATTGTCCGGAATTTTCCGCTGATCCACACGGTAGGTCGGGCGAGCGCTCAGGCGCCGCGGCTTCTTGACATGCGCTGGGGCCGCAAGGGTGCAAAGAAGATCACGCTTGTCGGCAAGGGGGTATGCTTCGATACCGGCGGTCTCGACATCAAGCCGGCCGCCTCCATGCTGCTTATGAAAAAGGACATGGGGGGCGCCGCCAACGTGCTGGGGCTGGCGCTGATGATCATGGATGCGGCGCTCGACGTCGAGTTGCGGGTACTGGTGCCGGCGGTGGAAAATTCGATCTCGGCCAACGCCTTCCGTCCCGGTGACATCTATCGCAGCCGCAAGGGCATCACCGTTCAGATCGACAATACGGATGCCGAGGGTCGTCTGGTCCTGGCCGATGCACTCGCTCACGCCGATGAGGAGACGCCCGATCTGATGATCGACATGGCGACGCTGACGGGTGCAGCCCGCGTGGCGCTTGGCGCCGATGTGCCGCCCTTCTTCACCGATGACGAGACGCTGGCGCGCGACCTTCATGCGGCCAGCGTCGCGGCCGACGACCCGATGTGGCGCCTGCCGCTCTTCAAGGGCTACGAGAAGGATATCCGTTCGCGTGGCGCCGACATCACCAATGCGCCAGGCGGCGGCATGGCGGGATCGATCACCGCCGCGCTGTTCCTCAAGCGCTTCGTCTCGCAGACGGCGCGCTGGGTCCATCTCGATATCTATGGCTGGTGCCCGACGGAGCGCCCGCATGCGCCGATCGGCGGTGAAGCGCAGACCATTCGTGCACTGTACCGCCATATACGCGCCATCATTTGACCGTCTCATCCGGTTTGAAAAAACGGCGGACGGGTGCGATCTTGCGCCCGTTTGCACCGGCACCGTAACTGGCGGTAAAGTGACGTTCGGAGTAGACATGCCGGTGGAAATGACGGCCAGCGAGGCACTGGGTCTGTGGCAGAAGGTAACGATCGAACAGGTCCGCCGCGAAGGTCCCGACCTGACAATCCGGCAGATGTCCATTCTTCTGCATGTCTATCTGGTGCCGCCGCCGCATACGGTGCGTGGATTGGCGGCGACGCTCGGTGTGACCAAGCCGGTCATTACCCGCGCACTCGATACGATGGGTGCGATGGCGCTGATCGATCGAACCCGCGATGACAGAGATCGCCGCAATGTCGTCATCAAGCGCACACTGGCAGGTGCGCTCTATCTGGAAAAATTCGGCGACCTCGTCATCGATGAGGGCCGCAAGCTCACTTTCTGAGGCAGCATGACCACCAATCTCGACCGTCGCCTTCACGCTTTCCGGCCTGATCTCGCAGACGAGGCCCTGCAGGACAGGGTAGAGGCCGACCGCTTCGCCCGCGGTGAACCGGCACAGGTGACCGTTCCCGTGGCCGCGCTGCGACCCGCCCCCGATCTGGCCCGTGGCATCGATACCGAGCTCCTGTTCGGCGAACCCTTGCGCGTGTTCGATCGCGCCGGCGGCTGGGCCTGGGTCCAGGCGAGCGGGGACGGGTATGTCGGTTATCTGCTTGAAGCGCAGATCGGGCCCTTGGACAAGCCGACCCATCGCATCGTCGTTCCCCGTACCTTCCTTTACCCCGAACCGGAACTGCGCAAACCCTACGTGGCCATGCTTTCGATGGGAAGCCGCGTGAAGATCGTCGGCGAGGCCGAAACCCGCGGCAATCATTATCATGTTCTGGCGGATGGCACGGCGGTCATCTCCAGCCACTGCCGCCCGATTTCAGAAAGTCTGGAAGACTATGTCGCGGTTGCCGGGCGGTTTGTCGAAACGCCCTACCTCTGGGGTGGCCGCTCCGGCTTCGGCATTGATTGTTCCGGTCTCATCCAGCTGGCGCTGATGATGACGGGCCGCGCATTTCCGCGCGATACCGACATGCAGGCAACATGCGGCACCGAGATCGCCCCCGCCGATCTCCGCCGCGGCGACCTGGTCTTCTGGAAGGGTCATGTCGGCATCATGGAAGACAGCGAAACCCTGCTGCATGCCAATGGTCACACCATGACGGTGGCACGGGAGAATTTCGCCGCCGCCGTCAAGCGGATCGGCTGGCTTTACGAACAGCCCAACGGCTATCGCCGGATCCTTTGAAGCGTTGTCGGGGTAAGACAATCACGCGAACGTGGCACTGCCGCTCTGGCGTCCGGCGCGATCGACCCTTATCTGTGGGGCATGCAGGGAGCGTGATGATGTCGATGCGTGCGTGGAAATTGCCGTTTGCAATGCTGCTAGTTCTTGGGCCCGCGGTCGCGTCTGCGCAGGACCATGCCCCCGTCTTCAAGGATCTGCCCGGTGTCGTTCCGGAGAAAAGCCGTGTCACTACCGACCAGGCGGGCGAGGACGGTACGACGCGATGCGAATCCGGGGTCGGTTATGTCCGCAATTACCGCGGCTGGCGCCAGGATGGTTTCGGGCGGGATTTCCCGACCCAGGTCTATCGTTGCGAAAGCAATGGCGTGACCTATACGGGGACGGACCTGCCGCCCAACCGCCCTTGGGTGCCGGGCCTCAATCCGCATTTCCTGCCGCAGAACTGAGCAGTCTGCACTAATCAAAGGCGTCGGGCCGTGCCCCAGTCCAAGGCGGCGCCGATGCCCTTTTGCGCGCCGACACGCGACGATCCACCAGGGGGGATGCCCGTTCTGCTTTGTCCAAGGCGATGAAGTGAAAAGGCGAGCGGAGATGACGATCGAGGCTCCTTGCGAAGCCATCCGCGTACCGGCCAGGCGGCCGATAACTCTCTGTTCTTAAATGGGAATGGTGCCCAGAAGAGGACTCGAACCTCCACACCCTTTCGGGTACCAGCACCTGAAGCTGGCGCGTCTACCAATTCCGCCATCTGGGCGACGGAGAGCGATGTACGGGGGCGGGCGGGTTAAGTCAACAGGGTTTTTGAAGTTTCTGTGTCAGTCGTCGAAAAAATTGTGCGACGCATCAAACGGGCCCTGGCGCATCACCTTGTTCAGCACTGCCTTCGCTCGTTCCGGCGCGGTCGGTATGGCCCAGATCACGGTCCGGCCAGATGATATCGCGCAGCCGCTGTTTCAATTCCTTCGGTCCTGGAAAGCCACCATCGCGTTTGCGCTCCCAGATAAGATCGTCATTGCAGCGGATCTCGAAATGGCCGCCGGTGCCAGGAAGAAGCGCCACTTCGCCGATTTCCTGGCCGAATGTCTGCAAGAGCTCCTGCGCCATCCATCCGGCCCGCAGCAGCCAGTTGCACTGGGTGCAATATAGAATGGTGATGCGCGGTCGCGGCGCGGCAGCGGCGGTCTCGTCGGTCATGGCGGATCCTTGTGTGCTGGCGGTCAGAACAGGCTTCCCTGTTTGGGCGGCGTCGGCGGCGCCTCCGTTGCCGCAGATTTCTGGGAGGCCCGCTTTCGCGGGGTCGGCGAGGCAATATCTGCAGGACCGGCCTCGCCGGCGACCGCGCCAATGCGGCCGTCGGCAAATTCCACCGAAATCGCCTGACCCGCGGAAATGCCTGCAGCGCGCGTCAGGGGCGCGTCGTCCTCGCCGCGGATGACCGCGTAACCGCGCTTGAGTACGTTCTTGTAGGACAGCGACTGAAGCACGCGGTTCTGGGCGGCAATGGCCGAATGCCGCCGCGCCATGGCATGGGTGACGGCCGAACTCGCCCGTTGTGAAAGCGTCGCCACCCGCTGGCCCTCGCGGTGTAGCTGGCCGTTCAGTCGCGCAGGCAGGGCCGTAAGAGAAGCCGAAGCCCGCTGAATACGGTTGTGTTCCATCAACAGACGGCGTTCCAGCATGTTGTCGCTGCGCAGCACGTTTTCGGCCAGCTGACGGCGATGCGTGGCGATCCGGTTGGTGAGGATATCGAGACGCAGCCCAAGGCCGGCCCGCTCGAAGCTGCGGCGCTTGGCAATCGCGGTGCGCTCGAGCCCGCGACCGAGACCCGCGGCGGCCTCATCGAAACGCCTTCGTGGCAGCGCCAGAAGCTGGTCGAGGGAGGGAAGGGCACGCATCAGCGCGCGCAGCGACTGGCGGCGGTTGTCCATCTGCCGGGAAGCACTGCCGCGAAGACGCGCATCCAGTCCTGCAAGTTGCGCCTGAAGGTCGGCTTTCACCGGCACCGCCATCTCGGCAGCGCCGGTCGGTGTCGGCGCGCGGATATCGGCGGCATAGTCGATCAGCGTCCAGTCGGTCTCGTGGCCGACGGCGGAAATCAGCGGGATCCGGCTTTCGGCCGCCGCGCGCACCACAGCTTCGTCGTTAAAGCTCCACAGATCTTCCAGACTGCCGCCGCCGCGCGCCACGATCAGCACATCCGGCCTGCGGCTCAAGCCGCCGGCGCCGTTTTCCTCAATCGCATTGAAGCCGCGAATGGCATTGGCGACTTCCTGGCCCGATCCTTCGCCCTGCACCTTGACCGGCCAGACGATCACATGCACCGGAAAGCGATCCGATATGCGGTGGAGAATGTCGCGGATGACGGCACCGGTCGGCGAGGTGACCACCCCGATCACCTGCGGCAGGAAGGGCAGCGGGCGCTTGCGGGCCGGGTCGAACAGGCCTTCGGCGCCCAGCCTGCGTTTGCGCTCCTCCAGAAGCGCCATTAGTGCTCCAGCCCCGGCCGGCTCCATCGCCTCGATGACGATCTGATATTTGGACGATCCCGGAAACGTGGTGATCTTGCCCGTGGCGATCACTTCCATACCTTCCTCGGGCCGGAACTTTATCCGCGAGAAGGATCCTTTCCAGATCACTGCATCGATACGCGCGCGGTCATCCTTCAGTGAAAAATACGCATGACCGGAAGAATGCGGCCCGCGATAACCGGAAATCTCACCACGGACGCGAACATGGTCGAAAGCGGTCTCTACCGTCCGCTTGATCGAGCCGGAGAGTTCGGAAACCGAGAATTCGGTAAGATTGGAGGGCGAATCGGAAGCTGAAAACGTGTTCATGCGGCGAAATTAGAAGGTTTTCGGCGCAAATCAAATCTGTGCGGACGGGATTTGAGCTTCGCTGAGGGCGCATACGCATTAGCGCTTCGGAAAGACGTGGCAGCAATGGTTCGAAACTGAATGGCGCCGTTCAGCAATGATTAAACCTAGTTCCAACCTCCAGGAAATGAGAGGCATGCTCGGTAATCTTTCTTAGCAACTACGCCTTACCTTGGTTGCATAAGAAGAACCTTGCAGGAGATTATCGGGTGCTGTTCCTGACCGCTGTCACTCTGGGCCTGACTGCCGCGATGCTGCGATCGGCCTTCGCCATGGCACTTGTCGCCGTTCTGGTCATGGCAGCGTTTGGCGCTGCCGCACTGATGGGACCGGTGTCCCTCCTCGATCTCGCGATTGGGCTTGTCGGCTACAATCTCGGCATTTTCGGGATGGTCGTCGGTATGGTGGTCTTTTCCCGCAAAACTGTCGCGGCCTGATCGTCAGGCCGTTTTACGCGCGCGTCGTCGTGCGCTTTGATCCTGTCGAACGCCGCGACCATTTTTGGGCCGCGGGCTTTTTGCGTTCTTGTCAGCGGCCGTTGAACCGGAAGAATTCGAAGCCGCCTTCCGTCGGTGCAGGCAGCCGCTCGAGATAGGGCGGTACCTGCCCCTTGGCGAGGGCCGTATAAAGGCCATCCGGCTTCATCCTCATCAGATTGATGGTCTGTGGATCGCTTTTGCAAAAGGCGAGGAGGGAAATGCCGGCGCCCCGGAAGAATGCCTCCGCTTCCACGGGGGTCGCGAGGCCGATATGCAGATCGGTCAGCATGCCGCCCTGATTGCGGTGATAGGGGGCCGAAACGGCCCGGTGATGCGTGAAACGAAGGATTTCCGCGCCGCTGTTCGAAGGCGAGGTGACGAGCCCTGCCGGCAGGGCCGCCAGTGCTTGCCATTGGCCCGGGCTGCCGCATTCGCCGATCTCGGCGCTCGGCGTTCCGGATTTCGAGATGGCGGTCAGATTGAAGGAATTGCGCAGGCCTTCCTGCGCCACGATCCCCACGAACCCCCAGATTACCGGTACCGATGCCAGAACGCCGACTATATAGGCCAGGCCGGCATTGATATTTTCGGGCTCCTTGCCGGAATGGCGGCGCAATCCCGTAATCACCACCGCCAGCGGCAGGATGCTGAGCGCATTGGCAAAGAAGGAGGACCGCAGCTGGATCAGGGCAATGCCCCAGGCCGTGCCGATCAGCGCGAGCAGAATAAGGTGGAATTCCATGCGTTCGCCGCGCATGATCTCGAAGCCGCAAACGGCAAGCGCGAAAAGCCCCACTGCATAAAACGCACCGACCATGTAGGGTTCGTTATGGATGGTGGCGAAGATCGACTGCGCTTCGGTGACGTTGTTGAGCCACAGTTCGACCAGCATCGGATCGAGATCGGCAAGCGGGCTTCCCAAACATTGGGGGGCAATCAGTGTGGTAGCGCCTAGAACGACGATGCCAAGCGCCAGCATGGCGCCAATCCGTTGCCAGCGGCCGGCGCCCGCCGGCAGCAGGGTGCATAGAAACAGGCCCGCGCCGCCGATCGCCGTGGGTGCCTGGAAACCAAGTGAGAGGCTGTCGCAGGTGACGGTCGAATAAAGCTGGGGCGGCACGGTGGCAAGGAAAGCCGCTGTCACACCCAAGGCAAGCGACAGGCCGAAGGCGCGCGCGGCATGGCGAAAGCGGTGCCCGTGCCAGACCCATTGCACGGTCACGCAGAAGCAGACGACGGCCGTGATCGGAACCGTCTCCGCACCGATCGCGATCGCAAGCGCAGTGGCGATGCCAGCCACCGCATAGCTCGTCGCCCGATAGCGCGGATCGACCAGCATGGCGGCGATCGTCATGACCAGCACGAGCTGCACGTTGTGATGATCGATCGAACCTGGTTGAAAGCGAACGGACGTATAGGCGTAGAGGGAGGCGAGCCCAAGCGCGATGTGAACCGTCGCGCTGTCGCCGATACGGCGCGCAGCGATACCGACAGCGGTCAGAAACAACACCGCCAAGGCAAGCGGCCAGAGCGCAAGCGCCCCGGCTTCTGCCTGCCGGTCCTCCAGAAACAGCGAAAGGAGACGGATCATCGCGCCGATCGGCAGGTCGATGAAGCGCGACCAGTGCATCAGGGTGCCGCCGTCGAGACCGAGACGGTACTGGTGCGTGTCGAACCAGCCCTGACCGGCCAGCCAGTCGCGGATAACCACCAGCCGCATAATGTCGTCATTGTCCTGCCCGACATAGTCGACGGCATTCGGCATGATCGTGACAACGATGGCGATAACGACAGCAAGGCAGTAGAACACAAGGGGACGCAAAAGCCCTGGTTGCCCCGGCTGGCCTATGAGGTCACTGCCGTTGCTGTTCGCCATCGAAGTTGCCATTGTCGTCCCGCATGTTTTTCGTCTGGCGAAACCTAGATTTAACCTTCTCAAGAAATAGTAAAATCCTCGCCGTCGGAGCGTTTTTCCGATGATTTACCGTGTATCGAGTGCAAATCATGGACGAAACAAAAAGCAGCGACCTTGAGATCGCTGTTCTCCTGCCGTGCTACAATGAGGCAACCACGATCGCATCGGTCGTCCGCGGTTTTCGCGAGACGCTGCCGAATGCAAGGATCTATGTCTACGACAACAATTCGACCGATGGCACGGCGCTGCAGGCCATGCTCGCGGGCGCCCACGTCATGCGCGAACGTCGCCAGGGCAAGGGCTATGTCGTGCGGCGCATGTTTGCCGATATCGAGGCGGATATCTACATCATGGCCGATGGCGACGGCACCTATGCCGCAGCCGATGCCGAGGAACTGATCCGCACCATGCTGAGCGAACGGGCCGACATGGTGGTGGGCACGCGCCGCGGCGTCCACGACGATGCGGGGCGCCAGGGCCACGCCACCGGCAACCGCCTGTTCAACATTCTCTATCGCTCCATGTTCGGTCGCGATTTCACCGACATCTTTTCTGGTTACCGCGCCTTTTCGCGGCGCTTCGTCAAGAGTTTCCCGGCCGTTTCCGGCGGTTTTGAAATCGAGACGGAAATGTCGGTTCATGCCTCGCGCCTGAAACTCCCCGTGACCGAGTTGGAACTGGATTACGGCCGCCGGCCCGAAGGCTCGCATTCAAAACTATCGACCTATCGTGATGGCGCGAAGATCCTGTGGATGTTCGCCATGCTGATGAAGGAAACGCGGCCTTTCGCATTTTTCGGGATCATCAGTGCTGCGATCTTTACCGTCAGCCTGGCCTTCATGGCACCCGTTCTGGCCGAATATTTCGAGACCGGCCTCGTCACCCGCATGCCGACCTGGATGCTGTCGATGTCGCTGCTGATGGTGTCGCTACTGGTCTTTACCGCGGGCCTGATCCTTGATTCCGTCTCGCGCGGCCGCGCGGAGCAACTGCGCATCCATTATATGGGTCTGCATGCGCGCCCGCCGCGCTTTTACCGGGAGGCGCAGTCGTCCGGGAAAGCGCCGGAGGTACCGGCGAACACACAACCGAAACGGCGCGGCCGTTCGGGCGCTTCGGCGGCATGAAACGGTTTCTGCGTTTCATGGTGGTGGGCGGCATCGGCTTTATGGTCGATGCCGGCGCCACGCTCGGGCTGTTGGCGACGGGCCTGTTCGGGCCGTTTTCCGCGCGCGCGGTCGCCATTGCGCTGGCGCTCTCGTGCACCTGGTTCTGCAATCGCAATTTCACGTTCGGCAAGTCCGGCCGTCACGTCCTTCGCGAAGGCGTGCTGTATGGCTCGGTCGGCATTACCTCGGCACTCCTGAACTACGCCATCTATTCGGCGTTGCTCATCAGTTTCCCGATGTTGCGGCCGATCTTCGCGCTTGTTCTCGCCTCGGCGGGTGCGACCTTGTACAGCTATTTCGGCTACGCCCGCTTCGTCTTCCACCGTCGTCATTAGGCGGCGGTTCAGACCGCTTCCCAGCCGTCCCTGTCGCTTGCGCGGTAAATGGCATCGATGAAGCGCTGGTTGCCGAGGGAGTTTTCAAGCGTCACCACTTCTGCCTCTTGGCCAAGCGCTGCGCGCGCGAAGCTTTCAGCCTGGCGGCGATACTGCCGGCTGTCCTGATAACGGAAAATCTGCGAAACCGTGTGCTTCTGGTTGGTGAGCTCGATCTCCTCCGCGCCCCAGCGATCGGCGTTGAAGGGGGACCGGACCTCGATGAAACCTTCCGTGCCGTGAAACACCATGACCTGGCGATTGGCCATCTGGGTCGCGACGTAGAAGCTCATCTCGAACGACCCGAAATCGGCCTTCACGCTGGAATAGATGTCGGTGCCGAATTCGGGGTCGCGGTCTGTCCTCGCCTGCACCCGGACCGGCTCCATGCCGGTCACCATCCGGGTTGCCATGGCCGGGTAGACGCCGATATCCGGCAATCCGCCGCCACCCAGTTCAGGGATGTTGCGCATGTTCGCGGCGTCGCGATTGAAGTAGGTGAAGGCGCCCTGCACGTGTTTCAGCGTGCCGATCGCGCCTTCCGACAGCAGCGCGCGAACCTTGTGCCAGACCGGCGCATAGGCGATCATCAAGGCTTCGCAGATCAGCACCTGACCGGCATCGCGGGCTGCGATCAGCTGCTCGATCTCTTGCGCCTTCAATGCGATCGGCTTTTCGCACAGGACATGTTTTCCCGCCTGCGCGGCCTTGATCGACCATTCCACATGCTGGCTGGTCGGCAAGGGT
Organism: Neorhizobium sp. NPDC001467; assembly: GCF_050275975.1. Lineage (NCBI taxonomy): Bacteria > Pseudomonadati > Pseudomonadota > Alphaproteobacteria > Hyphomicrobiales > Rhizobiaceae > Neorhizobium > Neorhizobium sp. NPDC001467. Next base: position 118,763 of record NZ_JBNNPS010000006.1, on the reverse strand, counting down.
ATGTAGACCGCATCTATGGTGTCGGAGGAAAGCATGTCCTCGTAGGAGCCGAAGGCGTGCGGCACGGAGAAGCGGTCCGCCATCTGGCGGGCACGCGAAAGGTCGCGGCTGGCAACGGCGGTCACCACGCAGTTTTCGGCATCTTGAATGGCTGGAACGACGGCATCGCGGCCGATCTTGGCGGTGGATAGAATACCGAAACGCAGCATGCATGGCTCCTCTGGCTTGACGCGCGAAACTAACCAGAGCGCTTGTCCTTGCGCAACCCGAGGCCGTCTGGGAATATTGACGACGACGGATCGTTTGACTGGCAGGCCCGTCGTCCTAGTTTGACATGATCGGCATTCGTCGGACCTTGTTTCACGTCATCGATATTGGAGACTCTCATGGATAACCGCCAGCTTGGCCGCACCGGCCTTTCCATTTCGCCCGTCGTTTTCGGCGGCAACGTGTTCGGCTGGACGGCGGACGAAAATAGCTCGTTCGACCTGCTCGACACGTTTTTCGATGCCGGGTTCAACACGATCGACACCGCGGACTGCTATTCCGGCTGGGCACCCGGCAATGCAGGCGGCGAATCCGAAACCATCATCGGCAAGTGGTTGAAGCGATCCGGCCGGTCGCGCGATACGGCGATCATTGTCACCAAGGTCGGCTCGACCCCGCAGGGCTCGGCCATGGAGGGCGGTCTTTCCAAGGCACGGGTGGTCGAAGCGGTCGAACAATCGCTGCGTCGTCTGCAGACGGACTATATTGATCTTTATCTCTCTCACTGGCCGGACCCCAAGACGCCGCATGAGGAAACGCTGTCGGCTTTCGCGACGCTCAAGGAACAGGGCAAGATCCGCTCCATTGGCTGCTCGAATTTCGACGTCGCACAATTGCAGGCGTCGCTCGACGCCGCCGACAAGGCCGGCCTGCCGCGTTACGACGTGCTGGAGCCTGAATATAATCTTTACGATCGCGCTGGTTTCGATGGTGCGCTTGCCGATCTTTGCAAGGCGAAGGATATCGGCGTCATCACTTATTTCAGCCTCGCCGCCGGCTTCCTGACCGGCAAATACAAGAGCAAAGCCGACGCGGAGGCCAATCAAAATCGTGGCGGCAAGGTCGCAAAGTATTTCGACGAACGCGGGACGCGCATTCTTTCCGCGCTCGACGAGGTGGCCGCCGAAACGCATTCGCAGCCGGCATCCGTCGCTCTGGCTTGGATTGCGCAGCGTCCGGGCGTGACCGCACCTATCGCCAGCGCCACCAGCAAACGGCAGTTGGATGCGATGATCGCTGCCGGCAATCTGAAACTGTCGAGCGATCAGATGAAGCAGCTCGACGACGCCAGCGCCTGATCGCCCCGGTGGCACGGGACGGGTCGTTCGGCCCGCCCCCTTTTCCTCAGGTTCGGAGAAACATCATGCGCATGCGGAAACTTGGAAAAGACCTGACGGTATCGGCGATCGGCCTCGGCTGCATGGGCATGAGCCATGCTTATGGCGGTCAGGACGAGGCAACGTCGATCAAGACGCTGCACCGCGCGGTCGAGCTCGGCGTCAATTTCTTTGATACGGCGGAAGTCTATGGCCCGTTCGTCAACGAGGAACTGGTCGGCAGGGCGCTGAAGCCCTATCGGGACAAGGTCGTCATCGCCACGAAATTCGGCTTCAGGATCGACCGCGACAAACGCGATGCCGGTGCGATGTCGGGCCTCGACAGCCGTCCCGAACATGTTCGCGAGGTTGCCGAAGCCTCGCTGAAACGCCTCGGTGTCGAGGTCATCGACCTGTTCTACCAGCACCGTGTCGATCCCGACGTGCCGATCGAGGAGACGGTCGGGGCGATGGCGGATCTGGTGAAGCAGGGCAAGGTGCGCGCGCTTGGTCTATCCGAAGCAGGCAGCGACATCGTCCGGCGTGCCCATGCCGTGCATCCGATTTCGGCGCTTCAAAGCGAATATTCGCTCTGGACGCGTGATCCCGAAGGCGACATCCTCGACACCTGCCGCGAACTCGGCATCGGCTTCGTGCCCTTCAGCCCACTCGGACGCGGCTTCCTGACCGGCAAGATCAAGAGCACCGCCGATATGGCCGAAGGCGACATGCGGCGCGGTCTGCCTCGTTTCGAGGCCGAGAACATGGAGGCCAACCTGACCCTGGTGCGGCTGGTGGAGCAGATGGCCGAAGAGAAGGGCGTCACCGCCGCGCAACTGGCGCTCGCCTGGGTTCTCTCCAAGGGTGATTTCATCGTGCCGATCCCGGGCGCACGCAAAATTCCCAATCTGGAGCAGAACGTGGCGGCCGCCGATGTGGTGCTGAGCGCTGACGAGGTGAAGAAACTCGACGACATGCTGGCGCCGGAAAAGATTGCTGGCACCCGTTATGCGGCACAGGCCATGGCCTGGACACCGAAACGCTGAGCCATCCGGGAACCTCGTCGCCGTGAGAACGTTTTGAGAACAAAGATCAGAACGAGGACCCACATGACCGACCAACACAACCCCAAGGCCGATCCCGATCCGCAGTCCAACACGGAAAAAGATCCGGCAGACTGGGTGACGGGCGACGAACCGATGACCGGAGCGCAGAAATCCTATCTCAAGACGTTGAGCGAGCAGGCTCACGAACCTGACGCTTTCGCCGAGGAACTGACCAAGGCGGAGGCATCGCAGCGGATTGACGCCCTCCGGAGCAAGCTGAAGCTCTAAAGCCGTTCCGTATGGGACGAGCTGAGCTGCGGAAAGCCGCCATACCAGCTGGAATGGTCACCCTCGTGGTTGGCCATTCCGCCTTTGGTCAGCACGCCGCGCGGTGCTACATAGCTCATGATCCGCCGCGCCGGACGTTCGTGCCACTGAATGTTGAAAGCCCAAAGTTTGGGGAAGAAGCACAGCGAGGCATAGGGCAGGTGGTCGTGGATCCACCACGCCATTTTCTGCCAGTCACCTTCACTGTCATGCGTGTCGATCAGCCACGGGACGACAATACAAGCCGTGGCACCCATAAAGCCCTCGGCATCGCGCCGGTCCCAGATATGGTCGGCAGCGGTTGCAGCATTGGTCGAGCAGTTAAGGTTGTTGCGGTTGCCGAATTCGTTGACTTGCGGAGAGCGGTAACCCGAGCGGATATGCAGCCGCCCGAACGTGGCCTGCAGTGGTTCCAGCAATTCCTTGCACAGGTGTTTTCCGGCCTCGACGGCGAGATCTGGGTCCTCGGGAATGTTCGGGAGGCGATAAAATTCAGCGATCTCGGAATGCAGAAAATCTCGTAAAAGGAAGTTTTCCGACAGGCGCGTCCGTCCGAGATCCTCCAGCCCCTTCATCGAATTCGGCTTGCGCATGACGTCTCCTACAAAACCGGCCGCCTCAGCCGATCGCCCAATGGAGAGGCCCGGCGCGTCCAAGCGACCGCCGGGCCATGAGACATGCGGGCGAAATCTCAGAGTTTGCCGTTGCGCTGCTGGATCATCATGAACGTATCGTAGCTATATTCGGCGATCTGGGCCCAGAGATAACCGTCGCGTTTAAATGCCTGCTGGCTGTCGAAGATTTTCTTGAAAGCCGGGTTTTTTGCCGAGATTTCCGCATAGGTATCCTGAGCCGCCTTGTAGCTGGCATCAAGAATATCCTGACTGAACGGTTTGAGCACAGCGCCTTCGGCGACGAGCTGCTTCAGAGCCTTGGCATTATGTGCATCGTACTTTGCCAGCATGTTCATGTTGGCGTTTGCGCAGGCATCCTTCAGCATGCGCTGGTAGGCTTTTGGCAGGCCGTTGAACTTGGCGAGGTTGAAGAACGCATGGACCGTCGGGCCGCCTTCCCACCATGCCGGATAATAATAATATTTGGCGACCTTCACGAAGCCAAGTTTCTGGTCGTCATAGGGACCGACGAATTCGGTGGCATCGATCGTGCCCTTTTCGAGGGCCGCGTAGACATCGCCGCCGGCAATCTGCTGCGGGGTGACGCCAAGCTTGCTCATCACCTGGCCGGTCAGCCCGGCAATGCGCATCTTGAGGCCCTTGAGATCGTCGATCGTCTTGATCTCCTTGCGGAACCAGCCGCCCATCTGGGCACCGGTATTGCCGGCCGGCAGGGCGTAGAGCCCATGGCCGGACAGGAACTCATTCAGAAGGTCGTTGCCGCCGCCGACCGTGAACCAGGAATTGGTCAGGCGTGCATTGAGGCCGAAGGGAATGGCGGTGCCAAGCGCAAATGTCGGGTCCTTGCCGACATAATAATAGGAGCAGGTATGCGCCATCTCTACCGTGCCGGCGGCCACGGCATCCGCAGCCTGCAGGGCGGGCACGATTTCCCCCGCAGCATAGCTCTCGATCTTGAACTTGCCGTCTGAGGCCTCGTTGACACTTGTCGCAATCTCGGTCGCGGCGCCGTAAATGATGTCCAGACTCTTCGGGAAGGAGGAGGCCAGCCGCCAGGTTACTTGCGGGCTTTCCTGCGCAAGGGCAGGGGCAGCCAAAGTCGCGGCTGCGGCCATGCCGGCACCTGCGCTACCGGCCTTGCGGAAAAACCCGCGACGATTGAGAATTTGGTTTTCGGTCGAGTTAGTCATGGGTTCGCATATCCTCCAGATGCTGTTCGCGCCATAACGGTTTGTTGTGCGAGATGCAAGCTGCACGTTCCTTAACTTGCTCGCCGGGACAGATTTTGTTTCCAAAAATTGCGCCGCGGTAACCGATCGCGATCATTTGCTGCCCCGGGTCTGCTCCCGACGTGACGAACTGAACGGAAATGGATTGGTTAGGCAACGAAAGTGAACGTACTTCGCAAAAAAAGACCCGCCGCGGATATCCGGGCGGGCCGTCGTCATATGGTCTACCGACATGTCAGCGCAAGGCGCCGACCACGACGTCGCGGCCATCCTCGATCGTCACCCAGCGGCCCGTATCGAAAGATGCCTGGCGCTTGAGGAAAGTATAGTCGGTATCGGACCACAATTTCACATCCGAGTTCAGGTTGTCAAGGATGAAGTCGCCCTGTGAGGTGCGCACGGTCAAGACGGCATGGCCTTCGCCGTCGGACTTGCGCACGACGGTGATCAGGAGGTCGGAAAGGGCAAAACCACGCTCGGCCAATTCCTTGCGCTTTTCCAGCGCATAGTCTTCGCAGTCGCCCGCATCGACCGGATATTCCCAGTATTCCTCGCGCCCGTAAACCTGCATGTCGGTGCGTGCTGTAATGCGATCGTTGACGGAAGAATTTACGTCGTGGATGGCGTTCCAGCCGTAATCCGTAACCTTGGGAGCCGGAGCGGTGCGCGAGCGAATACCGCATTCGTCTGCATGCCGCTGGCAGAATTCGTAGTGACCGATCGGCTGTGAGGTGATGGAGCCGGTGACCATGCTGACCAGCGCTCTTGGAGCCGGAACTGCAGAGGTTGCCGATGCAAGCGAAACCCCGATGATCAAGGCGAGGAGCCGTATTTTCACTGCAAGCGTCATATGCCCGTCCTTCACATTCTTAACGAAAGGTTAAGATTGCGACGGGCACAGAGTCAATTATTACCAATCCGTAAACATGTAACTATCGGCGCTTATGGTTAAGATTGGTGCATTTCAGTATCAGCTTATTTTATGGTCGTGATCCCTCAAGGCCACGAGGACCGATTGCAGTTTCTCAAGGTCCCGCGGGCGCGACAGCCGGTGATCGCCATCACGGATGAGGGTCAGCACCACATCGTCCGCCGGCAAGAATTCGACCAGCTTCAAGGCATGCTGGTAAGGCACGTCCTCATCCCTCATGCCCTGCAGAATATGAACCGGGCAACCAGTCTCGATAATGCCGGTAAGCACGCGGTTGCGTGTTCCATCCTCCAGCAGGGCGCGGGTGAAGATATTCGGCTCGGCGCTGTATTGCGATATTTCCTCGAAATAGCCGCGTTCGGCCAGCGACCGGCGTTCCAAGTCGGTCAAGGCCGGCTCGATCAGCTCGCAGGTGAAATCCGGCGCCGGGGCAATCAGCGCGAGACCCGCGACCTCCGGTCCTCTGCCGCGTGTCCTCAGTTCCTGCAGCATGCGCAGCGCAATCCAGCCGCCCATTGAGGAGCCGACAAGGATGATGCGCGCCGGGGCGAGGTGATCGACGACGGCAATCGATTCCTCCAGCCAGCGGGAAATCGTGCCGTCGCTGAAATTGCCGCCCGACTGGCCATGACCGGAATAGTCGAAACGCAGCGCGGCTGCACCATGTTCGGCGGCAAGCCGATCCATTTGCAGCGCCTTGGTGCCGTTCATATCGGATCGGTATCCGCCAAGCCAGACGAAGGTCGGGCCGGTGCCGAGCGCCGAAGGACGATGGATATAGGCAATCTCGCGGGCCTCGCTGCCCTTGCCGACCGTCAATCGTCCGAGCCCGTCCGAGGTCGATGTGTCCCGAAGCTGTTCGGCTGCCTGTTCCCTGGTCCCGTCCATTGTCGGCTTCCTTCCTCGTTCCTATCTTGTCGGTGCCGCTTATAGTCGCGCCGTCACAAAACATATAGCTGACGTGCCGACGGCAGGTGATCTTTCCCGCGCAATATGCTATTGACTTCGCCGCGTCGATGACGACATTGGCCCGCAATCACAGATGCGAGGCTCCATATCGCCGCCGCAAACTTGAAAAAATTCAGGAGAACACGACCATTCGCAGACCTTTCAAAGCCGATGCCCCAGTCAAAGAGGGCCCGCGCTCCAACCGGGAAATCCGCGTTCCCAGGGTCCAGCTTATCGATGCCGAAGGCCAGAATCTCGGTAACATACCCACCGACCAGGCCCTCAAGATGGCCGAGGAAGCCGGGCTCGACCTCGTAGAGATCTCGCCCAACAACGATCCGCCGGTATGCAAGATCCTCGATCTCGGCAAGCTGAAATACGCCAACCAGAAGAAGGCGGCCGAAGCGCGCAAGAAGCAGAAGATCGTCGAGATCAAAGAAATCAAGATGCGCCCGAACATCGACACCCATGACTATGAGGTGAAGATGAAGGCAATCCTGCGTTTCTTCGAAGACGGCGACAAGGTTCGTGTGACGCTGCGTTTCCGCGGTCGCGAAATGGCGCACCAGGAACTCGGCATGAAGCTGCTGCTTCAGGTCAAGGACGATACGGCGGAGATCGCCAAGGTGGAAGCCGAGCCCAAGCTCGAAGGCCGCCAGATGATGATGGTGCTGGCGCCGCGTTAAGGCGCCGCCACTGCCTATTGCCGATACCGGCCGCATGTGGCGCGCCGCAGGCCTGCGAATGCGGGCTTTTCGGCACTTTTTCCCATTGCGCTTTCGATCGGACTATGATTATAAGCGCCCGTCCGAACGGTCCGGCAGGGCATGCCGTGGCCGTTGCTAATGCTTGGATCAGCCTCGTCTGCTGGTTCGATACAAAACTGGAGTAGCAAAATGCCCAAGATGAAGACGAAATCCGCTGCCAAGAAGCGGTTCAAGGTTACGGCGACCGGCAAGGTCCTCGCAGCTGCCGCCGGCAAGCGCCACGGCATGATCAAGCGTTCCAACAAGTTCATCCGCGATGCACGCGGCACGATGGTTCTTGCTGAAGCTGACGGCAAGAAGGTCATCAAGAACTACCTGCCGAACGGTCTCTAAGACTAATCGACGACCTGGAACAGTTTTAAGGAGATCATGACATGGCACGCGTAAAACGTGGCGTAACTTCCCGCGCCAAGCACACCAAGACCCTCAAGGCAGCCAAGGGCTTCTACGGCCGCCGCAAGAACACGATCCGCGCCGCAAAGGCTGCTGTTGATCGTTCGCGTCAGTTCGCGACCCGCGACCGCAAGGTCAAGAAGCGTAATTTCCGCGCTCTGTGGATCCAGCGTATCAACGCTGCTGTCCGCGAATCCGGCCTGACCTACGGCCGCTTCATCGATGGCCTCAACAAGGCTGGCATCGAAGTCGACCGCAAGGTTCTGTCCGACATGGCAATCCACGAGCCGGAAGCATTCGGCGCGCTGGTTGAAGCCTCCAAGAAGGCTCTGTCCTACCTCAAGGACGCCGGCACGAAGAACGAGTTTGAAAGCGCGGTTAAGTAACCAGCGCTTCCCAAGCTTATTGCTTTATTGATTTTGGGAAACCCGCGCTGGTAGGGCTAGCGCGGGTTTTTCTTTTGCCCGTCATCTCGTCGTAATAGCTTGTCTCTGCGAGCATAAACGGAAGAAACCATGTCCGATCTGGAAAACCTCAAAATCACGCTTCTGGCCGAAATCGCCGCAGCTTCCGACGAAGCGGCGATCGAAGCTGTCCGCGTTTCGGCGCTCGGCAAGAAGGGGTCGGTCTCCGAACTCCTCAAGACGCTGGGTTCGATGACGCCGGAAGAGCGTCAAAGCCGTGGTGCTGCCATCAACGCGCTGAAGACCGAAATCACCGACGCCATCACGACGCGCAAGACGGTTCTGAAGGATGCAGCGATCGATGCGCGCCTGAAGGCTGAAACGCTGGACGTATCGCTGCCAGTGCGCTCGTCGCCGGCCGAACGTGGCCGTATCCATCCGATCAGCCAGATCACCGACGAAATCACCGCCATCTTCGCCGATATGGGTTTTTCCATTGCCGAAGGCCCGGATGTCGAAACCGACTATTACAATTTCACCGCCCTGAATTTTCCAGAAGGCCACCCGGCCCGCGAAATGCACGACACCTTCTTCTTCCAGCCGGACGAAAAGGGTGAGCGCAAGGTTCTGCGCACCCATACGTCGCCCGTTCAGGTGCGCACGATGGAAGCGCAGGAGCCGCCGATCCGCATCGTCATTCCGGGCAAAACCTATCGTCAGGACAGCGACGCCACGCACTCGCCGATGTTCCATCAGGTCGAAGGCCTCGTTATCGACAAGAAGGCGCATGTCGGCAATCTGCGCTGGGTTTTAGAAGAATTCTGCAAGACCTTCTTCGAGGTCGACAGCGTCGTCATGCGTTTCCGCCCCTCCTTCTTCCCGTTCACCGAACCGTCCTTCGAAGTGGACATCCAGTGCGACCGTTCCGGCCCGATCGTGAAGTTCGGTGAAGGCACCGACTGGATGGAAATTCTGGGATGCGGCATGGTGCATCCGAACGTGCTGCGTTCCGGCGGTCTCGATCCGGACGAATATCAGGGCTTTGCCTGGGGCATGGGTCTCGACCGTATCGCCATGCTGAAATACGGCATGCCGGACCTGCGCGACTTCTTCAACGCCGACGTGCGCTGGATGAACCATTACGGTTTTCGCCCGCTCGACATGCCGACGCTGTTCGGCGGTTTGAGCCAGTAACGATGCCGACGCTGCTCATCTGGCACGGCTACAAATTCCGGTTCTACGCCTTGGACGTCGGCGAGCCGCCACATGTCCATATCGTCAAGGATGCAAAGTCCCTGAAGCTCTGGTTGAAGAATTTGGAAGTCGCGCAGAACAAGGGGTATAGTGAGCAGGAAGTCGCCAGGTTGCTGCAAGTGGCGACGGAACATCGCGATCAATGGATAGGCACTTGGAATGAGTTCTTTGATCTTTGAAACCGATGAAATGCAACCGGTCCGGGCCTGGTGCGCGGAGGGTGAGGTCCATGTCGCCCTCGCCGATGGCCGAGCCATATCAACCCCTCTTTGGTGGTATCCCTTTCTGTCCGCGCTCGATGATACCCAGTTGAACGACATCGAGCTGATGTATGAGGGGATTTGGTGGACCGCCATTGATGAAGGCATTTCGGTCAAGAGCATGTTTTTGGGCTTAAAGGCACCCGGTGCCAAAGCTCCGGAAAAAGCAGCCTGACCAACCGATTGATGATTTTTGAGACGAGACAAAAGACAATGAAATTCACGCTTTCCTGGCTCAAGGATCATCTTGAGACCGACGCCACGCTGGAACAGATCTGCGAACGCCTGACAGCGATCGGTCTCGAGGTCGAGAATGTCGATGACAAGGCTGCCTACAAGCCTTTTGTCATCGCAAAAGTTCTGTCGGCGGAAAAACATCCGGAGGCCGACCGCCTCAAGGTTCTGTCGGTCGATGCCGGGCCTGATGTCAACGGCGGCAAGCCGCTGCAAATCGTCTGCGGTGCGCCGAATGCCCGCGCCGGTCTGGTTGGCGCCTTGGCGCGGCCGGGCGATTATGTTCCTGGTATCGATGTCACTCTGTCGGTCGGCAAAATCCGCGGTGTCGAAAGCCACGGCATGATGTGCTCGGAAAAAGAGCTGAACATGTCGGAAGATCATAACGGCATCATCGACCTTCCCGAAGACGCACCGATCGGGACGTCTTTCGCGACCTATGCCGGTCTCGACGATCCGATGATCGAGATCAACCTGACACCTAACCGTCCGGACTGCACATCGATCTTTGGCATCGCCCGCGATTTGGCCGCTTCCGGCCTCGGCACGCTGAAGGTGCCGGCGGCACCCGCGTTGAAGCTCGAAGGCGAGACTTCGGTTGGCCTCTCGATCGATCTCGATGACGAAAAGCTTTGCCCCGGTTTCGGCCTACGTCTCGTGCGCGGCGTGAAGAATGGCCCCAGCCCGGCCTGGATGCAGACGCGTCTCAAGGCGATCGGTCTTCGGCCGATCAATGCGCTGGTCGATATCACCAATTACATGACTTTCGACCAGGGCCGCCCGATGCACGTCTTCGACGCTGCCAAGGTCAAGGGCGATCTCGTTGTCCGTCGCGCCGAGGAAGGCGAAACGGTGCTCGCGCTCGATACCCGCGAATACAAGCTCGGTCCGAACAACGTTGTCATTTCCGATGACAATGGCGTCGAATCCATCGGCGGCATCATGGGTGGCGAACATTCCGGCTGTGATGAAAACACCGTGGACGTGCTGATCGAATCGGCTCTGTGGGATCCGATCAACATCGCCAAGTCTGGCCGCACGCTCGGCATCATCACCGACGCCCGTTATCGTTTCGAACGCGGTGTCGATCCGGAATACATGGTTCCCGGCCTGGACCGCACCACACAGCTGGTGCTGGAGCTTTGTGGCGGTACGCCGGCCAAGGAAAAGATCGTCGGTTACAAGGGATACGAGGCCAAGACAGTCGATTTCCCTTACTCCGAAGTCAAGCGTCTGACCGGTCTCGACATTTCCATTGATGAGAGCCGCGACATCCTCACCCGCCTCGGTTTCACGGTCGAAGGTTCCGGCGAGCGCGTGTCCGTCAAGGTGCCCTCCTGGCGCCCGGACGTTGATGGCAAGGCCGATCTCGTTGAAGAGGTGATGCGTATCCACGGCGTCGACCAGATCAAGCCGGAGCCGCTGGAAAAGCTCTCCGCCGTCAACAGCCGTATCCTGACGACATTGCAGATCCGCACCCGCACGGCCAAACGCGCGCTTGCCTCGCGCGGCATGCTGGAAGCCGTCACCTGGTCCTTCATCCCGGAAGATCAGGCAAAGCTGTTCGGCGGCGGTTCGCCGTCGCTGAAGCTCGCCAACCCGATTGCGGCCGACATGTCCGACATGCGCCCGTCGCTACTGCCGGGCCTGCTCACGGCTGCCCAGCGCAATGCCGACAAGGGTTTTGGCGATGTGGCGATCTTTGAAGTCTCGGGCACTTACGAGACCGATACGCCGGAAGGCCAGCGTCGTGTCGCTGGCGGCATCCGTCGTGGCACCGCTTCCATCAACGGTACCGGCCGCATGTGGTCGAACACCGCCAAGGGCGGCGGCAAGCCGGTCGACGTTTATGACGCCAAGGCCGATGCGCTGGCCGTGATCGAAGCCTGTGGCCTGCCGATGGGCAATGTGCAGATCGAGCAGGGTGGTCCCGCATGGTACCATCCGGGCCGTTGCGGCACGATCAAGATAGGCCCGAAAATCATTCTCGGCACGTTCGGCGAATTCCACCCGAAGACGCTCGACGCGCTCGACGTCTCGGGCGCGCTCTGCGGTTTCGAGATTTATCTCGATGCCATGGCAGAGCCGAAGAAGAAGGCCACCCGCACCAAGCCGGGCCTCGATCTGTCACCCTTCCAGATGGTCAAGCGCGACTTCGCCTTCGTGGTCGGTTCTGAGATCGAAGCCGGTGCGATCATCAAGGCGGCCCAGACCGCCGATCGCAAGCTGATCACCGGCGTCAACGTCTTTGACGTCTTTGCCGGCGCATCGCTTGGCGAGGACAAGAAGTCGGTGGCGATTGAAGTGCTGATCCAGCCGGTCGACAAGACCCTGACCGACGAGGATTTTGACGCGCTGACGAAAAAGATCGTCGCCAATGTCGAAAAGACCACGGGCGGCATTCTGCGCGCCTGATCACTGATCGCCGATGATTGAATGAAGAAAGCCCGCCGTTGATGAAACGGCGGGCTTTCTTCGTGAAGGGCGGCCGATGATACCGTTATTCCGCAGCGTTCTGGACGATTTCCACCATCTCATAGGAATAGCCTTCCAGCATCGCATAGGCGCGCTCGATCGCTTCGATCTGCGCCTCGGACTTGGTGATGGCTTCGCCGATCGTATCGGTGCGGGCGCGGAACATGCGGCCGAGAATGTCGGCTTCCGGGCGTTTGCCGATGCGGTCGAGATGGTTGCGGATGCGGCCGCGATGTCGCTCCATTTCGAGAATGTGAAAGCGAGCGCTGACGATCTGGTCGGTCAGCTTGCGACGCATGGCGGCCACGGGGTCGAAACTGCCGGGTTCGCGCTCGTCGAGAATAAGTTCATTCATCAGCGTTTCGAGAACCAGAACGCTTTCGAGATCCTTGCTGTCGGCCAGAGCAGGATCGTAACCGGTGTCGTCGTAGACCTTGCGCCTGATCGGATCGATCAGCAGTTCATAGGAATTGGTCAGCTTGCTGAAGGTCTCGACATCGCCGCCCGCATCAGGATGTGAGGTTTTGGCCTGCTTGCGATAGGCGCCCTTGATCGCAGCGCCATCGGCGTCACGCGTCACGCCAAGAATGTCGTAAGGGTCGATCATCAGTTCACATCTCTTGGTCGCGACGTCTCAAAGTCCTAATATTAATCTGTGGGTTGCCCCCCGGCGAAACCGCTCGCCTATCCGTCAAGCAGGCAGGCTGGGCGATTCTGTGGCGCAATGCGCACAAACCACGGCTGTGGTAGCCAAAGAACGTTAAAAAAAAGCCCCGTGCCCGCGCGGGGCTTCCGCCTCGTCCGTGAAACAAGCACTTCCCACCGTTTCAAAGGTAAAAGTACTGAATAAATTGTATGCAGATACAACCTGCTGACGTGTATTTCTCTCGATATACATCCGAATTAGCTGTTCCGCAGCCGGGGTTCCGATTCCGGATCGCTTGTAACCGCCACCGCCGTTCGTCCAGACTGTTGGCCGTTGCCGCCCTGAACGCAAAGGTGCTGGCGAGATAACAGCCGCCGCTCGTAACCCCACCCGGTGTTCGCACGCTGGATACCGCGACATATGTTCCTTTCGCCAGTTTCTGGGTTGACGCCAGTCGCCATCCGGCCTATTTGGGAACGATCATTTCCAAATAGGGGCGTTCGTCATGCCTGGGTCAATTTCGACTGTCGCGTTGCCAAGCGCGGCCACACGGCCGGCCGGACGTCCGCGTGCCTTCGATATGGATGAAGCGCTCGACAAGGCGATCGTCGTCTTCACCGAGCGCGGCTACCACGGCACTTCGATCGGCGATCTCAGCGCCGCCCTGGGGGTCACCGCCGGCAGCCTGTACAAGGCTTTTACGGACAAGAAGGCCATCTTTCTTGCCGCTTTCGATCGCTACAAGACGGTGCGCAACGCAGCGCGGGACGAGGCGATTGCACCGGGCAAAACGGGTCGCGAGCGTATTCGCCTGCTGCTCGAATATCAGGCGGCCTACGCCCATGGCCAAATGGGTCGACGCGGTTGCCTTGTCGTCGGCGCCGCTGTCGAACTTGCTCTCTTCGATGCCGAAACCGACGCTCGCGTCTCGCAGTCGCAGGCCGGCTTTCAGGACCTGCTCGAGCGCCTGGTCCGCGAGGGCCACGCGGATGGCTCCATCGGCGGGCATGTCGATCCGTCCGTGACAGCCCATCTCCTTTACGTCGTCCTCCAGGGTCTTCGTGTGGTGGGAAAGAGCGGACAGGACTGCGCTCACGCCATGGCCGCCGCTGAGACTGCCCTCAAGATTCTCGATTAACACCACTTTCATGACCTCCCGGAGTTCCCATGACCCTCCAAGCTGCCGAAGAAGACACCGCATTTGCAGCGACAGATGCACAACAGCAGACCTCCGGCATTTCCACGGCCATGACCTTCCTGATGGCCGCTGCCGCCGGCCTCATCTGTGCCAACATCTATTATGCCCAGCCGCTGGCGGGGCCGATCGCCGCTTCCATTGGCCTGCCCACGGAGGCAACCGGCCTGATCGTCACGCTTACCCAGATAGGCTATGGTCTCGGCTTGCTTTTCATCGTGCCGCTCGGTGATCTCGTTGAAAACCGTCGGCTGATCGTCACGATGCTGGCCATCGTCACATTGGCGCTGCTGGCGGCTGCCGTGTCCGCAACGCCGGCTCCCTTCCTCGCCGCCTCGCTGATGATCGGCCTCGGTTCCGTTGCCGTGCAAATGATCGTACCCTTTGCCGCAAGCCTTGCGCCCGAGGAAAGCCGCGGTCGCGTCGTCGGCAATGTCGTCAGCGGACTGATGCTCGGCATCATGCTTGCAAGGCCGGTCTCCAGCTTCATTGCCGAGTTTTCCTCGTGGCACACCGTGTTTTATCTCTCCGCCGCGGTTATGGTGGTTCTCGGCCTTGTGCTTGCTGCAAAACTGCCGAAACGCCGCCCGCAAACCCGTCTGAGCTACTTGTCCCTGCTCGGGTCCATGGGGTCGCTGGTCCTGACCCAGCCGGTTCTGCGTCGCCGCGCGGCCTACCAGTTCTTCCAATTCGCCAGTTTCAGCCTGTTCTGGACAGTGACGCCGCTTCTGCTGGCCGGACCTGCCTTCGGTATCAGCCAGGCCGGTATCGCGCTCTTCGCATTGGCCGGGGTGGCGGGAGCGATCGCATCGCCGATTGCGGGCCGTCTCGCCGATCGCAACCTTGGGCGCCCGGCCACCGCGCTTGGGATCGCGGCGCTGGTTGTCGGCTATCTCATCACACATGTCGCGCCGGAAGGATCCGTACTGGCACTCGGCCTGCTCACGCTTGCCGCAATCCTTATCGATTTCGGCGTATCGACGACGCTGGTCATCAGCCAGCGCGCGATCTATAGCCTAGATGCCAGCCTGCGTAGCCGTCTCAACGGCCTGTTCATGGCCTCGTTTTTCGTCGGTGGCGCAATGGGTTCCGCGATAGGTGCATGGGCCTATGCGACAGGCGGTTGGTCGGTGGCCTCCGCGATCGGCATTGCCTTGCCGACCGCAGCCTTCCTGTATTTCCTCACGGAAAGATCGAAAATCGCCTGATGCCGTTCACGCGGCCGCTGCAACCCCCGGCGGCTGCGCTCCGTTCGGCTTGGGAAAAGCCAAGGCAATCGCCACGGCCGCCAGCCCCATCAGCGAAGAGCCGATGAACATCCATTCGTAACCGGCAAAATGATCGAAAGCCCAGCCGCCGGCGACCGGTCCGAGCGCCATGCCGGCGGAAGACAGAAGCGTGATGCCGCCAAGCACGGTTCCCATCAGATGCGGCGGAAAATAGTCATGCGCCAGAACCGCATAGAGCGGCATGACCCCGCCATAGGCCGCGCCAAAAATGATCGCCAAGGCGTAAAAGCCGGGAAGCGAGCTCGCCTGCGTATAGGCTGAAATCACCAATGCCTGCACCAGAAGCCCGCCGATCAAAACCGGCTTGGCGCCGAATCGATCACCGAGAAGCCCGAGCAGGACACGCCCGCCAAGCCCCGCCGCGCCTTCGACGCTGTAAATGCTGACGGCCGCCATCGGCGCGATGCCGCAGGTCATGGCATAGCTGACCATGTGAAAGATCGGCCCGGAATGGGCGGCGCAGCAGGCGAAATAGGTGCAACCCAGAACCAGAAATTTCGGTGATCGGATGATGGCACCGAGCGACCAGTCCTCACCGCCTTGTGCCGTATCCGCCGTCGCCGCCGTCTGCTCGGCCGTGCCTTTCGGCGCCGGTCGCATCAACAAGGCAAGGGGCGGCAGGATGATCCAGCAGCCGATGCCGATCGCCAGCATGGCCGGGCGCCAGTCACCATAATAGGTAACGAGAAAGCGCGCGAGCGGCGAAATCGTCATCGGGGCGATGCCGATGCCGGCGGATACCAGCGACACGGCGATGCTGCGATGTTTGTCGAACCACGCCATGGTGAGCGCGATCATCGGTGCGAAAAACGCGCTCGTCGCCAATCCCAGCATACCGCCATAGACCAGCTGAAAGGCCGGAAGACTGGTTGCCGCGGATCCTAGAACGAGCGCAAGACCCAAAAGCACGCTGCCGATCAGAGTGACGATGCGTGCGCCGAACCGGTCGCTGGCCATGCCCCACATGAAACCGCCGATCCCCATCACGATGAAGTTAAGCGTCATCGCCAGCGAGACGCCGGCATGTGACCAACCGGTCGTGGAGACGATCGGTTCGAGGAACACGGCGAGCGAGAACATGGCGCCAGCCGCCACACAGCCCATGGTGCCGCCGACCGCCACGATCACCCATTGATAGGATGTTGCCATGCAGACCTCCCGCAGCACCATAGCGTCACGCTACTCCACGTTGTCCCTTTTCACAAGGACGCGCGACGGCGAGGTGGGCAGCCCGGAACTCACACGTTTCCCAGATGAAAGTTGGCCGGAGAGGACCTCGATCATGTTCGAGGTCGAAGCCGCTTTCTTTGGGCATCATCCTTGCCTCGTTCTCCAACCGAATGAGGTTTTCCATGAAGCCGATCGCATTTTTTCTTGCCTCTCTTGCCCTTTCTTTGGGTTCTTCCGCCACAGCCCTGCACGCCGCTGAACCGGTCGGCGTCCAGAAGATCAGCGTGGTGACACAGGATTATCCGCGGCCGCTGGCGGTCACGGTCTGGTATCCGTCAAGCGGTGATGGCCAGCCGGCTGCCCCCGGGAGCGACAAGGTTTTTCAGCCATCGTCCGCCAATACGGGTGCAACCGTCAGAGAAGGGCGGTTTCCTTTGATCCTGATGTCCCACGGTTCCGGTTCTCGTGCCGAGGGCATGGCCTGGATCGGCGTCGAACTGGCCAAAGCCGGCTACATCGTCGCTGCGCCAAACCATCCCGGCACGACCAGCGGCGATTCAACCCCTGCTGCCACGCCGAAAATCTGGGAGCGGGCGCAGGACATGTCGGTCCTCATCACGGCCCTTTCCACCAATAAGCGTTGGCAGTCCTCCATCGATCAAAACCGTGTCGGTATTCTCGGATTTTCCCTTGGTGGCAGCACGGCGCTGGAACTGGCCGGTGCCCGCCCCGATCTCGATGGCTTCATCCGCTATTGTGACGAACATCCGCCGGGCGCGCTGGATTGCAGCTGGTTCCGTGGTGGTCGCGGTTATGCCGACGGCGCCTTCGTCAAGGTCGAGCCTTTTGACATGCGAGAGATCGACCGTAAGCTTTTCGAACAATCCAACCATGATCCCCGCATTACCGCCGTGGTCGCGGTCGATCCAGGGCTTGGCACGCTGATGAAGCCTGAAAGCGTTGCCAAGGTAGAGGTGCCGGTCACGGTCATCAATCTGGGCAGCAAGGGCAAGGTGCCGCTGGCGGTCGAGGCGGAACAATTGTCAAAGGATTTGCCTCGCGCGACGTTCCATCGTGTGGAGAATTCCGATCACTACAGTTTTCTGCCGGTCTGCCAGCCAGGCGCTGCAGCATTCTTGAGATCTTTGGGGGAAGACGATCCGATCTGCGAGGAAACCGCGCGTCCGCGCGGCAAAATCCATGAAGAACTGAGCCGGCTCATTGTCGCCGCTTTCGAACATGACCTGAAGCGGGGCAACTGAGATGCCGACGGGAGGCGAAAGCCTCCCGTCATGCTAACCGATGCGCTTGTAGAACAATGTCGTGCTGCAATACCCGCCTTGCGGCCACAATGCGTAATCCGGGATGACGCCCACGCGTTCCCAGCCGAAACGCGGATAGATCCCCTCCGCCTCGCTGCCGGTCGCGGTGTCCAGCACCAGCAGCGTCCGACCCTGCTGCGCGGCTTCATCTTCCACTGCCGCCATCAGCTTGCGCGAAAGGCCAAGACCGCGTGCGCAGCGATGCACCAGAAGCTTCATGATGTCGGCGCGATGCGGCTGATTGGGCTTTGAAGCCAAGCCGACCTGCACCGTGCCCACCAC
The DNA here is from genome assembly GCF_050275975.1 of Neorhizobium sp. NPDC001467. Classification (NCBI taxonomy): domain Bacteria; kingdom Pseudomonadati; phylum Pseudomonadota; class Alphaproteobacteria; order Hyphomicrobiales; family Rhizobiaceae; genus Neorhizobium; species Neorhizobium sp. NPDC001467. Next base: position 100,592 of record NZ_JBNNPS010000006.1, on the reverse strand, counting down.
CCGCCCGTCGAGCTCGGCCACCGCAAGAATGATGTCCCCGGCTTCAACCGCCCGGACCGTGTCTTCCCAGTACGGGACGGCATCATCAGGCGTGAAGGGCAGCATGAAGCCGACGGACGCGCCGCCATTGATGCAGTCGGACAAAACCTCGCAGAGATCGGGTATGGCAGCGCAGGCGGCCTCGGCATCAAGAATGCGGATCACGGTCACTTTCAAATCCTTGGGCAAAGATGGGGGAAGGGCGGCTGCCCTTTTATGATCTCGGCTGATCGGGCGATCAAGGGGACAAAGAACGTATTGGCCGCGGTGGAAAATCGATGCTGCGATGCCGCTTCCCGGATAGCGTTCCGTCACGGGCACGGGCTAATCTGACTTCACCGCAAGATGGCCGCGCCGTCCGGCTCAACAGAAGTGCGGAGCGCATGGGGGTCGCTGTCGCGGTCGACCGTCAATGCGGCTGTGGCTTTTCGCCTGCCTTCGAGGATGAATATGACCGGAACGCCTGCCCTTGCCGCTTCACCCGTATCGATCGCCAGCATCGTCCTGTCGATGACGATTGCCGCCATTGGCAGTGGTATCATGGCCACCTATGTGCCCTTTGTGCTGACCAGTCAGGGCGAAACCTGGGCAGCGAGACTGGCGGTGCCGGCGCTCGCTTTCGGCGGCCTGCTCGGCTGTGTGCTGGCAGGCCCGCTTATTCGCCGCGTCGGGCATGCGCGTCTGTTCGCCTGCTCCATGGCCATTGTCATCATCGGCGCCGTGCTGGTGGCGGCGGGCTTGCCGGCCGCATGGTGGGTCCTTGCGCGCGCGCTTTACGGTGCGGCTTCCAACGTCAATTTCATCATTGCCCAGAGCTGGCTCAATCACGCTTCGTCAAATGCGTGGCGCGGCCGGGCCATGTCCTTCTTCTACATGTGCTACATTCTCGGGCTGGGGTTCGGCGCGTGGCTGTTCGGGCAGGTACCGGCTGAAGGCAATCTGGCACCGCTCATCGTCGTGTTCGTCACCGCGCTCGCCATCATTCCGATCGGCCTGACGCGTCTGCCCACGCCGCCGCCACCGGCCAGCGTCAGCGTCGATGTCAAGATGGCGTGGCGTATCTCGCCGGTCGGCCTTGTTGGCGTCCTCGCCTCCGGCGGTCTGTCCATGGTGGTGCAGGGTTTCACGCCGATCTATGCGACCCTCAACGGCGTCACGCAAGGCGAGGTGGCGCTACTCATGCTGGTCATGCAGACAGGACTGCTGTTCATCCAGTATCCGCTCGGCCTCGTATCCGACCGTATCGACCGCCGCGTCATCCTTTTACTGACCTGCGGGTTGATCATTGTCTCGGGTGTTGCGGCGCTGATGGTTTCCTTCGACACATTCGTCCTGCTGATGGTCGTCTTTCTCATCTTCGGCGGCGCGGTGGAAACCGTCTATTCGGTCGCCAACGCGCATGCCAACGATCGTGCCGACCCCGGCGATTTCGTGCCGCTGTCCTCGACGCTTCTCGTTGCCTGGTCGACGGCGGCCACCATCGTGCCGCTCGGCATCACCTTCCTTGCCCCCGTTCTCGGCCAGCAGACCTTCATTTATGCCATCATCCTCGTCGCCTCGGCCTATGGAGCTTACGTCATCTGGCGCCTCAAGGAGCGCGATCCGGTGCCGCCGGACGAGCGCGAAAATTTCGGCATGAAAACCGCGCAGATGCCGAATGCCTCGATCATCACCGATCCGGAAGGCGGCATCACGCCGGAGACCAAGCTTTACTAGTGCCAAAAGCGACCGACATACTCAACGAAAGGTTATCTTCCCCCTTTGCGAGCACGAAGCCCGCTGATATATGCGCGAACCATGAGCACCAATTCTCCGCGCACGCCGCTTGACCATATCCGCAACTTCTCGATCGTGGCGCATATCGACCACGGCAAGTCGACACTGGCCGACCGTCTGATCCAGACGACCGGCGGCCTTGCCGAACGCGACATGTCCGAGCAGGTCCTTGATTCGATGGATATCGAGCGCGAGCGCGGCATCACCATCAAGGCCCAGACCGTCCGCCTGCATTACAAGGCGAATGACGGCGAGACCTATGTGCTCAACCTCATCGACACGCCCGGCCATGTCGACTTCGCCTATGAAGTGTCGCGTTCGCTCAGCGCCTGCGAAGGCTCGCTGCTCGTCGTCGATGCAAGTCAGGGTGTGGAAGCCCAGACGCTTGCCAATGTCTATCAGGCGATCGACAACAATCACGAACTGGTGACGGTCCTCAACAAGATCGACCTGCCGGCGGCCGAACCCGATCGCATCAAGGAACAGATCGAGGAAGTCATCGGCATCGATGCGTCCCAGGCCGTGCTGATCTCGGCCAAGACCGGACTTGGTATTCCCGATGTTCTCGAAGCCATCGTCACGCAATTGCCGCCGCCGAAAAGCGAAGTAGGGGACAAGGGCCCGCTCAAGGCACTGCTGGTCGACAGCTGGTACGATACCTATCTCGGCGTCATGGTTCTGGTACGCGTCATCGATGGCGTCCTGTCCAAGGGCATGACCATCCGCATGATGGGCACGGACGCGAAATACCAGGTCGAGCGCGTCGGCGTGCTCACGCCAAAAATGCTGGCGGTCGATAGCCTTGGTCCGGGCGAAATCGGTTTCATCACCGGTTCGATCAAGGAAGTAGCCGATACCCGCGTCGGCGACACCATTACCGAAGACAAGAAGCCCACGGCAAAGGCGTTGCCGGGCTTCAAGCCGGCTCAGCCCGTCGTGTTCTGCGGTCTCTTCCCCGTCGATGCCGCCGATTTCGAGGACCTGCGCGCCGCCATGGGCAAGCTGCGCCTGAACGACGCGTCCTTTTCCTTCGAGATGGAATCGTCCGCCGCGCTCGGCTTCGGTTTCCGCTGCGGGTTTCTCGGCCTTCTGCATCTGGAAATCATCCAGGAGCGCCTGGAGCGCGAATTCGATCTCGATCTTATCGCAACCGCCCCTTCGGTCGTCTATCAGTTAACCATGACCGATGGATCGGAGCGCGAGCTGCACAACCCGGCCGACATGCCGGACGTGGTGAAAATCGCCGAAATTCGCGAACCGTGGATCAAGGCGACCATCCTGACGCCGGACGACTATCTCGGCGGTATCCTGAAGCTTTGCCAGGATCGTCGCGGTATCCAGACGGAACTGACCTATGTCGGCAAGCGCGCCATGCTGACCTATGAGCTGCCGCTCAACGAAGTCGTGTTCGATTTCTACGATCGCCTGAAGTCGATTTCCAAGGGTTACGCCTCGTTCGACTATCATCTCGACGCCTATCGCGAGGGCAACCTCGTGAAGATGTCGATCATGGTCAATGGCGAACCCGTCGATGCGCTGTCCATGCTGGTGCACCGCACGGCAGCCGAAAAGCGCGGTCGCGACATGTGCGAGAAGCTCAAGGATCTGATCCCTCGGCACATGTTCAAGATCCCGATCCAGGCAGCGATCGGCGGCAACGTCATCGCCCGCGAGACGATCTCGGCCATGCGCAAGGACGTGACGGCCAAATGTTACGGTGGCGACGCCACGCGTAAGCGCAAACTGCTCGACAAGCAGAAGGAAGGCAAGAAGCGCATGCGACAGTTCGGCAAGGTGGACATTCCGCAGGAAGCGTTCATCGCCGCACTGAAGATGAAAGACGATTGATCCAAGTAAGGCGGGCCTCGGAGCCCGCCTTTTTCGTCACCGCGCCCGTCTGCGCTCCGTCATCACCACCTGATAGTTCGACAGAACGATGATGGCAGCGCCTAAGAAGACAAACAGGTCGATTGCTTCCGCATAGGCGTAATACCCGACGATCGCCGCCAGCGGCACGCGCAGAAAGTCGACCGGCATGACGATTGAGGCCTCCAGCCGTTTCAGCGCCTGTGCCAGACAATAATGCGCGGTCAGTCCGCCAATGCCCGATACGAACATCCATGGCACGGAGACCATCTGCACCGGTTGCCAGTCGGTCAGTGCCGTGACAAAGCCGAGCGGCAGCTGGATCAGGATCATCCAGACGACGATGACGCCCGGCGAGCAGTGTCGCGTCAGTTCCTTCACCACGATCAGCGCGATGGCAAAACCCGCAGCAGCGATCAGCACAAGTCCGGCGGCGGGATGGATCAGACCCAGACCCGGCCGCACGATGACCAGCACCCCGATAAAGCCGCCGATCGTTGCAATGATACGCGGCGTGGTCAGCTTTTCCTTCAGAAAGATCCAGGCAAAGAAGGCGGCCCAGATCGGCATGGTGAATTCCAGCGCGAAGACCGAGGCAAGCGGCAGGAAAACGATGCCGACCGTCCAGAGATATTGCGCGGTGAAATGCACGACATTGCGCAACAGATGCAGTTTCACCATCGTCATCTGCCGCACCTGCGGAAACAGGTTTCGCGCCACCACGAGGATGACCAAGAGGCCGACCAGCGCGCGAAAAAACATCACCTGCTGGATCGACATCGTTTGCGCCATTTCGCGCGAGCCGATCGACATGCCAATAAAGGATGCCATGCTGCCGGCCATCCATAACAGGCCCTGGCCGAATTCAGCGCGTCCTCCACCGGTCGCGGTGAGTCTGTTGTCTGCCGTCATTTCTGAGACCTCCATCCCTTTGCATCAGCTATGGGCCTTTGATCGGTGCCATGTCTACCGGCATTCAGCGCTGGCGAGGCCTGATTGGGGGAAGACCTGTCTATCCGGGCTGGGTTTCTTTGGACGGGACTATCTGTCGTGAAGAGAGATAAGGGCGGCAACCGGAGCGCGCTTTGCGGCCAACGCTCCACCCTAAGCATAGGGAAATCTGACTATTACTTATAAGAATAATGATTTCAATTGTTTACGCTACCTTTAGAGGCGGTGGTGTAATTTGCCGGCAGTTCAACAGCTCAGTGTATTCGCAGATGCCGCAGCCCGTCGCAGATTATCTGAACCTTTCGACTGAGGTTCGGGCCCTCAATCAGCTTTTCGCCACGGTAAAATATGACGTCCATGGCAAGATAACTGCGGCCAATCCGCATTTCCTGCGCATGCTGGGCTACGATCTCATCGAATTGCTGGGCAGTACCGATTCCGTCTTTCTGTCGAAGTCCGGCGACCGCAGGCGCCAGAAGGATCTGTGGGACAGGCTGCGCTCCGGCGAACAACACGAGACCATCTCGTTGTGGATTGCCAAGCTCGGGGCGGAGCTGTGGCTGCAGTCGCGCTATGTCCCGATCCTGTCGGAAGACGGGACGGTTAAGGAAATCCTGCAGATCGTCACCGACGTGACCCGCGAAAAGGCGCGCGAGGCCGATGAGCGCGGCCAGATTGCCGCCATCAATGCCAATCAGGCGGTCGTCCACTTCTCGCTCGACGGCACGGTGCTCGATGCCAATGCGCGCTTCCTCGATGTTACCGGCTATACGCTGAACGAAATCCTGGGGCATCACCACTCGATGTTCGTGCATGAGCCGGACACGGTCGAATACCGGGAATTCTGGCGTTCGCTGGCGCGAGGGGACCACAAGAGTGGCGAATTCCGCCGTCGCCGCAAGGATGGCGAGGATGTGTGGCTACAGGCCGTCTACAGCCCGATCTTCGATCCTGCCGGGCGTCCGATGAAAATCGTGAAATACGCCACCGATGTGACCAGCCAGAAGCTGCGCCAGGCCGATTACGAATGGCAGATCAACGCCATCCACAAGTCGAACAGCGTCATTACTTTCGACATGCACGGCACGATTCTCGATGCCAACGAACAGTTCCTTGAGGCCGTCGGCTATTCGCTTGACGAGATTCTGGGCCGTCATCACAAGATGTTCGTCGAGCGGTCGCACGCGCATGGCACGCAATATGCCGCCTTCTGGAACGACCTGCGCAAGGGTCGGCATCGTTCCGGTCTGTTCAAGCGGTTTGCCAAGGATGGTTCGGAAATCTGGCTTCAGGCCACCTACAACCCGATCTTCGATGCCAATGGCAAACCGGTCAAGGTGGTCAAATATGCTTCCGTCGTCACCGACGAGCGCCTCGTGCAGGCCGAGCACGAAGGCCAGATCGCCGCTATTCACAACGCCCAATGCGTCGTGTCCTTCAATCTTGACGGCTCCATCATCGAGGCCAACGAAAATTTCCTCGCCGCGACCGGCTACAAGTTCGTCGACGTGCGCGGGCGTCATCATAGCATGTTCGTTGAGCCGGAAGAGGCCGAAAGCGAGGAATACCGGACTTTCTGGGAGGATCTTGCCAAAGGCCATTTCCGTGCGGGTGAATACAAGCGCATCGGCAAGAATGGCCATGAGGTCTGGCTGCAGGCCACCTATAATCCGATCAAGGACCTCAATGGACGGCCGTTCAAGGTCGTCAAATACGCGACCGACGTGACCGAAGCGAAACTGCGCCAGGCGGATTACCAGGGTCAGATCGAGGCGATCCACAAGTCGCAAGGCGTCGCAGTCTTCGATCTCGATGGCACCGTCATCGATCTCAACCCGAATTTCCTGTCCATGCTCGGCTATCAGCTCGATGAGATCAAGGGCCGCCACCATTCGGTCCTCATCGCCCGCGACGAAGCCGCAAGCCTTGATTATGTCGGCTTCTGGGACAAGCTGCGCTCGGGAAGCTATCATTCCGGCATGTACAAGCGCGTGGGCAAGGACGGTCGGGAAATCTGGATCCAGGCGAGCTACAACCCGATCTTCGATCTGAACGGCAAGCCGACCAAGGTCATCAAATACGCTACCGATGTCAGTTCGAACGTGGAACTGGCGGCGGCGTTCGACGATGCCCGGCGCCAGGCACAGCATGATTCCGCCACGTCGCTGCCGAACCGGATCAAGCTCTCGGCCTTCATGGAAAACTGCCTCGCCGGACCCGCTGGCAGCATGGTCGTCTTCTATCTGGATCTCGACCGCTTCAAGCCGATCAACGATACCTACGGCCATCACGTGGGAGACCGGGTGCTTGGCGAAGTGGCCGACCGCATGCGACGAGCCCTGCGCGATGACCAGATCGTCGCACGCGTCGGCGGCGACGAGTTCGTGATTGCCGCACCCGGCATGCCGACCGAGGCGATCGAACGGTTCTGCGCGCATATCCACGCAATTGTCACCGAACCGATCCGCCACGAGGGTGTCGAACTGTCCGTCGGCGTATCGATCGGCGTGGCGATTTCGCCTTCCGACGGCACCACCCCGGACGAATTGCTGCGCGCTGCTGATGCTGCGCTCTACAAGTCGAAGGAAAACGGCCGCGGGCAATACAGTTTCTTTTCGACCGACATGAACTGCAAGGTCGCAGTGCAGCGCAAGATGACGGAAGGCATGCGCAACAGCCTTGCCGCTGGCGAATTCTATCTCGAATACCAGCCACGTTTTGACGCGCGGGCAAGGCATATCCGCAGCGTCGAGGCGCTGGTGCGCTGGGCGCATCCGGAACGCGGCCGTATCAGCCCGGCGGAATTCATCCCGCTGGCGGAGCAGAACGGGCTGATCGTGCCGCTCGGCGACTGGATCCTGCGCACCGCCTGCGAAACGGCCAAGCACTGGCATGGTATCGGCGTGTCCGTGAACGTGTCGCCGGTGCAGTTCCGCGACGCCAATTTCGTGCAGAAGGTGCGCGACTGCCTGGCGGAGACGGGTCTGGAACCCTCGCTGCTCGAGCTGGAAGTGACCGAAGGCATTCTGCTGGAAGACGCCGACCGCGCCATCGAATTGCTCAAGGAGCTGAAGAAGGCCGGGGTGACCCTTGCCATGGACGATTTCGGTACTGGGTATTCGTCGCTGAGCTATCTGCGCAACTATCCCTTCGACGTCATCAAGATCGATCGCAGCTTCATTTCGGACCTCGATCGCAAGGAAAGCGCGCGCCCGATCGTGCAGGCCATTCTCGGGCTGGGCCGTGCGCTTGGCATTTCCGTGACTGCCGAAGGTGTGGAAACCAACGAACAATTGGCCATTTTGACGGCCGACCAGTGCAATGAAGTGCAGGGTTTTCTTCTGGCGCGGCCGCTCAGGGCAGAGCAGGTGAGCGAGCTCTTGCAGGAAATCCCCGAACTTTCGGTCCGCAACAGGCCAAGACGACTGGCCAGCTGAGCCGCAAAGCCGCCGTACATCGACGCGCGTCAAGACAAAGGCCGCAGATACGCCTAGCGCGATGTTTTCTGACCCCGCAGGGTTCAGTGTGTGCGTTTATCCGTCATCTTGATAGGCGGTCCCCGGGTGGTCCGGGCGGGGGTTCAGGTGCAGAGCAGGGGACTGGCCTTCCGGCGCCGGCTATAGTGTTGGGTTCGGCGTCCCATGCCGGCCGTCCCTGGGCTGCCGGCTCCCCCTCAAGAAGCCCTCTTACTGAACAGCGGCGATCAACGGCTCGCCATCGTGCCAGCACCACCGCGCTGGCGGTTCAGCCAGTTATGCCATTGCTCCTCGCTGCCGTTGAAGACATTGAGGTCGATCTTGCCGGTCACGCCATGCGACAGGCCGGACCCCGAATACTGCCAGAAGGCCCATTTGCGGCCGGGATAGACGACCGATGGATGCTGGGCGACGGCACGCAGCCAGAACGGGTAGTTCTCGAACTCGCCGCGCAGGTTGTCCTTGTAGAAATCAGGGGCGGTATAAATGACCGGACGCTGGCCGTAATGGCGCTCCAGCTTGTCCATGAATACCTGCATCTTTTCGACGACGCGGGCCTTTGAAAGCCGCATCTTGCATGCAGATTCCCCGTTATATTCGACGTCGATTACCGGCGGCAGGGCGTCGGGATCGCGCGGCACGTTACGGATGAACCAGTCGGCCTGTTCGCCTGCGGTGCGGCACCAGTAGAAGAAATGGTAGGCGCCACGGCGAATGCCGGCGTCCTTGGCGCGGCGCCAGTTGGTCGCAAACATCGGGTCGAGATGGTCGCCGCCGTCGGTCGCTTTGATATAGGCAAAATTGGCGCCCTGGCTTCTCAGTTTGGGCCAGTCGATCTCGCCCTGCCAGCGGGAGACGTCGACGCCGTGAACGGCATAATGGCGGGGCTGAACCTTGCCGAAATTGATCGGCTTTGCATCACGAAACTGGCGGCTGTAGATGCGCGAGCGGGCCGCGCTGCTCATCGTGCCGGTGGACAAGGCTGCGGTTTGCGTAAGACCGGCGGGACGCGCGATCGGCAGGGGTTGCGCCGGCATGCCGACCGTAGTTTGGGCAGCGGAAAGACCGGACGGACGGGACGCCGGCATGACATCGTTCGGGACGGCGAGTGGCGCAGCGATGGGGGAAGCGCCATGGTCGCCCGGCGTCGGACCCGCCCAGGACAACGCTTGCGGGCGTGGCGCTGGGCCGGACGCCGCAGCCACCATGCCAGAGGTGCCGACACCGACGGTCGGAACAGGCGCCGGGCTCTGCTGGACCGAACTGGTGATTTCGCGCGACGGACGGGCGGGCACCAACCCCTCTGGCGTCATGCCGGACGAACAACCACCGAGGAACATCGTGGTCAACATAAATGCTGGTCTGATCGCTTTGTGCATCGGCGTCCATACGCATCACATGTCCGGAGCCATCGGCCTGCCGGAACCATTGGAAACAGTGCTAATGGAAGATTACCGGAAAAGACTGAATGCAATCTTTACAGCCTGGCGATGAGCACGCGCAAAATTCAGGTGTATTGCCAACTGTTTTAATTCGAAGTCACTTCCAAAATCGCGCAGCTGCAGCATATAGCGGCGATGGGATTTCTCCCGCAGTGCAGCACGACATCCTGTCGCGTCCGGCTGTCTGAATGTGTTTGAAAGGTTCTGCCAAGTGGCTGGTTATACAGGCAACGGCGCCGATCTCGCAGGAGCACGCTCCTCCGGCGTTTCGAGCACCGAAAATTATGGTTTTGCGCTTGTCGCTCTCACTTCGTTGTTCTTCATGTGGGGTTTCATCACATGCCTGAACGACATCCTCATTCCGCATTTGAAGAGCGTTTTCTCGCTGAATTACACGCAGTCCATGCTAATTCAGCTGTGCTTCTTCGGCGCCTATTTCATCGTCTCGCTGCCGGCCGGCGCGCTGGTCAAGCGGATCAGCTATAAATGGGGCATCGTCGTTGGTCTGGTGATCGCCGCCATCGGCTGCGCGCTGTTCATTCCTGCTGCAAGCTACCGCGTCTACGCGCTCTTCCTGGGGGCGCTGTTCGTGCTTGCCGCAGGCGTCACCGTCCTTCAGGTTGCCGCAAATCCTTACGTCACGGTTCTCGGCAAGCCTGAAACGGCGGCCAGCCGACTGACGCTGACACAGGCCTTCAACTCTCTCGGTACCACGCTCGCCCCGCTGTTCGGTGCGGTCCTCATCCTCTCGGCGGCGACCGCCGGCATGGAAAATGCCACGCCCGAGCAGGTCGAGGCTTTGCGCGTGACCGAAGCCAATGCGGTGCAGTTTCCCTATATGCTGCTCGCAGTCGCCTTCCTGGTTCTTGCCGCCATCTTCGCCGCACTGAAGCTGCCGCAGGTTCAGGAGGAAGAGCCGACCGCGATCGCCGGTCATGCTGAGGGATCGGCCTGGAGCTATCGTCACCTGGTGCTCGGCGCCGTCGGCCTGTTCGTCTATGTAGGCGCGGAAGTCTCGATCGGCAGTTTCCTTGTCAACTTCCTGGCAGAGCCGACGATTGGCAACATTCCGGAAACCGACGCCGCGCATTACGTCGCCTATTTCTGGGGCGGCGCGATGGTTGGCCGCTTCATCGGTGCAGCCGCGATGCGCTACGTCGACGATGGCAAGGCGCTTGCCTTCAATGCGGCGGCCTCGATCATTCTCCTGGTCGTCACCATCATGTCGAGCGGTGCTGTTGCCATGTGGGCGGTCCTCGCCATCGGCCTGTTCAACTCGATCATGTTCCCGACGATCTTCTCGCTGGCGCTGCACGGCCTTGGCCGTCACACGAGCCAGGGGTCCGGCATTCTGTGCCTTGCCATCGTCGGCGGTGCCATTCTGCCCCTCGTGCAGGGCGCGCTTGCCGATACGATCGGCATCCAGATGGCCTTCATCATGCCGATCGTCTGCTACGTCTACATCGCCTATTACGGTCTGAAGGGCCACAAGCCGGCCTGATGTAGCCAGTTCGATCCCAGTGAAAGGAAGGGCCGGTCGGCGCAAGCAGACCGGCCCTTTGCCTATTCAGCAGTCACCCTGGATCAGGCCCATTCGCCCTTTCGCATGACCGGCGTGATCGAGCCATCGCCCCGCACACCATCGATATCGACCTTGTCGGAACCGATCATCCAGTCGATGTGGATCAGGCTGGAATTGCCGCCCTTGGCTGCGATCTGGTCCTGGGTAAGCGAAGCGCCATCGAGGAAACATTTCGAATAGCACTGACCAAGCGCGATGTGGCAGGAGGCATTTTCGTCAAACAGCGTGTTGTAGAACAGGATGCCGCTGGCAGAGATCGGCGAGGAGTGCGGCACCAGCGCCACTTCGCCGAGACGCCGCGCGCCTTCATCCGTATCCAGAACCTTGTTGAGCACTTCTTCGCCCTTGGTCGCCTTGGCCTCGACGATGCGACCGCCCTCGAATTTGACCTGAATGCCGTCGATCAGCGTGCCCTGGTGCGAGAGCGGCTTGGTGCTCGAGACATAACCCTCGACTTTCAATGCATGCGGAGTCGTGAACACTTCCTCGGTCGGAATGTTCGGGTTGCAGGTGATGCCGTTCTTGGCAGTGGATTCGCCGCCATGCCATTCGTGGTCGTCAGCCAGCCCGATCGTCACATCCGTTCCGGGGCCAGTAAATTTCAGTGCCGAAAAACGCTGACCGTTCAGCCATGTAGAGCGCTTGCGCAGATTGGCGTTGTGATCCGCCCACGCTGCGACCGGATCGTCGAGATCGACACGCGAGGCTGCAAAGATCGCATCGGCCAGTTTCTTGATGGCTTCCTGCTCGCCGAGCTCAGGAAAGACCTGTGCTGCCCAGGCCGGATTGGGGTAGGAGATGATGTTCCAGTTGATATCGAAATTGGAGATCTTTTCGAGCGCCGGCTTGTAGGCCATCGAATTCGCCTTGTTTGCACGCGCGACCTTTGACGGGTCCTGGCCGGCCAGCATCATGGGGTTGTCGCCGGCGATCGCCAGACGCGCAGCGTTGCCGGCAAAAGCCTTGGCCATGCCCTCGTAAAGCCAGCCGGACGCCCTATCGAAGCTCGTATCCTGCGCATGGCGGTATCGGGAGAGCGTGGTATCCTCGTCGGAATAGAAGGTCGTCACCAGTCCGGCGCCGGCCATATAGGCATGGCGGGTGATCATCCTGACCAGCGGGATGGCGGCGAGCGGCGCCGTCATCACCAGATCCTGTCCTGCTTCGAGCCGCAAGCCTACCTTCACGGCCACTTCGGCCAGCTTTTCCAGTTTCTTGGGATCGACCGTGGCGATATCGGAATGGATATTCATGAAGATGCCTGCCTGTTTTCAAAACACGATGGAACAGACATAGCCCCGAAGGCACCGGATTTGAAGCTCAGTCCGCCACCAAGGCCGCGACAATCGCCTTCAGAACGCGTTGCGCATCCTTAGGCGGCAGCCGTACCTGCAGTCCACGCTGGCCGCCGTTCATATAGACCATATCCTCATCCATAGCGGCGATCTCTATCGCCGTCGGTACAAGCTTCCTCTGGCCGAAAGGGCTGATGCCGCCGACGTGATAACCGGTCAGGCGCTCGGCATCGGCGGGCTTCATCATCTGCGCCGACTTGCCACCGAAAGCGGCTGCCAGCTTCTTCATCGACACCTCCCGGTCGGAGGGAACGACCACGCAGACCGGTTTCCCATCGAGTTCGGCCATCAGCGTCTTGAGAACGCGATGCGGTGCCTCGCCGACCGCGGCCGCCGCCTGTAGCCCGATACGTTCGGCATGGGGGTCGTAATCATAGGTCACGGTCTCGAAACGGATGCCGGCTTTCGACAGCGTCTGGGTGGCGCGCGTCGTCTTCGACATCTGTCACTCGTCCCCTTTGCCGAAGCTCCTGGCGTAGACATCAGGCTTGAAACCGACAACGACCGTGCCGTCCTTTTCCAGCACCGGACGCTTGATCATCGATGGATGCTCAAGCATCAGGCCGATCGCCTTGTCCCGGTCCAGGTCTGCCTTCGCCTCGTCGGGGAGTTTGCGGAAGGTCGTGCCGGCCCGGTTGAGAAGCGTTTCCCATCCCGCCTTGTCCGTCCAAACCTCAAGATGCGCCAGATCGATGCCGGATGCCTTGTAATCGTGGAATGTGTGATCGATGCCGTTCTGGTCCAGCCAGGTACGCGCCTTTTTCATCGTGTCGCAGTTCTTGATACCGAAGATGGTAACGCTCATCTGATCTCTCCCGTGTAGAAACTCGGCTATTGGAATGCCTTCAATTTCGGCAGCGGACAAGCGCAAACACCGGCAGGTCGCATCGTTCTGCATGGCTCCCATCCGCCCTTGTGCATTGTATGCAGACGGGCTCGGGAGCATATTCTAATCAACAAAAGGAGATGCACATGTCCACGAACCTCAAGAACATGCGCGGTGGTTTCATTGGCCGTGCCATCGCTGTTTTCGGTGCTGCCACCGCCGCTTCCGCCGCCGTTGAAGGCGGTCGCAAGCCGCAGGCGCGAGACCTTGCAACGCTGGGAATCGACCCGAAGGCTTTCGACCGCGTCCAGTTCTAAACACCGATTTGATGATCGGCTGCCCCGTATCGGATAGGGGCAGTCCGGGGCTGTGAAAAGGCCAGGTTCAGACTATCAATGCGTCAGGAACTTGTAGGCCACATAGCCGACGAGCACGATACCGGCGCCGATGGCTGTGATTAGCCCCAGACGGTGTTCGATGAAGTGGCGGATGCTCTCGCCATAGCGCCGCAGCAGCCAGGCCAACAGGTAGAAGCGTGCGCCGCGGGCAATGATAGCGGAGCCGATGAACAGCCAGATGTTCACATGTGCCGCGCCAGCCAGAATGGTCACGACCTTGATCGGCGGCAGATGCGCCAGACCCGACGTCACCAGGAACAGGATGACCATTTCGAAGCTGATACCCGAGCGTAGGTCCTCGAACGTGTCGAGCTTGCCATAAAATTCCAGAATGGGTTTTGCGATCGCATCGAAGGCGTAATAGCCGATCCACCATCCGGCAATGCCACCGAGAACCGAAGCCACGGTGGCGATCAGCGCGTAGCGCCATGCGCGTTGCGGGCGCGCCAGTGCCATGGGCAGGAAAAGCACGTCTGCCGGCACCAGAAAGACCGAACTCTCCACAAAAGCAATGAGGGCAAGCCAAGCGGATGCGGCCTTGCGGGCGCTCAGCGCCATCGTCCAGTCGTACAGTCTGCGCAGCATGCAAGAGGTTTCCCGATCAGTCTTGCTGCGAGGTCTATCGGCGCCGGACCGGCTTGTAAACTTGCTGCAATGCAAAATGACCGTTCCGGTTTGATGAAAGCGAATGCCCGAGGGGTGACGGGCATTCGCAGAGGCCTTGGGCGACCGTTAGTCGCCAAGGATCTCATTGGTGAAATAGCGTGTCGCATCTGGCCGGGCTTCGAGCGTCCCGCCATTGCCGTCCTTCAGGATCTTCGCGTTGAAGAGGTAGTCGCCGATCGCCTCCATCTTGGCCGCTTCCATCGTCCCCACGACCCCATCTTGCCGTCGCAAGTAGTACCCGTCGATCAGCGCCTGTAGCGAGGCGCGGACCAGCGGGCGGTCTGTCAGCGCATCGCGGTTGGCGGCAATCAGAAGATCGGTCGCCTCGTCCGGATGGTCGACGGCAAAGGCATAGCCCCGGCGGGTTGCCTGTAGGAATGCCCGGGCCGTATCCGGATTGGCATCCAGAAAGGCGCGGTTGGAGCCGAGCAGCGCGGTATGTTCGTCCGGCACACCGTAATCGGCATATCGGAAAGCCTTCTGTTTCAAGCCTTCCAGTTCGGCCTGTACGCCCTCCCAGGTGTAGACTTCCAGCGTGAAATCAACGGAACCATTGGCCAAGGCCTGATAAGCGGAGGTGCCGAGCGTCACGGTCTGGAATTCACCTTTGCCACCATCGTGGCGGATCATTGCGCCGAGCAGCGCGTTTTCCCAGTCGCTTCCGAACCCACCATAGGTCTTGCCGTCGAGATCCTTCGGGCTTTTGATGTCGTCGCGGTCGGCCTTGAACACGACGCGACCTGTCTCGTGCTGGACGATCGCGTAAACGCCGATCAGGTCGGCGCCGGCCGAATGCTGAGTGAAAAGGCCGATCGAGCCGATGACGCCGAAATCGGCGACCCTGTTGGCCACCAGCGTACCGGCCGAGGTGTCGGTATAGGGCAAGATTTCGACCTGAAGACCCGCTTCGGCATAAAAGCCTTTGTCGCGTGCAACGAACAGGCCGATATGATTGGTGTTCGGCGTCCAGTCGAGTGCAACCTTCACTATCCGATCGGCAGCGCGGGCCGGGCGGCTCATAAGCGGCAACAGCGCCAGACCGGCAGCCGCTGCAAGGGCGCTGCGGCGCGTCAGCAGGGTGGCGGTTGGCACTACCGTTAAGGCTGAAGGCTGAGACAGGGAGGCCGCCAAGCGATCCTCGTGATCCGAAGCACTGGGAAGGGTTGGGGACTGAGGCGAGAGTAGGGGTTGCGTCATGGCATTCAATCCTGCGGAAACATGCGGCTATTTCGCCGCAAAGGCCGGATGGGTACGGCTGCCCGGCTGGCCGGGGTCGAGCAGCGTTTCGAGAAGGTCGGCTTCGATCGCCGCCGCGCGGGTTTGGGTTGCGGCATCGCGGCCGCGCGGACGCGGCAGGTCGACCTCGATTTCGCGGATCACCCGAGCCGGGCGAGGCGAGAGCACATAGATGCGGTCGGACAGATGCACGGCTTCGCGCACATCATGGGTCACCAGCATGGCCGTCCAGCGGTGTTTTTTCCACATTTGCTCGAGCCAACGCTGCATACCGGCGCGTGTGAGGGCATCAAGCGCGCCAAACGGCTCGTCGAGCAGAAGCATCGGCTTGTCCTGTACGACGGTGCGCAGCAGGGCTGCGCGCTGGCGCATGCCGCCGGACAGTTCGGCGGGATAATTCTCTTCGAAGCCGGAAAGGCCGAACTCGGCAAACAGCGGCGCCACACGCTCGCGCGCATGCCTGCGGCGCATGCCCTGCACTTCAAGGCCGAGCGTCGTGTTGTCGAGAATCCTGCGCCACGGCATCAGCGCATCGCGTTGTGGCATGAAGGCGAACGGACGTCCGGCTGCCGCAAGCGGCTGCCCATCGAATTCGATCGCACCCGCATCCGCGTCGATGCCCCCGGTCAACAGCTTGAAAAGCGTGGATTTCCCGCAACCGGAGGGGCCGAGAATGGAGACGAATTCCCCGGGCTGCACCGTCATGGAAATAGCGGCAAGCACCGGAAGGTCGCCGTAACGGCAACTGACGGCATCGAGTTTCAGACGCGGTACGTTCATCGTTCCTGACCTCCGACGGAACCCCGGCGCGTCCACGGCATCGAGAGCCTTTCCGCAAGAACGGCAAGCCCGAACAGGCAGAGCGTCAGCACGGCGCTTACCAGCACCGCGGCCAGCACGAGGTCGGGTCGGAAATTGTTCTTGGCATTCAGCATATAAATGCCGAGACCTTTGGCGGCACCGGCATACTCGGAAAAGATCGCGCCGACGACGGCATAGGTGATCGAGATTCGCAGGCCTGCGAAGAAGAAGGGCAGGGAAGAGGGCAGGCGGGCGACACGGAAAAGTTTGAAACGCCCGGCGCCCATCGAGGTCAGCAATTGTTCGAGTTCAGGTTCGGTCGCCTCATAACCGCGCGAAAGCGCGACCAGCATGGGAAAGAAGGTGACCAGCGCCACCAGCAGGATTTTTGGCAAAAGCCCGAAGCCGAACCACAGCACGACCAGGGGCGCGATCGCCACAAGCGGCAAGGTCTGGCTGACGATGAAGACGGGAAAAAGCGCCCGCTTCAGCGCCGGCACGAAATCGACGATGACGGACAGAAGGAAGGCTGCGACAAGCGATAACGAAAAACCCGCAAGCGTGGCGCTGAGCGTGGGGATGGCGTTGTCGAGCAGAGCCTGCCGGTATTGATAGGCTTGCGCGAGAACCCGCGACGGCGCCGGCAAGGTCGTGGGCGAGACGCCGGAAAAGAGTGCATAGGTTTCAAAGATCAACGCCAGACCGCCGACAGCCATAACAGCCGGCAGGGCATTACGGAGATGAAGCCATATCGAGACGGCGGGCCGCCCGCGCACGGGGTGCGAAAACAACATGAACATGCCTCGGCCGTTCGCAGGACGCGTGGAAAATCAGCGCGCGGAGGGGCTGTTGGCGGAGACCGTCAGGTCGATCGTCACATGTCCGGCCGGTGGCCCGAAACGCACCAGCGCCTCATGCACGGTGGAGAAGACCGCACCGGTGTCGCCGCGCAGCTTGGTGCAGAAATTCTTGGATTTCTCAAACGTGCCGGAATTCTTCACGAAATCGATGCAGCCATAGATCTCATCCATGTGGCCGTCGATGCCGAGCGTGTATAGCGAGAACTGCGCCGCCGCCTCCTGACCGATCACCGGTGCATCGCCGACCGCCAGATGCGCCTTCAGCTTGCGCTCGGCAAGCGGCGCCAGCGGTCCGGAAAATTCCGGTGTCTGGCAGATCGGGTCGTCCGGCTCGCCCGGGCATCCGCGCGAGATCGTCGCATGCAGGACGCAATGCTTGCCACTCTTCGACGCTGCCGCGAACAGGTCGCGCATGGCGGCGAACACGATATCAGGTGTGCCGACGAGCAGCGTGGAGATATCGTCCGTCTCGATCCGCAGCTTTTCGCGATAGGGCTCGAGCGCCGACAGCGCGTCTGTGATGACGCCGACGAAATCGTCGGTCATCGGATACAAAGAAATCTGCGCGCCGGAAAACATCGCTCTACCTCGCTCCGCTGGCATTATCCAGATCAGCTGAAGGGTCCACGGTCATGCGACCATATCTCAGCCCCGGCCTTACGGAGCACCCCTGTAATCGCGGCTAGTTAGACCGGATTGGGGACGGATGGCAAGGTGGGTTGTCGAGAAAAATGGCGAGGCGGATCGCAAGCCCATTCAGGCTTCATCAATATTGGCAAAGCCATCACGTCAGCCTCTCTTGGGCCATGGCACTGGTACCTCACGGCGATTACCGCAAAATGGAATCCGAGAGTTCAGCAACCCGGCAACGAAAAAGGAGGGCTTTCGCCCTCCTTCCCATTGTCGCGTCTACGGACCGCTCCGGTTCATTCCCACTCGATCGTGCCCGGCGGCTTGGAGGTAACATCATAAACGACGCGGTTGATGCCGCGGACCTCGTTGATGATGCGGGTCGCGGTGCGGCCGAGGAAGTTCATGTCGTAGGGATAGAAATCCGCCGTCATGCCGTCGACCGAGGTGACGGCACGAAGGGCGCAAACGAAATCATAGGTCCGGTAATCGCCCATGACGCCGACAGTCTGCACCGGCAGCAGCACGGCAAAGGCCTGCCAGATCGTGTCATAGAGACCGGCCTTGCGGATTTCGTCGAGATAGATCGCATCGGCCTTGCGCAGGATATCGAGCTTTTCGCGAGTGACGCCGCCTGGGCAGCGGATGGCGAGGCCCGGACCCGGGAAGGGGTGGCGGCCGATGAAGCTTTCCGGCAGGCCGAGTTCTCGGCCAAGCGCGCGAACTTCGTCCTTGAACAGTTCGCGCAAGGGCTCGACGAGCTGCATGTTCATGCGCTCGGGCAGGCCACCGACATTGTGGTGGCTCTTGATCGTGACCGACGGGCCGCCGGAGAACGAAACGCTTTCAATAACGTCCGGATAAAGCGTTCCCTGCGCGAGGAAGCGCGGTTCGCCCTTGCCGTCGGCAGCGATCTTTGCCGCTTCCGCCTCGAAAACCTCGATGAACAGGCGGCCGATCGTCTTGCGCTTGACTTCAGGGTCGCTTTCGCCGGCAAGCTGGGTCAGGAACAGGTCGGAGGCATCCACGGCCACGAGCGGAATGTTGTAATGGTCTCGGAACATGCCGACGACCTGTTCGGTCTCACCCTGACGCATCAGGCCGTGATCGACATAGATGCAGGTCAGCTGGTCGCCGATCGCTTCATGGATCAGGATGGCGGCAACAGAGGAGTCGACGCCGCCGGACAGGCCGCAGATGACGCGCTCGGTGCCGACCTGGTCCTTGATCTTGCGGATCATTTCGGCGCGGTAGGCGGCCATGGTCCAGTCGGATTTCAGGCCGACGATCTTGTGCACGAAGTTGGAGAGAAGCTTGGCGCCATCCGGCGTATGCACCACTTCCGGGTGGAACATCGTCGTGTAGTAATGACGGCTCTCGTCGGCGGCGATGGCGAAGGGCGCGTTTTCCGATGTCGCAATGACCTCGAAACCGTCCGGCAGCTGCGTTACGCGGTCGCCGTGGCTCATCCAGACCGGATAACGGCCACCCTCAGCCCAGAAACCGTCGAACAGCGGGCTGGCCTTCTTGATCTCGACATCTGCGCGACCGAATTCGGCGGCATGGCCACCTTCGACGACGCCGCCGAGCTGGGTGCAGAGCGTCTGCTGGCCATAGCAGATGCCGAGAATCGGCACGCCACTGTCGAAAACCGCCTGCGGTGCGCGCGGGCTGCCTTCGGTCGTGACCGAAGCCGGGCCGCCGGAAAAGATCACGCCTTTCGGCGCGAGCCTGTCGAAGGCTTCGGCGGCACTCTGGAAAGGATGGATTTCGCAATAGACGCCCGCTTCGCGGACGCGGCGCGCAATCAGCTGCGTTACCTGGCTGCCGAAATCGATGATGAGGATGCTGTCGGGATGCGCTATCTGGGTCATGGCGAGCCTTTAGAGAAAACTGGCATTTCTGGCAACCGGACAAACGCCGAAAATGACCGCTGCATAGCGGATTCGCACTGGCCTCATAGCGAAAGGTGGCCGCTTTCGATGGCGCCCGTCAGCTTGTCGACGGCGTCGGCCAGCTTTTCGTCGATCACGGCCAGGTATTCCGTCCAGTCTCCGACATGTTTCAGCTCCTCCTTTCCATCGGAAATGCCGCGCAGGCCGATCAGTTGGACGCCGAACAGCTGGCAGCAGCGCATGACGGCGAATGTCTCCATGTCCACCATATCGGCGGCGATCAGATCGTAAGCGGAGCCCGATACGATATTGCCGCCGGTGGACAGCGAGGCCTGTGCAAGGCCGGGGATTTTCAATGGCAGTGGCAGGATGGCGGGGTGATCGAGAAACGGGGTCGCACCCTTTTCGAAACCGAGCGGTGAGGCATCCATGTCGCGATAGGCGACGGAAGAGACCTGATAGATGCCGGTCTGTTCGAGGCTGCGCGAACCGGCGGATCCGAGTGAGACGACGAGATCCGGCAGACCACCGGCGGTTTCGAGCAGCGCCAGTTCGCGTGACAGGACGGCTGCGGCTTCCACGGGGCCGACACCGGTCATCAGCGGCGTGATGCGGCTTTTGAGATGCGGCCCATATTCGGCATCCACCGCCATGACGAACAGCACCGACTTTCCGGCAATCCGTATTGTCGGAGCAAGCGCAAGCGGGCGGATCATTCGACAAGGTCCTCGCGACCACGGATCACCATCATGCTGCCGCTCATTGAGGCGATCAGTTTGGCCGGCCCGTCACCCACCGCATAGGCGCGTCCATCGGCCACGATGATGGTAGAGCCCGGCTTGGTGATTTCGCCGCGAAACAGAAAACGCTCGCCGCGGCCCGGCGACATTAGGTTGATCTTGAATTCGATGGTAAGGATCGAGGCTTCGGGCTCGATCAGCGTATAGGCGGCATAGCCGCAGGCCGAATCGAGTCCGGCCGCAATGACGCCGGCATGCAGGAACCCGTGCTGCTGCGTCAGTTTCACGTCGAACGGCATTTCGATTTCGACAATGGCACGCTCGACGCGTGTCAGTTCGGCGCCGAGCATGGCCATGGTCGGCTGGCCTGCAAAGCTTTTCTTGATGCGTCTTTCAAAGTCGCCGGGATCGATCACCGTCATGTCTGCTCCTGTTGGCCGCCGCGAGATTTGCACAAGGCAGGCCCCGCCCGCAAGCGCGCCTTGTGCCGCGTCGGTCATTGCCGAGGGTCTGCACGGGAAAAGAAAGACAGGGTTCAGGGGTTCAGCAGCACGATGGCGAGGTTGAGGTAGGTGGCAAAGGCGACCCATGCGGCATAGGGCACGAAGAGCAGCGCCGCCTTGCGGTTGGCATTCCAGCTGGCTGCGATAAACAGCAGGATGAAGAACAGCATGGGCACGATGATGGCCAGTCCGAGGGGCGCGTTCTGCAAGCCGAAAAAGGCGGGCGACCAGCCGAGGTTAAGAATACCCTGCAAACCGAAGATGACCAGCCGGCTGCGATTGTTTCGATCGAACCAGGTTTCAGCAAGCGCCGTGCCAATCATGACGTAGAGGGCCGCCCAGACAGGTCCGAAAATCCAGTTCGGCGGATTGAGCGGTGGCTTCTGCAGGTTCTGATACCACTCACCCGGCATGTTGGCGATACCGCTCAAAACGCCGATGGCCACACATGCTGCAACGAATAAAATATAGGTAATCAGTTTTCGCATCTGGCTGACATAGGGCCATGCGCACGCGAGTAAAGGCTCACTTTAGCGAAATGATATATACCGCTGAGTAGCGGCTTCCGTTGCCGCGAAACGGCACAGAGGGGTCCTGAAAACTCCTGCAAGCGCCAAACCCAGATCAATCCGTCGCGGTCAATTGCGACGCATGCGGCAGAAGAAGAAGCCGTCGGTGTCTGTCAGGGCGGGCGTGAGCGTCAACGTCGCGCCATCGCGCGAATGCGGCCGCAAAGCTGTGTCGCCGAACAGGGAGGTCCATGCCGGACCTGCAGGTTCGATCGAAAACCGGGGATCGCTCTTAACGAAGCGTCTCGCCTGCAGATCGTTTTCCTCCGGCAGAACCGAACAGGTGACATAGACCAGCGTGCCGCCCGGCCTCACATAGGTGGCTGCCTCGGCCAGCGCTGCCTGCTGCTGCTCGATCCGTTCCTCGATATTCCGGGGGGTCAGCCGCCATTTGGTATCGGGACGGCGACGCCATGTGCCGGTGCCGGTGCAGGGTGCATCGACCAGGACGGTATCGAGACGGCCCTTGAGGCTTTCCATGCGGCGTACATCATCATGTACCTGCGCATTGCGCACACCTGCGCGTTTCAGCCGCTCGATAATCGGCGCGAGACGCTTGCGGTCCGTGTCATAGGCATGGATCTGCCCCTTGTTGTGCATCGCGGCTGCCATCGCCAGCGTCTTGCCGCCGCCACCGGCGCAATAGTCAAGAACCTGCGCGCCTTCCGAAGGCATGACCAGATCCGCGACGATCTGCGACCCTTCGTCCTGCACTTCGAACCAGCCCTTCTGGAACGAAAGTTCTGCGGTGACGTTGGGCAGGCGGGAAGGACCTTCCCCGGCGGCAATCCGGACACCGTTTCTGGCAATCGGTGAGGCCGCAGCTGCGGAGCGATCAAGCGACTTGACGACCTTGTCGCGGGTCGCCTTCAGGGTATTGGCGCGCAGATCGAGCGTCGGTCGCCCGGCGAGCGCCTGGGCCTGGGCCAGCCAGTCCTCGCCGAAACCGGCTTCGAAGGACGGCTGCAGCCAGTCCGGAATATCGCCCTGGACGTGAAGAGGAGCGTCAGCAAGGTCGCGGCTCAGAAGCGGTGCGAAAGATGGGAGATCGGGCGCGAACTTGTCGTCCAGCAGTTCGGCCTGGAGCGTGTCGCGCGAATACGCCCATTGGCGTACCAGAACGGCGAAGGCCAGTGCAGCCGGGCTGTCGTCTTCCATCAGCCAGGCATGCGACAGGCGCATGCGCAAAGCGTCATAGACGATGTTGCCGATGGCTGCGCGGTCGCCGGATCCGGCAAACCGATGGGACAGGCCCCAGTCCTTGAGGGCGTCTGCGACAGGGCGCTTGCGCGCCTCTATGTCGGTCAGAACCTCGATGGCTCCGGCTACTCGTCCGCCCAGTCGCATGTCACACTCCGTATCGGTTGAACCCGTATGGCCGGGGTCGTACCGAGGTTTTGGTGTCAGGGCAAGAGGCGGAACCGCAATCGCCGATGGCTGGCAGGTGCGAGACCGAATGCGACCAGTTGCGCTCCGGAAGCGGCAGCCTTCGGGGCTGAAGATCAGCCTTCCTTGAGGCCCTTGCCTGCGCTCTTCTGGCTGCCGCCGTCTACGATCTGGTAGCAGACCTGTGCGGTGCCGGAATTGACCATGCCGATATTGCGGGCAGCGGCCTTGGAGACATCGATAATCCGGCCGCGGATGAACGGGCCACGGTCGTTGATGCGCACGACGACGCTTTTGCCATTCTTCTTGTTGGTCACCAAAATCTTGGTGCCGAAGGGAAGCGAACGATGTGCCGCCGTCATGAGGCTGGCATTCATGCGTTCACCGGAGGCGGTTTTGGATGTGAGCGCATACCAGGAAGCATGGCCACAACCGGGCGCAGCATTTGCCTGCGCGGCACCGAAACTGCTGAGAGCAGCCACGGCAGCTGCGATGGAAAGTGAGCGTCGGAAGAAATTCAAATCGTATTGTCCCCTGTGGTCGAAGAGCCGCAAAAGCGGGCGGCGACGGTAAAGCGGGGTCAAAAAAGGCGAAAAAGTGGGCAATCCATTCACGGAACATTACACGTTGTAACAATCGTGATGTCCTTTATGGTTGATGAATTATGAACGGACCCGCCAGAATCGCAGTAAAATCAGTAGATATCGCAAAACCATTCACTCGGATCCCGCCGCCGCCGCCGTTCACAGAAAACGCTGAAAAAAATTTTGCGTAAGGCCGTTTCAAACTGCCCCACTTATGGATTTTCTGTGGGAGACCGCCCAGATCTTTAAGAATTTATGACCGCGGCGAAGGCTTTGGGGAGAAAATCCATCCAGTCCCTGCGATTTTACCACGGGCAGCATGGCCGCAACAATCACCCAAACCAGCGACCGGACGACCATAGCTCGGCCAGCGACGAGCGGTAATTCGGGAAAGCAAATTGAAATCCAAGGTTGCGCAAAGCCGCGTTGGAGATGCGTTTGTTATCGCCGTAGAAGGAGCGCGCAATAGGCCGCATGTCGGCGGTCTCGAAGTCCTGTTCCGGGGGCGGCTGCACGCCCATCAGGCGAGCAGCTTCACTCACCACATCCTGTGGCGGGGCCGGTTCGTCGTCGGTGACATTGAAAATGCCTGCCCGGTTGGAAGAGGCCAAGAACATCGTCGCGTTGGCGATGTCTTCCACCCGGATGCGGTTGAAGACCTGATCCTTCTTGATGATGCGATGCGCCGTGCCGCGATGGAGATTGACCAGCGCGTTGCGGCCGGGACCGTAAATGCCGGCAAGCCGCAGGATGGCAACGGGGATGCCGGCTGCTCGTCCAGCCTCACGCCATGCCGCTTCGGCCCTAACCCGCTCCACCGCACGTGCGGATTTGGGCTGGCAGGGCGTCGTCTCGTCGACCCAGGCTCCATCGTGGTTGCCGTAGACGCCGACGGTCGAGAGGTAAGCGACCCAGGTCAAAGCCGGAAACCACCGCTTGAGATCGCCTTCGGTCAGCCGCAGCAGGCTGTCACCCCCGGATCCTGGCGGGATCGACTGGACGAGATGCGTAGTGGTAAGCATGGCGCCGCGCAACACGGGCGACAAATGCTCGCCATCATAGAGATAAGGAATGATGCCGCGGCTGCCGAGATGCGCCAGTCTGTCAGGGCCGCGGGTGGTGCCTGCCGCGGCCTTGCCTCGGGCAAGGGTTGCCGCGCCTATCGCCTGCCCGGAATAACCCGCCCCAAAGATCATGACCTGCATCACGCCGCTCCTGCGATCGCCCATTCCGCTTCGACTTCGGCATCCTCGTCGATAACGCGGGCAGCGGCGAACCGTTCGAATTCGTCACGCGTCATCAATCGCGATAATGCCCAGACGGCCATGCCGCGCACGGTCGCTGAAGGGTCGCGGGACAACGCGATGCAGATGTCGATGAAGCTGCGCTCGCCCGAATTGCCGGCGGCGATCAGCGCATTGCGCACAAATCTGGCGCGGCCTATGCGCTTGACCGGCGAGCCACTGAAGAAGCTGCGGAACTGCGGATCATCGAGGGTCAGCAGAAAGGCCAGAGAGGGTTCCTTCAGGTCCTCGCGGGCCCGCAGCTTCATCTCGCTGGCACTGGCAGCAAATTTGTTCCACGGACAGGCGGCCAGGCAGTCGTCGCAGCCATAGATGCGGTTGCCGATCAGCGGCCGAAGGTCCGGGGAAATCGAGCCCTTATGCTCGATCGTCAGATAGGAAATGCAGCGCCGGGCGTCGATTTGGTATGGGGCGGGAAAGGCGTTCGTCGGGCAGGCATCGAGACAGGCGCGGCAGGAGCCGCAGTGATCGCGCTCGGGCTCGTCGAAATCGAGATCGGCAGTGGTGAAAAGACTGCCGAGAAACAGCCATGAGCCATGCGTGCGGCTAACGAGATTGGTGTGCTTGCCCTGCCAACCAAGCCCGGCGGCAGCCGCCAGCGGCTTTTCCATGACCGGCGCCGTGTCAACGAACACTTTCACATCCACACCGGCGCGAGCGGCAAAGCGTGTGGCGATTTCCTTCAAGCGTCCCTTGATGACGTCGTGGTAATCCCGATTGCGGGCATAGACGGAGATATTGCCCCGGTCGGGCCTGGACAGAAGTGCGCGCGGGTCCTCGTCCGGACCATAATTCATGCCGAACATCACGATCGAGCGCACATCGCTCCACAGAACCTTGGGATCGCCGCGACGTTCGCTTGTTTCCTCCATCCAGCTCATCGTGCCATGCCGGCCGGCGTCGACGAATTCGACAAGGCGGGCAGGGGCCTGCGGAATGCTGTCGGGTGCGGTGACGCGGCAGAGGTCAAAACCCTGCGCCTGCGCCTCGGCGCGGATAAGGGCGGTTAGCCGGCTGGCGTACAGTCGATCCTTTTCCGAGCGAACATCCTGCCGCGGCGGAGCCTCTGCCCGCGCGGCCTGCTGTTTCGTCTCAGAAGTCGAGATCCGCATAATGGGACACCGGGGTTAGGCCGCGGACACGTTCCGCAAGAAGCGGCCGGAAGGACGGCCGCGATTTCAGCCTCTGATACCATTCCTTGGCGATCGGTGTCTCCTGCCAATCGATCTCGCCGAGATAATCGAGAACCGAGAGCGAGGCGGCTGCGGCAAGATCGGCATAGGACAGCCGTTCGCCAGCAAGCCAAGGCCTGGAGCCGGCCAGCCAGGACAGGTATTTCATATGCTGGCGAATATTGGCCCGCGAGGTGCGCAGCACTTTCGAATCCGGTGCACCGCCACCCTGCGCGGCCGTCATCTGCAGCTTGTAGGCCCGTTCGCGGGTCAGCGGCAGCGTCACGTCGCGTTCCATTTTCAACAGGAACCATTCGGTCAGGCGGCGGATCTCCGCGCGCTGAAAAGGATCTTCGGCGAGCAGCCGACGCTCGCGCTTCAGAACGCCGTGGGTCTCATCGAGAAATTCAAGCAGCACGTTCGGACCGCTCAGGACCCGCATATTGTCATCGACATAAACAGGAAGCGTACCGGCCGGATTAAGCGCCAAAAATTCCCGTCGCTTTTCCCAGGTCTGCTCTTCCACGAGGTCGGTCTGAAAACCGTATTCGGCGAGGATAAGCCGTACGAACCGGGACGCAGACGACATGGGGTGATGGTAGAGCGTGGGCATCGGGACTCGGTTGTTGGACTGCAATTATCAGTGGAAGCGGGAGAACAGCTCCAGATCCCCAATGTGGCTGACATAAGGCGACTGTGCCCAATTACCAGACCAGCGGCCGTAAGGAGCAAGTGTCGCGGCTTTAAGTTAATTTTTCAAAAAAATGGTCAAGATAAATATGGTGGCGTTAATAATCATGCAGTCGGCAGCCAAAAGAAAAGGGCAAGCGGCACACCGCTTACCCTTTTTGATCGAAATCGTGCTGTCAGCGCGTTCAGCGCGCGATCGACCCCGTACTGCAGGGGTCTACACCATAGGCGGGTGCGCAGGAACCCTTTCCGGCGGCAACCGTGCCGGGCGCCATGAAAGAGCCTGCGAGAATGATCAATGCCGCACACGCAAAAAACAGTGCGATGGACTTGCCCATGGAATTTTGCCTTTCGGAGGAAGGTACGTCTGTCACGGTAAGAATGGCTTTCCTGAAATCCGGGAGCCTGCGGTTTATTGCCCGGATTTCAAACACACAATAGGGAATTCTACTGAATCGATGGTTAAGGCGATCCTATTTCTCTAAGCGTTGTTTCTATCACACTGTCCCGCGTAGAACGCACAAAGCGCAGGCATGGTTTGCCTGCGCTCTAGATTCTGCCGCCGTGATCGAATGGCGCGTCAAGCCGCCTTGCCGGTATTGGTGAACTGGCCCTGCGGGCGGTAATGCACCACGTAATGGGGAAGCACATTGCCAAGCAGCGTCGGCTGGATGCCCATGTCGGCAAGCGTACGGCCTTCGCTTCGGGCCGCCTCGGAAACGATGGTGTCGGTCTTCAGCAGCGTGACCTGATCTGCCGTCAGCGGTGGCGTGATCAACGGGATTTTCGAAGCGACGCCGCCGATCAGCGAAGCGATGCCGAACGGCAGCGACACGAAACCGCGCTTGCGGCAGGTGACGCGCAAGATCGTCTCAAGACACTGGCGGAAGGTCATCACTTCCGGTCCACCGAGCTCGTAGGTCAGGCCGGACGCGACCGTGCCGTCGACCGTCCGGGCCACGGCTTCCGCGACATCGCCGACGAAGACCGGCTGGAATTTCGTGTTTCCGCCGCCGATCAGTGGCAGGAACGGCAGGTTGCGGGCCATGGCGGCAAATTTGTTGAAGAAATTGTCTTCCTTGCCGAAGATGATCGACGGACGCAGGATCACCGCCTCCGGCAACGCTTCCAGAATGGCCAGCTCGCCGCGGGCCTTCGTGCGGGCATAGGATGAGGCGGATTTTACATCGGCGCCGATGGCGGAAATATGGGTAAGCCTGGCACCGGCGGACGCTGCTGCTTCGGCAATGGTTTTGGCGCCCAGATCCTGAACCGCATCAAACCCGTTCTTTCCGCTTTCGAACAGGATGCCAACGCAGTTGACGACATGCGAGGCGCCGGCGACGGCACGCTCCACCGATTGACGATTGCGCAGATTGGCCTGCATCAGCGCGATCTGGCCGGCATAGCCATCGGGACGCAGAAAGCCCGCAAGATCGGGACGGCGCACTGCCACGCGAATACGGTAGCCGCGCTTCGCCAGAGCCCGCACGACATAACGCCCGACAAAGCCCGAACCTCCAAAAACGGTGACGAGCGGCGGAAGATTGGACACGGTCATGGCATGCTCCGGGAATGGGCCTGTGGCGGGTTGTCGCATTCTCTTAGCGGAAACGCGACGACAGGTGAAGTGGTTGCGTGGCGCCTGCGAATGCAATGTCAGGCATTCGTGAAGATGCGCGGCTGAAGGTCATGCGCCTTGATGCAGCGCCCCAATGCCGGCGGCGCTCGAGCGCAATGGCTCGCGCGTCAGACGCCTTCGACGACCAGCATGTCGGCGTCGGCGACCTCCTGGCGGATTTTCGCGGCCGCCTGGTATTCCGGCGAATTGTAGCAGTCGATCGCCGCCTGAACGGAGGGAAACTCGATGACCACATTGCGGCTGCGGGCCTCGCCCTCGAGATGGCTGACCGGACCGCCGCGGGCAAGGAAGACCGCCCCGAACCGCTCGAAGGCAGGCCTGGCGGTTGCGACATAATCCTTGTAGCGTTCGGCATCGCGCACATCGACGCGGGCAATCCAGTATCCTTTCGGCATTGCCTTCTCCTCGCTCGGTCTGGCGCTCAGGCGCCGTTCGCAGGCTGAAGCGCCTGCTGCATCTCTTCCAGAATGGCTTGGGCCGCCTGCTTCGGCTCGGCGGCCTTGACGATCGGGCGGGCCACGACGAGATGGGTCGAACCCGCTTTCAGGGCGTCGTAGGGGGTTACGACACGCTTCTGGTCGCCAGCTTCGGCGCCCTTGGGGCGAATGCCGGGCGTGACGATCGCCATGTCCGGGCCGACAATGCCGCGCACGATCGCGGATTCCTCTGCCGAACAGACAACGCCGCCCATGCCGGCTTCGCGAGCCTGCGTCGCACGGATGCGAACCAGTTCCTGCGGCGTATGCGCATAACCGGCTTCGGTCAGGTCGCCAGCATCCATCGAGGTCAACACGGTGACGCCGAGAAGGCAGAGATCGGAGCCCTTGGCACCCTCGACGGCGGCGCGCATCGCCTTCGGATAGGCGTGCAGCGTCAGCATGGTCATGCCCATGCCGGCAATCGCCTCGACACCCTTCGCCACCGTGTTGTCGATGTCGAGCAGTTTCATGTCGAGAAAGACTTTCTTGCCGTCCTTGGCAAGATCGCGGGCCAGTTCCAGACCTCCGATAAAGGCCAGCTGATGTCCGATCTTGTAGAAGGAAACGGCGTCGCCGAGGGTCACAACCATCGCTTCGGCTTCGGCGATCGTGGGAATGTCCAGGCCTACGATCAATCGGTCACGCGCGCTCATGGCCTAACTCCCTGCCAGCTTTCGATTGGGGTCCAGTCGCACGAGATGGCGCGGTTCGCAAGATCAAAGCAGAACAGATTGCCGCCGCCGGCAGGCTGGTCACCGTCGCGGGAAATGGGCTTGGCGGCCAAATAACATTTCAAAAGCGTTCCGACGCCGCCATGGCCCACGAAGGCGATCGGGACGTCCGGATCGTGATCGGAAAGGATACGCTCGAGGGCGGACACGATCCGCGCCTGTGCATCGATTGCCCGTTCCCATCCCCTAAAGCTGTCGTTCGGATGGGCGAAGAACAGGTCGGCGGCCTTTTCGAACTCCGGCGGCGAAAGGAAGCCGGTTGCGGAGCGGTCGTTCTCACGGGTGTCGGGAACGATCATCGTCGCGACATTGGCGGCGGCAGCCAGGATCGCGGCGGTTTCGATGGCTTTCGTTTCGTCGCTGGAAATGACCCGGCCCAGCTGTCTTGCCCAGCCACAACGGGCGGCCTGTTCGGCCCGCGCCCGTCCGAGATCGGAAAGGCCCCAAAGGGGCACCGGCACGGTCGGATCGATCCGTACCTGCGGGTGCGTGATGTAAAGCGCGAAACTCAACGCGTTCAGTCGCGGCTATAGACCCAGAGCTGCGCCGGCGGAATGTTGCGCACGACGAAATCGTAATGCTTGATCTTGTAGCTGCTTGGCTTGGCTATGACCGGCGAAACCGGGCCGTAGGTAATCTGGATCACCGGCCGGCCCGCCGGCATGCGGTCGAGAAGATCCTCGATCAGGGCGATGCGGCGCTCCATCGGAAAGCTCAGAAGCGGGATTGCGGAGATGACGCTGTCGAAGATCACCCCGTTCTTGTCGCCCAAGGTCTTGCTGAGATCGAACGCGTCGCCATTGATGAAGTGGACCCGGTCATATTCCTTGACCAGGTTCTGGTAGAAATCGGTCGAGAACTCGATCGACACCAGGTTTTCAGGCGCGATACCGCGCTCGAGGATCGCCTTGGTGATGACGCCGGTGCCGGGCCCGAGTTCGAGAACGGGCAGGCCGGAGGAGGGGGTGATGACGCTGGCCATGCGCCGAGCGGTGACGGACGAGGTCGGGCAGATCGCGCCAACGCTTTTCGGACCATCCATCCAGCCCTTGAAGAAACGGATTTCCTCGTCAAACCTGCGGCCGAGCCGTTCCTTCAAACGCAGTTCCATCCCGGCTGTCTCCTCGCTGTTTCGCAGTGTTTTATGTGGGCGCAAATGTCGCCAAAACAAGGCGCGAAGCGACCGGCCGTACGAAGGGGGAAGAAAACGGCGCGAAAAAGGCGGCTGTCAAAGCCGCCTTTGAAGGATCCTAGACGCGCATCGGCATCAGGACATAGAGCGCATCGTCGCCCGCCGTATCGCGCACCAGCGTCGGTGAACCCGCATCGGCGAGCATGAAGATGGCGTCCTCGCCGGACAGCTGGGCGGTGATGTCAAGCAGGTATTTGGCGTTGAAGCCGATTTCCATCGGATCGTTTTCATAGCCGACAGCAACTTCTTCCGTGGCGCTGCCCGAATCCGGATTATTGACGGTCAGTGTCAACTGGCCTTCGGTCAGTGCCAGTTTGACGGCACGACCGCGCTCCGACGAGATGGTCGA
The DNA here is from genome assembly GCF_050275975.1 of Neorhizobium sp. NPDC001467. Taxonomy (NCBI): domain Bacteria; kingdom Pseudomonadati; phylum Pseudomonadota; class Alphaproteobacteria; order Hyphomicrobiales; family Rhizobiaceae; genus Neorhizobium; species Neorhizobium sp. NPDC001467. The sequence goes on along the minus strand of NZ_JBNNPS010000006.1, from coordinate 69,452 downwards.
AACGCGATCGACGGCGCGGGTAAAGCTCTGGCAATCGACGCGCATTTCCTTGTCGTTGCCGGTCGGGATAACGCGCTGGTAATCCGGGAACGTGCCATCGATGAGCTTCGAGGTCATGATGATCTCGCCGATCGTCAGGCGGATCTTTGCATCCGACAGTTCGACGGTGACGACGATTTCCGGGTTGTCGACAAGCTTCTGAAGTTCGCCGACGGTCTTGCGCGGAATGATGATGCCAGGCATGCCTTCCGACCCGGACGGAGCCTCGACGTCGGCGCGTGCCAGACGGTGGCCATCGGTCGCGACCGCGCGCAACTTGAGTGCACCCGCAGCCTCGATCGTGTGGAAGAAGATGCCGTTCAGGTAATAGCGGGTCTCCTCCGTCGAGATCGCGAACTGGGTGCGCTCGATCAGCATCTTCAGATCGGTCGCCTTCAGCTTGAACGTGTGGCTGAAAGTCCCGGCAGTCAGATCGGGGAAATCGGATTCCGGCAGGCACTGCAGCGAGAATTTCGAACGGCCGGACTGCACCGTCATCGAGCCGCCATCCGGCGTCGTTGCCAGCATGACTTCCGAACCGTCCGGCAGTTTGCGCACGATTTCGTAAAGAAGATGCGCCGGCACGGTGGTTGCGCCCGCCTGTTCCACCATCGCCGGGACGCCCTCGGTGATTTCGAGATCGAGGTCGGTGGCTTTCAGTTCGAGATTGGCGCCGGATGCGCGCATCAGCACGTTCGACAGGATCGGGATCGTGTTCCGGCGCTCGACCACGCGGTGAACGTGGTTCAGCGACTTCAGAAGGTTGGACCGCTCAAGAGTAATACGCATGGACGCTATCGCTTTCGACCGTGCCGGACCGGGAACCGGACCGCATGTTATTGTCGTCCGCCGGTCGGCGGATGGATGTGGAGGGGCAAAATGGCAGACATTGGCGCGCAAACGCAAGAGGGTGGCGGCACCGGCCGTGCCAATTCGACGCCGGGGCGGATGATGCGCACAGAAAACCGGCGCCAGCCCCGGCTTGCCGAACCACGGCGGCTCGCCCATAAAGGCGGAAAGACAGCATGAAAGCGAGACGAAATTGACGGAAGAGACGAAGACGGCAACGCGCGGTTACCGGGTCGCAAACACATTCGTGCCCGCCCGGCCGCTGGAGCCCGCGCTCTATCTGGTCGCAACCCCGATCGGCAATCTTGGCGATATCACGCTACGCGCGCTCGAAACCCTGGCCGGAGCCGATGTTCTTGCCTGCGAGGATACGCGTGTCACCCGCGTGCTGCTCGACCGTTTCGGCATCGTCAACAAGCCCTATGCCTATCACGAGCACAATGCCGACGAGGCGGGACCAAAACTGCTGGCGGCGCTGGAAGGCGGCAGGTCGGTGGCGCTGGTTTCGGATGCCGGCACGCCACTGGTCTCCGATCCCGGTTATCGGCTGGGGCAGCTGGCGATTGCGGCCGGTTTTCGCGTTGTCCCCATCCCTGGCGCGTCTGCGCCGCTCGCGGCACTGGTCGGCTCAGGCCAGCCCTCGGATGCGTTTCTGTTTGCCGGCTTCCTGCCGGTCAAGGAAAAGGGCCGTCGCGACCGTCTTGCCGAACTGTCGAAGATCCCTTCGACGCTGATCTTCTTTGAAAGCCCGCACCGCATCGCTGCAACGCTTGCTTCGGCCGCCGACGTTCTGGGCCGCGACCGCGAGGCCTGCGTCTGCCGTGAGCTGACCAAGACATTCGAGGAGTTTCGCCGCGGCACGCTTGGCGAACTGGCCGACTATTATAATGACGACGACCGCACGGTGAAGGGCGAGATCGTCCTCGTCATCGGTCCGCCGGATTACGACGACGTACCGGGTGCCGTTGAAGTGGACGTTCTGCTGCGCGAGCTCGCCACCACCATGCAAACATCGAAGGCGGCGGCCGAGGCGGCGCGTCTCACCGGCCTGTCGAAAAAGGATCTCTATGGGCGCCTGATCGCCCTGAAGGGAGAGGATGGTCCGGGCCAGTCGGAAACCTGATCGACGGCAGGATCGCCGTCGCGCCGAACGCCGCGGCCATTGGGCCGAATATCTGGCGGCGCTTTTCCTCGTGCTTAAGGGTTACAGGGTCCTGGCCATGCGCTACAGGACCCGGGGCGGCGAGATCGATCTCATCGTCCGCAGCCGCAATCTCGTTGTCTTCGTCGAGGTCAAGGCGCGCCGACAGGCAGGCCTTGCGATCGATGCGGTGGGTTACGAGACGCAGAACCGCATCCGTTCCGCCTCCCATCAGTGGCTATCGCGCAGGCAGGACACCCATCGTCTCACCCTGCGCTACGACGTGATCGCCGTGCTGCCCGGCCGTTTTCCGCAGCACTTTCAAGATGCTTTCTGAAAGAAATGCACTGCTGTGCAAGGGGCTCGAGGTCTTGTAATCTTTCTGTCATGAATTCGTAGCTTTGCCGTCACACAAGGCCACTATCCCTCCCTCACCATTAACCGGCGGAGAGGGGTCTTTCCCATGATGAAGAAGCTTGTTCTGACTGCTGCCGCAGTCGCGCTGTCTGCAACCACGTCGCTGGCAGCGACCGAAGTCACCTGGTGGCACGCCATGGGTGGCGAGCTTGGCAAGAAGCTGGAAGAAGTTGCCCAGAAGTTCAACGAAAGCCAGTCCGAATACAAAGTCGTTCCGACCTACAAGGGCACCTATCCGGAAACCCTGAACGCAGCGATCGCCGCCTTCCGCGCCAAGCAGCAGCCGGCCATCGTGCAGGTTTTCGAAGTCGGCACCGGCACGATGATGGCCGCCAAGGGCGCCGTCTACCCGGTCTACAAGCTGATGGCCGATCAGGGCGAAGCCTTCGACACCAAGTCCTTCCTGGCGCCGGTCACTGGTTACTACTCGGATACCGAGGGCAACATTTTGTCGCTGCCCTTCAACTCCTCGACCCCGATCATGTATTACAACAAGGACGTCTTCAAGAAGGCTGGCCTCGATCCGGAAGTCGCTCCGAAGACCTGGGCCGAAGTCGCGGAATTCTCCAAGAAAATCGTGTCCTCCGGCGCTGCCAAGTGCGGCTTCACCTCCGCCTGGATCACCTGGGTTCAGACCGAAAACCTCTCGGCCATTCACGACAAGCCGTTCGGCACGCTTGAAAACGGCTTTGGCGGCTTCGACACCAAGTTCGAATTCAATGGCGACCTGCAGGTCAAGCACTGGGCCAACCTGAAGAAGTGGCAGGACGAAGGCCTGTTCAAGTACGGCGGCCCGGTCGGCGGCGACCAGGCAGCCACCATGTTCTACGCCCAGGAATGTGCCATCACGATGAACTCGTCGGCGGGTCGCGCCGGCGTCATCAACAACGCCAAGAACTTCACGCCGGGCTTCGCGCCGCTGCCTTACTATGACGATGAGACCAAGGAGCCGAAAAACTCCATCATCGGCGGCGCCACCCTCTGGGTCCTGAACGGCAAGGACGATGCGACCTACAAGGGCGTTGCAAAGTTCTTCTCCTACCTGTCGAAGCCGGAAGTCCAGGCCGACTGGCACCAGTTCACCGGTTACCTGCCGATCACCAACGCTGCCTACGAGCTTGGCAAGAGCCAAGGCTATTACGAAAAGAACCCGGGTTCGGACGTCTCGATCAAGCAGATCATGCGCGGCACGCCGACGGCAAATTCCAAGGGCGTTCGCTTCGGCAACTTCGCTCAGGTCCGCACCGTCGTGGATGAAGAGTTCCAGTCGCTCCTGTCGGGCAAGAAGGACGCCAAGCAGGCTCTCGACAGTGCCGTCGAGCGTGGCAACACCATCCTGCGCGAGTTCCAGGCCGCCAACTGATCATTGGCTTTGACATGAGGGAGGGGACCGGCCTGGCCGGTCCTCTCCTTGTTTGCGGGACATCGCAACCTGACGATGCAGGCTCGAGCGGACGGACGCATGGATACCAAACGAACGACATTCAACAACAAGCTGCTGCCTTATCTTCTTCTGGCACCACAGCTGATCATCACCCTGGTGTTCTTCATCTGGCCGGCCGCGCAGGCGGTCAAATCCTCCGTCGAGCGCGAGGACCCCTTTGGTTTCTCGACGGTCTTTGTCGGGCTGACCCATTACAAGCGGCTTCTTGCCGATCCGAACTATCTCGACAGCCTGCTGCGCACCAGCGTTTTCGCGGTTGCCGTCACGATCCTATCGATGGGGCTTGGCCTCGCCTTTGCCGCCGCCGTAGACCGGCTCACGCGCACGTCGCGCATCTACACGACATTGCTCGTCTGGCCTTACGCTGTCGCCCCGGTCATTGCCGGCGTGCTCTGGTGGTTCCTGTTCAACACCTCGACCGGCATCATGCCCTTTTTCCTGTCACGGTTCGGCATCAACTGGAACCATGATCTCAACGGCACGCATGCGATGATTCTCATCATCATCGCCGCCGCCTGGAAGCAGATCTCCTACAATTTCCTGTTTTTCCTCGCCGGCCTGCAATCGGTGCCGCATGCGCTGATGGAGGCGGGCGCGATCGATGGTGCCGGTCCGGTCAAGCGCTTCTTCACCATCGCCCTGCCGCTGCTATCGCCCACCACATTCTTCCTGTTCATCATCAATGTGAACTACGCCATGTTCGACACGTTTCCGATCGTCGATGCGACCACCAATGGCGGCCCCGCCCAGTCGACCAACATCATGGTCTACAAGGTCTATCAGGATGGCTTCATCGGCCTCAATCTCGGTTCGTCCTCGGCCCAATCGGTTCTCTTGATGCTGATCGTCATGGTGCTGACCTTCGTGCAGTTTCGCTATGTCGAACGCCGCGTGCAATATTGAGGATCGACCATGGTTGAAAACCGCCCATTCCTGACCTTTCTCACCCATGCGTTCCTGATCCTCGGCTTTGCCGTCGTGGCGCTGCCGGTCTATGTCGCGTTCGTCGCTTCCACGCATGACCTGCAGACCCTGCTGACCGGCTCCGTTCCGCTGCTGCCGGGATCGCATTTCATCGAGAACTATTCGGCCATCCTGACCAATGTCTCGGCCGCCCATGGCCTGCCGAACTATTCGCATATGGCGCTGAACTCGCTGGTAATGGCGGTGGTCATCACCGTCGGAAAGATCCTGATCTCGATCACCTCGGCCTTCGCGATCGTCTATTTCCGCTTTCCCTTCCGGGTGCTCGCCTTCTGGATCATCTTCGTGACGCTGATGCTGCCCGTCGAAGTGCGCATCATGCCCACCTACAAGATCGTCGCCGATCTCGGCATGCTGAACTCCTGGGCCGGCCTTACCATTCCGCTGATCGCATCCGCCACCGCGACATTCCTGTTTCGCCAGTTTTTCATGACCGTCCCGGATGAGATCCTGGAAGCGGCGCGGGTAGACGGTGCCGGCGCGATGAAGTTCTTCTGGGACATCCTGCTTCCCCTGTCGCGCACCAATATCGGCGCGCTCTGCGTCATCCTCTTCATCTATGGCTGGGTGCAGTATCTGTGGCCGCTCCTGGTGACCACCGACACCAGCTACTACACGCTGATGATGGGCATGAAGCGCATGGTCACGGCGCAGGACGGCGTGATCGCCTGGAATTACGTGATGGCGGGCTCGGTTCTGGCCATGCTGCCCCCCATCCTGATCGTCATTTTCATGCAGCGGCTTTTCATCCGCGGCCTGACAGAAACGGAGAAGTAAAATGGCATCCATCGACGTCGAAAAAGTCGGAAAGATCTATACCGGCGGCGTTAGGGCTGTCACCGATATCAACCTTGCGATCAAGGACGGGGAGTTCATCGTTCTGGTCGGCCCCTCCGGCTGCGGCAAGTCCACGCTTCTGCGCATGCTGGCAGGCCTTGAGACCATTTCCGAAGGCGAGGTTAAGATCGGTTCGCGTGTCGTCAACCGGGTCGAACCGGCCGATCGTGACATCGCCATGGTGTTCCAGAACTATGCGCTCTACCCGCATATGACGGTGCGCCAGAACCTCGAATACGGCCTGAAAAACCGCAAGACACCGAAGGCCGAGATCGACGCGCGCGTGACCGAGGCCGCCCGCATGCTGGAAATCACCCAGTATCTGGATCGCAAACCGCGTGCCTTGTCCGGCGGACAGCGCCAGCGTGTCGCCATGGGGCGCGCCATCGTGCGCAAGCCCTCGGTCTTCCTGTTCGACGAGCCGCTCTCCAACCTCGATGCCAAGCTGCGCGTATCGATGCGCGGCGAGATCAAGCGCCTGCAGCGCCGTCTCGGAACGACCTCGATCTACGTCACCCACGACCAGCTGGAAGCGATGACGCTGGCTGACCGGCTGGTGGTTCTGAATGGCGGGCGGATCGAACAGGTGGGTTCGCCGCTCGAAGTCTATCACACGCCGGCCTCCACCTTCGTCGCCAGTTTCATCGGCTCGCCGGCCATGAACCTGGTCAAGGGCGAGTGCCAAGGCGACCGGCTGGCGATCGGCCCGGCGATGATTTCGCTCGCCGGCTATGCGCCGACCTCCGGCCCCGTCACCGTCGGTCTGCGCGCCGAAGATCTGCGCGTGGTTTCCGGCGAGGAAGGCATGCCCTTTGGGGTAGAATATGTCGAGGAACTCGGCTCGCAGCGCCTCGTCCACGGCTTGGTCGGCGATCAGCCGCTGACGATCACCCTGTCGGGCGAAACGGATATTCCGGCAACGATGCGCATCGGCGTCGATCCGGCAAGACTGCACTTCTTCTCGGCCGAAGATGGCAGGCGGATTGCCGTGTCCGGCCAGCCCAAGGCCGTGATCGACATGCCGAGCCCGGCCCCGGTCGGCTAAGCCAGACAAACTTGGCGCGGTTGCTGCAATTTTAACGATTTGCGCAACCGCCGATAGACGCTCCTGCCCTATCATTGTCCCCGATCAGGATCAGGGGGATTGATATGGCATTGCATTATCTTGGCCTTGCAGTCGCTGCCGTCGGTATTCGTTACAAGGGGCAGGGCCGGCCGACCTTTGCTGCCGCGCCGTCGCCCTTCGTCGGCGGCAGCTCGGCCACGGCGGAGATGACGCCGCTTCCGATCGAGCCCGACTGGGTGATCGCCGGCGATCCGCAGGCGCGCTACTGCGCCCACTCGCAAGCCGTTGACAAATTCGCCGCCACCGGTGTGTGGGATTGCACGGCCGGCACCTTCCGCTGGTATTTCGGCTGGGACGAGACCGTCGTCATTCTGGAAGGCGAAGTGCATATCCGCGCCGAAGACGGTAGCGAGCGCACGCTCGGGCCCGGCGATGTCGGCTATTTCCGCGGCGGCACCTGGGCCACCTGGCATATCGACACTTACGTGAAAAAGATCGCCTTCGTGCGCAAGCCGCTGCCCATGCCGCTGTCTTACGCTTTTCGCGCGTGGGCAAAGTTCATGCCGAAGAAAAAGGCTGCTCTGGCGGCCTGAAGACCGGTAACGATAAGGCTGCCGAAGCGGTTGCCATCCTTGCCCCGTCGTCTTACATCAGGCGGGCATTTTCAAAGGGTGGCCTATGGCGAAGATCAAGACAGTCGCGTTCCAGATGGATCATGTCTCCGGCATCAATATTGCCGGTGATTCAACATTCGCGATGGCACTGGAAGCGCAGACGCGCGGCTATCAGGTCTTCCATTATACGCCGGACCGGCTGACCATGCGCGACGGCCGCATCTTCGCCGCGCTCGAGCCGATGCAGTTGCGCGACGTCAAGGGCGATCACTATACGCTCGGTGACAAGGAGCGGGTCGATCTGTCAACCATCGACGTGGTCCACCTGCGCCAGGATCCGCCTTTCGACATGGGCTATATCACCTCGACCCACCTGCTTGAGCGCATTCATCCCAAGACGCTGGTCGTCAATGATCCAGCCTGGGTGCGCAACTCGCCTGAAAAGATTTTCGTTACCGAATTCGCCGACCTGATGCCGCCGACACTGATCTCGCGTGATCCGGCCGAAATCGCCGCCTTCCGCCAGGAACTGGGCGATATCATTCTCAAACCGCTCTATGGCAATGGCGGCGCCGGCGTGTTCCACTCGGCCCGCGACGACCGCAACTTCACTTCGCTTCTCGAAATGTTCGGCCAGATGTATCGCGGCGAACCCTATATCGCCCAGGGCTACCTCAAGGAAGTTCGCAAGGGCGACAAGCGCATCCTGCTGGTGGATGGTGAACCGGTTGGCGCCATCAACCGTGTGCCGGCCGAAACCGACAGCCGCTCCAACATGCATGTCGGCGGCCGCGCCGAACCCACCGAGCTGACGGCGCGCGAGCGGGAAATCTGCGCCCGCATCGGACCTGCCCTGCGCGAGCGCGGTTTTCTCTTCGTGGGTATCGATGTGATCGGCGATTACATGACCGAGATCAACGTCACGTCGCCCACGGGCATTCGCGAGGTGAAGAAGTTTGGCGGCGCTGATGTCGCCAGCCTGCTTTGGGATGCGATCGAAGCCAAGCGCAACGCCTGACCCTGCGCTCATTCCCAGTGGAACATTTGGCCGAAAACGCGTCTGGTGCCGGGTTGTGAAAGGGATGAGCGATCGCCGATGATGGGCCGTCCCGGTTCGTTCCCGTCTTCTCTCGCCTTTGTTCGCGGTTTGCAACCAGATGCAACCAGAATGAACGTAAAGAGAGTATTTGTTCCTTTGATGTTCTTGTCTGCGACCTCATTCTATGCTTGATTGCAACCGGGGTCGCGTCAGGCGTGTGTCGCCCTGCCGGCAAGAGGGAACTGGGCAATGGTGGCGCGTGTCGGTACTGTGGCGTTTCAGGGCATTGAAGGCGTTCCGGTCGATGTGCAGGTCATGATCGGGCCGGGCAAGATCAACATGCATATCGTCGGCCTGCCGGACAAGGCCGTCGCCGAAAGCCGCGAGCGGGTGCAGGCGGCGCTTCATGCTTCCGGGCTTGCCTTGCCGCCCAAGAAGATCACCATCAATCTCGCCCCGGCCGACCTGCCCAAGGAAGGCTCGCATTTCGATCTTCCGATCGCGCTCGGCCTGATGGCCGTGCTCGGCGCCATCCCGGCCGATGCGCTGGCCGGCTATACCGTTCTTGGCGAACTCAATCTTGACGGCACGCTGGCGCCGGTAGCTGGCGCGTTGCCGGCAGCGATCGGCGCGAACGCGCTCGGCAAGGGGCTGATCTGCCCGGCCGAGAGCGGCGCGGAAGCCGCCTGGGCAGGCGATGAGATCGATATCCTCGCACCTCGCAGCCTGGTCGCGCTTGCCAACCATTTTCGCGGCACCCAGGTTCTGTCGCGTCCGCAGCCGGCGATCCGGGCACCGGCCGCCGATCTGCCGGACCTGGCCGATATCAAAGGCCAGGAGAGCGCCAAGCGGGCGCTTGAGGTTGCCGCCGCCGGCGGGCACAACCTCTTGATGATCGGCCCGCCGGGTTCGGGAAAATCCATGCTGGCGGCACGCCTGCCCTCCATCCTGCCGCCGCTTGCCGCGGCCGAACTCCTTGAAGTTTCGATGATCCACTCGATTGCAGGCCAGCTGTCGGGCGGCAAGCTGTCGGATCGGCGGCCGTATCGTGCTCCTCATCATTCGGCCACCATGGCGGCCCTTGTCGGTGGCGGTCTGCGGGCAAGGCCGGGTGAGGCGTCGCTTGCCCATCACGGCGTGCTGTTTCTCGACGAGTTTCCGGAATTTTCGCCGCAAGTGCTGGATGCGCTGCGCCAACCACTGGAAACGGCCGAATGCGTCATCGCCCGGGCCAATCACCGGGTGTCCTATCCGGCGGCCATACAGCTGATCGCCGCGATGAACCCCTGCCGTTGCGGCATGGCAGGTGAACCGGGCCACACCTGCGCCCGCGGTCCGCGCTGCGCCGCCGATTATCAGGCGCGCATTTCAGGACCGCTGATGGACCGGATCGATATCCGTATCGAAGTGCCGGCGGTTTCCGCTGTCGATCTGATCCGTCCGGTGCCGGCCGAGCGTAGCGCCGACGTCGCGCGTCGGGTCGCCCGCGCCCGGGCCCGCCAGCAGGAACGTTACGCGGCGGCCGGGCAGGGCGGCGTCACCAGCACCAACGCCCACTGCTCGACAGCCATGATCGAAACATTTGCCGCGCCGGATCCGGCAGGGCTGCAATTGCTGCGCGATGCCGCCGAAAAGTTGAAATTTTCCGCGCGCGGCTATCACCGGGTATTGAAGGTCGCGCGCACCCTTGCCGATCTTGACGATCATGATACGGTTGGTCGCATTCACCTTGCCGAGGCCATTTCCTATCGCATGGCTGGAGAGCGTCCGGCACCAGCTCCCGCTTGAAAGCATTCGCATCCTGCCGGTACCGGCGCAAACACTGCAGTCATACTATCGAGGGGCACGCGGTGGGCCGCACGGCCATGGAGGCGCAGGTCTTACGGGAGGCAGGCAAGGACCCGATCGAAGCTTGGGCGGGGCATGGACAGGGCACGGGAGGGGTGATGGTCAAGGCAGCAACGAACCCGGACGTCGATGCCTATTTCGAGCGGCAGACGCATTGGCGCGAGGAACTTGAGGTTCTGCGCGAGATCGTGCTGGAATGCGGGCTGGTGGAGCAGCTGAAATGGGGCGAGCCCTGCTATACCGTGGAGGGCGCGAACGCGATCATCATCCACGGTTTCAATGATTATTGCGCGCTGTTGTTCTTCAAGGGCGTGCTGATGAAGGATCCGCAAAACATCCTCATCCAGCAGACCAAGAACGTTCAGGCCACCCGTCAGATCCGTTTCACCCAAGCTGTTGAAATCGCGCGGATGCGCGATGTCTTGATCGCCTATGTGCAGGAGGCGGTAACGGTGGAGAAGGCGGGGCTGAAGGTCGCGTACCGCAAGACGGAAGAGTTTCCGGTGCCGCAGGAGTTTCAGGCACGGCTCGAAGCGGCGCCCGAACTCAAGACTGCCTTCGAAGCGCTGACGCCGGGCCGGCAGCGCGCCTATCTTCTCAATTTCGCAGCACCAAAACAGTCGAAGACCCGGCAGGCTCGGATCGACAAGGCCGTGCCGCGTATCCTTGAAGGCAAGGGGCTGAACGACTGACGGTGTCGCCGCTTGTTACGACGCGACCGTCAACCGGGTCGGCCTCCCGGCATTGGTCAGCCGCCGAGACCTTCGAACAGGGCCGTCGAAAGATAGCGCTCGGCAAAGGATGGAATGATCACCACGATCGTCTTGCCCGCATTTTCCGGCCGCTTGCCGATCTCGATTGCGGCCTTGAGCGCCGCGCCGGACGAAATGCCGACTGGCACGCCTTCCAGGCGCGCCACATGCCGCGCCGTCTTCATCGCATGGGCGCTGGTTACGGTGACGATTTCGTCATAGATCTCCGTGTCGAGAATTTTCGGCGCAAAGCCGGCACCGATGCCCTGGATCTTGTGCGGGCCCGGTTCGCCACCCGAAAGTACCGGCGATTCCGTCGGCTCGACGGCAATCACCTTCACGTCAGGTTTGCGCGCCTTCAGCACCTGGCCAACCCCGGTGATCGTGCCGCCCGTGCCAATGCCGGCGACAAAGATGTCAACCTGGCCCTCGGTATCGTTCCAGATCTCTTCCGCCGTCGTCTTGCGATGGATTTCGGGATTGGCAGGGTTTTCAAACTGTTGCGGAATGATGGCATCCGGCGTTGATGCGGCCAGTTCCTCGGCCCTGGCGATGGCGCCCTTCATGCCCTTGGCGCCTTCGGTCAGCACCAGTTCGGCGCCCAGAAGCGCTAGCATCTTGCGCCGTTCGATCGACATGGTTTCCGGCATGGTAAGGATCAGCCTGTAGCCCTTGGCCGCGGCGGCAAAGGCCAGCGCGATGCCGGTATTACCCGAGGTCGGCTCGATCAGAACCGTCCTTTCGGGCGCAATGCGTCCATCGGCCTCCATCGCTTCAAGCATCGCAACACCGATACGGTCTTTTACCGAAGCGATCGGGTTGAAGAATTCCAGCTTGGCAAGGATCGTGGCTTTCAGGCCCTGTTCCTTGGCCAGCTTGTCGAGGCGCACCAGCGGCGTGTCGCCTATGGTCTGTGTAATCGAGGCATAGATGCGACCCCGACCGGGCTTCTTCTCCGACATGTCATTCTCCGTTCTAAAATCTCGACAGAAAATAGAACTTCGCCCGTTACAATGCGAGGATGCCACCTTGCATATGGCGGCTAGTGGCGGAAAAATTCGACGCTTTTCGACCGATTTTGAACAAGCCCGTTATCGATCCCGGCCAGCCCGCCCACACGCCTCTTTTGGAAAGTCCATGCCGTCCGACAGGGGTAGCCTGGCCTTTTGTGCCGGTGCCGTGTCTCGATCGTATCTGCGCGAAAAAAAGATCCATTGCGATTTTCAGAGACGTGCCAGTGCCGGTAGCCGGATCGGCTCCTTGGGAATGACCCGGCGGCATTATCGCATTGGCGGATCGCCATGCGGCATGTGGTGCAGTAGCAGCCATCCGATCCGGATACTCACTTCGTTTGCCCTGTCTTGATGCCACGATGGCCTCAAGAGCTTGAGAGCGTGAGGCCGGCTGTAATGGCAAAGCCGGTATTGAGCAGGACCATTTCACTGCTGATGTCATGCCGCTAGCATTTTCTAGGGCGCGGGAGAGATTGCGACCACCGGGGTCCATCTGCCGCGCGGCTGGTCTGCGCCCAAGAGCCGCACCTTGGCATCTGCCCTCACACGCCCGTCGAGCCGAAACCGCCCGCGCCGCGGCCGGTTTGCGATGTCCCTACGATTTCGGCAATCTGCACCTGCGTGACCGGCGCCACCACCATCTGGGCGATGCGCATGCCGCGCGTGATGACAAAATCCTCGTCGCCGAGGTTGACCAGCAGCACTTTCACTTCGCCGCGGTAATCGCTGTCGATCGTGCCGGGCGTGTTAAGGCAGGTGATGCCGTTCTTGAAGGCAAGGCCGGAACGCGGACGGATCTGCGCCTCGAAACCGGTGGGGATTTCGAAGACGAAGCCGGTCGCCACGAGCGCGCGCTTGCCCGGCCGGAGCGTCATTGTCTCGTCCTCGGCAATGGCGGCCCGCAAATCCATGCCGGCGGCACCGGATGTTTCATAGGCCGGAAGCTCAAGCCCGGCGCCGTTCGGCAGGCGGATCAGGTTGACCACGGGGCCTATCACGTCGTGCATGTCATTCTCCTGTTTTACCCGCGGTCAATTGCATATCTGACGCCAAATCGCTAGATACGCGGCAACTCAAAGGATTTCCCATGGCCGAAACACTGGCAGAGGCGGTTTCCCGCCGCCGCACTTTTGCGATCATCGCCCACCCGGATGCCGGCAAGACCACGCTTACGGAAAAACTGCTTCTGTTTGGCGGCGCCATCCAGCTGGCGGGTGAGGTCAAGGCCAAGAAGGACCGCATTCAGACACGCTCCGACTGGATGAAGATCGAGCGCGAACGCGGTATTTCGGTGGTGACCTCGGTGATGACCTTCGAATATCAGGGCAATGTCTTCAACATTCTCGATACGCCCGGTCACGAGGACTTCGCCGACGACACCTATCGCACGCTGACGGCGGTGGATGCAGCCGTCATGGTCATCGACGCCGCCAAGGGCATCGAGCCGCGCACGTTGAAACTGTTCGAAGTCTGCCGCATGCGCGACATTCCGATCATTACCTTCATCAACAAGATGGACCGCGAAAGCCGCGACCCGTTCGAAATCCTCGATGAAGTTGAGGAAAAGCTGGCGCTCGATACCGCTCCGGTCACCTGGCCGGTCGGACGTGCCAAGACCTTTTGCGGTGCCTACAATCTGGCTGGCAACACGTTTCGCGGCTCCGACACGCAGGTGGATGCGCTGCCGGTCAACGGCCCGCAATCCGTTGCCGACCGTCTGCCGGAAAACGAACGCGCAGCCTTCATCGAGGAAACCGAACTCGCTCTGGAAGCCTGCCGCCCGTTTGACCAGCAGTCTTTCCTCGAAGGCCACATGACCCCAGTCTTCTTCGGCTCGGCCCTGCGCAATTTCGGCGTCCGCGACCTCATCAACGCGCTCGGTGCCTATGCACCGCCGCCGCGTGACCAGATTGCCGACATCCGCACCGTGCATGCCGCCGAAGACAAGATGACAGCCTTCGTCTTCAAGATTCAGGCGAATATGGACCCAAACCATCGTGACCGTATTGCTTTTGCGCGCATCTGCTCGGGCAAGCTCGAACGCGGCATGAAGGCGCGACTCGCCCGCACCGGCAAGCAGCTTGGTCTTACCGCGCCGCAATTCTTCTTCGCCTCGCAACGCCAGCTTGCTGATACGGCCTTTGCCGGTGATGTCGTCGGCATTCCCAATCATGGCACGCTTCGTATCGGCGATACGCTGACGGAGGGCGAAGCCTTGGTCTTCCAGGGCGTGCCGAACTTCTCGCCTGAAATTCTGCGCCGTGTGCGTCTGGAAGACGCGATGAAGGCGAAAAAGCTCAAGGAAGCTCTCCAGCAGATGGCCGAGGAAGGCGTCGTACAGCTGTTTTCACCCGAAGATGGCTCGCCAGCCATTGTCGGCGTCGTCGGGGCTCTGCAGCTCGATGTCCTGAAGGAGCGCTTGTCGGCCGAATATTCGCTGCCGGTCTCTTTCGAAATGTCGCGTTTTTCCGTCTGTCGCTGGGTGTCGTGTGATGACAAGGCGGAGCTTGAAAAATTCGTCACCGTCAAGCGTGGCGATATCGCCCGCGATCTCGACGGCGATCCTGTCTTCTTGGCCCAGGATGCTTTCTCGCTGCGCTACGAGTCCGAACGTTACCCGGCTATCAAAATGGTGGCGATCAAGGAATATCACGTCGCTAAGGCGGCGTGATCTTCAGGCGTCGTCGCGTTTCAGCGCGGCGCGTCCGCTTGTGAGATCGCAGATCAGCCGTGAAACGGTGTCTATCTGCGCCTCTGGCACGCGCATGCAAAGAGTGGCGCCGGTTGCGGTAAACTGCTCGTCCTCGATGCTGAGGTCGATGACCGCCAACAGCTTCGCCCTGATGCGCGCGAGATCGGAAAATTCGATTTCGACCATGGCCTGAACTGTGGGCTTGACCTCCACCAGCGCTGCCGCCCGCAGGCATGCCGCCGCCGTACCGCCATAGGCGCGCACCAGCCCTCCGCTGCCGAGCAGGACGCCGCCGAACCAGCGGGTGACGATCACCAGAACCTGATCCAGCGACTGCCCGTCGATTGCTGCAAGGATCGGCTTGCCCGCCGTGCCGCTCGGTTCGCCGTCGTCGGAGAAACGATAGGCGGAGCCGATCCGCCATGCCCAGCAATTATGACTTGCGTCCGCAAGACTGTGTTCGCTCAATGCAGCCTTGACCGCCTCCTCGCTGGGAACGGGAAGGGCGATGGCCGCAAAGCGGCTGTTCTTGACCACCTGTTCGAATGTGGCGGCTTGAGCGAGATGGAACATCCGGCAGCATTAGCGCTGCAATGTCCGCATTGGAAGGCCTGCGCCACCGTGCTCAGTCGATTGCGACCATCACGTCCAATGCGTTGACCACCATCAGAGTGTTAGATATCGGCATTGTCACGCGGCTACGATCTCAATCCGCGGTCAGATCCTTCAGGAAGTCATCGCACCAGCGGTTGATGTCATATTCCAGCAGATGCTTCATCATCTGCTCCCAGCGCTGCTTGCGCTCTTCGAGTGACATGGTGAGACCGCGGGCAATGGCGTGCGCGGTACCTTCGATATCGTATGGATTGACGAGAAGAGCTCCGGAAAGTTCGCGCGCCGCTCCGGCAAATCGGGACAGGACCAGAACCCCAGGATCGGCCGGATCCTGCGCGGCGACATATTCCTTGGCGACAAGGTTCATGCCGTCGCGCAGCGGCGTTACCAGCCCGATCTTGGCAAGCCGGTAGAGGCCGGCCAGAAGCGGCCGGGCGATCGACCGGTTGACATAGCGGATCGGGGTCCAATCCACCTGGCCGAGAGCGCCGTTTACCCGTCCCGCCTGTTCAGCCACCGTGCGCTGCATCTCCTCGTATTCCGGCACTTCCGAACGGGATTTCGGTGTTACCTGCAGATAGGTGACCTTGTTCTGGTAGGCCGGGTTGAGGTCGATGAACTTTTCGAACGCATCGATGCGCTGTGTAATACCTTTGGAATAATCCAGCCGGTCGACACCGATGATCAGGTCGCGACCCTCTATGCTTTCGCGGGCCTTCTTGACCATGGCATTGCGCGACGCCCGCTGCGCATACTGGGAAAACGCCTGGGTTTCGATCGAGATCGGATAGGCGCCACCCTTGAACGTCCGCCCATAGGTCGAGAACTTGCGGCCGCCCTCCAGCCGTTCGCCGATCCCCTCGCGTACCAGGCCGCCGCCGAAATTATCGAGGTCGAAATCGGTATGGAAGCCAACGAGATCGTATTGCGACAGCCCGCGCATGATCTGCTCATGCACCGGCATGGCGAACAGTACGTCGGCCGGCGGCCAGGGAATGTGCAGAAAGAAGCCGATCCTGTTCTTGAAACCCATCTGCCGCAGTTCCGCGGCAAGCGGGATGAGGTGATAGTCGTGCACCCAGATGATGTCGTCTTCCTTGAGAAGCGGCGCCAGCTTGTGGGCAAAAAAACGGTTGACGCGGAAATAGCCGGCCATTTCCTTGCGCCCGTATTCGGCCAGATCCAGCCGGTAGTGGCAAATCGGCCAGAGCACCCGATTGGCAAAACCGTGGTAATATTCCTCCACATCGGTGTCGGTGAGGTCGGTCAGCGCATAGGTGATGTTGCCATGTTCGCGAATATCCATCTCTGCCGGCTCGTTATCGCCGCTGGAATTGCCCGACCAGCCCATCCAGATGCCGCCGCGCTCCTGCAGGGCGGCCTGCAAGGCAACAGCAAGACCGCCGGCGGGTGCATCGCCCGCCTTCTTGGGAACGGTGACACGGTTCGAAACGACCACAAGGCGGCTCAAGGCAAATTCCTTTCAGATATAAAGTTGACGAACTCCGGCGCTATCGCGCCAGGTCCACCAGAATGTCGCGAAATTCCTGCGCGCTGGGGATAAGAAGGGTGGCGGCCGTCTTGCTGCCATCGGCAAGCATGGCGTCGCCGATATGGATCGAATGGCCGCCGA
This sequence comes from Neorhizobium sp. NPDC001467, assembly GCF_050275975.1. Lineage (NCBI taxonomy): Bacteria > Pseudomonadati > Pseudomonadota > Alphaproteobacteria > Hyphomicrobiales > Rhizobiaceae > Neorhizobium > Neorhizobium sp. NPDC001467. Next base: position 52,469 of record NZ_JBNNPS010000006.1, on the reverse strand, counting down.
GCTCGTTTGCCACACGGAACATGGCCTCGTCGGTCAGGTCGTCACCAATGGTGATCGGCAGGCGCCCGGAAAACGGCGCCTCTTCAAGAAAACGTTTAACCGCTTCGCCCTTGCTTGCGCGGGCGGGGCGAAGCTCGATCACCATCTTGCCCCGTTGCAGGGCAAACTCTGGACCCGCCTTTGCGGCTGCCGCTTGCATCAGTGCTTCGAGCGCGTCACGGCGCTCCGGCGCCTGGCGATAATGGGCACCGACCGCCGCCCCCTTGTCCTCGATCAGCACCCCCTGCCAGCCGGCAGCGTTGTCGGCAATCTCGGCCTTGAGCGCCTGGAAATGCGGCGTCACGGTAACCTTGTCGACAGTACCGTCAGCCATGCGACGCTCGGCACCATGCAGCCCGGCGATCGGAAAACGGTGCGGCGTAAACAGCGCATCGGCATAGGCAAGCGCCCGACCCGTTACAAGCGCCAGCGCCCCTCCACGTTTCTGCGACACCGCCGCCAGGTTTGAAGGCAGGTCCGGCGGCACGGTGATACCGTCAGGCGTTGCGGCAAGATCGATCAGTGTGCCGTCGATATCCACGAAGAGGGCAAATCGATCGACGTCGCGGAGAAGCTCGCATACGGCCTCAGCAGAGGGCGAGGAGGAACCGACCCGCATGATTTTGCTGGCTTTTGCTTGTTGTGACATGTGCTGATAATTAGGTCGGCGATCGGGGCCGGCAACCCCGATCGCCCCGTCCGCGTCCGTGACGGACCCCTTCGGTACGGTAGCGGCCAAACGTTGCTCAGGTGTCACAGTCGTGCGTCGCCTTGCATAATGCCTGGGCGCGACTGTCGCAATTCCGTCATGAATACGGTTAGTTTAACCTTTCGTTAGCCATATGCATCGACCCTTGCGGGTATGAGTCGCCTCTTTTCGCAGTCCTGATTGGAGCAGTGAAAGCCATGTGCCGTTGGGCAGCCTACCGTGGTAACCCTCTTTATCTCGAAGAGCTCGTATCCTCGCCCGCCCATTCGCTGATCGAGCAATCGCACTGCGCCAATCGCGCCAAGACCGCCACCAATGGCGATGGTTTTGGCATCGCTTGGTATGGCGATCATTCCGAACCGGGGCGTTACCGCGACATCCTGCCGGCATGGTCCGACTGCAATCTGCGCAGCCTGGCACGGCAGATACGCTCGCCGCTTTTCCTGGCGCATGTGCGCGCCGCCACACATGGCGGCACGCGTCGGGATAACTGCCACCCCTTTGTCCACGGCCGTTGGTCGTTCATGCACAATGGCCAGATTGCCGGGTTTGACCGCATCCGCCGGCGCATGGAGGCGCTGCTGCCCGACGCGCTGTTCGACGCCCGCACCGGCACGACGGATTCCGAACTGCTCTTCCTTCTCGCGCTGCACTTCGGGCTGGATGAAGATCCATTCGGCGCCATGGCCCAAGCCATCGCAACGGTCGAGGCGTTCTCGCGTCGTCACGGCGGCGACGCGCTCGTGCGCTTCACCGCCGCCTTTTCCAATGGCAGGCAGCTCTATGCCGTGCGCTATGCGACCGATAACCGGCCACCGACGCTCTATGCGGCGCCGATGGGCGGGCAGTCAGGGTATTGCCTTGTGTCGGAACCGTTGAACGATGATGTCGATGCCTGGATGGAAATTCCCGATGGCAGCGCCGTGACGCTCAGCGACGAGGGCATGAAAAGGGGCGTTTTCGAACCAAAACTGTTTTCGCAGGCTGCCTGATCTGGGCCCGAGCAGGGGAATACCCGACTCGGTCCTCAGCTTCTTCGGTGCACAGCCGCTTCGCGCGTGTTTCAGCTGGAAAACCGTGCCACAATCCATGCCGCCAGCCGCTGGGCGACATCGGTCTTGGAAAGCTCCGGCCATATGTCGATCCCCTCGGCCGAAATGATGTGGACCCGGTTGCGGTCACCACCCATCACGCCTGTTTGTGGGGAAACGTCGTTGGCCACGATCATGTCGGCCCCCTTGCGCGCCAGTTTGGCGCGGCCATTGTCCTCGACATCCTGTGTCTCGGCGGCAAAGCCAATGACGAGTTTGGGCCGCTGCACATGGTGGCCGACCGTCTTCAGGATGTCCGGGTTTTCCGCAAGCATCAGCGGCGGCGGAGCTTCGCCCGGTTGTTTCTTGATCTTCTGACCGGCTGAGGTGGCGACACGCCAGTCCGCCACCGCCGCCACCATGACGGCAATATCGGCCGGAAGGTGCGCTTCGACAGCCGCCAGCATCTCGCTTGCCGTTTCCACATGCACGGTGGTGACGCCATCCGGCTCCGGGATCGTCACCGGCCCGGAAACCAGCGTGACGTCGGCTCCGAGCTTGGCCAGTGCTGCGGCAATCGCGTGGCCCTGCTTGCCGGAAGAGCGATTGGCAATATAGCGCACCGGATCGATCGGCTCATGCGTCGGCCCGGACGTGACGATCGCCCGACGGCCCTGGAGCGGCATCGGCCCGCCACCGAGCAGGTCGATCACCGCATCGACGATCTGCAGCGGCTCGGCCATCCGGCCGGTGCCCGCCTCGTTGCTTTCCGCCATCTCGCCGGCCATCGGGCCGACAAATGCGATGCCGTCGCCTTTCAGCGTCTCGACATTGCGCAGCGTCGCCGCCGCCTGCCACATTTTCGGGTTCATCGCGGGTGCGAGCAGCACCGAGCGGCCGGTGGCCAGCAGCACGGCGCCGGCAAGATCGTCGGCCAGGCCATGCGCCATTTTTGCCATCCGGTCAGCGGTCGCGGGCGCAACCAGAACCAGGTCGCAATCGCGCGCCAGTCTTATATGGCCGACATCCTGCTCGTCCTCGCGCGAAAACAGGTCGGTATAGACGTGGCCCGACGACAATGCACCGACGGCAAGCGGGGTTATGAATTCCTGCGCCGCGCGGGTCATGACCGGCCGCACCTGCGCACCGCGCTCGCGCAACCGGCGGATCAGATCGAGGCTTTTATACGCGGCAATCCCGCCGCCGATGATGAGAAGAATGCGCTTGCCCGCAAGATCCATGGCTCTGCCCGTAATGATGTCGGCGGGAAGCTAAGCCTTTGGGGCGGAAGTTGCAATCGCGGGCGATATCGGGCGCTTTGCGTTCGGTCAGGGTCGCCGCACCGGAGATGCCGTCGCCGCAGGTGTTACGCCCGGCGTGGTGAGCCGGAAATCCGCCAATTCCTTCGGCGTCAGATAGTAGAGCCGGTCGGGCGGGGTCTCCAGCGCCTTCAGCCAGACACCGGCGCCGATGCCCATCTCCTCCAGATGCCGGGCGATGCGGGCGGTGGTCGATTGCGCGGCCGACATGGCTTCTTCCGGCGAAGGTTTTTCGCGACTGCCGTTAAAGACCTGGTGCACGCCGATCACCGCATCCTTTTCCGCAATCCGCATCACCCCGCCGGCAAAAACGATCGGGCAGGAGGAAGCGCAGAGCGCGCGTTCCTTCACACGCGTTACCAGCTTCCTGTCGCGGATCAGTTTCGACATGGCGATGGCGTCTTCCACCGAGCCGCCCGGCGAATTGAGCGTCACCGTTTTCACATATTCACCGCGCGCCTCGATCTCGGCCCTGAACCGTTCGGCCGCACCGGGATCGATTGCGCCTTCGGCAAGCAGCACGCCGCCTGTCGCCAGATTGAAGGTGATCGGCTTGCGCAGCACCTCGGCCGGGCTTGCCGGTTCGACTGGCGGCGCATGTGGCGTACCTTCGGTCAGGGCCGGTGGAAGCACCGGCGCGTCGGTGGTCAGCGGGTCGTGACCGGGAAGGCTTTCATTGGCCTTCCTTGTGGCAATCTCATACACATCGACGGCAAGGAACGTGACGGCAGCCCCCAGCAGGAGGTAGAACACTGTACGCAGGATCGTGCCATCGTCGATCGACGCCAGAACCTGCATCAGACTGCGGGGCTTCTTCGGCTCGGCAGTAACATTGGTGGCAACGGATCGGCTGAACTGGCTCACGGATCAGGGGCCTTTGCGCGGGGTCTTGGCCGGATCGAAACTTGCGACATTCGTCGCGTGATGGGTGTCGTCTCCGTCTGCCGTGCGGTGATGATCGGCGCGTGAAAAATGTGCCTCATCCCGATTTTCGGCCCCGTCGTCCGCGTCATGTTCCCGTTGCGCACGTTCTTCCGCGGCGGCCAGCGCCACCTCCTCGGCATTCGGCTGGGCACCGGTCTTCGCCTCGGCCGACCTTTCCGAAATCGCCTTTTGCAGAGACAGCGTTTCCATGAGTTCGGCCACCGTCAGACGTTCGGCAAACGACATGCCTTCTTCCTGACGGCGAATGGAGCCGTGGACAATCGCGAGAATGAACACCATGACGCCGGGAAGAAGGTCGATGGAAATGGCGCCGGCCCATGCGGGAATGAAGTCATAGGCATATTGCAGCACGGCCTCTGCCGATGACATGGGCACGAAACGGCGTTCCGCCACAGGCGGCCGTTCGAGAATTTCATCCGCCGCCTTGGCCAAGGCCTTGGACTGTGCTGCGACCGATGTCTTGACCGTCTCCATCACCTGGTTCTGGCGGTTAACAAGGTCGGGGGCGGCGCCATCCGGTACCGGGGCGATGAAGCCGAGCGAGAGGTCGTCGGCAGCGCGGCGGATGGAAGGCGCAACCGACATCTGCGAAAGCTGCGTCATGATATTGGTCAGTGCCACGGCTTCCGAAGAGAACTGATCCGCCCGGGGCTCGATCGCGCCCGGCGTCGAGAGAATGGTGCGCATGGTCTCCAGCCGCTTCTGGCCCTGTTCCACCAGTTCGGTGACCTGTTCACGCGAGGCGTTGATATTGCCCTCGAGCGATTTCATCTGCGCCGACATCTGGGTGAGCAACTGCACGACGCTGCCGGAGCCGGTCGTACCGGTAAGGGAGCCGGACTGCCGCTCGACGGCAGCCAGTTGCGAGAAGCGTTCGGAGGCGCGCTGGATGTCCGGCAGCAGGCTTTGTGCGGCGAGCGCATTCTGGTGGGCGCGGTCGAGATCGGCGGAATAATCCTCGACCGAACGGGCGAGATGCCGTTCCACGGCGGCCGAGCCCGCGAGCGCGGCGGCATTGAGCCAGCTCGACATGGCCATGATCATCGCGCAACCGGCCGCCATCACGAACAGGAGGCCCGTACGTCCGGTGCGACTCGTCACATGCGGATAAAACCGCATCATATAGGACCAGAAGGCATAGATGCCGACCGAGACCGAGACGGAATAGATGATGGCAGCAAAGAACACCGCCGTCGGCGAACCATCAAGGATCGTGCGTGCGCCCAGATAGGTATAGACGCCGGATGCGAGCGCCAGCACGGCCAGCGCAAAGCGCGTCATGGTTTCGACGGCTGCGATGCCGTCGGTCAATCGATGCGAAGCGCCAAGCGCCATGAGGCCTCCAGAAGCCGGCCGATCGATCTGTCGAAACGCCTGGGTTTCCGGTTCGATGGGCGAAGTGGTCATGCAGCAACAGTGTCGATGCACCACGCATTGCGCAAGATGCATCCTGCGAAAGGACTATATTCCTCTAGCGAACCGATGATCGCGGCGGAATGATGGCCGGACTGTCCGCCTTCGATCACGATCCGATACGCCAGCGCCGCTTGAGCAAGATGCTGCATAACATTGAAAACGATTTTGCCGGCGACAAAGGGGGCCTTCGGTTCGCTGCCCAGGGGCCCCGGCCGCGCGCATCGTCACTGCGTCCGGATATGCGGCACAGCCTTCCTTTCGACCTCGTCAAGCGCTTCCTCGTAGCCCGCATCGGCATAGCGGATCACGCCCAGCGCCGTATCGTTCGTCAGCGCATGCTCAAGCCGCTCATCGGCCTCATGCGTGCCATCGGCCACCACGGTGACGCCACAGCTGGTCATGTAGCCGGCATAACCACCACCGCCGGAATGCACGACGACGAGGTCCGCCATGGAGGCGCATAGCATCATGGCGTCGAGCAGCGGCCAGTCGGCGATCGCGTCCGATCCGTCCTTCATCCGCTCCGTCATGATGTTCGGGTGCGCCATGGCCCCGGCATCGAGATGATCGCGTGAAAACGCGATCGGTCCGGCCAGCTCGCCCTTCGCGACCAGTTCGTTGACGCGTCGAGCCAGTGCCGTGCGCTCGCCATGCCCCAGCCAGGCGATCCGCGCCGGCAGTCCCTCGAACGGAATGTTTTCCCGCGCCAATCGTACCCAGTTGGTGATGATACGGTTTTCCGGAAACATCTCGACCAGCAGATCATCTATGCGGGCAATATCGCTTGCCTCGCCCGACAGCGCCATCCAGCGGAACGGCCGATGGCGCGTGCGAAGAGTGGCCGCAGATAGGCTTCGGTGAAGATCGGAATGTCGAAGGCGTTTGTGACACCGCCCTCGCGCGCCTGTGTGCGGATCAGGTTGCCATTGTCGAAAACTTCCGCGCCAGCCTTTTGGAAATCCAGCATGGCTTGCACATGCTCAACGATCGAGGCACGGCTTGCCGCCATCAACTGGCCCTGACCATCCTTGCGAAGGTTTCTCACAGTCGCGAGATCCATGCCCTTCGGCACGTAGCCATAAACGAGGTCATGCGCGGACGTCTGGTCGGTGACGATATCGGGCACGATTCCGCGTCGATAAATCTCCGGGTAAACCGCCGCCGCGTTGCCGACGAGACCGACGGAGATCGCTTGCTTCTCCTTCACCGCAGCGTCGATCATCGCCAGTGCCGCATCGAGATCGGATGCAATCTCGTCCAGATATCCGATCATCTTGCGTTTGGCCGCGCGCTCCGGGTCGATGTCGATGCACAGGATGGCCGCCCCGGCCATGCGCCCGGCCAATGGCTGCGCACCACCCATGCCGCCAAGGCCGGCCGTGAGGATGAAACGGCCCGCCAGATCGCCGCCGAACCGTCGTTCGGCAATGCGCATGAAAATCTCGTAGGTGCCCTGAATGACACCCTGGCTGCCGATATATTGCCAGGCCCCGGCCGTCAGCCCGCCCCAGCAGATCAGCCCCTTGCGCTCCAGCTCGTAGAAATATTCGGCTTTCGCCCATTGGCCGACAATGTTGCAATTGGCCATGATGACAAGAGGCGCCTTGGCATGGGTCTTCATCAGCCCCACCGGCTTGCCGGACTGAATCAGCAGCGTCTGGTCCTCGTCCATCGTCGTCAGCGCCTCGACGATCGCCTTATGGGATGCCCAGTTGCGCGCCGCCTTGCCGAGGGCCGCATAGACAACCAGATTGTCCGGATCCTCGCCGACAGACAGAACATTTTCCAGAAGCCGCAACAGGGCTTCCTGCCGCCAGCCCTTGGCACGCAGGTCCGGCCCCCTGGGAATGGGAAAATCGGGGTGACGCGGATTGTGCTTTGCCATTCGGGTCTCCTCCTTCGTTCCGTGCGATGGCCTTGACGCTCGGCTCTAGCGCCCCTTCAGCGCATATTTCGCAATCTCGATCCCCATCGCCTTCTCCACATAGGGATAAACCGTCGGATCGAGGACGCTGGAAGACAGCGGCAAAATCTCCATCGGCACATGCAGCACAAAAACCTTCATGCCCACCGATAGCTGGCCGACACTCAGCGGCTCGCCTTCGACAGACAGCGTCGTGATTACCGACGGGAACGTGGCCACACGATTGCCACCGGCATCCTCCACAGCCATATATTCGTTCATGACATGCAGTAGCGACGCATTGTCTCCCGCACCAATGGTAATGGTGCCGATATCGAAAGCGTCCTGCGTATAAACGACATTCTTGGCTGTAATCTCGCCTTCGGCAATGATCTGACCACCCGTCGTCTTGCAGATGGCGTCGATCACGGCCGAGCCGCCACGCTTTTCCGCCTCGATGATTGCCTCACCCAGCGTCAGCGCCAGGGAAATCCCGCCCAGCGCCGCATGATTGCGCACATAGGATGCCCGTAGCGGATTGCGGCAGGAGGCGATGAAGCCGCCCGACTGATCGGCCGCCGTGCGCAGCACCGGCGAGATCTTTGCCGTCGCGCCGCGCACCACCAGCTCGATGTAGCGGTGTTCCTCGCGATTGCCGCCGACAGCTGTGTGGATCATCGGCTCGGGCGAACCCGCCATGCCGATCGAACCCATGTCGCCGGTCGGATGCGCACGCACGTCACCCACGGCATCCACCACCTTGGTGCCGAGGACGGCGGAGGGAAGCCAGGCATTCAGGGTCGAGGATTTGCCGTTCTGGCCGATAATGAGGCCGGCAAGCTTTTCACCTAGCGTTTCCTGCAGAATCTCGACGGCGCGGATATAATCGACGCCGCGCATTTCCCAGGGCGTGGTCGAGGCGGGTGCACCGATGGCAGCAGCCGTCGCCACCCAGTCGTCGTCCTTCAATTCATCGATCGATACCAGTTCCGGCTTGCCGACAGCGACCGCTGCATAGCCCAGCATGCGGCCATGATCGGCCCAGCCGCCCCCACCGGCGGCATAAACGGACCCGCCCTTGACGGCGGCCTCGACATCCTTTTCGACCAGTATGCGTCCCATCGTGTCAGCGCTCCTCAGACAATCTCCGGTCCATGTCCTGCACGGCCTGGAACAGTACCGCCGTTCCAAGCGCGATATCGTCGGTCTCTGCCCATTCGTCGGCGGCGTGGCTGCGGCCATCCTTGCAAGGCACGAAGATCATGGCTGCGGGCGCCGCCTTGGCCATCCAGCCGGTATCGTGCCCGGCGCCCGAGGCCATGCGGCGATGGGTGATGCCCGCGCCATCGGCAGCCCGTTCGAGAATATCGAGAATGTCGGGGTCGCAGGGTGTCGCGACGACATGCGAAATCCGCTCCGGCGTCGCGATCGTAACGCCCCAGCGTTGGGCCGCCTGGGAGGCGATCCGCTCCACCTGCGCCCCGAACAATTCCATGTCCGCCGGAAATTCCGCCCGCGCATCGATCAGCATGCGCACACGGGAGGGCACGACATTGGCGGCATTTGGCTCGATCGCGAATTCGCCGACCGTTGCGGTAAAATGCCCTGGCGTCTTCGACAGCTCCAATCCGGCTCCGCGGATTGCCAATACGATGTCGGAGGCTGCCACCAGCGCATCCTTGCGGTCGGGCATGGTGGTTGTGCCGGCATGGTCGGCGCGACCCTCGACGACGATTTCGATCCGTGTAATGCCGGAAATAGCCGTCACTACGCCGATATTGATGCCTTCGCGTTCCAGCACCGTGCCCTGCTCGATATGCAGTTCGAGAAAGCCCCTGATGTCGCCGCGGGCCGTCGCCGCATTCACGTCGCCGCCCATTTCGGCAATGCCGGTCGCGAGGCTGCGGCCATCGGCCATGCGGTGCAGCCACGTATCTGGTCGCTGCCCGGTCATGCCGCGGCTGCCGATGCAGGAGACGCCGAACGGGCTCACTTCCTCGGCCAGAAAATCAACGATCTCCAGATCGTGGTCGAGTTCGATGCCCTTGTCGGCAAGCGAACGGGCCACTTCCAGCGCGGCAATCAACCCGGCAATGCCATCGAACCGCCCGCCCTCGGGCACCGTGTCGGAATGCGATCCGATCATCAGCGTGCCGCCGCCCTTTTTTCCGGCTCTGCGTCCGATCAGGTTACCGGCATGATCGATATGCGTCTCAAGCCCCGCATCCTTCATGCGCCGCTCCACATAGGCGCGGCCTTGCAGAAACAGCGGTGAAAATGCCCGTCGCGTCCACGGCCGGTCCGGCTCCGTGATTTCGGACAGCGCCGTGATGTCGGCCGCAATACGCGCGGCATCGACCGTCAGGTTGGACGTCATGAAAGTTCCCCTTGCAATACATGTCTTATTGGCGGTCGCACGAAACGGCCGCGCCCAGGTTCCGCCGTCACATGGCCCTCCCGCGCCGCCAATCTGCCGCGCAGATAGGTGGCCTGTACTGTATAGGGCAGGCGGATGCCGTCATAGGGGCTCCAGCCGACGACGTTGTTGCCGCTCGCCGCTGCGTCATAGATCTTCTCCTCCGGTGTCAACACCACGATATCGGCATCGCGGCCAATGGTTAGCGCGCCCTTCACATGGTCGATGCGGAAATGTCGTGCCGGGTTCTGCGCCATCAGTCTTGCCGCCCATGTCAGCGAAATGCCGCGTTCCATCGCGCCTTTGACGAACAGCGGCACCATTACTTCCAGCCCCGGCACGCCGGATGCGTTCTTCAACATGTCGGAATCCGTCTTGCGATCTTCCGACCAGCTCACGTGATCGGTGGAAACCAGCCAGACTTTTCCATCGGCCACTTTTCGCCACAGGGCCTCCACCTCGGCGCGCGGACGGATGGGCGGGTTGATCTTGGCCTTTCCGCCGAGGCGTTTGACGTCGTTTTCCTCGTCGAGTGTCAGGTAATGGATGCAGCATTCAACGGTCGCCTCAAAACCATCACGCCGATAGGCTGCGGCGATATCGTAGCCACGCCCCAGCGAACAATGCACCACATGGGCCGGGCAACCGGTCTGCGCGCCGGTTTCGAAGATCGTGTGCATGGCTAGCAGTTCGGTGATGGGCGGCCGCGACATTCCATGCGCGCGCCAGTCGGTTATGCCGGCGGCCATGACGGTCGCCATATAGGCCCGCACCGCCTCGTCATCCTCATTGTGCACGCCTGCGGTGAGGCCGGTGGGTGCAATGGCTGCAAAGCTAGCATCGAGCAGAGCCGGCGGAATGCGCGGAAACCGTTTCGGATCGGTGCCGAATGTCGAAAACTTGAAGGCGGCGACCCCGGCATCCACCATCTCGAGAATCCGCGCCGGACCTTCTTGCGGATCGATCGTGCCGTAAAGCGCGAAATCCACGCGCGCCTGCGCGCCGGCATGCGCGATCTTGCGTTTCACCGCCTCGGCAGAGCAGACCAGATCGCCCTCGTCATAGGGCATGTCGACAATGGTGGTGACGCCGCCGGCGGCAGCCGAACGAGTGGACCAGACGAAATCCTCCTGATCCTTCTGGGACAGCGAATGCACCTGCGCATCGATTGCGCCGGGCAGGATCAGGGCGCCGTGGCCCAGCATATGCCGGTCCTTGGCGGAAGGTGGCATGCCGCGTCCGATCTGCGCGATCCTGCCGTCGTGCACGGCGACATAGGCCCCATCGACAATGCGGTCCGGAAGAACCACCGTTCCGTGCAAAACGAGATCGAAATCCGCCATGGCCCTGCCTCCCATTGATCGGCCTGTCGTCTATGTGCCGTCTGTCTCCTGCCTCACGCGGCCGCGGGTCTGCCAGGCGTTCCCAGCGCGAAGAAGTCATCGATAGCATGGATCGGCGAAATGGCGATCAGGTCGGTCAGAAAAGCGTCCGCAGACAGATCGTCCTCAATCGCCTCGACCTCTGCCGAAAGCGGACGGTCGACCGTGTAGAAGGCGGCATGGCGGCGCACAACGTCATAGACCAGTTTCGCGGCCCCGCCTGGCCTGTCGCCGCAAATGTCCATCGCTTGCGCGGCCAAGAGCGCCTCCAGCGCCGCCAGACGTTTCAAGGCCTGCGTCTGTCGCTCGAACCGCTCGATCACCAGCGGCAGGAACGCCGCCTCGTCCTCCATGCCGCCGGAAACGACCAGCGACTGCGCCGATACAGGATTGGTCATCGACAATACACGCGAAAAGATTTCGCCGGCGAGCTTGATGATCGGTCCGAAACCGGTGGCGATACGTCCAGGCGGCACGAGATTGACGGGCAGGTCCCGGCGCTGACCGTTTCCGAGAAGGACGCAGCGGTTGAAGGCGTTGCGGGCCGCATGCGCCATGGTAAGCGAAGCGGATTCGAGAAGAACCGTGACGTCGAGCGGCAGCGACCCGCCCGAGGTCAGCACGCGCCCCTCGGCAATCACCGGATTGTCGTCCGAGCGGCCGGTCGCTGCCAGCACCTTATGCCCGGCCGTCAGCACCGCCTCGAACACGGATCCGAACACCTGAGCGATCATGCGCAGGCTCAGCGGGTCCTGCACATGCGTGGCGACCGGCCAGTCCTGCCCTGCATCGCTCCAGCCGTCGGAGGCGCGGCAGAGCCATGCGCCGATCATTTTTTCACGCGGCGTGCCGACATGCGTGACCGCCACCCACGGGTCGCGCGAAGCGCCCATGGCCGCGGAGGCGGCGAGCCCGGTCGCCAGCATGGCGCGGATTGCTCCGGCCGCTGCCCGCGTCGCTTCGGCCGCTGCGGCGAAACTGACGGAATTGACGCTGAGCGAGGCAAGACTATCGCGTGGCGCCATCCGGAAAGGTTCAAGACCCGCTTCGGAAAATGCCTGCGCGGCCGGCAGGCGTCGGCCCCTGTAATGCGCTTCGCCGACGCCGGTCAGCACCGCCCCGATCTGGCCCATCAGGCCGATATCGGCGCAACCGATCGAGCCGGTGCGCCTGACGACCGGAATGACATCGGCGGCCAGAAGCGCCAGATAGGCCCCGACCAGATCCGTCGAACAGCCGACATAACCGGTGAGCGCCGTATTGACGCGCAGCGCCATCGCATTGCGCACGACCGAGATGGAAAACGGTTCGCCGGTGCCGAAGTGGTGGGCGCGCACAAGACCGAGATTGAAGGCATCCAGCTCTTCGGGCGACCAGGCAACATCCTTCATGGCACCGACGCCGGTCGTCGCGCCATAGACGGGAATGCCGTCATCGATCGCCTTTTCCAAAACCGCGCGGGCGACGCGCACCCGCTCCAATCCATCCGGATCAGCCGTCACCTGCGCGGATCCTTCGCCGATGCGGATCAGTTCGGGAAAACCGAGCGGCTGGCCGGTGAGTTCGATGACGGCATGCGGGTCGGCGGCACCGGTCGCTGGACCCGGCCTTGCGGATTGCCTGCTGTCATGCGCGCCAGACCTTGCCATTCTCTCCCCATGCGCGGGTCTACTGCAAACCGCTTCTGTCCAATCGTGTCCTATGGTGACAATATGCCGTTCCTCGACGTTGCCGTCAGGCCAGCATGATCGCAATCGAAACCAGTGCGATGGCGATCACCCAAAGCGCCAGTCGTCCCGATCGTGTATGGCGCGCCTCCGCCTTACCGATCGCTTCCGCAGTCTGTGTGTCGAAGCGCAGGCCATGTTCGCTCATCTGCAACAGCTGGCCATGGAATTTTTCGGTTTTGGCGGCGATTTCCGGCAGGGCTTCGGCCAGCTTGATCGCTGCCGTCATGCCGTCCTTGAGGTCGGTCATGATCCGCTTGGGGCCCAGATTGTCCCGTATCCAGTTGCCGACCACCGGCTCGGAAGCCTTCCACATGTTGAAGCGCGGGTTGAGCATGCGCGACACGCCCTCGACCACGACCATGGTTTTCTGCAGCATGATCAGTTCGGGGCGGGTTTCCATCTCGAACAGATCGGTGACCTCGAACAGCAGCGCCAGAAGCCGAGCCATGGAAATGGTTTCTGCCGGCTGTCCGTGGATCGGTTCGCCGATAGCGCGGATCGCCTGCGCGAAACTGGCAATGTCGTGATGGCTCGGAACGTAGCCGGCCTCGAAATGTACCTGCGCGACCCGCATGTAATCCCGGGTGATGAAACCGTAGAGGATCTCCGCAAGGAAGCGCCGTTCCTTTTTGCCCAGCCGCCCGACAATGCCCATGTCGACGGCAACGATCATGCCTTGCGGGTCGACGAACAGGTTGCCCGGATGCATGTCGGCATGAAAGAAGCCATCGCGCAGCGTATGGCGCAGGAAGGACTGGATCAACGTTTCGGCAAGAAGATCGAGGTCGTGGCCGGCGGCGCGCAAAGCCGCGACATTCGACATCTTGATGCCGTCGATCCATTCCATGGTGATGACGTCGCGGCCGGTGCGCTCCCAGTCCACGTTCGGAACGCGGAAACCGGGGTCATCCTTGGTATTCTCGCCAATCTCGGAAAGGGCAGCCGCTTCCAGCCGCAGGTCCATTTCCAGCTTGGTGGTCTGCTCAAGCGTGCGCGTCACCTCGACCGGGCGCAGGCGCCGCGAGGAGCGCATGAACCGTTCCTGCATATGGGCGACGAGATACATGCCCTCGATATCATTGGCGAAGCGCTGGCGCACACCGGGGCGCACCACTTTCACCGCCACCTTCTTGCCCGCGACTTCTGCCGGATGCACCTGCGCGATGGAGGCAGCGGCAATCGGCTCGCCGAAGGCCGTGTAGAGATCGTCGATGGGCCGGCCGAGCGACGTCTCGATCTGGATCTTGGAGATCGCGGTCGGGAAGAACGCCATGCGGTCCTGCAGCAGGGCCAGATCGGCGGACCAGTCGACGCCGACCACGTCGGGCCGGGTCGCGAGGAACTGGCCGATCTTGACATAGGAGGGCCCTAGCCGCGAGACGGCGCGGGCCAGCCGCTCGGCGCGGCTTTCCTTGATGGAACGCGGTTTGACGAAGATGGTGGTCAGCGACTTGGCAAGCGCTAGAGCAGGCGGAAGGCCCTGCGTCGGCAAGGCGGAGACGACGCCTTCGCGGACGAGGACCCAGCCAACGCGGGCCAGGCGGAAATAGGCGCCGATCGTGCTCATGCTTTGCCCTTACAGCTTCCAGCCGGAATGCAGCGCGGCAATGCCGCCGGTATAGTTGGTGAAGCTGACGCGGGAAAACCCGGCGGTGCGGATCATCGTCGCAAAATTTTCCTGATTGGGAAATTTGCGGATCGATTCCACCAGATACTGGTAGGGTTCGGCATCGCCGGTAATCATCTTGCCGAACTGCGGAATGGCCTTGAACGACCATTCCTCATAGACGCGCTCAAGAAGCGGCATTTCCACTTCCGAAAATTCCAGCACCAGCAGCCGTCCACCACGCTTGAGCACGCGAAACGCTTCCGACAGTGCTACATCGATGCGCGGCACGTTGCGAATGCCGAAGGCAATCGTATAGGCGTCAAAGGAATTGTTTTCGAACGGCAGGTCTTCGGCATTGGCCTCTACGAAGGTCAGGTTGTCGGCCAGCTTCTTCTTGGCGGCGCGCTCGGCGCCCACGGCCAGCATCGAGCCGTTTATATCGAGAACAGTGCCGCTTGCCTGCCGGCCGGAAGCCTCGACGATGCGAAAGGCAATGTCGCCCGTGCCGCCGGCCACATCGAGAAACCGGTAGTCCGCATCCCTGCGCGGGTTGAGCGCGCTGATCATCGCATCCTTCCAGACACGGTGCATGCCGACCGACATGACGTCGTTCATCACGTCGTAGCGTTTTGCGACCTTGTGGAAGACGTCGTTGACCAGACCCTGTTTCTCGCCGCTGCCGACCTCGCGAAAGCCATAGGAGGTTTCCATGCCGCCGTCTGCCTGGGTTCGGGTGTCAGCCATGGAATTGTCCTCTTCTTTCAAACCTGCGTATCGGTCGGGTAGGCATAGCGAATGCACGCGGCCCGCACTATCTGTTCCGTCAAACGCGGGCGCTTTGGCGCAAGGCCATGTTCGCTTGGTCTATAGAGCAGTCCGCCGGCCGTTGAAACAGGAAGTTAGGAAAGCCATGCCCGAATTGCCAGAGGTCGAAACCGTCCGTCGGGGGCTGGCACCGGTGATGGAGGGGGGCGTCATTACCCGGCTGGAGCTTCGCCGCCCGGACCTGCGCTTTCCCTTTCCCGAACGGTTCGAGGCGCGGGTCGCGGGGCGACGCATCGAGGCGCTCGGCCGTCGCGCCAAATATCTACTGATCGATCTCGATGACGGGGAAACCATCATTGCCCATCTCGGCATGTCCGGTTCGTTTCGCATAGAGGAAGGAGGAGGCGAACGGCTGCCCGGCAATTTCCATCATGCTCGTTCCAAGGACGAAAAGCATGATCACGTCGTCTTTCATCTGCAGACGGCCGCGGGCCCGATGCGCATTATCTATAACGATCCGCGCCGTTTCGGCTTCATGCATTTGTGGAAGCGCACGCAGCTTGATGCCTATCCGGCCTTCGTCGGCCTTGGGCCCGAACCGACCGGCAATATTCTGGATGCCGATCATCTCGCCAGACGGTTTTCAGGAAAGATCCAGCCGCTGAAAAGCGCGCTGCTCGACCAGAACAATATTGCCGGTCTTGGCAATATCTATGTCTGCGAGGCGCTGTGGCGCTCGCACCTGTCGCCGTTGCGCGCATCGGGAACTATCGTCACGCCTACCGGCAGACCCAAGAAACAGCTTGTGGCGCTGACACAGGCCGTTCGCGAGGTCATTGCCGATGCCATTGCCGCCGGCGGCTCGTCACTGCGGGACCATATAAAGACCGATGGCACGCTGGGCTATTTCCAGCATTCCTTTTTCGTCTACGACCGGGAAGGCACAGCCTGTCGCACCCCAGGCTGCGCGGGCACGATCCAGCGCGTCACCCAGGCCGGCCGCTCGTCTTTCTATTGCCCGCAATGCCAGCGGTGAGGTTCGACGCCTCGAGCAGAGAAAAGACTCGCAATCCGGGCAAAACCGGCGAAATTGCGCGTTGACGACTGCGCCCATTAGGGTTATACGCCGCTCCACAGTTGGGAAAGCCCGATCACGGCTTCCTCTATTGCTCCCGAATTGCTGAATGGTGAGGTCGCAACGACCCTGCGTGGCGATGGTGGAGTTTTGGTTCGAATTCGTAGAGAGGCATGAGATGGCCAATACAACTTCGGCGAAAAAGGCGACCCGCAAGATCGCTCGCCGTACCGCAGTCAACAAGGCTCGCCGTTCGCGCGTCCGTGGCTTCATCCGCAAGGTCGAAGAAGCGATCGCATCGGGCGACGTGACGGTTGCAGCAGCAGCCCTCAAGGCCGCTCAGCCGGAAATCCAGCGCGCCGCCACCAAGGGTGTGATGCACGGCAATACGGCCGACCGCAAGGTCTCGCGTCTTGCCAAGCGCGTTAAGGCTCTGTCGGCCTAATCAGCGTTAAAATCGCTGTCATGAATGAAGCCTGGTCGTTGACCGGGCTTTTTCGCGTTCGCGTTATGAGCGAATGTTTCTCCTCGTATTTGACGAATTGATAACAAGCCGATGACATAAAAATTCGTTCAAAATCAAAAGCTTATGGAAGGAAAGGGAGTGTTCCACCGATATTTGCACTGGTCGGGCTGTCCGATTTCGAGTCAAGCGAATTTTTATTTTTTCGCTTATCGCGGGTCCCGTAATCCTGCCATTTTTGAATCCCGTTGATTCAAAAGAGATTCTCGAACAAGGACTTAAATCGATGCCGACCGGGCCAGAAGAGTCAACGGCCGCTCTCCAATTTTGCTTAAAATTCGCTGTTGATCTTGCCATGTGATCCTGCCTAAATGGCTTTCAACAAGGGGCGCGGGGAGTTGTCGGGAACGCCGGCAAACATCCTAGTATAGAGGGGTTTTAACACCGCTCTAGACTCTTGGGACGGAAGTTATGTTTCCGTTTTTTCATATAATCAGCGGTTGTGTACCGTGAATCCTTCGAGATTCCGGCGCGGCTGCTTATTGCCGAATGCATGGGGCCGCCGGTCGGCCCCTTGGACAGAGTAGAGTGACGTCCCGTAGCGAGGATGGGATGTTTCGGTCGCGTCGTTTACCCGATGCGATCTGAAGCTTCGCGATTAAGAGCTTCTGGCAGGTTCTGGTTGGATCACAGGTCCACGGAGCATTTGAATAATGACTGCGGACGCCGGTCTTTGACGAGGGGACGGGCGGAGCGCAATTTAACGAGTTCGACCTGGCGGTACACATAGTCTCGCCGGGCATGCGTAATATTGGAAGGCGGCACAGCAATGCAGATGAACACGGCTCCGATCCGGGCTTTTGGCGAAAGCGACACCGTACCGCAGGCGTTAGGTTCAGTTTGCTCCCAGGCGGCAGGGGATAAGTCTGAAATGCAGAATGATGCTCTTTTCGAGCGGTTCAGCGCGCGCCTCAAGGCGCAGGTTGGCCTTGAAGTCTACACGAGCTGGTTCGGACGCCTCAAGCTCCATTCCGTATCCAAGAGCGTTGTTCGCCTCAGCGTTCCCACGACGTTTCTGAAATCGTGGATCAACAATCGTTATCTCGATCTCATTACCACGATCATGCAGGCCGAGGATTCCGAAATCCTCAAGGTCGAAATCCTGGTGCGTACCGCAGGCCGGCCTGGCCGCGCCGGTGTAGAAGAGCGTCCGGCTGCCGAGGCCGTGCCTGCTGCCCAGCCCGTCCGTCGCCCGCCGCCGCGCGAAATCGGTCAGATCGCATCCTTTTCGGCGCCCGTTCAGGCTGCTGCCGCCGCTCTTCCTTCGGCCACACGCCAGGCGTCTTCCGGCGGTCCGCTGTTCGGTTCGCCGCTCGACAGCCGCTACACGTTTGACACCTTTGTCGAAGGCCCGTCCAACCGCGTTGCACTTGCCGCCGCCCGCACCATTGCGGATGCCGGTGCCAATGCCGTGCGTTTCAACCCGCTCTTCATCCATTCCGGCGTCGGTCTAGGCAAGACCCATCTCCTGCAGGCGATCGCCAATGCCGCCGTAGGCAGCGACCGCAATCCGCGCGTCGTCTATCTGACCGCCGAATATTTCATGTGGCGTTTCGCTACGGCCATTCGCGACAACGATGCCCTGACGCTGAAGGAATCGCTGCGCAACATCGACCTTCTGATCATCGACGACATGCAGTTCCTGCAGGGCAAGATGATCCAGAACGAGTTCTGTCATCTTCTCAACATGCTGCTCGACAGTGCCAAGCAGGTCGTCGTTGCTGCCGACCGTGCGCCGTGGGAGCTGGAATCGCTCGACACCCGCGTTCGCTCGCGTCTCCAGGGTGGCGTCAATATCGAGATGGAAACGCCCGATTACGAGATGCGCTTCGAAATGCTCAAGCGCCGCCTCGAGATTTCGCGCCAGGACGATCCGTCGCTGGACATTCCAGATGAGATTTTGAGCCACGTCGCCCGCAATGTCGCCAATAGCGGCCGCGAACTGGAAGGCGCTTTCAACCAGCTGATCTTCCGCCGTTCCTTCGAGCCATCGCTGTCGATCGAGCGTGTCGATGAGCTGCTGGCCCATCTGGTCGGCACGGGTGACGCCAAGCGCGTCCGTATCGAGGACATCCAGCGCATCGTTGCACGTCACTACAACGTGTCGCGCCAGGAACTGGTGTCCAACCGCCGCACCCGCGTCATCGTCAAGCCGCGCCAGATCGCCATGTATCTGGCCAAGACGCTGACGCCGCGGTCCTTCCCGGAAATCGGTCGTCGTTTTGGCGGCCGCGACCACACCACGGTTCTGCATGCCGTGCGCAAGATCGAGGAACTGATCGGCGGCGATACGAAGCTCGGCCAGGAAATCGAACTCCTGAAGCGTCTGATCAACGACAACAACGCCTGATCATAGGCCGGGGTCTCCAGACCCAGCCATGTGCCGGGAACACGGTCCAGCGCGACGGAGCCTTCTCCATCGCGCTTGGGCGTTCTATCAAAAACCTTGGCTTGACCATTATCGTCCCGCGGGCGCATGTCTTTCAAAAAGGGCTATGCCTGAGGGACGCATCGATGTTTCTGATTTCCGTCGCTACAATCTGGGCCGTCGCCTGCATCACGCCGGGTCCGAACACCCTGCTCGTCATCCGCTATGCACTGACGGCGCCGCGCAAGGTCGCGATCGTCGCGTCATGCGGGACGGTGACGGGAACCTTGTGCTGGGGGATTGCCGGCTGGCTCGGTATCAACGTGTTGTTCCAGGCCGCGCCTTTCGCCTATCTGGCGCTGAAGATCGCCGGCGGGCTTTATCTGGTCTGGCTGGGCTTCAAGATCCTCAAAGATCTGCGGCAGGCAGGCCCACCGGATGAACTGGCCCGGGAAAAGACAGAGATCCCCCTGAAGACGGCTTACCGCATGGGGCTTGCCACTAATCTTGCCAACCCGAAATCGGCGCTGTTCGTGGCCTCGCTGTTTGCCGCCACCATGCCGGCCGGGACGCCGTTCCTCTATGGCCTTGCCGCCATTACGGTGATGGTCACCGTCTCGACAGTGTATTACACCTTTCTTGTCGGCCTTATCAGCCATCGCCGCGTCGCTGCAGCCTATCTCAGAGCAAAGAAGAAGATCGATCTGGGCGTGGGGATGGTCTTCCTGGGCTTCGGCACGAAGTTGATGCTGTCGCGATAGTGGCATCGGGCCAGGGCGGATGCGCGGCATCGTGCTTGTTCTGAGCGGAGCGATAACGGCAAGCCTACCGGTCGGCTGCGTTTGCCCGCAAGCCAATGACACGACCGCAGGCTAGAACGCCAGATCGGCGACCACGGCATCGAGGATCAGCATGCCCGACGGCGTGCAGCGCAGTCGGGAGTTGCCGATGCGTTCGATAAACCCGTGTTCCAGTAAAGTCTGCTCGCGCTCCGGGTTCGGGTCACGGCCGGAAAGCTGGCTCCAGCGGGCGAGATCGACGCCCTCTGTCAGCCGCAGGCCCATCAGCAGCAGTTCGTCGGCCATTTCGTCATAGCCAAGCATCTCCTGCTCCACCATGCCGTGGCCCTGCGCTTCCACGAGGTCGAGCCAGGCTTCCGGCTTGCGCTCGGTCGCCGTCGCCACCTTGTAGGAGCCTCGCGTCAGCCGGCCGTGTGCACCAGGCCCGATGCCGGCATAGTCGCCGTAGCGCCAGTAGGTCAGGTTATGGCGGCTCTCTGCGCCTGGAACCGCATGGTTGGAGACTTCATAGGCCGGCATGCCGAACCGTGCGGTAATCTCCTGCGTCGCCTCGTAAAGATCGGCCGACTGGTCGCCGTCCGGCACGATCAGCTTTCCGGCCTTGTGCAGGCCGTAGAAGGGCGTGCCTTCCTCGATCGTCAACTGGTAGAGCGACAGGTGGTCGACGGCATGGTCGATCGCCTGCCGCAGTTCCGCTTCCCATTCGGCCACGGTCTGTTTCGGGCGGGCATAGATGAGGTCGAAGGACATGCGCGGAAAAATGTCGCGCGCCAGCTTGATCGCCTTCAGCGCATCCTCCACGTCATGCAGACGCCCCAGAAATTTTAGGTCGCGATCATTGAGTGCCTGCACGCCTAAGGACACACGGTTGACGCCACCGGCGCGGTAGCCACGAAAACGCTCGGCTTCGACGCTCGAAGGGTTCGCCTCCATGGTGATTTCGATGCCGTTGGGCATGTGCCAATGCCGGGCGATACCGTCAAGGATGGCGGCGACGGTTGTCGGATGCATCAGCGAGGGCGTACCGCCGCCCAGGAACACGCTGGTCACCGTTTTCGGTCCGCTCATCTGCCGCATCCATGCCATCTCCTTCAGGAAAGCAGCGGTAAACCGCTCCTGATCGACGGGCTGGTGGCGGACATGGCTGTTGAAGTCGCAGTAAGGACATTTGGCGGCACAGAAGGGCCAATGCACATAGATCCCGAAACCGGGTTCGCCGGTATCGGGCAGAAGCGATGCATGGCGGTCGAGCACGGTGTCCATCTTGTAGCGTCAGGCTTCCAGGCAGGTTTCGACAAAAAGCTTGAAGGCGCGGGCGCGGTGGGAAAGCGCTTCGGCATCGCCGGGCTTCCAGCCATGCTTCTGCTGCGCCGTCATCTCGCCGAATGTGGTGTCGTAACCGACCGGCTGAAAGACCGGGTCATAGCCGAAACCATCGTTGCCGCGCGGCGGCGAGACGATGACGCCTTCGACTTCGCCGCGAAACGTTTCGGTATGTCCATCCGGCCATGCCAGGCACAGCACGCTCACGAAACGCGCGGTGCGCCGGTCGGCCGTGGTCGCACCCTTTTCCTGTAATGCGGTTTCCACCTTCTGCATGGCCCAGGGAAAGTCGCGGCTGCCATCCTCGCGTTCGGCCCAGTTGGCCGTGTAGACGCCCGGCGCCCCGTCCAGCGCGTCGATCACAATGCCGCTGTCGTCGGACAGCGCCGGCAGACCGGAAGCCTTGGCGGAAGCCAGTGCCTTGATCGCGGCATTTTCTTCGAATGTGGTTCCGGTCTCATCCGGCTCCTCGAATTGCAGTTCGGCAGCAGATTTGGCGGAAAAGCCGAATGGACCGATCAGGTCGGCAATCTCGCGGATCTTGCCGGCATTATGGCTGGCCACGACGATCGTACGGGTCTCGAGCTTGCGCATGACAGTCCTTCAAAGGCTCCAGAGTTTGGGTTCGGCGCATTCCAGGCTGTTGCCGGCCGGGTCGCGGAAATAGATCGATCGCGCGCCGTTCGGCCAGCGAAAGTCGCTTTCGATGGAGATGCCCGCCTTGTTGAGCTTTTCGACGATCAAGTCAATCGCTTCCGCATTGACGCGGAAGCAGGCATGGCCCGCGCCGGTCGTGCCATGGGGCGGAACAGGCAGGGCGTCAGGGGAGGGTGGCTTGATGGTTTCGCTGCGGTTGAAAATCAGGAGGATGCCTCGGCCGCAGCGGTAAAAGACATGGCGGTTGCCGGCGCGCAGGACTTTTTCGAGACCGAGGAGGCTACCGTAAAAGCTTTCGGCAGCATCAAGGTCATCGACATAAAGGGCTGTTTCGAGAATGCCATCGATCATGCATCGCTCCCTGGTATGATGGCGTTCAGCCCGGATAATTGCCCTGATCGATACAGAGACAGCTATGGCGGCATGGTTGGCGTGGTCTTCGGCCTGAAGGTTGGCATGCTTATGATGGCAGCCAGTATCGCCTCGACTGTCTGCGCGCTCCGGCGCGACCGCAAGTCTGTGATGGTGCCTGGCGAAAATCCTTCCTCCGGCTCGCAAGGTCGTCGCAATCGCACGCTGATTACACGAGGTTCGGGGCACCGGCGACGCGCGCGCTGGCACCCCGAAACAATTTAGCCCGCGATCGCGGCCTTCTGCATCGCCACGAGTTCGGCCGTGCCGGCTGTTGCGAGGTCGAGCAACGTCAGGAATTCTTCGCGGCTGAACGGCTTGCCTTCCGCAGTCCCTTGCACCTCGACAATGCCGCCGGCACCGGTCATGACGAAATTGGCATCGGTTTCGGCGGCCGAATCCTCGAGGTAATCAAGGTCGATCACCGGCTGGCCGGCAAAGATACCGCATGAAATGGCGGCGACATGGTCTTTCAGAACCTTGTCGACCTTCGCCATGTTGCGCGCTTCCATCCACTTCAGGCAATCATGCAGGGCAATGAAGCCGCCTGTGATCGCCGCCGTGCGGGTGCCGCCATCCGCCTGGATGACGTCGCAGTCGATGGTAATCTGCTTCTCGCCCAGCGCTTCAAGATCGACGACGGCACGCAGCGAGCGGCCGATCAGGCGCTGAATCTCCTGGGTGCGGCCACCCTGCTTGCCGGATGCGGCTTCGCGTTTCATGCGGTCGCCGGTGGCGCGCGGCAGCATGCCGTATTCGGCCGTTACCCAGCCCTTGCCGGAATTGCGCAACCACGGCGGCGTCTTTTCCTCAAGACTTGCCGTGCACAGCACATGCGTCTCCCCGAACTTCACGAGGCACGAACCTTCCGCGTGCTTGGAAAAATTGCGCTCGAACGAGATCTTGCGCATCTGGTCGGTTTTTCTGCCTGAAGGCCGCATGCTGAACTCCATGAATATGGTGAGCGCGTTTCTAGAACTGTGGGGGCGCTTTTGCAAAGGAAAAGCCGGTTAGGATGCGACCGCTTTTCCCTTTTGCCAAAGGCGGGGCAGCATTATATCTCCATCACAGAGCCAGGTTTCAGACAGGTTGGGCAAGCATATGGCGTTTTCGAGATCGACGGCGACGGAATCCATTCTCGACGACCGTTCGCGCGAAATCTTTCGGCGCATCGTCGAGAGCTATCTGGAAAATGGCGAACCGCTCGGCTCACGCAATCTGTCACGGCTTTTGCCGATGTCGCTGTCGCCGGCATCGGTGCGCAATGTCATGAGCGATCTCGAAGAACTCGGCCTCATCTATTCGCCGCATATCAGCGCCGGCCGCCTGCCGACCCAGACGGGCCTTCGGTTCTTTGTCGACGCCTTCATGCAGGTGGGCGACCTGTCGCCGGAAGAACGCGCCAATATCGACCGTGAAGTGCGCGCGTCCGATCGCGGCCAGCCGATCGAAACCATGCTGACCGAGGCAAGCCGCATGCTGTCGGGCGTATCGCGCGGCGCCGGTATCGTCATTACCTCGAAAAGCGATCCGGTGCTCAAACATGTCGAGTTTATCCGGCTCGAGCCGACCAAGGCGCTCGCCATTCTGGTCGGCGAGCACAATCAGGTGGAAAATCGCGTCATCGACCTGCCGTCCGGCATCACGTCATCGCAGCTCACCGAAGCCGCCAATTACGTCAACGCGCATCTGACCGGACAGACCCTGCCGGACCTGCGCGGCCAGATCGCAAAACTCCAGCAACAGGTGAAGGGCGAACTCGACGCGCTGTCGCAGGATCTCGTCGCGCGGGGCCTTGCCGTCTGGTCGGGCGACAATGGCGAGGGAAAGCCGGCACAGCTGATCGTGCGCGGCCGCGCCAATCTCCTGCAGGGGCTGGACGGCGCAGACGATATGGATCGCCTGCGGCTGCTGTTCGATGATCTGGAAAAGAAGGACAGCCTCATCGAGATTCTTGATCTTGCCGAAAGCGGGCCGGGTGTGCGTATCTTCATAGGCTCGGAAAACAAGCTCTTTTCTCTGTCCGGTTCTTCGCTCATCGTCGCACCCTATCGGGATGGCGAGGATCGCATCGTGGGCGCCGTTGGCGTCATCGGACCCACGAGGCTCAACTATTCACGCATCGTGCCGATGGTGGATTACACCGCCCAATTGCTGGCCCGCATGTCGCGCGCACCGCTTTGAGGCCTTTGTTGCCGCCTGACGCTTGATCGCCCCAAACTCTTGATTTTTTCGGCCCAAACCCTGATATCGGGGCCACTTCACACGAACACCCGGAGACCGTCATGACCGACGAAACAAACCACAACGGCCCTGACGCGGCAGCCAATGAAAACACTGCCGAAGCCGTGGCATCTGCGCTGGAGGAGAATGCCGCGGTCGAAGCCGACGTCGCCGAAACCGATCCGCTCGCGGAACTCCAGGCCGAGAATGCCGACCTGCGCGATCGCTTCGTGCGTCTTGCCGCCGATATGGACAATCTGCGCCGCCGCACCGAGCGCGAGTTGAAGGATGCCAAGGTTTACGGCGTCACCGCCTTTGCCCGCGACATGCTCGGCGTGTCCGACAATCTTCGCCGTGCGCTCGATGCCGTTCCGGCCGAAATGCGCGCCGCGGCCGATGCGGGCCTCACCACGCTGCTCGAAGGCGTGGAAATGACCGAGCGCTCCATGCTTTCGACGCTGGAACGCCATGGCGTCAAGAAGATCGAACCGGAAGGCGAAAAGTTCGATCCGAACTTCCATCAGGCCATGTTCGAAGTGCCGAACCCGGCCGTACCAAACAATACCGTCGTGCAGGTCGTGCAGGCCGGCTACACGATCGGTGATCGCGTGCTGCGTCCGGCCATGGTCGGCGTTGCCAAGGGCGGCCCGAAGGCCGAAGTTGCGGAAGCTACCGACAAGGCCTGATCGTTCGAACATCGATCCAACAAAAAGCCCGGGTGTCAGCAGATACCCGGGCTTTTTGTTTTGAAGTTCGAAACGTTTCAGGCAGCGTTGGAAGCCTGTTCCTCGTTGAGGAAGGCGTAGATTGCCGACGCAGATTCGGTGGCGCGCAACTTGGTGACCAGATCCTGGTCGCGCAGGACGCGGGCAATACGCGAAAGCGCCTTCAGGTGGTCGGCGCCGGCGCCTTCGGGCGCCAGAAGCAGAAACACCAGATCAACCGGCTCGTCGTCCAGCGCCTCAAAATCGACGGGCGCGTCAAGACGGGCGAAAAGACCAACGATCTGGGAAATGGCGGTCAGCTTGCCGTGCGGAATGGCGATGCCATGGCCGACACCGGTCGAGCCGAGACGCTCCCGCTGGACGATGACGTCGAAGATCTCACGCTCGGGTACGCCAGTCAGTTTGGCAGCCCGGGCAGCCAGTTCCTGCAGCAACTGCTTTTTAGAATTCACCTTCAAGCTGGGGATAATCGCATCTTGCCGCAGCAGATCTGCCAAAGCCATTTCTTCTCATCCTTTTGCCGCCGAGCGGGGCGAGGGGAGCGGCACGCAGCCGCTCCCGACAAGTCTGTTATCCTTTGATATTGGCGGCGTCGATCCAGCCAATATTGCCGTCATTGCGGCGATAGACGATGTTCAGGCTCTTTTCCGGGCTGCGGAACAGAAGAACCGGTTCATCGGTCATGTCGAGCGCCATCACAGCGGTCGCCACCGTCATGGTGCGCAGCTGCTTGGAGCTTTCGGCGACGATCGTCGGAGCAAAGTCCTCCGCCACTTCCTGGTCGTCATCAGGAATGGAATCCATGATCGCGTAGGCGACGTCTTCGGAACTGTTGCCGTTGGCATGATGGTCCTTGAGGCGACGTTTGTAGCGGCGCAGACGTTTTTCGATCCGCTCTGCAGCGGCATCGAAGCTCAGCTGCGGATCGTTGGCCTGCCCAGCCGCGTGGAAGACCACGCCCGAATCCAGATGGATCTTGCAGTCTGCCGAAAAGCGGGAAGAACCCGCCTTCTCGACAATCACCTGGCTGGAATATCCCCCGTCGAAGTATTTGGTAACCGCATCGCCGATATGGCTTTCGATCTTCTGACGGAACGAGTCGCCAATCTCCATATGCTTTCCAGATACACGCACACTCATGGATTGTTTCCTTCTTGTCGTGACTTGCACGAACCAGTTTACGCCAAGCCGTGGAAGCATCCAAGCTCTACACACGGTGATGAGGCAAATTGCGCTGTCAGGTCATAATTGAGGGATCAAAGGTGCGGCACATATCTCCAAGCCGATGCGGCGGGCTTCTAGCCCTGACGCCTGACAAAGTCAACGCTTGGTAAATCCTGCAACCGGAACGAACCCCGATCGGCCGTGAAACCAGCGCCTGTCGACGTCCGAATGGGTCAGCCGGAAGCCGGAATTTTTGCCATCGCACGCTTTTCGCGCCGCCGTTGCACCGAGGATGGGATGTTCATCGCCTCGCGATATTTTGCAACCGTACGGCGAGCAAGATCGACCCCGGCCTTCTTCAGACTGATAACAATGTCGTCATCGGAAAGGACCGCTTCGGCGGTTTCCTGGGCAATCATCTGGCGGATGCGGTGGCGCACCGCTTCAGCCGAGTGAGCGTCGCCGCCGGCACCCGAACCGATCGATACGGTGAAAAAATATTTCAGTTCGAACAGCCCACGCGGCGTCAGCATGTATTTGTTGGAAGTGACGCGGCTGACGGTCGATTCGTGCATCTTGATGGCGTCCGCCACCGTTTTCAGGTTGAGCGGCCGCAGGTGCTCGATGCCGTGCACGAGAAAGGCGTCCTGCTGGCGGACGATTTCGGTCGCCACTTTCATGATGGTGCGGGCGCGCTGGTCGAGACTGCGTGTCAACCAGTTGGCGTTCTGGAGACATTCGGAAAGAAATGCCTGACCGTCGCTCTGCCGGGTTACCGTCTTGGAAACCGTGCGGAAGTAGCTGTGATTGACCAGAACGCGGGGAAGGGTGTCGGGGTTGAGTTCGATCGCCCATCCCCCGTCGGCACCCGAACGCACCACGACATCCGGCACGATCGCTTCCGAAACGACGGTGTCGAAGCGGCTGCCGGGCTTGGGATCGAGTTGGCGGATTTCCGCCAGCATCTCTATGAGATCCTCGTCCTCGACGCCGCACAGCCTGCGGAGCGTCGCAAAGTCGCGCTTGGCCAGCAGGTCCAGATGTTCGATAAGCGCCTGCATGGCCGGGTCGTAGCGGTCTTTCTGTTTCAGCTGGATCGCCAGACATTCGCCAAGCGACCGCGAGAATATGCCAGGCGGATCAAGCGTCTGCAGGCTTCGAAGAACGTTTTCCACGAAAGCGATCCCGACGCCCAGGCGCTCGGCGATTTCCGCGGTATCGGCCTGCAGATAACCTGCATCGTCCAGCTGATCGCTCAGGTGCCGTGCAACCACGCGCTCGTTGATGTCGCTCAGCAGGAGCGGAACCTGCTGAGCGACGTGGTCGTGAAGGCTAACGCGTGCGGCGACGAAATCGTCGAGTTCGTAGCTTTGACCGCCTTCGCTGCCGGGCATCGACTTCCACTGGCTTATCAGTTCGGGCGCATCGGGCCGTGCCTGCGGCAGGTCGTCGGGAAACACGTTCTCAAAACTAACATCCAGCTGCTCGACGAGATGGGCACCGCCAAGGCCGTGGCGGCTGTCGTACCATTCGGACTGATCGTCTTCGCCGCCAGAAGCTGCGTCCCGATCCTCGCCTTCGTGGTCGTCGCGCAGAGGGGCAGCCTCTGCGCCGGGGGCGATGCCATGCGTATCGTTCTGGGCAAAATCGGTGTCGAGGGCGGCGACATCGAGCAGCGGGTTCTTTTCCACTTCCTGCGCGATGAACTGGGTAAGCTCGATATGCGTCATCTGAAGCAGCTGGATCGACTGCATCAGTTGCGGCGTCATGACGAGCGACTGGTTCTGTCGCAGAAAAAGGCTGGCGGACAAGGCCATGATGAACGCGAAACTCCCGGACGGTCTCCCAGTCGTGGGTTTTGTCCGGCGCTCTGCGACGGAAATCCTCACTTGGCCCGAAAATTGCGTTTTATACGGGTTTGGTCAAGCGCCGACAACTGGCGGTGCCGGATTCCTGTCGTCATCATCAACGATCAGAGGCTGAACTTGTCGCCCAGATAGAGCCGGCGCACGTCGGCATTGTTGACAATGTCGTCGGCGCGGCCATGCGTCAGAACCTCGCCGGCATGGATGATATAGGCACGGTCGATCAGGCCGAGCGTCTCACGCACGTTATGGTCTGTAATCAGAACGCCGATGCCGCGCGCGGTCAGATGGCGCACGAGGTTCTGGATATCGGAGACGGAGATCGGATCGACCCCGGCAAAGGGTTCGTCAAGCAGCATGAAGGCCGGATCGGTGGCAAGCGCACGGGCGATTTCGAGACGACGCCGCTCGCCGCCGGACAGTGCCACGGCCGGCGACTTGCGCAGCCGTTCAATGTGGAATTCTTCCAGCAATTCGTCGAGCTTGCGGGCGCGCTTCTTCCTGTCCTTCTGATGAACCTCAAGAACGGCAAGGATGTTTTCCTCGACCGTCAGTCCACGAAAGATCGACGCTTCCTGCGGCAGGTAACCGACACCCAGCCGCGCGCGGCGATACATCGGCATTCTGGTCACATCGTTCCCATTGATGGCGATCATGCCGAGATCGACGCCGACGAGGCCGGTGATCATGTAGAAACACGTCGTCTTGCCGGCACCGTTCGGTCCCAGCAAGCCGACGGCTTCGCCACGCCGCACGACCAGCGACACGCCGTTGACGACGCGTCTGCTGTCATAGGTCTTGGTCAGGCCATGGGCGATCAGCGTGCCTTCGTACCGCGCCTTGTCGCGCGGGTCGAACGGTTCCGGCTGGCCCGGCTTCGGCTGTTTGGCAAAAAGTTTTTTCACGGGGGCGCGCGCGGTTACTGCTGGGGCTTCGATTTCGGGTCGAGCAGGATCTGCACGCGGCCGCTGGGGCAGGGATTGAGCTTGGCTTCCCCGGTCTTCATCAACACGGTCAGCTTGCAGCCGCGAAACACGTTCGGCCCGTCGGACAGCACCACCTGCTTGCCGGTCAGAACGAAAGTCTGCGACGCCATTTCGAACTCACCGTTGTCGGCGGTAGCGTTCTGTTCGCCCGAGGTCAGATGCACCGTGTCTTCGAGAAAGATCTTGTCGATCTGCGTGTCGCCGGCGGTCACCGATGAACCTTCGCCCAGATAGATCACGGTCATCTTGCCGGCGCGCATGGTCGTGGTGCCCTGCACCACACGCACATTGCCGGTAAAATAAGCCTTCTTTTCGGTATCCTGGATCTCGAGCTGGTCGCTTTCGATCTGGATCGGCTTGTCATTGGAGAGGGTCATTCCTTCCATGCGCGTTGATGACTGCGCAAGCGCCGGACTGGCGAGAAAACAGGCCGCAAGTGCAGCCGGAACGGTCGTCGAGATCAGGAAGCGGCGAAGGGTCATGGCCGGGCTCTATTTGTTCTGGTTGTTGAGCGAGGCGGCTTCGAGATCGACCCGGACCCCGCCCGTGAAGGTAATGGTTTTTCCCTTATCCGTTATCTTCATCGAGTCTGCAACAATAGACGCTTCCGCCGTGGAGATTGTTATCGTATCTGGCGTATCCAGCGTTCCGGCCTTCACATCCATATTGGCAGACTGGAATTTCGCTGTCAGCCCGTTGCTGAGATTGACGTCGAAAGGTGCCGTCAGCTGCATGCGGTCGGTGGCCCGGTCAAAAAGGCCGGCACTTGCCACGACACGGGCGATCACGTCCTTGCTCATCGGCATCGCTGCCTTGACGTTTTCAAGCGAGATCATGTTGGGATTCTGAAGGTCCTGCAGCGCGCGCGATGCCGTCATGGAATAGCTCACGCCATCGTCGTTGCGTCCTGCAATGGCCGGGCTTTCCATGACGATCTTTCCGTCTTCTATCGTGGCGCTCTGGATCGTCAGGTTTTCCGGAAGAAACGTGCGGATGAATGAGACGCCGATAAAAATCAGCGAAATGACCAGCGCCGCGACCGGCAGCAGCACTTTCAGCTTCTTCACACGCGCCGAATGCGCCAGAGCCAGACGATAGGCTCGGCTCTGCCGCAAGGCGGCACTATCGGCGGAAGCGGAGGGGTCGAGGGTCTGCAGCGGGTTTCTCCAGGCACGCGGTCTTGCGTCCGCATTCTTATTGAAGGGCTACGGGATCAGGCAGCCGGCTCATGCACCGTGAATATGGCAATTCGTCATCAACAAACAATAATGGATGACACAAATACGTGTACTCGCATTCGCAGGCGCTGCCAAGCGTGCGTTCGACCACCTTATTTTGGCGGCGGCGGAACACTTCTCTTGATTTTCGACGCGCCGGGTCCTTTTTTGCCAGAAGGGTTCTAGAAGCCGGACAGACCACCTGAGGGAAGACGATTATGGATGACATGGCCTATGCCGATCGACGCCGCCTGCGCCGCAAGCTGACATTCTGGCGCGTTGCCGCGTTCGCCCTCGTCATCGCCATCGGCTTTTCCGCCTACAGCTTTTTCGCGGGCGATAAAAAGGGCACGGTGCGCCCGCATGTCGCCCATGTCGAAATCACCGGCATGATCACCGACAATACCGAACTTCTCGACCGTCTGGATGCTATTGCCAAAAACGATCAGGTGAAGGCGCTGGTCGTCTCGATCTCCTCTCCGGGGGGCACGACCTATGGCGGAGAGCGTCTGTTCAAGGCGATCCGCGCCGTTTCGGAAAAGAAGCCGGTCGTCTCCGACGTGCGCACGCTTGCCGCGTCGGCGGGCTACATGATCGCTTCTGCCGGTGACATGATCATTGCCGGCGAAAGTTCGATCACCGGTTCGATCGGCGTCATTTTCCAGTATCCGCAGGTCGATGAGCTGATGCGCAAGCTCGGCGTGTCGCTCCAGGAAATCAAGTCGGCACCGCTCAAGGCCGAACCGTCGCCCTTCCATCCGGCAAGCGAGGAGGCCAAGACGATGATCCGTTCGATGATCATGGACAGCTACGACTGGTTCGTCGATCTCGTGGCCGAGCGACGCGGCCTGTCGCGTGAAGAGACGCTCAAGCTTGCCGATGGTTCCATTTTTACCGGCCGCCAGGCGCTCAAGGCGAAATTGATCGACCAGCTCGGCGGCGACGCGGAAATCCGGGCCTGGCTGGAGACCAAGGGTGTTTCGAAGGACTTGCCTGTCGAGGAGTGGAAAAAGAAGGACAACGGGTCCTTCTTCTCGCTGCCGACCGCTGCGATTTATCTGGCGCGGCTGATGGGCGTGGAAACCGGTCTGACGCCGGAGACAATGCGCCAATGGGGCACTGACAAGTTGTTTCTTGACGGTCTCGTTTCCGTTTGGCAGGTTGGCAGTGACAGATAATTCAATGATTTCTGGGGGACGATCGTGATTAAGTCGGAACTGGTGCAGATCGTCGCGGCCCGCAACCCGCATCTTTATCACCGTGATGTGGAAAATATCGTCAACGCCGTTCTCGACGAGATCACTGACGCGCTTGCCGCCGGCAACCGCGTGGAACTTCGCGGCTTTGGCGCCTTTTCTGTCAAGAACCGCCCCTCGCGCTCCGGTCGCAACCCGCGCACGGGCGAAACGGTCTTTGTCGAGGAAAAGTGGGTGCCATTTTTCAAGACAGGCAAGGAGCTGCGCGAGCGACTGAACCCCGATCTCGCCGACGAGGAAGATGCCGACTGAGCCTCACGAGGCCGGCGTCGTCGCTTGAAAATCTGCTCTTCGGGCCTAGCTCATGAAGGCGGCCGCATGGGTGGCTGCGGCGGAGCATGAATTCACGCCAGTTCGGAATGATGAGAGGGACCATGACGAAGGTTAGAAAAATCGCCAATCTCGTGATTTTCGTACCGCTCGGCATCCTGCTGGTCGTGCTTTGCGTGGCCAACCGTCAGAGCGCAACCTTGGCGCTCAATCCTTTCCAGCCGCAGGACAGCATTCTGTCGGTCTCGGCGCCGCTTTTCGTCCTGATGTTCCTGTCGGTGATTTTTGGCATGGGCGTCGGCTCCATGGTGACCTGGTGGAATCAGGGGCGCTACCGCAAGCAGGCCCGCACCGAGGCCCGCGAAGCAATCAAGTGGCAGCAGAACGGCAAGCCGTCGATCTCGCCGGTCGAGGCAAAGCAGTTGCGGATCAAGTGAGCTTCGCTGCAACGGAGGCGCCGTCCGGTTTCGACGGTTGACCACTCACGGCATCATTGAAATCCGAAAAGAACCGGGCGGCCAGACGTTGGGTGGCGCTGCCGATCAGTTTTGCACCGAGCTGCGCCAGTCGCCCGCCGAGTTCCGCTGCCGCCACGTAACGCAGGATCGTCTCGTCGCCATCCTCGATCAGTTGCACATCGGCAGCCCCCTGCGCAAAGCCGAGAATGCCGCCCTTGCCCGCCGCCGATAACCGGTAGCTTGCGGGGGCGTTGACATTCGAAAGCGTGATTGTTCCGGAGAAATTGCTGGCGACCGGCCCAAGCTTGATCCGGATGACGGCCGCAAGTTCGTGCTCCGACTGCCATTCCAGGCTCTTGCAATGAGGAATGCAGCGCTTAAGGATTTCGGCGTCGTTGAGCCCAGCCCATACCCTGTCGCGGTGCGCGGCAATGCGTTCCTCACCGGTTACATTCATGGGGCTGCTCCTTCTCAGATGCGGTCATGCCGTTCATTTCCGTCTTTTGTCACCTATCTGCGGAAGGGAAAGCCCTTTGCCAAGGGGCGCGGCAATGCTATTTGCACGCCAGATAAAGGAAGGCCCGACCGGATCGGCCTGATCGTGCTCGGGAAGACACCATGAAGAACAAGGAAAGGCGACCGGGATCGCGCCCCGGCGAGAAGCCGGCCGGCAGGACAGCGGGCAAAGGCTCCAGTCTGCCCGCAGGCAAATCGTCGGGCAAGTCCAGCGGCAAGCCGACGGCCACGTCGCGCCCTGAACGTCCGGCCTCAGTACGGTCCGCGGCTCCGAAAATCGCGCCCGGACCGCAGAAGTCCGGTCGTCCAGCAACGCAACGTGCGGAGCCCAAGCCGCGCCATCCACGCAGCGAACACGCGCAGTTCGGCAATCTGCGTGAAGCCGAGGCACGCCAGGCGGCTACAGCCGAACAGCGCCCGATGATCGAGCGCGATGGCGAGCGTCCGCCCGAGCGCATTCCAGTCATTCTCGAATCCACCGGTGCCGGTGATTTTCATCTGATCGATACCGGCAATGGCCTGAAGCTCGAGCAATACGGCCCCTACTGCATCGTGCGCCCGGAAGCGCAGGCGCTGTGGAAGCCGGCTCTGCCCGACCATGTCTGGGATGATGCCGATGCCGTCTTTACCGGCGATACCGACGAGGATGGCATGGGTCGCTGGCGTTTCCCCAAAAACGCGCTTGGCGAAACCTGGCCGCTCGCGCTTCTCGGCATCGATTTCCTCGGCCGTTTTACATCTTTCCGCCATGTCGGCGTGTTCCCGGAACAGATCGTCCATTGGGCCTGGGTCAAGGAACAGCAGGAGAAGGCCGATCGCCCGCTGAAAGTGCTGAACCTGTTCGGTTATACCGGTGTGGCCTCTCTGGTCGCGGCGGGTGCCGGCGCCGAGGTCACCCATGTCGATGCCTCAAAAAAGGCGATCGGCTGGGCCCGCGAAAACCAGGCGCTGGCCGGCCTAGACCGCGCGCCGATCCGCTGGATTTGCGAGGACGCCATGAAGTTCATCCAGCGCGAGGAACGTCGCGGCAGCAAGTACGACATCATCCTCACCGATCCCCCGAAATTCGGGCGCGGGCCGAATGGCGAGGTCTGGCACCTGTTCGAGCACCTGCCGAACATGCTGGATATCTGCCGTGAACTTCTGTCTCCCAAGGCTGTCGGCCTTGTGCTGACCGCCTATTCCATCCGCGCCAGTTTCTATTCCATCCATGAATTGATGCGCGAAACCATGCGGGGCGCCGGCGGCGTCGTCGAATCGGGCGAACTCGTCATCCGCGAAGCTGGCATAGACGGCAAGGATCATGGCCGCGCGCTCTCCACCTCTCTCTTTTCCCGCTGGGTGCCGAAATGACCGAAGACTATCGTTCCGATTTCAGGCGGGAAGGCCCGCGCCGCGTCGGCCAGGTGAAGGAAGTCACCAGCCTTGCCAATCCGATCGTCAAGGACATCAAGGCACTGTCGGACAAGAAGACCCGCGAAGAAACCGGGACCTTCATGGCCGAAGGCCTGAAACTGGTCATCGATGCGCTGGAACTCGGCTGGAAGATCCGTACGCTGGTTTATGCCAAGGCTGCCAAGGGCAAGCCGCTGGTCGAGCAGGTGGCGGCAAAGACCGTCGCCAATGGCGGCCTCGTGCTGGAAGTCAGTGAAAAGGTCCTGTCGTCGATCACCCGCCGCGACAATCCGCAGATGGTGGTCGGCATCTTCGAAAGCCGGTGGACCCGCCTGTCGGACATCCGCCCGGAAAACGGCCAGACCTTTGTGGCGCTGGACCGCGTGCGCGACCCCGGCAATCTCGGCACGATCATCCGCACGGCCGATGCTGCCGGCGCATCCGGCGTCATTCTGGTCGGCGAATGCACCGATCCGTTTTCGCTCGAAACCGTGCGCGCCACCATGGGCTCGATCTTTGCGACGCCGCTCATCCGCACCTCGGTCGAAGAATTCCTGTCCTGGCAGAAACACGCCGGCACCGAGCTCGTCGCCACGCACCTTGCCGGTACTGTCGACTATCGCAGGGTCGATTACTCGAAGAAGCCGGTGGTGATCCTGATGGGCAACGAGCAGTCCGGCCTTCCGGAAAACCTGGCCAAATCAGCCACGCGTCTGGTGCGCATCCCGCAGCAGGGCCTGGCGGACAGCCTCAATCTTGCGGTGGCGACGGCGGTCATGCTGTTTGAAGCCCGTCGACATCTCCTGGAAATCTGAAAAGGACCGGCATGAGCGAACCCGCCAGCCCCAGCCCGATTGCACGCCCGGCGCTTCTTTCGCGGCCGTTGCCGATTGCGATCTTCATCGTCGTCGCGCTGATCCTTGACCAGATCATCAAGATCGCGGTCGATCATTACCTGCCACTTGAACAAGCCGTGCATGTCATGCCCATGCTGGCGCTCTACCGCACCTATAATACCGGCGTCGCCTTCTCGATGCTGGATCACATGGACGGCTGGTTCATCGTCAGCATGCGGCTTGCAATCTGCGCCTTCGTCATCTGGCTATGGCGTCGCACGCCCGCAGACCGCACATTCGCCCATGCCGGTTTCGCGCTCATCATTGCCGGCGCGCTCGGGAACCTGTTCGACCGTTTCCTCTATGGCCACGTGATCGATTACGTTCTGTTCCATACATCGACCTGGTCGTTTGCTGTCTTCAACCTTGCCGACAGCTTCATCACCATCGGCGCCGGCTGCGTCATTCTCGATGAAATCTTAGGCTCAACAAGGAAGAAGACCGCAGGGCCTGAAAACTAAAGCGTTAACCTTCGTCCGAAAGCATTCGGAAGGAAGCGCATGCTAATTGTCGGGCATGCGCAAGATAGCCGACATGCAAAATCGACTGATCGCTGCCTTCGGCGTCCCGGCGCCGACCGAAGAAGGGCGCGCGAACGAAAACGCCGCGGCTCCGGTTGCCTTTTCTAGGACCTCTCCTTCCACAGCGCCGCCGCCCAGTCCGGCCTGGCTGAATTTTTTCACCCGCCTCGGCAGCCACCGCGAAACGGCGCCGACCGTCACCATCTCATCGGCCGACCCCGCCGGCCTTGCCGAAGCCCTGGGTGAAGTCGCCGTAACCCGTAGCGCCAACGGCCGCATCATCACCGCCAATGGCGTCTTTCGCCAGTTGACGGGTCGCGATGCGCCCCAGGGCAGCACGCTCGAAGAACTTGGTTTTCGCGCCTGCGCCCAGTCCAGCCAACAGATCGATCTATCCGAGCCGACGCTCGGCGGCCGCGATATCGAGATCGACAGGCCGGCCGGTCCGCGCATCCTGTGGTGGCGCGATGTGTCGGTCGGCACCGAAGAGCATGGCACCATCCTTTACGGCTTTGCCCGCGACGTGACCGAGGAAAGAATGGCGCGCCAAGCGCAGGAAGTTGCCCGGCTCAAGGCTGAAGCACTAAACCTGACCAAATCCCGCCAGCTTGCCACCGTCGTCCATGAATTGCGCACGCCGCTTAACGGCATTCTCGGAATGGGCCAGCTGCTCGGCCGAACGCATTTGTCGCCCGAACAGCAGAACTACAATGGCGGCATCCGCCAGGCCGGGCAGGCGCTAGCCCAACTCGTCGATGATCTGCTCGATTATTCCACCATGGAAGCCGGCCGCTTCAAGCTCAATACGCGCGCCGAAAACCTTCGGCAACTGATCGAAAGCGTCGTGGAAATGCTTGCTCCGCGCGCGCATGAGAAGCAGGTGGAAATCGGCGCCACCGTCATGTCCGACCTGCCGGACCTGCATGATTTCGATCCGGCCCGTCTACGCCAGGTCCTGTTCAACGTCATCGGCAATGCGGTGAAGTTCACGCAATCCGGCGGCGTGCTGATCCGCGCCTGGCCGGATGCACAGAATGTCGTGATCACTGTATCCGATACCGGGCCTGGCATGACGGCGGAGGAGCAGGCGCGCATTTTCGGCGAATTTGAACAGGCCGGCTCGACCGAGGCGCGCAGCGGCGGCACCGGCCTCGGCATGGCCATTTCGCACCGTATCGTTCAGGAATTCGGCGGGTCCTTGGTCGTCGATAGCGAGAAAGGCATCGGCTCCACCTTCACCATCCGTTTGCCGCTGCCGCCGACGGAAAGCGCCGCTGCCTTTGTCGAGGCCGCAAGGCCGATGTCTTCGGGCCGTGCCGAAGCCCTGCGCGCGTCGCGCGTGCTGCTGCTCGCGCCGGAAGGTCCGTCCTCGGCGGCGATCGCGGGCATGATCGAAACGCTGGGCGGCACCTGCGTCCAGGTCGCCGGCATTGCAGAGGCGGAACGACTGATCCGGGACGCTGGTACACAGGCGGATCGCTTCACCGATCTCATCGTCGATCATCGTCTCGCCGGCGGTCCCGCCGAAGGGTTCGATCAGGAAGGCCTACGCCGTATCCTTCTGGTCAATCCGGAGGATCGCGGCAGCCAGCCGCAACAGCTATACGACGCCTGGCTCATCCGCCCGTTGCGCGAGCGCACGCTGATCGATGTCCTTCGCGGTCGTCTGGGTGGACGCGACGCGGCCGTGCCGACGCATGCGCAACCCGCCGCGCAGGAGCACGATGAAACAGTGACAGAATCGTCGGGCGGCCTGTCGATCCTGCTTGCGGAAGACGATGCCGTCAGCGCCAAGCTTTATTCGACCATTCTCACGCGTGCCGGCCATAGCGTCACATGCGTCGCGGACTTCTCTGCACTTCTGAGCGCTGCCTGCGGCGAGACCCCGCCGGATCTCGTCATCTCCGACATGCACATGCCGGGTGGCGAAATCGCGCCCACGCTTACGGCCATCGCTGCCAGCGCCAAGGGACGGGGTGATAGCTTGCCTGTCATAATCCTCACCGGGGAGGGGCGTCTCAGCCAGCATGTGCAGGCTCTTTCGGCAGGAGCGAGCCATGTCATGGAAAAGCCTGTCTCGCCCGACAGACTGAACGACGTGGTGCGGCAATTCGGAACAGCTGCCATGCGTCAGGCATCTTGACGCCGCCCGCCAATGTGACAAAGACTGTCACGGCAGTGTCGCATGGAAATGATTTATGACAGCCATCGAAGCGCTATCACGGGCGAAAAAACATGACTGTCGAATTGCTGACTCGGGGCGTCATCATCGAAACTAACCAGGTTGTCCCGCAGGCCGCTGCGGGCACGGACGTATTCGGCAGGATAGGCACGCTCGAAACCCGCCTCGCTCGCACGGCGCGGGAGATCGATGCCGCCCAGGCCGTCCGTTACCGCGTTTTCGTCGAGGAAATGGGCGCACAGCTGCCCGCCGAGGCCATGCGGCGTCAGCGCGACGTCGACAGTTTCGATGAGATCTGCGACCATCTTCTCGTCATCGATCACGCCATCGAGGGCGATATCGAGGATCAGATCGTCGGCACCTATCGCCTGCTGCGCCAGGAAGTGGCAATGGCCCATGGCGGCTTCTACTCGGCGTCGGAATTTAATCTCGCACCGCTTCTGGCGCGCCATCCCGGCAAGAGGTTCATGGAACTCGGCCGTTCCTGCGTTCTGCCCGATTACCGGACCAAGCGCACCGTCGAGCTTCTCTGGCAGGGCAACTGGGCCTATGCGCTGAAACACGGCATGGACGCGATGTTCGGCTGCGCCTCCTTCCCCGGCATCGATCCGCAGGACCATGCGCTGGCGCTCTCCTTCCTGCACCATAATTCGCGGGTGAACGGCGAGTGGATGGTCTCGGCCCAGCCGGATCTCTACCGCAACATGGACATGGTGCCCGCGGAGGAAATCAATCCGCGCCAGGCGCTGTCGGCCATGCCGCCGCTCGTCAAGGGCTACCTGCGGCTCGGCGCCATGATCGGCGATGGCGCTGTGGTCGACCAGGCCTTCAACACCACGGACGTGTTGATCGTGCTGCCGATCGCGGTGATTTCTGGCCGCTACATCAACCACTTTGGCGCCGATGCCGGGCGGTTCGCGAGCTAGTGCGATCCTCTCTATCGAACCGGCCGGTCGGTTTTCATCTTGAGCATTCGTTGTGCCGAGGTCATGGATACTGTGACCTCGGCACAATTTGTTACATGCCGGCGTTATAGGCAGCAATCGCCGCCATATTGACGATGTCGCTGTCCTTGGCGCCCATGGGCGCGATCTGTACCGATTTGTCGAGACCGACCAGCAACGGTCCGACCAGCGTGGAGCCGCCGAGTTCCTGCAGCATGCGGGTGGAAATCGCTGCGGAGTGAATGGCCGGCATGACCAGCACGTTTGCCGTGCCGGAAAGACGGCAGAATGGGTATTGCTGCTGCATGCGTTCCAGGTTGAGAGCCACATCGGCTCCCATCTCGCCGTCATATTCGAAATCGAGCCTCTGGCCGTCGAGGATTTTCACCGCTTCGCGCACGCGTTCCGACCGTTCGCCGACGGGTTGACCGAAGGTGGAATAGGCAAGCATCGCCACCCGCGGCTCGTGCCCCATACGCTTGGCCAGGTGGGCTGCTTCAATGGCGATTTCGGCCAGATCGTCTGCCGTCGGCATGTCGTGGACGGCCGTGTCGGCGACGAAGACGGTGCGACCGCGTGCAAGCACCAGCGATACGCCGATCACCTTGTGCCCGGGCTTGGCGTCGATGCAGCGGCGCACGTCGGAGAGCGCGGTCGCGTAGTTGCGGGTCGTCCCCGTCACCATGGCATCGGCATCGCCCAGTGCCACCATGCAGGCAGCAAAATGGTTGCGGTCGTTGTGGATCAGGCGCTGTACGTCGCGCTGGAGATAACCCTCGCGCTGCAGGCGTTCGTAGAGATAGTCGATATAGGCTTCGACACGGTTGGAAAGACGGGCATTGACGATCTCTATGCCCGGGCGATCGAGTTCGATGCCGGCCTTTTCCGCCGTTGCACGGATCACGTCGTCACGGCCGAGCAGGATGGCAGTTCCGAGATCCTGGGCGATGAAGGACACGGCGGCCCGCATGACCTGTTCCTCTTCGGCCTCGGCGAAAACGACGCGTTTGGGCGACTGACGGACGCGTTCGAAAATGCTCTGCGTGCTCGCCGCGATCGGATCGCGCCGTGCCGAAAGCTGGCGGCCATAGGCGGCGAGATCGGTAATGTCGCGCCGCGCCACGCCGCTTTCCATCGCAGCCCTCGCAACCGCCACCGGAATGGCCGAGATCAGGCGCGGATCGAACGGCACGGGGATGATATATTGCGGTCCGAAGCGCGGGCGCACACCCTGGTAGGCGGCGGCGACGTCATCCGGCACGTCTTCGCGGGCGAGATCGGCCAGTGCCTGCGCGGCGGCGATCTTCATCGCTTCGTTGATCTGGCTGGCGCGCACATCCAGCGCCCCGCGAAAGATGTAGGGAAAACCGAGCACGTTGTTGACCTGGTTCGGATAGTCAGAACGGCCGGTCGCCATGATTGCGTCGTCACGAATGCGCGCCACCTCTTCCGGCGTGATTTCCGGGTCCGGGTTGGCCATCGCGAAGATGATCGGCTGGTCCGCCATCGAGCGGATCATCTCTTCGGTAAAGGCACCCTTCTGCGACAGGCCGAACACCACGTCGGCGCCCTTCATCGCATCTTCCAGCGAACGCCGGTCGGTCTTGGCCGCATGCGCGCTCTTCCACTGGTTCATGCCCTCGCTGCGGCCCTGATAGATTACGCCCTTGGTGTCGCAGAGAATGATGTTTTC
The DNA here is from genome assembly GCF_050275975.1 of Neorhizobium sp. NPDC001467. Lineage (NCBI taxonomy): Bacteria > Pseudomonadati > Pseudomonadota > Alphaproteobacteria > Hyphomicrobiales > Rhizobiaceae > Neorhizobium > Neorhizobium sp. NPDC001467. The sequence goes on along the minus strand of NZ_JBNNPS010000006.1, from coordinate 11,737 downwards.
CGGCGCAAACCCCATCGCCTTGATGAGTTCGATACAGGCGATTGCGGCAGCGCCTGCGCCGTTGCAGACCAGTTTGGTGGTCTTCAGATCACGGCCGGTCAGCTCCAGCGCATTAATGAGACCGGCGGCTGCAATGATCGCCGTGCCGTGCTGGTCGTCATGGAAGACGGGAATATCCATCAGTTCGCGCAGTCGGCTTTCGATGATGAAACATTCCGGCGCCTTGATATCCTCAAGGTTGATCCCGCCAAAGGACGGACCGAGATAACGCACGCAGTTGATGAATTCCTCGACATTCTCGGTGTCGACCTCGAGATCGATACTGTCCACATCGGCAAACCGCTTGAAAAGGACCGACTTGCCTTCCATGACGGGCTTTGAGGCAAGCGCGCCCAGATTGCCAAGACCGAGAATGGCGGTGCCGTTCGAAATCACCGCAACCATGTTTCCGCGGGTCGTGTAATCATAGGCAGTTGCCGGGTTTTCGGCGATCGCCTTGACCGGTACTGCAACGCCGGGAGAATAGGCCAGGGACAGGTCGCGCTGCGTTGCCATAGGCTTGGTGGGCGTAATTTCCAGCTTGCCGGGACGGCCGGTGGCATGAAAATCGAGCGCTTCGCGGTCGGTTACCGACATGCGGTTCTTGGTGCCGGGCGCTTGTCTGTCTGCGGCCATCGTGTTTCCGTTTCCCTATGCTCTATCAGTATCATGTGGGCAGAAGGCCGGATTGCCGCTGCCATTGTTGTCTTTCCGGGGCCATCATCGATAAGGTCGCCTTTTCCCGGAAGCAACACAAAACGGACCATCGATTTGCAACGCCTGCCGACCGACACGCTCGATACTGCCCGCCTGCTCACCGAGGAAAGCCGCGCCTCGGCGACCCCGATGATGGAGCAGTATATCGAGATCAAGGCCAACAACCCCGGCTCGCTGCTGTTCTATCGCATGGGCGATTTCTACGAGCTGTTCTTCGATGATGCCGTGGAGGCCTCGCGGGCGCTGGGCATCACGCTCACCAGGCGCGGCCTGCATATGGGTCATGACATTCCCATGTGCGGCGTGCCGATCCACGCGAGCGACGATTATCTGCAGAAACTGATCTCGCTCGGGTATCGCGTCGCCGTCTGCGAGCAGGTCGAGGACCCGGCGGAAGCCAGGAAGCGTGGCTCGAAATCAGTGGTGAAGCGTGATGTCGTGCGGCTCGTCACGCCCGGGACGCTGACCGAGGAAAAACTGCTGGTCGCTTCCGAATCGAACTATCTGATGGCTCTGGCCCGCATTCGTGGCACCGGCGACCAGCAGATGGCGCTGGCCTGGATCGATATTTCCACCGGCGTTTTTCGTCTTGCGGAAACCGACTCCACCCGCCTGCTGGCCGATATCCTGCGAATCGAGCCGCGCGAGCTCATCCTCGCCGATACCATCTTCCATGATCCGGATCTGAAGCCGGTCTTCGACGTGCTCGGCCGCGTTGCCGTGCCGCAGCCTGCCGTGCTGTTCGACAGTGCCATGGCCGAAAGCCGCATCACCGGCTATTTCGGCGTGGAAACGCTCGACGGTTTCGGCACGTTTTCACGGGCCGAACTCGCAGCGGCCGCAGCGGCTGTCGCTTACGTCGAAAAAACCCAGATCGCGGAGCGTCCGCCGCTCGGCCGGCCCGAGCGAGAAAGCGGCGCCTCCACCCTGTTCATTGACCCCGCCACCCGCGGCAATCTGGAACTGACAAGGACGCTCGCCGGCAGCCGTGACGGCTCACTTCTGAAAGCGATCGACCGCACCGTTACCGGCGGTGGCGGCAGGCTTCTGGCCGAGCGGTTGATGTCGCCGCTGACCGACCCTGACGCCATCAACCGCCGGCTCGATTCCGTCTCCTTCCTGATCGACGAACCTTCGCTCTGCGGCGATCTGCGCACCGGGCTGAAACATGTGCCCGACATGCCGCGTGCGCTGTCACGTCTGGCGCTCGATCGAGGCGGCCCGCGTGATCTCGGCGCCATTCTGACCGGTTTGCGAGCAGCGCGCACGGTCGGCGAGAGCCTGTCGAAAGTCATGCTGCCGCCAGAGCTCGAGGAAGCCATGTCCTTCCTTGCCGCTTTGCCGGATGACGTCGAGACCCTTCTCTCCGCCTTGCTTTCGCAGGATTTGCCGCTTCTCAAACGCGATGGCGGCTTCGTCGCCGATGGCGCCTATGGGGAACTCGACGAAGTCCGCGGCCTGCGTGACCAGTCCCGAAAAGTGATTGCCGGCCTGCAACTGCAATATGCCGAGGAAACCGGCATAAAGTCGCTGAAGATCAAGCACAACAACGTGCTCGGTTATTTCATCGAGGTCACCGCCGGCAATGCCGGCCCGATGACGGATACGCCGGAAGCCAAGGCCCGATTCATCCATCGCCAGACCATGGCCAACGCCATGCGCTTCACCACGACGGAACTTGCCGATCTCGAAAGCCGCATCGCCAACGCCGCCGGCCAGGCGCTGACGATCGAGCTTGAAGCCTTCACCCACATGACGCAGGCGGTCACTGGCGCGGCCGAAGCCATCAAGGCGGGCGCTCGCGCGCTTGCCGTCATCGATGTCGCCGCCGGTCTTGCCATGCTGGCCGAAGAATGGGCCTATCGCCGTCCGATCGTCGATAACAGCCGCATGTTTGCCATCGAAGGTGGACGCCACCCGGTGGTCGAACAGGCGTTGCGCCGCCAATCGGCCGCACCGTTCATTGCCAATGAATGCGATCTTTCGCCGCGCGACGGAGGGGAATTCGGGGCGCTATGGCTGCTTACCGGTCCCAACATGGGCGGTAAGTCGACCTTCCTGCGCCAGAACGCACTGATCGCCATTCTGGCCCAGATGGGATCCTTCGTGCCCGCAGCCTCTGCCCATATCGGCGTGGTCGACCGGCTGTTTTCCCGCGTCGGCGCATCGGACGATCTGGCGCGCGGCCGCTCCACCTTCATGGTGGAAATGGTCGAGACCGCCGCCATTCTCAACCAGGCGACCGACCGCTCGCTTGTGATCCTTGATGAAATCGGCCGCGGGACCGCGACGTTTGACGGCCTGTCGATTGCCTGGGCTGCGGTGGAACACCTGCACGAGGCCAATCGCTGCCGCGGCCTGTTCGCCACCCATTTCCACGAACTCACGGTCCTGTCGGAAAAACTCACCCGCCTGTCCAATGCCACCATGAAGGTGCGGGAATGGGATGGAGAGGTGATCTTCCTGCATGAAGTCGGGCCCGGCGCTGCCGACCGATCCTACGGAATCCAGGTCGCTCGACTTGCCGGCCTGCCGGATGCGGTCGTGGCGCGTGCCCGTGACGTGCTGACCAAGCTCGAAGATAGCGATCGAAAGAACCCGGCAAGCCAGTTGATCGACGACCTGCCGCTGTTCCAGGTTGCCGTACGGAGGGAAGAAGCCCGGCGTGGCCCGTCCAAGGTCGAGGAGGCGCTGAAGGCGCTTAACCCGGACGACATGACTCCCCGCGAGGCGATGGATGCGCTTTATGCGTTGAGGAAGCAACTGGCGGCGAAGTAGGAGCGCATTGGCAGATCGTGCCATTCTGCTATGATAGGCTTCGCAACCGCACCCGCGAGGCCCAGCCATGTCCACCCGAAATGTCGTCCTGACCGATCAAAACGCGGAGGTCATCGATCGGCTGGTGAAATCCGGACGATATCAGAACGCCAATGAGGTTTTGGACGAAGGGCTGCGGTTGGTGCAGGATGAGGAACGGATTCACGCGCTGGAGCTCGAATTTCTGCGTCGCGAATATGCATTGGGCGAAGCGAGTGGGGAAGCCGAGGAAATAGACTCTGTTCAGTTTTTGCAGGAGTTGCAAGCCGAGCGACGTTCCGGTCGTGGCTAGATACCGGTTATCTCCCCCGTGCCAAAAGTCAGCTGCAAAATATCTGGCGATATCGCCATACACAATCAGACGGCAGCCAACAGCCTCCTAAACCGCCTCTTCGATAGGTTCGATCAAGCGGCATCCCATCCCATGATCGGTGTAGCTCGGCCAGATATTTCGGCGGATGCGCGTATGCTTGTCGAAGGACGTTACATCGCAATCTATCGGCCAACCGATTATGACGTCAGGATTGTCACCGTCGTTCACGGGATGCGTGATCCCACAAGGTGGCTCGCGTAAAAACTCCGCTTACCCTTCATCCTCGACGAACCGCCCGAAATCGAACGCGCCTCCATGGGCCATCGGCCGCTGCGCCACGGTTTCGGTCGCAGCCCCCGGCTCGGTCTCCAGCGAACGTTTCACCAGAATGGGCGGCTTCATCGTGAGAGTCTGACCAGGCGAAAGCAGTGCCCAGTGGGTGAGCGATCGGATCGCGACGGGCTCGGCCGAGGCCGTCCCGTTGACCGGAACGGCCTCCTTGAGCACGCGGATCTTTGCAAGATTCTGACGGATGGCCGGATCGCCAAACGGCTTGGATCGCGGCGTCGGCAGAACCGGACGTGGGGCGGGGATGGGCCCGATCGATGCGACGACGATAGGATCGGGTGGAAGATCGGTGGTCTCGACGGTCTTGGGGCGTGGCGAAGGCACCGGAATGGCCGCCATCAGCAATTCGACCTGCTTTTCCTCGCGCTTGTCGGCAAACTCCGCCTTTTCCTTCGGGCTGCCGCCAAACCTGCCCTGCATGTCCAGCGCCGCCTGTGCGCGGCTTTTGGGCGTCGGCAGCATGGCCGTTACAAAGCCGCTGTCATCGGCGTCACGCGAGCGGCTCCGCGTCATCACCGGTCCCGCATTGTCGTCGTCATCCTCTGCGGTCGCAGCAATTTCGATCGAACGCGGACCGATGCGGCGCTTGTAGTCGGCAAGCGCCTGCTGGTAGCCGGGCAGCGGCCGGCCACTGGTGGGCAGGTGCAGCGTGCGCCCATCGGGAAAGAGCTTTGCCAACTCCGTCCGCGACATGCGCGGCCAGGCGCGCACGCTGCCGACATCGAGATGCACGAAGGGCGAGCCGGATGTCGGGTAATAACCGACGCCACCGACCTGCATCTGCATCGCGGTGGCGCGCAGGGTGGAAATTTTGACGCCCGGGATATAGAAATCCATGGCTTTGCCCAGCATGTGCTGGCTCTTCTTGGCGACACCCGAAGACCGGGAGCGGCCGCGTAGCATGCCGTTGGTTGCCGGCGACCGATAGGCCGATACCACGTGAATATAGTCTTTGGCATTCACCCGGTCATAGACCTCCCACACGAGATCGAGCAGGCGCGGATCCATCTTGGTCGGCTCGTTACGCCGCCAGTCCCGCAAAATGCGGTTGATCCGGTTAAGCCCCGCCGGATCGAAGCGGCCATTGCGCTTGTAGGTAATTTCGGCGCGCTCACCGGTATGGGTGAAGTAGAGTTTCAACGACCGGGTTTCGGCGGCCGCGATACCGCTCGTGGCACCCAGCATGGGCAGCGCCAGCAAAGCCGCCGTCAATCCTCTTGCCCGACGCGTCGCGAACCGACGCATGCGGTCCAGCGTGTTTCGGCAGGAAACGGTGGCGACCGAAACGCCGTGCAGGAAATCGAACGCCATCATGATCACAATCCGGACTACGCGGGACATCTGACGCCCTCAAGAGCGCCGCGGGATCACCCGTTATGGTCAACAAATTCCTAATAAGAGGTTAGCCGACGCCGCCTTTGAACGGGGCGTGACCGCAGCGCCCTCATCGGGACTGGCCAACCCTCATGACTGCGATTATTGTTGCATCGCAACATCCCATCGATCCTTCACCAACGGAGATCCTGATTGTCGCAGCCTGAAAGCCGTCGCGGCCGATCGGCATCCCTTCGGCCGCCCGTTGCGGGTCGTCGCAGCGCGCGCCTGTCGACGAACCTTCCGCAACCATACAATCGTCACATTGACGGTTCGAAAGACGGACGCTCGGGAATGGCCGCAAGCCAGACTTGAGAAGCCGGAAATCCGCCTATTTCCTTCCGCGAAACCCCAAAGCTCCGGAGCTGCCATGAGCGTGAGTTGGACCGATGCCGCCATCCTTGGACTTGTTCAGGGACTGACCGAATTTCTTCCGGTCTCCTCCAGCGCCCACCTGCGCATCCTGGGAGAGTTCCTGCCTTCCGGCACCGATCCTGGCGCGGCCTTCACCGCCATTACCCAGCTCGGCACGGAAGCGGCGGTGCTCGTCTATTTCTGGAAGGATATTCTCGGCATCGCCACCGCATGGCTACGGCAGGTGTTTCGCCAGGGCGATTACGACAGGGATGCCGCCCGCATGGGCTGGCTTATCGTCATCGGCTCTGTGCCGATCATCGTGCTCGGCCTTCTCTTCAAGGACACGATCGAACACGGGCTGCGCAACCTCTATATCACCGCCATCATGCTCATCGTATTCGGTCTCATTCTCGGCTGGGCGGATCGTATCGGCAAAAAGAAATACGGTCTGAAGCAGCTGATCTGGCGTGACGGCGTCATTTTCGGGTTTGCCCAGGCAATGGCGCTCATTCCAGGCGTGTCCCGCTCCGGCGGCACGATCACTGCCGGCCTGCTGATGGGCTATACCCGTGAAGCTGCCGCCCGTTATTCCTTCCTGCTCGCGGTGCCGGCCGTGTTCGGCTCGGGGTTCTACCAGCTCGTCAAGACGATGGGCGAGGAAACCGCTGTTGCCGCCGGCCCGACGGCACTCGCAACCCTGATCGCCTTCGTGGTGGGTTACGCCGTCATCGTCTGGTTCCTGAAGCTGGTCTCCACCAAGAGCTACATGCCGTTCGTATGGTATCGTCTGGTGATCGGCGCTGTGCTTCTGGCGCTGCTGTTCGGGGGCGTGGTCAACCCGATCTGATGAAGCTTTGGGGGCGGTCGATACCGTCCCCCAACCGGCAGGAATCATGTCAACGATAGCGTCATGATAACTTACGCTTTCACCGGTTCCCTCGCTTTCCGATCGAGCCAGGCAAAGGTGTCAGCGCCGGGCCAATGGCGCCGGCGAGCATTCACGCGATCTACAAATTCGCCACCGGACCCGGGGGCAGACGCGGATAGGGATGGGTTCGAACAGCATCCCTGGATGCGCGGCCTCGTCTCCTATGCTATAACCTTATCCGGCCAACCAAACTCTGCCGTCATCTCCGGGGCGCCGCCTTGCTTACCATTCCCCTGCCGTTCTTCGCCGGCCTCGTTTTCGTGCTGACCTTGCACGGCAGCCTCAGGGGCGTTGACCTGCCGGGAACCCGCAAAATCTTCAACGCCTTTCTGGTGCTTTATGCAGCCCAGTGCATCGGTATCGGTCTGCGCTTTGGCTATGGCGTCGACAGCCTCGTGCCGCTTCTGCCGGTTACGGCGTCAGCCATGCCGCCGCTTTCCTACCTCGCCTTCCGTAACCTCACCGCTTCGACCATCCGAATGCCTTGGGTGCACGTCCTACCGCCGCTGGCTGTCGCGCTTGCCGTTGCATTCGTGCGTCCGCTTGTGGATCTCCTGCTGTTGCTCACCTTCGTCGGTTACGCCATCGCGCTCTTTCGCATCACGCGGGCGGGGTCCCACGAGGTGATGGCGGAAGCCGCCTTGCAGCGCATGCAGCCAGCCTTTCGCGCCGCCAGACTGACCGCCGCTCTCATGCTGTTCTTTGCGCTGAGCGATGGGGCGCTGGCAATATATGCGGAAAATTATGGCAATGCCGACGTCCCGCTGGCCGTTTCGCTGATGAATCTCGCCGCCATCGCCGCAGTCCTAGCCTATTACCTCCGGCCGCAGGTGCCGCAGCCTGCACCCAGGCCGGCGACGGGCGGCGCGCCCGCGGCCTGCCCGGAGGATGTTGCCGTTCTCACCCGGGTTTCGGCGGCTCTCGAAACGTTGTTTGCTGATGAGAACCTCAGCCTTGCGCGGCTGTCGCGCAAGGCCGGTCTGCCGGCACGCGAGGTGTCGGCCGCCATCAACCGCAGCACCGGGCTCAATGTCTCACAATTCGTCAATAATCGCCGCGTTGCCGAAGCCTGCCGGCTGCTTGATGAAACGACCAAATCGGCAACCACGATCCTGTTCGAGGTCGGGTTCTCAACGAAATCGAATTTCAATCGCGAGTTCCGCCGCGTCACCGGCAAAAATCCGCGCCAGTGGAAGGCACGCGATACCGGCACGTCTGGCGCGCAGGCCGAAGGGGTTGATCTTGTTGCGCAGAGGCAACAAGTTGGAAACGTGCAGCAGGCATAATCATGCGCAATAAGGTGCGTGAATGAGGTCGAGGCCCGCAGATGAGACGCGTGGCGACCCGGCACCGGTAGGAAGACATGGCCAGACCCGATACCGATTTTGAAGAACTGCTCGATGTCGCCAGGCTGAAGGCCGATATCGAGGCCATCGCCACCGCCCATGCCGGCAAGCCGGCGGAAATGCGCGCAGCCCTTTTGCCGCTTCTGCGCGCCGTCAACACGCAAGGCCGCAACAAGGCACGCACCCTGCTGGAAGCCACCAAGGGCGGCGGCATCTTGTGTGCAGAACGGATTTCCTGGCTGCAGGACCAACTGATCGTCGCCATCCATGATCTGGTCGAAGCGCATGTCTATCCGCAAGCAGCCGGTGCTACGGCGATTACCGCCGTTGGCGGCTATGGCCGCGCCACGCTGGCGCCGGGCTCGGATATCGATCTCCTCTTCCTGTTGCCGTCCTCCAGCACCGATGCCATGCGCAAGTCGGTGGAATTCCTGCTTTACGTTCTGTGGGATCTCGGTTTCAAGGTCGGCCACGCGACGCGCACCGTGGAGGAATGTATCCGTCTGTCGCGCGAGGACATGACCATCCGCACCGCCATTCTGGAAACCCGCTTCATCTGCGGAAAACAGTCGCTGGCGGAAGAACTGGATACCCGGTTCGATCGCGAGATCATCCACAATTCCGGCCCCGATTTCATTGCCGCAAAGCTTGCGGAACGCGACATGCGCCACCAGAAGGCGGGCGATACCCGCTATCTGGTCGAACCGAACGTCAAGGAAGGCAAGGGGGGGCTGCGTGATATCCAGACCCTGTTCTGGATCGCCAAATATCATTACGGCGTGCGCGATGCGGCTGCCCTCGTCAAGCGCGGGGTGCTGTCGCGCGCGGAATTGCGCCTGTTCGAAAAGGCCGAGGACTTTCTTTGGGCGGTGCGCTGCCACATGCATTTTCTGACCGGCAAGGCGGAAGAGCGCCTGTCCTTCGATATCCAGCGCGAAGTGGCGGCCGCCATCGGATATAATGCGCGTCCGGGGCTTTCGGCCGTCGAACGCTTCATGAAGCATTATTTTCTCGTGACCAAGGATGTCGGCGATCTCACCCGTATCCTCTGCGCGGCGCTCGAGGAAGAGCAGGCAAAGCCCGCGCCCGGCCTCACCGGCGTCATCACCCGTTTCCGTTATCGCACCCGCAAGATTGCCGGCAGCAGCGAATTCGTGGAGGATCGCGGCCGTATCGCGCTCGCCGATCCCGACGTATTTCGCCGCGATCCGGTCAGCCTCATCCGCTTTTTCCATGTCGCCGATCTGGCCGGACTGGAATATCACCCCGACGCGCTGAAACAGGTCAATCGCGACCTGCGGCTGATCGATAACAGCCTGCGCGACAACGAGGAGGCGAACCGCCTCTTTCTCTCGATCCTGACCTCGCCGCGGACGCCGGGCATGACGCTGCGTCGCATGAACGAGGCCGGCGTTCTGGGTCGTTTCATCCCCGAATTCGGCAGGATCGTCGCCCTTATGCAGTTCAGCATGTACCACCACTATACGGTGGACGAGCACCTCATCCGCGCGGTCGACGCGCTGTCGGATATCGACAAGGGCAAGTTCGGTGACGAGCATCCGCTGATCAACAAGCTGATGCCGACCATCGAGGATCGCACCGCACTTTACGTGGCGGTGCTGCTGCACGATATCGCCAAGGGCCGACAAGAGGATCATTCGATCGCCGGCGCCCGCGTGGCGCGAAAACTCTGCCCGCGTTTTGGCCTCAACCCCAAGCAGACGGAACTGGTCGTGTGGCTGATCGACCAGCATCTCCTGATGTCGATGACGGCGCAGACCCGCGATCTCAACGATCGCAAGACGATTACTGATTTCGCTGAACACGTGCAGTCGATGGAGCGGCTGAAGGCGCTGCTCATCCTGACGGTCTGCGATATTCGCGCCGTCGGTCCGGGTGTGTGGAACGGCTGGAAGGGCCAGTTGTTGCGCACGCTATACTACGAGACCGAGCTTCTCCTGTCCGGCGGCTTTTCTGAAAGCTCGCGCAAGGACCGCGCCAGGGCCTCGGAGGAGGCGCTGGTGGAAGCGCTCGATCAGGGATGGACCATGAAGGACCGCAAGACCTACGGCCGCATGCATTACCAGCCCTATCTGCTTTCCGTGCCGCTGGCCGATCAGATACGCCATGCCGAATTTATCCGCGATACCGACAAGGCCGGCCGCGCGCTCGCCACCATGGTGCGCACCGACAGTTTTCGCGCCATTACCGAAATCACGGTCCTGGCGCCCGACCATCCGCGCTTGTTGTCCATCATCGCCGGCGCCTGCGCGGCAGCCGGTTCCAACATCGCCGACGCCCAGATTTTCACGACCAATGACGGTCGTGCGCTCGACACCATCCTCGTCAGCCGTGAGTTCACCGACGATGCCGACGAGTTGCGCCGCGCCGGCACGATCGGCCGCATGATCGAGGACGTGCTTTCGGGCAAGAAGCGGCTGCCTGAAGTCATCGCCTCGCGCGCCAAATCCAAGAAGCGCAACAAGACTTTTTCCGTTCACCCGTCGGTCACGATCTCCAACACGCTGTCCAACAAGTTCACCGTCATCGAGGTGGAGTGCCTCGACCGCGTCGGCTTGCTTGCGGAAATCACCGCCGTGCTGTCGGACCTGTCGCTGGATATCAAGTCGGCGCACATCACCACGTTCGGCGAAAAGGTCATCGATACGTTCTATGTGACCGATATCGTCGGCATGAAGATCGCCAACGAGAACCGCCAGGCGAGCATCGTTGCCCGCCTGAAACCGGTGATGAACGATCAGGACGACGAGCTGCGCTCCCGCATGCCCTCGGGGATCATCGCGCCGGAACCCGCGCCCTCGGAAGCCTCGACGCCGGATCTGGGGCCGGGGAATGCGCCAAGGTTGAAGGGGTGAGGATGAGGATGTGTGGGTAATGGCGCGAAAGCGCCAGGAGCGGACATTTGCTGGCTTCAGCTTGTCATCTTTCCAGTCCACCAATTTGCGTCTTGAGCCACGCCGGGCAAATGAAGGCCATTGGCGGACAACGCTATCGGCCCCCCATCGCTGTAGCCGACCAAGGCCGCGATATCCATTGCCTCTTCTAATTCCAGCGCAGAGAGCACCGTCGATAATTTAGTGTCAGGGAGAGCGGTATCTCGCTTGGCCAAAACGTAGCGGCTCGGGTATGAACCCCAGAGCCTCTCAGCATTTTCGAAATGTAGTTTGATAGCTCGATGATCAACTTGATGTTTTGTCGATCCGTCAACAGCACAATCCACCAGCGTCCAGCCCTGCTTAAAAAACACTGTCAGAGGCTCAATCTGCAGCGCATCGTTGTATAGAAGCTTCTTCACAGGCCGACCCTCTGGCAAAGATCGCACTGTGATAACGGAGAATTTGCGGGCGCGTCAAAGCCGAGTAGTGAAAAATGGTCTGCAATGGGCCGAGGCTGTGTGAAAACACCAGCGCATCCCATGGTATTTCGTCATCGAGCTTGGTCTGGCGGGATTGGTTAGATTTTGCGCCTATCGGATGC
>NZ_JBNNPS010000005.1:0-312547 GCF_050275975.1 Neorhizobium sp. NPDC001467 | reverse complement strand
TGAACGCGGCGCTGTCATACCAGATGTCGGCGAGCGGCATGTCGCGGATGGTTTCGAACGACAGCGAAGGAATGGTTTCTGCCGTGCGACCAGCCGGTAGAGGACGGCGGTGACCCAGGCGGGGGCGGCGAGGAAGGCATCCGCCCGGCCGGCGGGCGCGGAGCGTTGTTCGCGCCACACGCCGAGGCGGGCCGCCGCCGCGAGGACCAGGGTGTACCGGTCGGCGAGGCCGAAGCTCTGCGGGCTGGACAGGGCCTCGCGGTCGCCCTCCGCGACCTTCTCGAACGCCTTCTTCAGCTCGGCGAGTTCACCGGTGAGGACGCGGGCCAGGAAGCGCAGGGCCGGCCCGCCCAAGCCGGTCTCGTCCGGCGGTTGCGCGGCTTCGAGGAGGTCGGTGCAGGCGACGAGGGTCGCGGCGAGCGGGTCGCCGTCACCGAGCAGCACGGGCTGGGACAGGTCCAGCGGCGGCAGCTCCCGGTCCGGCCGGAACAGGTCCGGCGGCGGCTCGGGGTCGGCGAACCAGGCGTGCCGTGCGAAGTACGGCAGTTGGGGCAGGATGCTGACCTGCCGCCCCGCGCTGCCCGCGTGCCCCAGCGAGGTGACCGGCAGGTCGCGCCGCTGCTTCTGGAACATCGCGTACGCGCCGTCCTGGGCGAACGTCTCCTCCCCGAGCACCGACGACATCTCGTCCATGCTCTCGGCCACGAGCTTCGGGGCGAGGTAGGCGGCGGCCGCCGCGTAGGCGCTCATCTGCCGGGGCAGCAGATGCAGGGCCCGGGTCGCGACCAGGGCGAGGCAGTCGATGATCAGCAGATCGAGGAAGCCGCCGGTGAGCACGTCCCGCACATGGCGCACGTCCAGCGACGAACGGCCGTCCGCCCGGCTGCGGCCCGCGAACCGGGCCACGGTGCGCAGGGCGGTGTCGGCGCCCGCGAGCACGATGGACGGGATGAGGCCCCGGATGAGCAGGGAGGAGCGCAGCGACAGCTCGTAGCCGTCGCCGACCTCCCCGAGCACAGCGCTGCGCGGGACGAGGCAGTCGGTGATCCGCAGTCCGCCGAACTCCGCGCTGCGCATGCCGGTCGTCGTGCGGCGGGCCAGGTTCTCCACGGCACCGGCCGGCAGCAAAAAGTTGCCGTTGGAGAGCATGACCGGGTTGGCCGCCTTGTCACCGATGATGGTGATCGTATAGGGCGCCAGAACGTCCGGGCGGTCGGGGAAGTAGGTGATGCGGCGGAAACCTTCGGCCTCGCACTGGGTGCAATAGATGCCGTTGGTGCGGTAAAGGCCCATCAGCTGCGTATTGGCTTCCGGGTTGATATAAGTGGTGACGGTGATCTCGAACGGCGCCTCGGCCGGCAGGTCACGGATCGTCAGAAGTTCCGGGGTCACGTCATACTGGCTTGCCGGCACTTCGCGCTGGTCGAACAGCAGGCCCGAAAGTTTCAGCTCGTCGCCATCCAGAACCAGCGGTGCCTGCGGATCGACGCCTTCGCGGCGGTGGAAGATCAGGCGCGCATCGACCTTGGTATTGGTCGGATCCAGTTCGAAGGTCAGATCGACGCGTTCAAGAACAAAGTCAGTGGGACGGTAGTCTGCCAGATTGACGATCTGACCCGTGTCTGTGCGCATGATCTTTCCTGGAAATAGCAAATATTAAAAGGCGGGTTTCTTGAGGCTGGCCAAGAGTTGACCTGATAATGGCAGCCAAAGCTGAACGATTGCTAAAATTCTGGACCATTGCTTCAAAAAGGTACAGTGCGTTTGTCTGCCTGCAATTGTCGGACTTTCGATAGCATAGATGGCACAGCATCTTTTATGCAGCCAATATATTGGTGTGCAGCCGTGATATCGCTACAAGTTCATGTGTGCCTGCGGGCGATGGCACGGGGCCTTTAGTTTGACCGGATACAGGCCTCCGGCAGTCAATCAGGAAATCCCTTTTGCGGCGTGCGAATTTTCGGGCCGCACGGCGTCAGCTTGCAAGACCGATGGCCGCAATGATGCCGATTTGTGCGGGAACAAGGCATGGACGACCGCAGCGTAAGAAGATGTGAACTCTTTTTCGCCATTGGTTGGCATAGCAACTGATTTGAACGTCCTGCAGGCGTTTCTCGGCCTGCCTTCACAACGAGTCCGAAATGGCACCCGAAGCGATCAATCCCCTCAAGGGCATCGCGCTGAAACTGTTTTCCGTCGTGGCCTTCCTCGGCATGCAGACCTGCATCAAGTCGGCCGGGCCGGATGTCGAGGCGGGACAGGTGACATTTTATCGCTCGGCCTTCGCGCTGGTGCCGATCATGGCCTATCTCGCCTTCCGCAGCGATCTGCGCGCGGCTTTTTACACCAACAACATGTTCGGTCATTTCAAGCGTGGCTTTCTCGGCATCGCCTCGATGGGCTTCGGCTTTTACGGCCTGGTCAAGCTGCCGCTGCCCGATGCGATCGCCATCGGCTATGCAACGCCGCTGATGGGCGTCGTCTGCGCCGCCGTGTTCCTGAAGGAGAAGGTACGCATCTATCGCTGGTCGGCGGTGGCGGTCGGCGTTTGCGGCGTGATGATCATTTCCTGGCCCAAACTTTCCATGTTCGACGATGGCGGTTTCGGCAATGCCCAGGCGATCGGCGCCGCCTCGGTCCTGATGTCGTCCTTCCTCGCCGGTTTCGCCGCCATTCAGACCCGGCAACTGGTCAGCACGGAAAAGACATCGACCATCGTGCTGTATTTCTCGCTCTCGGGCGCGATCTTCGCGCTCGTCACCATTCCCTTCGGCTGGTCGGCGCTAACCTTCTGGCAGGCATTCTTCCTGATCGCATCGGGTTTCTGCGGCGGCGTGGGACAATTGCTGCTGACCGAAGCCTATCGTAATGCCGATGTCTCGACGGTGGCGCCGTTCGACTATACCTCGATCCTGCTCGGCATTGTCATCGCCTTCATCCTGTTCGGCGATATCCCCACCGTGACCATGCTAATCGGCACGGCGATCACCGTCTCGGCGGGCATCTTCATCATCTACCGCGAACACAAGCTTGGGCTGGAGCGCAAGGCCGCCCGCAAGGCAACCCCGCCCGCCTGACCGCATGGCTGATAGATCAGCCTCGACGGCGCGACGCTTTCAGAAATGAATGCCGGTGTCGCATGGCGGCGACGTCTTGCTGCGGGTGGCCTGCGTGTACTGGCGCGAGGCGCTGATAGCGGTGCCGATATCGCGCAGGTTTTGACGCAGCGACCGCAGGGGGTGGAGGCTCATTTTCATCGGCTTGCTCCTTGCCGCCGGCGTCCGGGTGGGACGCACAAAAAATGCGCGGATGTTCCTAAGATCTTTGCATCGCTCGGAAGCGTAGCCCTACAAAGGCTTTACCGCGTCATGCGCATTGCATGGCGTTTCCGCTCGCGATCCGATCCGAAAAAGCGGGATGCACCGTATTGGAAGCGTCCTGCGTGCCGCCCGCCATTCACAAGGGAAGGCCGGCGCCTGGGAGTGGCCGGCCACTGCCCACCGGAAACTCAGCGCTCGCGAAAATCTGCGAAAACGGCGGTCGGACGGGTGAGCATGCCACGGCGGGCAAAGCCGGCTGCCGTCAGTTGCTCGTTGGTGGCCGAGCCGAAGTGGTGATAGCCTTCAGTCGTGCGCGCCGACAGGCCGGCAAACTGCAGGGTCTCGAAACCCGAATGGATCGGGCGGGTGTTCGTGGTCATTGCCTTGGTTCCTTAAACCAGAATTCCTCCCAAGACATGGCGGCAATATCGCAGTGCAGCGTGATTTTCGCAATGCACGCAAAGGAAGTGCAGCCATGCGGGTCACGCATGGCTCTTGTCATAAAACCTTAATCGATTATATTTCTGCCTGAATTTCGTTCAGTCTTGCCTTGAATTGCAGCAGATCCTGCCAGGCAAGCGCCTTGTTTGCAGGCGCAGCCATCAGATCCTGCGGGTGCAGGCTGGCCAGCGCCGGCAGGGTCAGCTGACCGAGTGTGACATCGCGGAAGGCGCCGCGAATCGAAAAGATGGACGCGTCGCCGCCAAGCAGACATTTCACGGTAAAGTTGCCGAGAAGCAGCAGCAGCCTCGGTTCGGCGAGCACTACCTGGCGCTCGATGAACGGCCGGCAGATTTCCATTTCGGCCGGCGAGGGCGTGCGGTTGCCGGGCGGCCGCCACGGCACGGCATTGGCAAGCAGCACGGTCTCGCGCGAAAGACCGATGGCGGAGAGCATGCGATCGAGCATCTGGCCCTGGCGGCCGGAAAAGGGCATGCCGTCGCGATCATCGTCGGCATTCGGCATGGGGCCGATCACCATGACGCCGGAGGATGGATTGCCGCTGGCAAACACGGTGGAGCGGGCGCCATGCTTCAAGTTGCAGCCCCCGAAGGCTTCCATCGCCACCTTCAGCTCGTCGAGCGAGCGGGCGCCGTCGGCGGCAAAACGCGCGGCGGCAATCGCCTGATCGTCGGGAATGGCTACGGGCGTGCTGGACGGGCGCGGTGGCGGCGGGGCGCGGCCGGGCAGGACCTTTGCCTGTGGAGAGGGCGACGGCGGGGCAGACGTGTCGCCGGCCTGTTGCTGCGGGGCGCCTTGGGCGGCGGGCGTCTGAAGCGGCGGGCGATTTGCCCGTGCCGCCTGCTGCTCGGCAAACTCGGCAAACCGATCCACCGGCGCGTCTTCCAGCATCCATTCGACGCCCGAATCCGCATAGAAATGCAGAAGGGCGGCAAGCTCTGCCGGGTCGAGATGGCTGGCGCTGGCGTTCATGGGCTTACCCTATAACACGATGGCTGCGGGTGAAAACCGCCTCGCCGCTGTCATGTGCGGAATGCCCGGCTTTATGCCGCCCATTCCTGCACATCACCGCTTTCGCCGATGAGCGCCAGTCCGTGGGCGATGGACAGCAATTCGCCACCGGTCTCGATCTTGGAGGCATCGAAACGCTCGGTGAAGATCTTGCGCACGGCCGGCACGAAGGACGTGCCGCCGGTCAGGAACACCTTGTCGACCTGATCGACCGCGGTGTTGGTCTTGGTCAGCACATCGTTGAGCGCGCCCTCGATCTTTTCCAGATCCGCCGCGATCCAGCTTTCGAAATCGGCGCGTTTCACGGTCTTGCGGCCGGCCTTGCCGAGTGGCGAAAAATGGAACTCCGCTTCTTCCGCACCCGACAGCGCCATCTTGGTGGCCGAGATCGCCTGATAGAGCGGATAGCCCTCGTCATGTTCGACGAGATCGATGAAAAGTTCCAGCTTGTCCGGGTCGGTGGCCGAGCGCACCAGCGATTTCAGGTCGGTGAATTCGCGCGTCGTCTTGAAGATCGACAACTGGTTCCAGCGCGAGAAGTTGGCGTAATAGCCGGCTGGCACATCGAGCAGCTTGTCGAAGCTCCTGAAATGCGTGCCCTTGCCGATTTCCGGCGCCACCAGTTGGTCAACCATGCGGGCGTCGAAATGATCGCCGGCAATGCCGACGCCGGAATGTCCGATCGGGGTTGCCTTGAGCTTGCCGGCAACCCGTTCGAAACGGATCAGCGAATAGTCCGTCGTGCCGCCGCCGAAATCGGCGACCAGAACGTTTGCGTCGCTTTTCAGCGTCTGGGCAAAATAATAAGCGGCCGCGACGGGTTCGTAGACGTAGTGGATTTCCGGGAAGCCAAGGCGGGTCAGAGCTTCGTTATACCGCTCCGTGGCGAGCGCCGGGTCCGGGTTGGCGCCGGCGAAATGCACCGGGCGACCGGCAACGAGGCGCGACACATCGGCCGGCCAGTGGCCGTCCGCATAGGTCTTCAGACGCTTCAGGAAAACCTCCATCAGGTCTTCGAAGGAATGGCGGCGGGCAAACACCTGCGTGCCCTGGAAGAGGGGGCTTGCCGCAAAGGTCTTGATCGACTGCAGGAAGCGCGCGTCACCGGGATTGTCGATGAACTGGCGGATGGCGGCCTGACCGGCTTCAACTTTCAGCGCCTGCGCGCCGAGCTGCGCATCCTTCATGAAGGACAGCGCGGTGCGCATGGAATCGGTCGTGCCGGCGCTGCTGGTGAACGACATGGAGTTGGTGGTGCTGCCGTCCTTGGACAATGCGAGAACAGTATTGGTCGTGCCGAAATCAAGCCCGAGCGCCCGTGACATGGCCGTGCTCCTGAAAAGGTCAGAAATGGATGGGACGGGGCCTTGCCCCGAACGACAAGGGCGCGCCAGAGCCGCCCGGAAATAGGAGCGCGCCTGATGCCACAGGGACTGCCGGATAGCAAGCCGTCAGCGCGGATTTCGATGGCCCGGATCGGTCTGCGCTTCGCCCGCACGCTCCATGATCCAGGCGCGAAAGGCATGCATGGCCGGGGTGACGATGCGCGATTTCAGCCGTGTCAGCCAGTATCTGCCAAGCGATACGGTGATATCGAACGGCTGCTCCAGATGGCCGCTCGCGATCTGGCGGGAAAACATCAGGGGCGGCGCCAGCGCCACACCAAACCCCTGCAATGCGGCATCGACCATCAGAACGGAACTGTCAAAAACCGGACCACGGATCGGCGGAGCGTTCATGCCCGCCTGCTCGAACCAGCGCGGCCATTCGTCGGCGCGATAGGAGCGCAGCAGGCGGTGGCCGACAATGTCTTCCGGGACTTTCAACTGGCCGGCGATCGAGGGCAGGCACAGCACCGACAACGGCGTCTCGATCAGCGGTTCAGCCTCGATATCGTGCCATGCGCCATTGCCGAACCGGATCGCGTAGTCCAGTCCCTCGGCGGCGATGTCGACGCGGTTGTTATTGGTGGACAGGCGCAGGTCGATGAACGGATGGCGTTCCAGAAAATCGTCGAGCCGGGGCAAAAGCCAGCCGGTGGTGAACGTGCCGACGGCGCCCACGGTGAGCACCTCGCGCAAATGCCCGCCCTCGAACCGTTCCAGCACGCCGGCCATGCGGTCGAACGATTCCTGCAGAATGGGCAGCATGGCAAGCCCTTCTTCGGTAATCATCAGCCCGCGCGGCAGGCGGCGGAACAGCGTTGCGCCGATGCGTTGTTCGAGCAGCTTCACCTGATGGCTGACGGCGGCCTGGGTGACGCAGAGTTCGATCGCCGCACGGGTGAAGCTCAGGTGGCGGGCGGCCGCCTCGAAGGCGCGCAGGGCATTGAGCGGCAGATGCGGACGAACCATGGTCGAGGCCTAGATAAATTTATGGCTCGCCGCAGATATCATCGTTTGATCGGGTCGTGCAACGGATCGTAGGAAAGGGCTAAGAAACCTTGGAGAACCGCCATGACCATGTGCAAACGATCCTATCTGGCCACCATCTTGCTCGGCCTTTCCGGCCTGGCCGCCAGCTTTTCAGCCACGCACGCCGCAGAGAAGGTGGAATGCACGGTCGTGATCGACGGGCAGAGCGGCGCGCCCATCCTGCGCGAAGGGCATTGCGACGAGCGCTTTTATCCGCAATCGACCTTCAAACTGCCATTGGCCATGATGGGCTATGACGCGGGCATTCTGATCGATGCACAAAATCCCCGTTGGCCCTATCAGGCCAAATTCAACCGTTCCAAGCGCGAGCAGCAGGACACCGATCCGACCATCTGGGAGCGGGATTCGATCGTCTGGTATTCGCAGGAGATCACCCGCAGGCTCGGGCCTAAAGCTTTTGCCAAATACGTGCGCGATTTCGGTTACGGCAATCGTGACGTTTCCGGCGGGCCGGGGAAAACGGATGGTCTGACCGAAGCCTGGCTGATGTCGTCGTTGAAAATCTCGCCGGATGAGCAGGTGGCGTTTCTCAAGCGTTTCCTCGACGGCAAACTGCCGATTTCGGCGACTGCTGGCGACAAGACCCGGGAGATCGTGCCGGTCTTCAAGGCTGCGGACGGCTGGGTGATCCGCGGCAAGACCGGGTCAGGCAGCCTGCGCGACAAAGCCGGCAAGCCGGATCGCAACCGGCCGATCGGCTGGTTCGTCGGCTGGGCCCAGCGAGAAGGACGCTCGGTGATTTTTGCACGCCTTCTGGTCGATACCCGGCCGCACAAGGATACGCCGATCAGTTATACCGTGCGTGACGGTTTGATCGCCGACCTTCCCGGGATCGTCGCCGGGGACTGACGGGTTTTGAGACCGATCCTAGGCCGATCGCCGCTCAGCGCAGGTGGCGCCGGGCGATCCAGAGGATCGCGGCGCCAATGACCGCGACGACTGCGCCGCGCAGGATCCAGGGTGACTGATCGATCATGAAGCTCGAGGCCGGGTAGGGGAAGATGCCGGTTCCCTGAGCGGCCCAGAGAAGGCCGGCCAGAAGCATCAGCAGGCCGAGGATTGTCAGAACGATCCGGACAAGGCGCATGGTCATCTTTCCCCCGACGAACAGGTCTGCATGTTACGATGCAGACCTGCTTTCGTCATGTCGGAAATTGCCGCAGGGTCAACGCCCGGTTTCGGCGTAATACCGGCTGATGAGCGAAACCGGATCGGCGGCTTCGGTGCCGCGGTCCAGAAGCGCGAGCCGTGCATCCGCGGTCGACATGCGGTCGATCAGGCTGGTCAGGACACGGTTCTGTGCAAGTTCGAGGGCACGCGCACGGGCCGGGTCCGTTTCGATCTTTTCCGGTTCCGCCAGCATGGTCTCATAGCGGGCGATGAGGCCGGTGATGCGCGACACCGCGTCGTTCCTGTAAACGGCGGGGCCGGGGGTTGCGACAATGTCACCAAGGTCGATCCCAGGCACCAGCGGGTCGGCCAGACCCAGCGGATCCTCGCCGAGATCTGGCGCCGATGGCAGCGACGGCATGCTGTCGTCGATGCCGGCGTCGTCAGCCGCGTCCGGGCCGGGGTCGGCCATGTCGGGCAGGGGGAGTTCGAAAGCGGGGTCGGTTTCGCCGGTCCCGGTGTCTGTGCCGGCCCCCGTCCCCGTGCCTGGCGGAGCTGCTTCCGTTTCCGGCGCATGCATCTCTGTGTCTTCGGCAACCGGTGCCGGCAGATAGGTTCCGTCGTCGCTGTCCATCGGCAGGCTGTTTTCCGTCGTGTCGGTCACGGGTGGGGCCGGCTGCGGCGCCGGGCTTGCGGGCGCCGTGTTTTCGGCAGGGCCTGCGGGTTTGGGAGGAGGAGAAGAACCACCCCCTCCCAATAGGGCATCCAGTAACATGAGTGTCTCCGATCGAATTATCGGAAACCCATTAGATCAAGGGCATTTAGGTATATTCAACTCACGTGTCGCAATTAAAGTAAAAAGCGAAGTTGTAACGAGTATCGTTCAATCTTCTACGGCGATGTTGCAACGATCCTCAACAGGAACCGGGATCGTTGCTTGAAATTTGTGACTATTTATCGGATTTAGACTTCGCGCCGACCTGGCTGCTATACGGATTTTGCGGCGCCTCCATCCACCCGCAGCATCGTGCCGGTAATGTAGCTTGCCGGTTGCGAGCACAAAAATGCCCCGGCGGCGGCAAATTCCTCGACCTTGCCGAGACGGCCGGCTGGGATGGTCTTCAACGAGGCGGCACGGATCTCCTCCACCGGCTTGCCTTGCCGCTTGGCATTGGCGCCGTCCAGTTCGTCTATGCGATCGGTATGGATGCGGCCCGGCAACAGCATGTTGACGGTAATGCCGGAATTGGCGACTTCGGTTGCCAGCGTCTTGTTCCAGCCGACCAGTGCCGAGCGCAGCGTGTTGGACAGCGCGAGATTGGCGATCGGCTCGAAAACGCCCGAAGAACCGACGGTGAGCACGCGACCCCAGCCCTGTTCCTGCATCTGCGGCAGAAGCGCGTTGGTGAGCGCGATCACCTTGAGAACCATTGTTTCGAAAAAGGTGGACAGCTTGTCCGCCGTCATTTCCGTGACGCCGCCCGGGGTCGGGCCGCCCGTATTGTTGACCAGAATATCGATGCCGCCCAGCTTTTGCCTGACCGCTTCGATCATGGTTGCGACGAAATTCTCGTCGGCGAGATCTCCCCAGACCCAATCGGCCCGGCCTTTGCCCTCGGCATTGATCGCCTTGCAGTTCTCCGCAAGCTTTTCCCCGGAGCGGCCGACCAGGAGCACGTTTGCGCCTTCGCGGGCAAGCGCGGTTGCAATGCCAAGCCCAAGGCCGCGTGACGAGGCGAGTACGAGCGCCCGCTTGCCGGCAATTCCAAGATCCATATCGCTGTTCCTTCCATCTGGCCTGCATGGTCCGTGCAGCAGTTATAGGGAGGCAATGCGAAGAGGCAAAGGGAACTTGCCGGGAGCGTATTGAGTTTGGTATTACGTGCACGTAAACGTAATATTATCCTGCCTTCAGGTGGGCTGGAAAGCGTGCGATCCGCATCGCTTTACCGGGTCGACAAGGCCTGCGGCTTTTGTCAAAGAAAAACGAGCGGATAGAACGCTGTGGGCGCAGCAAGGGAGCCAAGACAATGACCGAAGCGATGGAGCTTCCCGAGCGGGAATCAATGGAATTCGACGTGGTGATCGTTGGTGCCGGCCCGGCCGGACTGTCAGCGGCGATCCGTCTGAAACAGATCGATCCGGACCTCTCGGTCGTGGTTCTGGAAAAGGGTGCGGAAGTGGGCGCCCATATCCTCTCCGGCGCAGTGGTTGATCCCGCTGGCATCGATGCACTTCTGCCGGGCTGGCGCGAGGAGGAGGGGCATCCCTTCAAGACGAAAGTCACCGACGATCATTTCCTGCTGCTCGGCCCGGCAGGGTCGGTGCGGCTTCCCAATCTGCTGATGCCGCCGCTGATGAGCAATCACGGCAACTATATCGTCTCGCTTGGCAATGTCTGTCGCTGGCTGGCGGAAAAGGCGGAAGCGCTCGGTGTCGAGATCTATCCCGGCTTTGCCGCAACCGAAGTCCTGTACGATGAAAACGGTGCGGTGCGCGGTGTTGCGAGCGGCGACATGGGCATCGAGAAAGATGGCACGCCGGGCCCCAATTTCACCCGCGGGATGGAACTTCTGGGCAAATATACGCTGATCGGCGAGGGCGTGCGCGGTTCGCTGGCCAAACAGCTGATCCGGAAATTTGATCTGTCGAAAGACCGCGACGTCCAGAAATACGGCATCGGCATCAAGGAACTCTGGCAGGTCAAGCCGGAGAACCATAAGCAGGGGCTGGTGCAGCACTCGTTCGGCTGGCCGCTCGACATGAAGACCGGCGGCGGGTCCTTCCTCTATCATCTGGAGGACAACATGGTTGCGGTCGGCTTCGTCGTTCATCTGAACTACAAAAACCCCTATCTCCATCCGTTCGAGGAATTCCAGCGCTTCAAGACGCATCCGGCGATTGCCCGGACCTTCGAGGGCGGCAAGCGCCTCTCCTACGGTGCCCGCGCCATTGGCGAGGGCGGTTACCAGTCGGTGCCGAAACTGACCTTCCCGGGCGGCGCGCTGATCGGCTGTTCCGCGGGTCTCGTCAACGTGCCGCGCATCAAGGGCAGCCACAACGCCGTGCTGTCGGGCATGCTGGCGGCAGACAAGCTGGCGGCGGCGATCGCGGCCGGCCGGGCCAATGACGACGTGATCGAGATCGAGAACGAATGGCGCGCCGGTCCGATCGGCGCCGACCTCAAACGCGTGCGCAACGTCAAGCCGCTGTGGTCGAAGCTCGGCACGGTGTTCGGCGTGGCACTGGGCGGGCTCGACATGTGGACCAACCAGCTTTTCGGCTTTTCCGTCTTCGGCACGCTCAAACACGGCAAGACCGACGCGCAGGCGCTCGAGCCGGCGGACCGCCACAAACGCATCGATTATCCGAGGCCGGATGGCGTCCTGACATTCGACCGCCTGTCCTCGGTGTTCCTGTCCAACACCAACCACGAGGAGGACCAGCCGGTTCACCTTCAGGTCAGGGACATGGAGTTGCAGAAACGCTCCGAACACGACGTCTATGCCGGGCCCTCGACACGTTACTGTCCGGCCGGCGTGTACGAATGGGTCGAGAAGGATGGCGAGGAAGTCTATGTCATCAACGCCCAGAACTGCGTGCACTGCAAGACCTGCGACATCAAGGATCCCAACCAGAACATCAACTGGGTGCCGCCGCAGGGCGCGGAGGGGCCGGTGTATCAGAATATGTGAGGATGCGGCATGACCGGCGGGGCCGGACGAGCGAGCGGGTTCGAGAGGCAGCCCGGCGGACTTAGCCAGCCCACCTGATCGGCAACGGCAGGCGGCCGGGTCGTCGGGCGCAGGCGGGCGGTCACATGGGCCGGCCGGGTCTCTCTGCCGGGTCTGGCCGGCGGCTCTGGCGGCTGACGTTGTCGGCTCGGGCGGGTGATGCGCAAACCCGTTGCACCCGCAGCGTCACGGCGGCGCTTGTAGACTGAAGCGTCCGCCTTGACTTCGGCGCGCCCTGCCGAAGATAACGGCTGAACCACATCGAAGCTGCGGGCAGGGCGAGGGCATGGCTGCGAAACGATCGATCCTCATGCTGCTGCTTGCCGCGATCGTGATGATGGTGGGAACGAAAATACCGCTTCCCGGCCTCGATACCGCCGCGGCCGCAGCCCGGATGTCCGGTGGTGACGGCGCGCTTTCGCGTCTTTCGATCTTCGCGCTCGGCCTGATGCCGCTCTATAATGCGCTGGCGCTGGTGGAAATCGGCCGGCTGTTTCTGGCAAGGGGCGCAGGCCGGAACCGGCACTCCGGTCCGGTCGAAACGGCGATTGCCGGCGTGCTGGCCTTGGGCGTGACGGCGCTTCAGGGATACGGGATCGTGCAGGCGCTGGCCGCCATGGGGATGCTCAACGGGACCTCGCCGATGGTCGGGATCGCGACCTATATGGGTGCCACCGCCGTGACCCTGTTCCTTTGCTACCACCTCCGCATTGCCGGTTTCCGCAACGGTTTTTGGGCGCTGTGGTCGGTCCCGGCTTTGATCGGCCTGCCGGGGCAGGTGTCTGATGCGGCGGCATTGATGCAAACCGGCGCGATTTCTGCCTTGCCACTGCTGATCTTCGCCATTCAGCTGGCACTGTCGGTCGCGGCGATCGTCTTCATGACCCGCACGTGGGAGACTGTAGCCACGCACGGCTCGGGGGAGGTTGGCGAGCGCCGCGCCGCGCCGCGTGAAATTCTCATCTGGCCGGCTGTGCTGGCGAGCGTGGTCGCAGGCTATCTGCTCACACTTCTGGCCGTTCTTGCGCCGGCGGCCGTCAACGGGGTTGATATCCTCATTCTCCAGGCGATCGTCCTTGCCGTCACCTGCGCTCTCATCCCGGTCTTCGTCGCTGTCTATCTGCGGTCGATCGACCTCGTTTCGACGCCGGATCGGCCGTTTGCTCCGGTTGTGTTTGTCGTCGTGGCCGTCCAGGTTCTGCTGGTCGTTTCCGGTGGCGTGTTGAGCGTCTGGGTCGGTCTGCCCCTGGGATTGGGATTCTCCTCGCTTCTGGCCATCGGCCTAACGATCGAGGCGCTGCTGTTCGCAATCCCGTCGGCCCGCTCTGCCACTGGGCGCGCATGACCGGGACGTGAATGCATCGCGGCACCACGTTAGCGTTTGATTAACCATGAATTCCTAATCCTTGGCCATCTTTCCGACTCACCAAGGACACGTTTCATGTCGATTTCCCGCCGCGGCCTGATGTTCGGCCTGCCGCTGTTTCTGGCCGGATGCAGCGCCACGACCGTCAATCAGCAGACCAATTACGCGGCGCTGCCGAACGAGCCGTTTCCGATGAAACAGGTACCGATCGACCGCATCGCACCGGAACTGCGTCGCCAGGAAGTCGCCTATGCCTCCGCTTACGCGCCCGGCACGGTCGTCGTGGATACGCCGGCGCGGCGGGCCTATTTCATCCTCGATGGCGGCCGTGCCATCCGCTATGGCGTCGGCGTCGGTCGCGCCGGGCTGGCGCTTGCCGGCGATGCCTATGTCGGGCGCAAGGCCGAATGGCCGACGTGGACGCCGACCCTCAACATGCAGCGCCGCGAACCGCGCTACCGCAAGCTTGCCGGCGGCATGCCGGGTGGCCCGAACAACCCGCTCGGGGCCCGCGCCATCTATCTCTATCGCGGCGGCAACGACACGCATTTCCGCATCCATGGCACCAACCAGCCGGAATCCATCGGCCATGCGATGTCGAGCGGCTGCATCCGCATGATGAACCACGACGTTATCGACCTCTACGCCCGTATCAAGACCGGCGCACGGGTCGTCGTCATCCAGGCAACCGCCTGATCCTTTGCCACGTCAGGCAGAGGCCCGCCGCACTTTGTGCTGCGGGCTTGGCGGATCACCGCGATTTCCAGGCGACCACCATCAGGCCGCCGATCACGGTGATGTGCTCGGCCACGATGTGGAACTCCATCGTCCGCATCGGCTCCTCCATCGTCCAGAAATGATGGACGAGCGGAATGGTGAGCGCGGTAAAGACGGCAAGCGCTGCCGCGCCGAGCCATGTCCAGCGATTGAGGATGATAAGCACCGACCCGCCGATCTGCGTGACGATGGTGGCGATGTTGAAGACGACCGCCGGTTCCAGCCCGAAATGCGCCATTTCGGCGACCCCGGCGTTGAAGTCGATCAGCTTCGACAGCCCGCTTCCCCAAAAGGCGAAGGTGAGCAGGATGCGGGCGAGATAGCCGAATACGGTCGATCCGGTCAGTGCATCGAACGGATTACCGAACGAATTGGTCTGTGCTGTTGCCATGATGTCCCCCTCAGACGTTGACGAGCGACTATGACATCTTGCGCCTCATAGATAAAGTGCACTCCCTGGACAATGCACCTATATCGCGAAGCCGTTCAGAAGCCCGACAGAACCAGCTTGCCGCGGGTCGTACCGCTTTCGATCAGGGCATGCGCCTTTTTCAGATTGTCCGCATTGATAGGACCGAGCACGTCCGCAAGCGTGGAGCGGATGCGCCCGGCATCGACGAGTTCGGCGACATGGGTCAGAAGCTTGTGCTGCTCGATCATGTCGGCGGTTTGGAAAACGGGACGCGCGAACATCATTTCCCAATGAACCGACAGGCATTTGCGCTTGAAAAGACGCAGGTCCACCACTTCGGCGGGGTCGTCGATCAGCGCCATCCGGCCCTGCGGCGCGATCAGGTCCAGTATATCGGGAAGGTGCTTGTCGGTCTGGGTGAGGGAAAAGACGAAACCCGGCTGGCCGATGGCCATGGCGGCCAGTTGCGGCGCCATCGGTTTCGAATGGTCGATGACGTGATGGGCGCCCAGTTCGCGCACCCATGCCTGACTTTCCGGCCGGGAGGCCGTGGCGATGACGGTGACGTCCGAAAGGGCGCGTAGAAGCTGGATGGCGATCGAACCGACGCCGCCGGCAGCGCCGACCAGCAGAACCGCATTCCAGGCGCCGGCGACCTTGTTCTCCACCTTCATGCGGTGGAACAGCGCTTCGTAAGCCGTGATCGCCGTCAGCGGCAGCGCGGCCGCCTCCTCGAAGCCGAGCGTTTTCGGCTTCATCCCGACAATGCGCTCATCGACCAGATGAAACTCGGCATTGGTGCCGGGACGATCGATCGCGCCGGCATAGTAGACCGCATCGCCGGGCCGGAACAGCTTCACGCCCGGGCCGACGGCCTTCACGACGCCGGCGGCGTCATAGCCGAGAACCCTGAACTGGCCGGGCTCGACCTCGGCGCTCCTGCGCACCTTGGTATCGACCGGATTGACGGAGACGGCGCGGATTTCCACCAGCAGGTCGCGGCCCTGCGGATCGGGCTCGGGCAGGTCGATATCGACAAGAGCGGTTTGCGAAGTGATCGGCTGGCTGTGGTTGAACCCGACGGCGCGCATTCTGTTCTCCCTGGTCTGACTGGCGGGGAACATGGCCTGCCGAACGGCGTGTGGCAAGCGGTTGGCCGGGGTGCGGGGCGCCCGACGATGCGCCGCACCCGGTTCAGGCCGCGGCGGTCTTTTTCTCCAGCGTCATCGAGGTGAGGAAGACGAGAAAACCACCGGCTGACAGGAAGGCGCCGACATAGCCGGTGGCGGCAAATCCCCAACCCATCGCGATCACCAGTCCGCCGAGCCAGGCGCCGAGCGCATTGGCGATGTTGAAGGCGGAATGGTTGGAGCCGGCCGCCAGCGTCTGCGCGTCGGCGGCGACGTCCATCAGCCGCGTCTGCAGCGCCGGGCCGGCAGCAAACCCGCAGCCGATCAGGAAGACGCACAGGCACAGCACGACGGGA
Organism: Neorhizobium sp. NPDC001467; assembly: GCF_050275975.1. Classification (NCBI taxonomy): domain Bacteria; kingdom Pseudomonadati; phylum Pseudomonadota; class Alphaproteobacteria; order Hyphomicrobiales; family Rhizobiaceae; genus Neorhizobium; species Neorhizobium sp. NPDC001467. The sequence continues at coordinate 296,434 of NZ_JBNNPS010000005.1, read as the reverse complement.
TGCTGCGCGGCAAGGCCGAACACGGTCATGACGACGACGTTGAACAGCATCGTGCCGCCGATCGTGCCGGTGAGCGACACGTCGGCGAGGCGCGAGCCGACGATATTGCCGACATTCATGCCGATGCCGAACAGGGCAAGCACGATGGATACCATGGCGACCGGCAGGCCGGCGGTCTGCGTCGTCGTATGGGCGATGTAGGAGAATACCGAAAACATGCCGCCGAAACCGACGGCGGCGATGCCGAGCGTCAGCCAGACCTGGCCGCGGGCAAAAGCCCCCAGTTCGCGGCGCACGCTGGCGCCTTCTGCAACCGTGTCACGCGGCTGGAACGACCAGAGCAGGGCGACGGTCAGCGCGGCGATGAAGCCGACCAGGTAGAAGGCGGCGCGCCAGTTCAGCCACTGACCGAGCAGGTTGGCGATCGGCGTGCCGACCAGCGTGGCGATGGTGAGCCCGAGCATGACGCGGCCGACGGCGCGCGCCCGCTTGTTGGGCGGCACCATGGATGCGGCGACCAGCGCCGCCACCCCGAAATAGGCGCCGTGCGGCAGGCCGGTGATGAAGCGCAGCACGGTGAATGTGTAGAAATCCGGCGCCATCGCGCTCAGGACGTTGCCGAGCGCAAACACGCTCATCAGCGCCAGGAGCAGGGTGCGCCGCGTCATCTTGGCGGCGAGCACCGCAATGATGGGGGCGCCGACGACCACGCCCAGCGCATAGGCGCTGATGACATGGCCGGAAACCGGCACGCTGACGTCGAAGGTTTTCGCGACGTCGGGCAACAAGCCCATGATGACGAATTCGCCGGTACCGATGCCGAACCCTCCCACGGCAAGCGCGATCTCGATGAGAAGGATGGCCAGAGGAGACAAGGCCGAAGCCTCGCCGCGAACGGATGCGGTCATGTGCATGTCTGTATCGGTCATGTTGGGTGGCGCGTTAAGCGCAAAAAGAACGGGCAAAGCCGTGAAGCTCGCCCGCGCTGGAGGTTAGATCATGGAATGATCGTGATAAAACGCTAACACAGGATTGCGCCTTGCGGTAGAGCGCAACGAATCATGTCATCAAAATCACGCAAATGTGTTGCCTGTTTGCAAAAACAGTTTTTGTCGCGCCGCATCTTGCTAAGTGGTCGCCTCGCAACCAATTCCTGATAACCCTTGCGTGGCCCGGACAATGCGAAAGAACCCATGAAGCTCATAGCCATCTTCAACCGCGACGGCGGCACATTTCGCACAACGGACATGGAAGCCTATGCCGGGCGCGCGCAGGAAGTGTTCAGCGCTGCCGGGCATGAGATCGACTGCCGCGTCGTCGCCGGCAGCGAGATCGTTGAGGCGATGGAGCGGGCCGCCAACGAGCCGGGCGTCGAGGGCCTGATCGCCGGCGGCGGCGACGGCACCATGTCGGCGGCAGGCGCGATTGCCTGGCGTCACGGGCTGGCGCTCGGCGTGGTGCCGGCCGGCACGATGAACCTGTTTGCCCGCTCGCTCAAACTGCCGCTCGACATTTTCCAGGTTCTCGATGTGCTCGCGAAAGGCCACGTCCTGCATGTCGATATCGCCACCGCCAACGACCACACGTTCATCCACCAGTTTTCCGCCGGCATGCACGCGCGCATGGTGCGCTACCGCGACAGCATGAATTTTGCCTCGCGGCTGGGCAAGATGCGGGCAAGCACCCGCGCCGCCCTGGGCGTCGTCTTCAATCCGCCGGTCTTTGAGGTGGAGTTTTCGACAGGCGAGAACGCCGGGCATCACAAGGTCTCTGCAATTTCGGTTTCCAACAACGAATTCGGCCGCGACGCTTTGATGTATGCCGACGATCTGACGGGCGGCATGTTGGGATTTTATTTCGCCGAGCCGCTCACGCCGCCCAGGGCGATGAAGCTGTTTTTCGATATCCTGCGTGGCCGGCTGAAGGAAAACCCCGCCGTCACGGCGATGACGGCGCGCGAGATCGATCTGCATTTTCCCAAAACGCGCCATGACGTGCGCTGCGTCATCGATGGCGAACTTCTGCCGATGGCGCGCGACGTGCATCTACGCATTCACGCCGGCGAACTGAAGGTTCTGGTGGCGCCGCCGGCCATGTAAGCGACGCTACCGGCCAGCGATTTGCGGGTCAAAACTCGGCGCCGGCCTTAAGGGCCTTTTAACTGCCTGCGCCTAGCGTCCGGTCATCCCTTCGGGTGTCCAGGCAGAAGGCATGACCGCCTTCCATTCCTGTCCGAATGTAACGGGCCGAGATGATGAGTATTGCGTATCCTTCGATCCTGTCGACCGGTTCCGGCGTGCCGGATGCCGATATCCCGTTCGAATTTCCGGAATTTGCCGCCAGTTGCGAAGAGGCCAAGGCCGGCATTGCCGCAACCCTGGCCGGCCGGGCCGATCTTCGCCGCCGGCTGGAGCAGCAGACCCGCGACCTGAAACGCCGCAATCCGCGCATGCCAAAACGGCAGGCAGCGCATATCGCGCTTGTCGAAGTGCTGAACGAATGGCGCGAGGATTTTCCCCCGCAGGAATTCGTCGTCCAGACGGATCTGGGGGATGGCGCCATCGCCATCGATACGATCTCCTGCGCCGAAAAGATGCGGGCGAAGCGGATGCTGGCCGAACTTTTGGAAACGCCCGCCCAGGCCGCTGAAAGACGCGCCGCGAGCGAGGCGCGCGCGGATGTCTTCACGGCGCGAGCGCATGGGCAGATCGTCTCAGCGCTGCTGTTCGGCAGCAACTGAGATGCCCTCGGCGAGATAATTGTCGCTTACTAAAAGGTGCCTACTTTCCATAAGAGAGTCATCGGCCTAGTTTCCGGGCATCACAAGTGCACGGAGCATCATCATGGATTTCTCGAAAGCAACCATCCTCATCACGGGCGGCAATTCCGGCATTGGGCGGGGCCTGGCCGAAGCGCTCGCATCGCGCGGCGCGCAGGTCATCATAACCGGCCGCAACGAAGCGACGATTGACACAACGCTTGCCGCCAATCCCGGCATGAAGGGCTACGTGCTCGACGTCACCAATGCTTCTGACATTGCCGCCTTTGCGGCCCGCATCGTAACGGACCATCCCGGCCTCAATGCCGTCATCCACAATGCCGGCATCATGGTCGTGGAGGATGTTCTGGCGGAACCCTTCGATCTCGACATCGTGCAGCGGACGGTGGCAACCAATCTTCTTGCGCCGATCCAGCTGACGGCGGCGCTCATGCCGCATCTGAAGACCAAACAGGAAGCGGCAATCGTCACCGTTTCCTCCGGTCTTGCCTTCGTGCCGCGGGCCAATACCCCGACCTATAGCGCGACCAAGGCCGCCATCCATTCCTGGACGCAGTGCATGCGCCACGAACTGCGAAATACCGCGATCGCCGTGGTCGAACTCGCGCCGCCGCTGGTTGCGACCGACCTGACGCCGGGGCAATCCGCCAATCCGAATGCGATGCCGCTCGATGCCTTCGTGAGCGAGGCCGTGGAATTGCTTTGCGCCGACGAGACGCCGAAGGAGGCGCTGGTCGAGCGCGTCATGCGCCAGCGCCGCGCCGAACAGAACGGCACGTTCGACGCCGTCTTTGCAATGATCAATCCCGGCTGATCGATCGCCGCCGATCAATCCACGCGTTAAACAGGTGCCCGTGCCGCATGGCGCGGGCATCCGCTCGTTCATCCGCAAACGTTCAGGCTTTACATTCGCAAGGACCGGCTGCGCTGCGGTTCATTCCGCCTCGTCGAAACGCGCACGCGCGTCATCGACCGCCTTGTGGTTCTCGAGCGCCCAGATCCAGACATTGCAGAAGGCAGCCCCCAGTGTCATGCCGAGGGGCGACAGCGTGTATTCCACTTTCGGGGGCACGCTGGGATACAGAGTGCGCACCACAAGCCCGTCACGCTGCATGCGTCTCAGGGTCTGGGTCAGCATTTTCTGGCTGATGCCGGTCACCTGGCGGGCAAGTTCGGAAAAGCGCAGCGTGCCGGAATCCCATAGCGTATCCAGAATGGTCACCGTCCACTTGTCGGCAAAGCCGGACATCATCTCGCGCACCAGCGTTTCGATGGCCGGATCGACATTCGCGGGGTAATCGCGTGCCTTGTAGGTCTCGGCCCTGGCCAGATCGGCCTTGGAATAGATCGGCGCGCCTGCCATGACGTTCACCATGCTCCCGGTTTGTTACTCTCTTTTGGAGACCTAGTCGACCGAGGCAGGCGTTGCAAGACTCTTCCAGTCCTCAGAGACGCGGCAGATAGGTGCGGTAGTCGAAATCGCTGACGGTGCGCAGATGCGCGATCGCTTCCTTTCGCTTGGTATCGCCGAACAGCTTTTGATAGCGGGTGCCGAACGTGTCGCGGATGAAGGCGGAGGCGGAAAAATCCTCGACGGCCGTGAGGAAATCGTGGGTCAGCCTCGGCGTTCCTGGCGGCACGTCCTTGCCCGGTTCCGTCATCGGGCCTGGATCGAGACGGTCATCGAGGCCAAGCAGCATGCCCCCCAGGATTGCCGCCAGCAGCAGATAGGGATTGGCATCGGCGCCGGCGACGCGGTGTTCGATGCGCGCACCCGGTCCCGCGGTTTCGGGAATGCGGATCGCCGTGCCGCGATGACCGATGCCCCAGTCGATATCGACCGGCGCGAACGAACCCGGCTGGAACCGGCGATAGGAATTGGCATGCGGCGCGAAGATCAACTGCGCCTCGCGCATGGTGGCAAGCATGCCGGCGGTGACGGATCTGAGAAGTGCCGGATCGCCGTCCCCTGCGTCGAGAATGTTTCGTCCCTGCGCGTCGAGAATGCTGGCGTGCACATGCAGGCCTGAACCGGCGTGCTCGCTGTAAGGCTTGGCCATGCAGGTCGATTTCAGCCCGTGTCTTTTGGCCGCCTGCTCGGCAATGCGCTTGAGATAGAGGCAGTCATCGGCCGCGGCCAGCGCATCGGCGCGGTGTTTGAGGTTGATTTCGAACTGGCCGGGCCCGAATTCCGCGGTCGTGGCGTCGCCCGGCAGGTTCATTGCCTCGATATAGGCACGCATGGTTGCCAGATAATCGTCGAGCGCATCGGTGGCGCGCATGTCGTAGAGCTGGAACCCGTTCGGGTCGTTGCGGTAGGTGAGGTTTGCCGGTGGCTGCGGTCTGCCGGTCTCGCGCCAGTCGTCTTCGACCACGTAGAATTCGAGTTCCGTCGCGACCACCGGCTTCAGGCCACGCGCCTCGAATTTCGCAACGACCGAAGCGAGAATGGCACGCGGGTCCATGAAGCTCGCAGCACCGGTCAGTTCATGCATCGTCGCCAGCACCTGGCTCGAACCTTCCGGCGCCCAGGGCATGGCGACATGGCTGCGTGGGTCCGGCATGCAGGTGCCGTCGGGATCGCCCAGCGCCAGCGACAGCCCGGTGATGTCGTCATTGTCGTCGCCCCAGATATCGAGCGACTGGGTCGACGTCGGCAGCCGCACGGTGCCCGCCCAGATCTTTTCCGCCGCATCGAGCGGCAGCCGCTTGCCGCGCAGATCGCCATTCATGCCGACGATCAGGATTTCGATACGGGGAAGGGAATTGTCCGGGGCCATGCGATGCCGTCGTTTAGCTGTTGCAGTGGCCCGTTGGTAGCAACTAAGACAGGGCTGCACAATTGCCGGCGTGCCGATGCGCCGCCCGAACGGAGACTGTCGTGACCGCCAAGCTTTCCAATCTTGCCGCCATCGATGCCGCCCATCACATGCATCCGTTCAACAGGATGACCGAGCTCAACGAGCAGGGCGCGCGGCTGATCGCCCGCGGCGAGGGCGTCTATATCTTCGATGGCGCGGGCCGGAAATATCTCGACGCCTTTGCCGGGCTGTGGTGCGTCAATGTCGGCTACGGCCGCACCGAGATCACCGAGGCGGTGGCGCGGCAGATGCAGGAGCTCCCCTATTACAACACGTTTTTCGGCACCACGACGGCGCCGACGGCGCTGCTCGCCCAGAAAGTGACCGAACATGCCGGCGCAAATCTCAACCGCGTGTTCTTCACCAATTCCGGCTCCGAGGCGACCGATACCTGGTTCCGGCTGGCACGCATCTACTGGGCCGCACAGGGCAAGCCGGGCAAGAAGCAGGTGATCGCACGCCGGAACGGCTATCACGGCTCCACCGTGGCCGGCGCCTCCCTCGGCGGCATGAAGCACATGCACGAGCAGGGCGATCTGCCGATAGAGGGCGTGCATCACATCGGCCAGCCCCACTGGTATGTCGAGGGCGGCGCGCTTTCGCGCGAAGGGTTCGGGCTGAAAATGGCGCGCGAACTCGAAGATAAGATCGATGCGCTCGGCGAAGACACGGTGGCAGCCTTCGTCGCCGAACCCGTGCAGGGGGCAGGCGGCGTCATCGTGCCGCCCGACAGCTACTGGCCGGAAATCGCCCGCATCTGCAAGGCGCGCAACATCCTGCTGATCGTCGATGAGGTGATCTGCGGTTTCGGCCGTCTGGGCGAGTGGTTCGGCTACAAGCATTTCGGTGTCGAGCCGGACATGGCGCCGATCGCAAAAGGCCTGTCGTCCGGTTATCTCCCGATCGGCGGCGTGCTGATCAGCGACCGTGTCGCGGATGTACTGGCGCAGGAGGAGATCCATCACGGCTACACCTATTCCGGCCATCCGGTGGCAGCTTCGGCGGCGCTTGCAAATCTCGCCATCATCGAGAACGAGGGCCTGGTGGCGCGGGTGCGCGACGAGATCGGTCCCTATTTCGCCGAAGCCTGGAAAAGCCTTGAGGATCATGCGGTGGTCGGCGAGGCGCAGGTGGTCGGCCTGATGGGCGGGCTCCAGCTTTCGCCCGACAAGGCCGTGCGCGCCCGTTATGCCAAGCCGGACGATGCCGGCGTGCTGGTGCGCAATCACTGCCTGGAAAACGGTCTCGTCATGCGCGCCACGGCCGACCGCATGCTCGCCTCGCCGCCGCTTGTCATCAGCCGTTCGCAGGTCGACGAGATGATCGAGAAACTGCGTGCCGGCCTGGATCACCTGCGCGACGCGCGCATGGGATGATGGTGGTCTGCTCCGGTCGCCAGAAGCGTCCGGGACAAGCCGGATCTGTCTTTATTGGCGCGCCGGGATCCACAGGTAGCTGAAGTCCGCCGCCTTGGCGCCGCCCGAAAACTGGTAGGGCACGCGCATGGTTTTGATCGCAGCAGGATGCGGAACTGCGGCGTTCTCGCCAAGAAGGGCAAGCACTTCCGGCGGGATCGGCTGGAGCGCACCGTCAGTCGCCTTGCCGGCCCACAGGAGAAGCGTGCTGCCGTTCGTGGGCGCGGGCGCGTCCTGCCGTAAAGCGGCGTCCTTCGGCGTGCGCAACAGGGCCTGCGGTACCAGAATTCGGGCAGCACCACCGAGATAGGGATCGTCGCTGATGATGACGGCAGGAAGCGCACTGTCGCTTTCGGCCAGCACGCGTTCGACAAAGGCGCGGTAGGGCACGGTTTCCTTGTTGTAACGGCCAAGACGGGGGCCAATTGCATTGGCGGCGAACAGGTAGAGGACGAACAGGGTGGCAACGCTCAAGGTGGCGATGGCCAGGCGCTTGAGGCCGACCTCAGCGGCGATGCCGGCCGCATCGAGCTTCAGGCAGAGATAGAGCGGAAACAGCATCAGGAAGGGCGCAAGCCATTTCTGGCGAATGCTGCTGGCGCCGAAGCCGAGTGCAATCAGCGCCACGATAACGAGGCAGACGACGAGCGTGAGGCCGATCAGGCGCGTCCAGCGGCTGTGCGCTCGCGCTGCAGCGCCGATCCTGCCGTGAAAGGCGATGGCGAAGAAGATCAGGGTCGGGACGGTGCCTTGCAACGCCGAGACGACGATGGATGCCAGGCCGCCGAGGCGATCGATCAATGGATTGCCGCTGCCATCCTCGTGCATGGCGGAAATCGTGCCAGATGTGGCCGTTTCGAGATGGTCGAGAACCCACAGCATGTGCGGCAGGCAGATCAGGACGGCAATCACGAGCGCCGGTATCAGCCGCCAGTCGAAGACCCGCTTGCGGAATTCCGCATCCGCCAGCGCCGCGACGAGAGCGGCAGCCGGCAGAATGACGAAATTGTACTTGGTAATGGTGCCGAGCCCAACGATGAGGCCGGTGGCGAGATAGGCGGCAAGGCTCGGTCTCGTCAGCGTGCGAAGGAAGGTCAGCAGGAAAAGCGCGACGAAACAGAAGAGCGCGACCGCATGCGTGAGGTCGCGCTGCACCATCACGATGATCGCCGGCATGGTCAGCACGCCCAGCATGGCGGCGCTGGCCATCTGGCGATCTTTTGCCGCCACGCGGGCGGCAAGGCCGAAGATGATGCAGGTAAGCGCGAGCAGCAGGTTCTTGAGCAGGGTCAGGCCGAGGATGGATGGACCGACCAGTTCGAACATGCCGATCTGCAGCCAGTTGTAGAAGGGCGGCTGGCGACCGTAACCCATCAGCAGATATTGCGACTGGAGGATCTGCTCGGCTTCATCCGGCTGCAGGGCGTCCGAGCGGATGAGGCGCAGGATCACCGACAGTGCGAAATAGCCGAGGATCAGCCACAGGATAGCCTGCGGTCGCGCGAAAAAAGCCACGGGTCTAGCCGTTGCGCTGCGGGTCGCTGCCATAAACTTCCCTGACGATATAGCTGAGCGTGCTGTCGTCGCGATAATAGACGCGCGCCATCATCTCAGCGAGAATGCCGGTGGTGATCATCTGCACGGAAGACAGGAACAGCATGACGCCGATGAGGAACAGCGGTCGCGTGCCGATATCGTTGCCGAGGACGAACTTGTCGAAGCCGAGATAAACCAGGACGACGGCCGAAATGGCGCCGAGGCCGAGGCCGAGCGACCCGAAGAAATGCCCCGGCCGCGCCTTGAAGCGCATGAAGAACATCACCGACAGAAGGTCGAGAATGACGCGGAACGTGCGCGAAATGCCGTATTTCGAAGTGCCGTGCTCGCGCGCGTGATGGGTGACCGGCATTTCGCCGATGCGCGAGGACGGCACGACGCCCGCAACCCAGGCCGGGATGAAGCGATGCATTTCGCCCATGAGCTGAACCTGCTTGATGATCGAGGCGCGGTAGATTTTGAGCGAACAGCCGTAATCGTGCAGGCGCACGCCGGTGATGCGGCCGATCAGCCGGTTGGCGATCCAGGACGGAATTTTTCTCAAAACCAGCCCGTCCTGGCGGTTGCGGCGCCAGCCGACGAGAAGGTCGAGTTCGCGGCGCTCCAGTTCCGCCACCATTTGCGGAATATCCGTCGGATCGTTCTGCAGGTCGCCGTCCAGCGTCGCGATCAGGCGGCCTTTGGCCTGGTGAATGCCGGCCTGCATGGCGGCGGTCTGGCCGAAATTGCGCTGCAGCGCCACGATCTTGAGGTCGAGACCGGGCTGCGAGACCGCGAGACGGGCATTGGCAAGCGTCGCATCCGTGGAGCCGTCGTCGACAAGGATAAGCTCCCAGCGCGCAGCGTAGCCGGCCATCGCCTCGCAGACGCGCGCGATCAGCGGGCCGACGCTTTCCTCCTCGTTAAAGATCGGAACGACCAGCGACAGTTCCAGCGGTTCAAGCGACATCAGCCGGGACGGGATCGATTCTGCTGTTGTCGCCACTCTGTCTTTCTCCTAATGCTCGGCGGTCGGGCAGGTGGGCAGGACGCCGCGACCGTCGAGAGATGAGGCATCCTCTATATGAAGAACGAACCGGTTGCCAGTCAGGGCCCGTGGATAATCCGCAATGCCATGTGGCTGGCAACGCTGGCAATCATCCTGGCCTATGCCGGCGTTATCGAATGGCTGTGGGGCTGGGCGCTGATTTTCGATCGCTGGCAGAAGGCCGGCTGGGGTGCAGCGGTGCTGGCGCTTGCTTTGCTGCTCGCAACCTACGTGCTGCGCACCTGGCGCATCTACGATTATTTCCCGGCCGAGACGAAAGGCCGGTTCGGCACGCTTTTACGGCTGGTACAGGTGCATAACCTGCTCAACATCATGATGCCGCTGCGCACCGGCGAGGCGAGCTTTCCTTTACTGATGCGCCGTGAATTCCAGGTGCCGCTCGCCCGTTCCACCTCGGCGCTGCTGGTGATGCGACTGTTCGATCTGCATGCGCTGCTGGCGGCAGCCGCCATCGGCAAGGTGGTGGACCTGCGCAGCGACGGCTATGGCGGCTGGCTGTGGCTGATCTGGCTGGCCTTTCTGGTCCTTCCGGCTTTTGCCTTCGCGCAGAGCAGCCGGGCGGTCGGCATGGCGAAGCGGATTCTGCCGGCCACTGGCAAGGGCGCCAAACTGGAACGCCTTGTCGAGGAGGCCGCGGCCGGTCTGCCGGCGAATGGCACAGCCTTTGCCCGCGCCTGGGGGGCGACACTGGTCAACTGGTTCGTCAAGATCGCGGTGCTGGCCTGGGTTCTCATGCTGCTTTGCGATGTCGATCTCGGGGCGGCGTTCGGCGGCGGTCTCGGCGGCGAACTGTCTTCCGTGCTGCCGGTGCATGCGCCGGCCGGCGTCGGCACCTATCCGGCCGGCATGACCGCTGGAGCCATCGCCTTTGGTGCGCCGACGGCAAAGGCGGCGCTGGACGCGCTGGGGCAAGCCGCCGTCAACGCTCACCTTCTGGTGGTCGTCGCCTCGCTGCTGGGAACGGCTATTTCGCTGCCGTTTGCCCGCGAGGTGAAAAGCTGAGTGAGCAGGCCGTCGCGGATCGGGCCGAACTGGACGGTGCGACGGCATTCGTCAGCAACGGTTGCCAAAGTGACGTGGGTTATGCCCAGTCATCCAGCAAAACCGCGATAGTGCGGAGGTGGCCGTCGGAAGATTGCTGAAGCTTACGAACCAGACTCTGGTCAGCTGTGAGGAGCTGACATTCCTCTTGTCGTGCCAATGCAATGTACATGCAGTCGTAAGCGGGATGATCGAGCAGGAATGCAAGTTCAGCCGATTGAACGATCAGCGATCTCATCTCGACGAACTCCATGCCGGTACTCTCGATCAGCATTGCCGCGAACCGGCCTTCGCTTGCCGTGAGTTCGCCGCGGCGAACCTTTTTCCAGAGAATGTTGGCGCATTCCGCGAGCATCAGTTCAGGCGCCATCAGCCTGTTCTGTTGGCGGACGGAAAGGGCCTTGTCCGTGCCAGTCTCCTCAACGACCCATTTGATCGCGACGCTGGCATCGATGACGAGAGGCGTCATCGTTCATCGCGCCCCTCTCGCATCAGGACCTCGGAAGGCGTGTGGTCGCGGCTCGCTGTGAGCGCCCTAAATTCCTTCGCCAAGCTTTCGAAGCTTGGGCTGTTGTGATGCCGTCCATGCCAGCCAATGCCGCGCATTTCCTCGACTTTCTGCCCAAGTTCGTGGTTCTTGACCAGAATGCGCAATGCCTCTTCCACGGCAGCTGCGTCGGATAGGCCGGTGATTTTCTCGGCGTTGTTGACCAGTTGATCGTCAAGCTTCACGGATCGGGTCATTTGGAACCTCCCACTCAGTTCCGATGATAGTCCGCAATCAGGTCAATGTCACTGGAACGCCGTCTCGTAGAAACTGCGCAGCTTGCGTGAATGCAGCGTTTCCGTCGGCATTTCGGCCAGTTTCTGCACGGCGCAGATGCCGATCTTCAGGTGCTGGCTGACCTGCGTCTTGTAGAAGGCCGTGGCCATGCCCGGGAGCTTCAATTCGCCATGCAGCGGCTTGTCTGAAACGCACAGAAGCGTGCCATAGGGCACGCGGAAGCGGAAACCGTTGGCGGCGATCGTGGCCGATTCCATGTCGAGGGCGACGGCGCGGGCTTGGCTCAGGCGCTTCACGGGACCGGCCTGGTCACGCAGTTCCCAGTTGCGGTTGTCGATCGTGGCGACCGTGCCGGTGCGCATGATCCGTTTCAACTCGAAGCCTTCGAGGCCGGTGATCTCCTCCACCGCGCCTTCCAGCGCCTGCTGCACTTCGGCGAGCGCCGGGATCGGCACCCAGACCGGCAGGTCGTCGTCGAGTACATGGTCCTCGCGCATATAGGCATGCGCGAGCACATAATCGCCGAGACGCTGGCTGTTCCTCAGACCGGCGCAGTGGCCGACCATCAGCCAGGCATGCGGGCGCAGCACCGCAACATGGTCGGTAATCGTCTTCGCATTCGACGGGCCGACGCCGATATTGATGAGCGTGATGCCGGAGTGATCGTCCTTCTTGAGGTGATAGGCGGGCATTTGCGGCAGGCGGCCCACTGCTTCGGGAGCCGATGTGGCGCCGGCCGGGGTGACGATATTGCCCGGCTCGACAAACGCGCTATAGCCATGGCCGCCTGCGGCCATGAGTTCCCGAGCCCATGCGGTGAACTCGTCGATATAGAACTGGTAATTGGTGAACAGGACGAAGTTCTGAAAATGATCGGCGCCGGTCGCCGTGTAATGGGCAAGGCGGGCGAGCGAATAGTCGATGCGCTGGGCGGTGAAGGGCGCAAGCGGCGCCGGTTCGCCGGGCAGGGCCTCGTATTCGCCATTGGCGATCAAATCGTCGGTATTGTTGAGATCGGGCGTATCGAACAGGTCGCGCAGCGGATGATCTGCCAACGCGCTCGAGCCCGAGGCTTCCACATGCGCGCCTTCGCCGAAGGCGAAATGCAGCGGGATGGGCGTCGTCGATTCCGACACGATCACCGGCACATGGTGGTTGCGCATCAAGAGTTCGAGCTGTTCGACCAGATAACGACGGAAAAGCTTTGGCCGGGTGATCGTGGTCGTGTAGACGCCCGGCGCCGAGACATGGCCGTAGGACAGACGCGAATCGATATGGCCGAAACTCGTCGTCTCGATACTGACCTGCGGATAAAACGCGCGGTATCGGCCGGCCACCGGCCCGCCCCGCGCAAGCGCCTGAAAGGCATCGATCAGAAAGGCGGTATTGCGCTCATAAAGCGCGATGAGCGCCTCGACGGCCTGTTCGGCATCGTCGAAAACCTGCCGTTCGGCGGCAGCGGGGGAGATGCAGGTCATGGGGAAAAGCGTCTTTATCCGTTTGTTCATGCAGCACTATAATACGCAGCGCGTCACAAGCGGAAGACATCTGTTTGATGGTTTGTGGCAGTCACCCGGATATTCTGGTCCGGCGCACGGCGCGTGAAGCGGCACGACAGTCGCTGTGAGCTGCGTTCGCCCCGGTGACTGCGAAAGCCAGTCACCCCTGAAAATACCGTCTAGCGTATGAAACGCAGTGGCGGCGCCTGCGCCGCAGATCGAACCTACAACGAAACGGAGCATGCCTGTGACGGGCCGCAAAGCGCTTGTGCGTTCAGTCGCGTCATCGAGTTCCTGCCCTGATGCGTCACCAGAGCCGAGAAGGAGAGGGCGAACACGCACATGATGAGCGCCAGGATGGTCATGCGTCTTGCAATGATGGTCATGCCATTTGCCCTCTGATCATCTGATTTGAGCTATCATCCGGCCATCCGGCTGAACGGGCGCTGAGACACCCGTTCATCGGACGGACAGAAGCGTTAACAGCTATGCCGATCCGCGTTTGGCGCGCAATCTGCGCCCGGAAACGTCAGATGCGGGTCCAGGTCTGCGTCTTGCACAGGATCTTCATCACGCAGCCCTTCATCTTAAGCGAATTGCCGCTGACCGAGCCGGAGCCGCTATAGGTCTTGTCATTGGCCGGGTCGGTGATCTGGCCGCTGTAACTTTCGCCCTTGCCGTCCATCTTGCCGATCTGCTTGCCGGCATGCTTGCCCGTTTTCAGCGTCACGCAATAGGCGCCGCCGCAGCGGGCAATCTGCGCGGTCTCGCCGCTTGCCGTCTTCCAGCTGCCTTCGATCGGTTCGGCGGCAAGAGCGCCGGACGCGCCGAACAGCAGCCCGGCCAGAACCATGAAACGTTTCATCGCAAACTCCTCCTCAAAGCCGCGGGCGATAAGCGTCCGCCGGCATAGTCCTCCCTGCCGACACTCTAAGCGACGGCCGGTGCAGATTATCTTACGCACACGTAAAGGTAAACTGTGGGGATCGTGGATAAGAAGAGCGTCGGATGCGGTCCCTGGTCCCGCCCTTGCGGCCATTCACAGCAGCCCATGCCGATCCTTGGTGAACGAAGCGTCAATTTGGGGAGCTGAATTTTGTGTAAATTTTAGACCCGATCGCCTGTGCGTCAGGGGATGCGATGTTTAACAAAAAACCAAGTTTACCAAGCGTTTGGACTTTGTTTGCAGCCAATTAATCATGCATTTTAGGCGAATTTTGAAATCCCGCTGGCATAGTCGAAGCATCAAACGAGCGGGGAAGCCCGCCACCCGAGAGATCGAAAAGCCGCTCGAACGGCGATCGTCGGGGCCCCATGAGGGCCGATGAACAGGGACTGCAACAACGACGTCTTAAACAGGGATCACGTCAGATGGCACGTTTTGAAATGCATGAAACCGAACTGGCCGGCGCTGCCCAGATGGGCGGGGCCGACCGCGCCGAAACCTTTTGCGACATGGGTCTGATGTATGCGACCGGCCGCGGTTGCCCGGTCGATCTTGTCGCCGCGCACAAATGGCTCAACATCGCCGCCATCAAGGGCTCCGACAGGGCTGCCGAGCTGCGCGCCGATCTGTCACACCAGATGAGCAAGACCGAGATCGCACTGGCCCTGCGCGCCGCCCGCGACTGGATGACCATGCATTAAGACGGGCTCGCGGCATCGATACGAAAGCCATGAACGGCTTTCGGCACGGCCGATCTTGCCTGTCTTGAAATGCTGCGGCGTCCTTGCGCGCCATGACGGACGCACAAGGACGCCGCAGGCTCAAGCCTTTCGCATTCTACGGCAGAGCCTGCCGAACGCATTATCGCCAACCGGTCGCTTTAAGAATCGGGGCATGGCAAAGCATCAATGACCGCGACCGGCAGGAACAAGGCCGGCGCGGTCTTTCTGTATGGCTAGGACAGTGCTTTCAGCACCTGCGGCAAGGCCTCTTCGAGAAGGGCCATGTCCTGCGGTGTGCCGGCGCTGATGCGGATGCAGCGATTGAGGGGCGCCACGCCCGGCATGCGGATGAAGACGCCGTGATCCATCAGGCCCTCGACGATGGCGCGGGCATAAGCGCCGTCGCGGCCGCAGTCGATGGCAACGAAATTGGTAGCGGAAGCAAGCGGCAGCAGGCCGTTGTCGCGGGCAATGCGACCAATCCGTTCGCGCGAGGCGGCAATGTCGCTGATCACGCTTGTGAGGTAGGCCTGATCTTTCAATGCCGCCAGCGCCGCAGCCGTGCTGATACGCGCCATGCCGAAATGGTTGCGAATCTTGTCGAAGGCTTTGACGGTGCCCGGCGTCGAGATGGCGTAACCGATGCGCGCGCCGGCCAGGCCATAGGCTTTCGAAAAGGTGCGGGTGCGCACGATATTGGGCCTGTCGAGAAGCGCTGCGATGGCCGGCGTCGCATCGGCAGGGCCGGTTTCGCAATAGGCCTCGTCGAGGATCATCAGGCAGGTTTCCGGAAGGGCTTTCGCAAAGGCGACGATATCGTCTGCCTTGTGCCAACTTCCCATCGGATTGTCCGGATTGGCGAAATAGACGAGGGGTGCGTTTTCGCGGCGCACGAGATCGGCCAGACCGTTCAGGTCTTCGCGGTCGTCGACATAGGGCGTTGTCACCAGCCGTCCGCCGAAACCGGCGACATGGAAATTGAAGGTCGGATAGGCGCCGAGCGAGGTAACCACGGGAGAGCCTGGTTCGATCACCATGCGCACGATCAGGCCGAGCAGATCATCGATGCCTTCGCCGACGGCAATATTGTCCGCAGCAATGCCGAGATGCTGGGCAAGAGCCTGCCTCAACTCGAAATTCTCAGGGTCGTTGTATTTCCAGGTATCGGTGGCGGCTTCGGCAATCGCTGCGATGACCTTCGGGGAAGGGCCGAACCCGTTTTCATTGGCGCCGATGCGCGCCTTGACCGCCACCCCGCGATTGCGCTCGATCGCTTCCGGCCCGACGAAGGGAACGGTGGCGGGCAGGCTGCTGATGAGCGGCGTGAAGCGGGAAAAGGACGACGGGTCAGACATGGGCGCATTCCGGTTGGGCAAAGCCGGCACAATAGGTCCAAATCGGTCCCGTGCAAGCGCATTTGGCGTCGGCCGGTGCGTCTGCGCGACGAAGATCACGACGGTGCGGCGTCGAAACCCAGGCGGATGACATGGTGAAGGAAGTCGGCATCGATCAGCATGTTGAAGCCGACCGTCAGCCTGTCCTGCGCGCGGCTGACCAAGGTGCAGCCGATCTCGTCGCGTATGCCGAAAATTTCCAGAAAGAAATGAGCGGGCACGACGGCGCCGGCGGCGACCTCGAGCGTTGCCCCCTGGACCGACATCCTGCGGATCTGGCAGGGCAGGCTTTGCCGGGTCGAAAGATGGTGCTCGACAAGTATGATCCGGCCCGGCCGATCGACGACGAACGGCTCGTAGATTTTCTCGGGCGAGACAATGGGCGCGCTCGGCGGCATGAGACCCCTCCCTGGGCCTTGTCGTGACGGCAGTCCGGTGCGTTTCCGCTCATATATATTGAGCCGCACCGGTAAAATAAGAATGAGCGCCGCCAAGGCTCGGCCTGTGTGCGCCGGTCTCGCCCATCCCGCTGGTTCCCCCTGCCGTCCAGGCTCGCCATGCCGGCCTGCTCCGGAAAGCCGGGTTGCGGTACGCGCCAGGGAACCGGTGTTTGCATGAAGCCGGTGTTTGCATGAAAAGTGCCGCGCGGACCAACCTGCGCCGATACCACTCGGTTGACGGCTCGGCGGCACGGCTTTACCCCTCTCAACGGCCCGCGTCCGGCGGGCGTCCGATCGAGAGGATATGACGTGAGCGCAGGCAGGCTGGTAATCATCGGGGCGGGACAGGCGGGACTGGCGCTGGCGGCCCGGCTGCGGGCGCTCAACGACACGCGCCCGATCACCATGCTCGGCGCCGAGGATGTGGCACCCTATCAGCGCCCGCCGCTTTCCAAGAAATATCTCTCGGGCGAGCTGCCGTTCGACAGATTGCTTCTGCGCGGCCCGGAATGGTTCGTCGAAAACGCTATCGACCTGCGCCTTTCCGCCTTCGTGGAGGAGATCGACCGCGACGCTTGCCAAGTGACGCTGCAGGACGGCACCAGTCTCGACTATGATGCGCTTGTGCTCGCCACCGGCGCCACGCCCCGCACCCTGCCGGCCGAGATCGGCGGCGATCTGGCCGGCGTTTACGTGATGCGCGCCAAGCGCGACGCCGATCGGATGGCAGCCGAGATGAAGGAGGGCCGACGCCTTCTGGTGATCGGCGGCGGTTACATCGGGCTCGAAGCGGCAGCGGTCGCCCGCACGTTTGGGCTCGACGTGACGTTGATCGAGATGACGGACCGTATTCTCAAGCGCGTTGCCTGCGCGGACACGGCCGCCATCCTGCGCGATATCCACAAGGGGCATGGCGTCACGATTCTCGAAAATACCGGGCTGAAGCGGCTGATCGGCAAGGACGGCCGCGTTACCGCCGCCGAATTGTCCGACGGAACGGTGATCGATGTCGACGCCGTCATCGTCGGCATCGGCGTTACCGCCAACGATGAGCTGGCCGGGGCCTGCGGCCTGGATGTCGGAAACGGCATCCTTGTCGACGAATTCACCCGCACTTCCGATCCCCGCATCCTGGCGGTCGGCGATTGCACCAGCCTTCCCTGGCAGGGCGAGCGGGTGAGGCTCGAATCGGTGCAGAACGCCATCGATCAAGCCGAGGCCGCAGCCGTGGTCCTGTCGGGACAGGAGATCCCCTATCAAGCAAAGCCGTGGTTCTGGTCCGACCAGTATGACGTCAAGCTTCAGATCGCCGGCTTCAATCTCGGCTTCGACGAGACCGTGGTGCGGCCTGGCGCCCGGCCGGGCAGCGTCTCGGTATGGTATTTCCGGCAGAATCGCTTCGTCGCCGTGGATGCCATCAATGACGCCAAGGCCTATGCCGCCGGCAAGCGCCTGCTCGATCAGGGCCGTCAACCGAATCGCGCCGTGCTTGCCGATCCGGATGCCGACCTGAAGCTTCTGCTGGCCTGAGCCATTGCAGGGGCGTGGAAAAGCGCCGCTGCGACAAGGAAATGTCGCGGCAGGCGTGAAAAGACCTTGCAATCGCGATTCTTCCCGAATAATCACCACGGCACCGGAGAGGTGGCCGAGTGGTCGAAGGCGCTCCCCTGCTAAGGGAGTATACCCGAGAGGGTATCGTGGGTTCGAATCCCATCCTCTCCGCCATCAAACAAAATTCCCCACATATCCGGTTCCGCGACAGCCATTCCAACATGGTTGGTTCCGCATGATGCCGGATCGCCGCCCTGCGGCTGCTGTCGCCCGCTTTCTTTTGAATATCACGATATGTCGCCCATCAGGAATCGCGGTCCTGGCGATTGACGGGGGAAGCGATTCCCTGCTTCTCCACAGGCACGGAAGCGTCTTTTCGGGGCTTAAGTGCCTGCTTCCCAAGGCAATTGTTAAGGATTCGTAAAAATTGAACGATCCTCAACAGGCGTTTTGTGTCCTTTGCGCAACAGCGTGATTGGAAGCGGGGGCGATGAGCTGCAATTCTCCCACTTCAACATTGCGTGCGCGGGCCGGTCTTGTATTTTCACTCTCGGAAGCGCGGCGGTGGATCGCACGTTTTCGAATACCGACGGGGATGGGGCAGGGAATGCTGTCCTTCAGCTAAAAGAACCCAGACCCTTATGTAACTTTGACTGGAGGTCAAAAATGAACATCAAGAGCCTTCTTCTCGGCTCCGCTGCTGCCCTCGCAGCAGTATCTGGCGCCCAGGCTGCCGACGCTATCGTTGCTGCTGAGCCTGAGCCCATGGAATACGTTCGCGTTTGCGACGCCTTCGGCACCGGCTACTTCTACATCCCGGGCACCGAAACCTGCCTGAAGATCGGCGGCTACGTTCGTTTCCAGGCTGACGGTCGTTCGGACTTCGCAGTTGCCAACCCGAACGGTGGCGCATTCGTTCAGGACGGCGGCTACCGCACCAACACCCGCGGCCAGCTCCGCGTTGAAGCCAAGTCGGACACCGAACTCGGCACGCTCGGCTCGCGCATCACGCTCCGCGCCAACACCAACACCGACGACGACTTCTACCTCGAAGACACCTACCTCGAGCTCGGTGGCCTCCGCGTTGGTTACTTCTACAACTACTTCGATAACGGCCTTCCGGGCGAAACCGTCCTCTCCGACGGCGGCCCGATCGCTGGCGCTTCCTACGTTGGTGGCAACACGCTGAACAACTCCATCCGTTACACCTTCGACGGCGGCGCTTTCCAGGCCTACGTCCAGGCTGACGCATTCAACTCGGAACTGGGTTGGAAGACTTCGGAAAACGACGGTGACGACGATCTCGGCGTCAACGGCCTGATCGCTGGCAAGCTCGGTGGCGTTGCTATCGACCTGTTCGGCGCTTACGACTTCGACTACGAAGAAGCTGTTATCGCTTCGACCCTGACGGCTGAACTCGGCCCGGGCACCCTCGGCGTCTTCGGCGTATACTCCTTCGGCCCGTCGCGTTACTGGGACTTCTCCGAGTGGAGCGTTGGTGCAGAATACGCAATCAAGGTCACCGACAAGTTCTCGATCACGCCTGGCGCTCAGTACTGGGATAACATCGTTTACTCTGCTGGCGACTACAACGGTGGCGACGCATGGCGCGTTGGTGTAACGGCTGACTACGCCATCACCACCAACCTGTCTGCCAAGGCGACCGTCAACTACACCGACGTCGACACCGGCATCGACTCCGACGACCGTTGGGACGGCTTCTTCCGTCTGCAGCGTTCGTTCTAATCTGACCTTTCAGGTTTGATCGGAAAGCCCGGCCTCTGGCCGGGCTTTTTTGCGTTTGCGCCCTGCCCGTCGGCATGACTTCCGCCGGCAGCGGGAAGGGGCGCTCGCTCGCACTATAAAAGTTGTGACAAAAAAGTGACGCATTCGCCGCAACTATGTGGCGAGGCATGTGAGTGATGCCGGATTTGCTTGAAAGCCGGTTATGCACATGTACGTTGTTCTCGTGATATTGAATCGCCAAATCGGGGAATGACCTATGAACATCAAAAGCCTTCTTCTCGGCTCCGCTGCTGCCCTGGCAGCCGTTTCCGGCGCTCAGGCAGCTGACGCAATCGTCGCCGCTGAGCCGGAACCCATGGAATATGTTCGCGTCTGTGACGCGTTCGGCGCAGGCTACTTCTATATCCCGGGCACGGAAACCTGCCTGAAGATCGGTGGTTACGTCCGTTTCCAGGTTGATGGACGTAGCGATTTCGATCTCGACGGCTTCGGCACTGTCGAAGACGGCGGCTACCGCACCAACACCCGCGGTCACCTCGTCGTTCAGGCCAAGTCCGATACGGAACTCGGCACGCTGACTGGTCTCATCACCATGGAAGCGAACACCAATTCCGACGACGACTTCTTCCTTGACGAAACCTATATCGAACTGGGCGGCCTTCGCGTCGGCTATTTCTACAACTACTTCGATAACGGCCTTCCCGGCGAAACCGTCCTCTCGGACGGCGGTCCGCTCGGTGGCAGCGTCGCCTATATCGGCGGCGACACGCTTAACAACTCGATTCGCTACACGTTCGACGGCGGCGCGTTCCAGGCCTATATCCAGGCCGACGCTTTCGATTCGCAGCTGGGTTGGAAGACGGATGAAAACGGCGGTGATGACGATCTCGGCGTCAACGCCCTGATCGCAGGTAAGTTCGGTGGCGTTGCCATCGACCTGTTCGGTGCCTACGAGTTCGACAACGAAGATGGCGTCATCGCCTCGACGCTGTCTGCCGAAATCGGCCCCGGCCAGCTCGGCGTCTTCGGCGTCTACTCCTTCGGTCCTTCCCGTTACTGGGACTTCTCCGAGTGGAGCATCGGTGCGGAATATGCCATCAAGGTCACCGACAAGTTCTCGATCACCCCCGGTGCCCAGTATTGGGATAACATCGTGCCGGTTGCTGGCGATTACGAAGGTGGTGAAGCATGGCGCGTCGGCGTGACCGCCGATTACGAAATCACCACCAACCTGACAGCCAAGGCGACCGTCAACTACACCGATGTCGACGTTGACTTCGGTGGCGTCGGCGACGGCGACCGTTGGGACGGCTTCCTGCGTCTGCAGCGCTCGTTCTAAGCCGGAAGGCCATTCAAACATTAGCCCGCGGATTGTCTCCGCGGGCTTTTTTGCGTCTTGTGCGAGACGGCTGGACGCCGTTATCTGCGATGCAGCGCATCCGGCTTGATCGGCATTAAGCAGCGTGACGGCTGCGCAAGTTTGATCTCCCTTGCCTTCGTCTGTCGCGCGGCAGCATCGTCTGGCAAATGCCACCAAACTGGCGGCCACGTTCCCATAGTTTGTATGGCGCCACGTGTTCGGTCCAAAAGGGTAAAGGGAACTTTATAGCGCGCGGCGGCGGACCGATGAGCGCGCGGACTTGAAAGCGCGCGGACCGGCGGAGCGTGCGGACGTTGGCGAGATTGTCGCCGCAGTACCTGTCCGGCAGAGCCCGTCCGGCGGTCGCGGCCGCTGCCTCCCGCGAAAGGCGTTACCGCCGCCCGAACCGTAGGTCGTCCTCGATATCGGCCGTCTGGCCGAGCCGTGTCTTGTAGACCTGATAGTTTTCCATCACCCGCTGCACGTAATTGCGGGTTTCGGGGAAGGGAATGCGTTCGATCCAGTCGATCACGTCATCCAGGGATTTGCCGCGCGGGTCGCCATAGCGGGCGATCCATTCCGGCACCCTGCGCGGACCGGCATTATAGGCGATGAAGGTGAGGATGTAGGATCCGCCGAAACTGTCGATCTGCTCACCAAGATAATGCGCGCCGAGCGTGGCATTGTAGCCGGCATCGGTGGTCAGTCTGGCGGCCGTATAGGGGATGCCGTGGCGGCCGGCGACACCCTTGGCGGTGCCCGGCAGGATCTGCAACAGGCCGCGCGCATCCGCCGGCGAAACGGCGGACGGATTGAACGCGCTTTCCTGTCGCGCGATCGCATAGGCCAATGCCTTGCCGGAGCCGGCAATGTCGGCGGAGGAGGGGATGACGCCGGTCGGATAGGCGAGCGCCGCAACTTCGATGCCGCGGGCAAAGGCGCTCTTGCCGATCTGCAGCGACAGCGCATGATCGCCGTTCCTCTCGGCGCGGGCAGTAAGGATGGCCAGTTCGCCGGGGCTGGTGATCTCTTCGGCCAGCGACCGATAAAGCGCGTTGGCGCGGCTGTCGTGGCCGGCGGCATCGAGCCGGTCGATGGCGCGCACAACCTCACGGTTCTCGAAATTGCGTCGGTCTGCCTCGCTTGGCGCGGGATAGGCGACGTTCAGCACCTTGGTGCCAAGCTTGGCTGCTGCCAACTGGCCGTAGAATGTACCGGCATATTGCGCAGCCTGGCGGTAGAAGTCGCTCGCCCTTCCGGGGCCGCCGGCCTCTGCGGCGCGGCCGAGCCAGTAAAGCGCGCGTGAGGCGGAGAGTGGCCGCGACGAGGCGGTCAGAATGGCGCGAAAATGTTTTTCGGCGGCCTGGGGGTTGTTAAGCTCGCGCAGCGCGTAGAAACCGGCATGGAATTCCGCATCGACGATATCGGTCGCAGCCGTCGCCGTGTGGTGGGATACCACGCGATAGGCTTCGGCATAATCGCCCCGGTCGGCGAGACCGCGGGCAATGATGCGACGCTCGTTCCACCATTCGCCGCCATTGACGAGCCGGGTGGCATCGCGCGGCGCTTTGTCAAGCAGTGCCGCCGCCTCGCGGTAACGGTCCTGATGCCGCAGCGCTTCGATCCGGGCAAACAGGTAGGCCGGATCGCGGCTCCAACGCGCCGATGCGGCATCGAGCAGCGCATCGGCATTCTTCGCCCCGCTCGCGACCGCCGCCCAGGCCTTGTAGAGCGCCTGTGCCTGGCCAAGATCGGCAAAGTGGGCGGCCTGCGCGGCGCGGCCGCGATACATCAGGTAGTCCATCCGCGCCTTGTGGTCGGACGCGGAAAGCAGGCCCGAAAATTCCTTGAGGATGCGGTCCTCGGTTCCCTTGTCGAGCGCGTCGCCGGTCCAGATCGTGCGCAGCGTGCTTGCGGCGCGCCCTGAGCTTCCGGTAGCGACGAGCGCCCGGGCA
The DNA here is from genome assembly GCF_050275975.1 of Neorhizobium sp. NPDC001467. Classification (NCBI taxonomy): domain Bacteria; kingdom Pseudomonadati; phylum Pseudomonadota; class Alphaproteobacteria; order Hyphomicrobiales; family Rhizobiaceae; genus Neorhizobium; species Neorhizobium sp. NPDC001467. The sequence goes on along the minus strand of NZ_JBNNPS010000005.1, from coordinate 273,336 downwards.
AGGATGATCGCGCCTTCCGGGGTTTCCGCCGCACTGTTTCCGAAAGCGGCAAGCACCTGGGCCGGCGCCGGATTTTCCCGGTAAAGCGCCCTTTCGGAATGGCCGCGCAGCCGGTTGAGACCCGGCCAGCCGTGCAATTGACTTTGTGCCGCGGCGATTTCGGACGAGGGGACGCCCGGCAGTCCCGACGTGGCGATCGCCCAGGTCAGGATCTGCCGGTCGAGCGAGCCCGCAGCAAGCGTGTTGCGGGTGGCGATTGCCATCCCGGCATCGCGGCCGGACAGCGCGTCGAGACCTGTCTTCAGAGCGCCGACCACGCCGGGTCGGTCGCCGCGCAGCGGCAGGGGTACGGACGGAATGGAACCGGTAATATCAGGCGATGGCAGGGCGGCGGCCGACACGGGCGCATCGGGGCGCACGAAGGGCAGTGGCACCGGTCCTTCGGGCAGCGGCGCAGCGGTGCCCGTCCGGGGATCGAATGCGCCCGCGGTCAATCCGAGGCCGAGGCCTGCGAGGATCAGAACATGATGTCTCATTCACCGTCCACGTAATAACCGCGTCGAAGCCTGATGGACCGCCCCGTCCGGCAGCTTGCGCGCATCTTCATACCCTCGATGGCGAGCAGTGTAGCGCCATGCCCTATACCATAAATTAACGAGGATGCCGATTAACGATCGCTTACCGCATCCCGGTCCATCCGCGCTTTTCCCCGGGGTGATCGTCACGAAAGCGTCATCGCTGCGCTTGTCGGCGGATCGACGGCGCTTTATGGTGCCCACCGACGGGGTGAAACCTATAGAAATGGATTGCGGCCGAAGCGTGGATCACCATGGATTCCGGGCCGGCAAGGAGAGTTATTGCATGTTCAAGGGATCGATGCCCGCTCTTGTTACCCCGTTTACGACGGAGGGCGCGGTCGACGAGCAGGCCTTTGCGGCGCATGTGGACTGGCAGATCACGGAGGGGAGTTCCGGTCTCGTGCCGGTGGGCACGACCGGCGAATCGCCAACGCTGACCCATGCCGAGCATAACCGCGTGGTCGAATTGTGCATCGAGGCCGCCGCCGGACGCGTGCCGGTCATCGCCGGCGCCGGTTCCAACAATACGCGGGAATCGATCGAGCTTGCCATGCATGCGGAAAAGGCCGGCGCCGATGCCGTTCTGGTCGTCACGCCCTACTATAACAAGCCGACCCAGAAGGGCCTGTTTGCGCATTTTTCCGCCGTGGCCGAAGCCACGAAACTGCCGATCATCATCTACAACATTCCGCCGCGCTCGGTGATCGACATGAGCCCGGAGACGATGGGTGCGCTCGTGAAGGCGCATCGCAACATTGTCGGCGTCAAGGATGCCACCGGCAAGATTGAGCGGGTTTCCGAACAGCGTATCGCCTGCGGCACGGATTTCATCCAGCTTTCGGGCGAGGATGCCACCGCGCTTGGTTTCAACGCCCATGGCGGCGTCGGCTGCATTTCGGTGACGGCGAATGTCGCGCCGCGGCTCTGTGCGGAGTTCCAGGCTGCGCTTGCCGCCGGCGATTACAGGACCGCGCTCGATTACCAGGATCGCCTGATGCCGCTGCACAAGGCGATCTTCATGGAGCCGGGCCTGTGCGGCGCGAAATACGGGCTCAGCCGCACGCGGGGCATGAACCGCACGGTGCGCTCCCCGCTGATGTCATCGCTGGAGCCGGCAACGGAGGCGGCGATCGATGCGGCGCTGCGCCATGCCGGCCTGCTGAATTAGGCTGCTGGACTGAGGCCTGCGGAGCCAGGTCACGACGGCATCGCTTGGCAACGCTTCCCTTTTGCCGTGCCGGACACTAGATAGGAATGAGAAAACCCCGGTCCGCGCCAAGGCCGGGGACATTTATTTCAAAAAGGCGACACGGAAGAATTCCCATGGCACCCAGAGGCAGCCAGCGCACCGTCAACAAGATCGTGGCCGAAAACCGCAAGGCGCGGTTCAATTACGAGATCGTCGATACCTATGAGGCGGGCCTGGTCCTGACCGGAACCGAGGTGAAATCGCTGCGCGAAGGCAAGGCCAATATCGCTGAATCCTATGCGTCCGACGAGGGCGACGAGATCTGGCTGATCAACAGCCATCTGCCGGAATATCTCCAGGCCAACCGTTTCAACCACGAGCCGCGCCGCCGCCGTAAGCTGCTTTTGTCCAAACGCGAGATCAGCCGCCTGCGCGCCGGCATCAACCGCGAAGGCATGACGCTGGTGCCGCTCAAAATCTACTTCAACGAGAAGGGCCGGGCCAAGCTCGAACTGGCGCTCGCCAAGGGCAAGAAGCTGCATGACAAGCGCGAGACCGAGAAGGAACGCGACTGGAACCGGCAGAAGTCGCGGTTGCTGAAGACGGGGTGAAGCCGGCAGGAGGCAATCTACAAAACTGCTTGCTGTTACGCCCTCGTCACCGGCACATGCAACAAATTACCCGAACCATCTTGCTTAATCTCCGGTAGTAATTGATAGTCGTGTCAACCGGAGGTAGGCGCACGATGAAGCTTTTCATGCTGGCAGGTTTGGCAGTCGCAATCTGTGGGTGCCCAGCGCTATGTCAAGACGTGCCGGCAGATACGGCCGCTTTGCTACGGGAGTGGGGGCGATATTGCCTGAACGACTTGCAAGGCAAAGTCGTTCTCACCGACGGTGTTTGGCTGAGCCGTGTAGACATCGATGGCGATAGTGCGGCTGACTTCATATACGATGGATCTGGGGTCGGCTGTGAGAAGGATGGCCGCTTTCTTGGAACACATTCTGCGGCGGTCGGTCCCATCCTCCAAGTCGTGATGTCTACTTCCACCGGTTCAGTAGAGGTCTTCCAACAAGCGATCAGGGCTGTGGAGATAGATCGGCATGACGGGTTCGGCGTTATCGCATACGATGGTGCTGGTGTTGGAAGTATATACCGCGTCGCCGCAGGAAAGATGATAGAGATGCTGGAACGGCCGGCCGGTGGCCAGAGAGTTTATATGCACGACGGTGACAATGCGAGGTTATTGGAGCCGCGCGTACCTGACGCGGTGGTAGCAACGTTGCTGAAATCCGATGATCTGGGATCGGAGGGTGCCTTGTATCTCGATCCATCCAATTTCCCTCCGCCGATCGCGGAAGCAATCTCCAACTGGAAGAGATACTGCGAGGAAATACAGGGTTTTGAAGCAGTTTTTTCCAAGGACTTCATTACTAACGTAGATATTGATCAGGATGGAGATAAAGACATCATCCTCGACGGACACGAAAAGATGTGCGTAAGGGGTGCCTCCGGCGAAGTAAGTGATCGTGGAAGCGGTAATGGTAACTCGATTGAAATATACACTGTAGCAAAGAGGGGTATGTCAGGCGAGCGGTTCGACAATATCAGGCGAGGCCGGGTAATTGAGTGGAAGGGCTTTGCAGTATTTGTATATGAAGCCACAACTGGGGTAAGGCATGTTGTACAGTTGAAGGGCGGCAAGTTAGCGAGTTTGAAGGCGGAACCAAGGGGTGGTAAGGTGGTTTACATTACGCAGGAAAAAACGCGATAAGCATCAAAGCGTCGTTGTGGTAGCCACGGTGGCTTACGGTTCTCGTTAGCAGTGAAAAAGATCCAACGGCGGTTCCGCGCAAAGTATCCTCGGTGAATGCCTATCAGTTTAATGATAAGTCTTGTGAATATGCCAAGTATCTCGATAGCTAATTTGATGACGTTTCTCGCAGTGCTCCTGATCAGCCGGTCCATTCATGCCGATACGGACCGATACATAGCACTCTTATAGGCGATCGTATTTGGCGCGTGGCCGCGTTGATGGCTAGACACATTTCAACGCACTGGTCGAGGTCGGGCAGGCGCCACCGCGGCCGGGGCGCCTGCATGGTTTTCATCTGGCGCGTATCAGGCGTCGGCGCTTTCAGCCGGCTCGATCGGCCGCTGCGGCCGCTCCGACGGGTCGCGGCCGATTTCGGCACGAAGCGACGAGAGGTCGATGAAATGGTCGGCCTGGCGGCGCAGATCGTCGGCGATCATCGGGGGCTGGGTTGCCATCGTCGAGACCACCGAGACCTTGCGGCCCTTGCGCTGAAGGGCCTCCACAAGGGTGGTGAAATCGCCGTCTCCTGAGAAGATGACGAGATGGTCGGCGGTTTCCGATTGCTCCATGGCGTCGATTGCCAGTTCGATGTCCATATTGCCCTTCACCTTGCGCCGGCCCATGGAATCCGTGAATTCCTTGGCGGGCTTGGTGATGACCTTGTAGCCGTTGTAATCGAGCCAATCGATCAAAGGGCGGATGGACGAGTATTCCTGATCTTCTAGCAGGGCTGTGTAATAATAGGCGCGTAGAAGATAGCCGCGCTTTTGAAAAGCCTTAAGCAGCTTACGATAGTCGATATCAAAGCCCAGGCTTTTGGAAGCCGCGTAAAGATTTGCCCCGTCAATGAAAAGCGCAATCTTCTCCCTAGGGTCGAACATTAATCCTCCACTCCCTTAATAATACGTCGGTGTGCCATGCAAACCGCCCAGCCTTTGAATTTGTAGCTGGAACACCCAGAATAACCGTTACATTACGCTATCTTGATATAAAAGTCATTTATGATAGCGCGTCGTAGAATCCAAACACCTTTTGTGGGCGCAACGCGATTGTCGGGGGTTGCCACGACCATGCGGGCTGCGGTCGTCAACAAAAACTTGAATTTTGCCGGCAATGCCTGTATCGGGCGTGTCAATCCCTGAAAGACACAGAGAAGAAGGACAGGCAATGGCCCGCGTCACCGTAGAAGATTGCATCGACAAAGTTGACAACCGCTTCGAGCTCGTCCTGCTCGCCAGCCATCGCGCCCGCCAGATCTCGCAGGGCGCCTCGATCACCATCGATCGCGACAACGACAAGAACCCGGTCGTGGCTCTGCGCGAAATCGCCGACGAAACGCTGTCGCCGGACGATCTCAAGGAAGACCTGATCCATTCGCTGCAGAAGCATGTGGAAGTGGACGAGCCCGAGCCCGATCCGTCGAGCCTGATCGCTGCGGGCGTGGCCGACGGCGTCGAGGAAGAAGACGCACCGGAAGCGGTCAATTTCGACCAGATGTCGGAAGAAGAACTGCTGGCTGGTATCGAGGGCCTTGTGCCCCCGGAAAAGAGCGACGATTACTAAGATTGATCGGATCGCGGGGAGGGCCTGTTCATCCTCTTGCCGCAATCTGAACGTCTTCTGTCTGATGGCTGCGCCGGTCACCCGATCGGCGCGGCATTTTTCGTTTCCCCTATAGGGCATGTCGAGGGACCGGTTACAGGATGATGCGGCAATATGAGCTCGTCGAGCGGGTGCAGCGCTACAAACCCGATGCGAACGAAGCTCTCCTCAACAAGGCCTATGTCTATGCCATGCAGAAGCATGGCCTGCAGAAGCGCGCCAGCGGCGACCCCTACATTTCGCATCCGCTGGAAGTGGCCGCCATCCTCACCGACATGCATCTCGACGAGTCGACCATCGCGGTCGCGCTTCTGCACGATACGATCGAGGATACGACGGCCACGCGCGCTGAAATCGACGATCTTTTCGGAGAAGATATCGGTCGCCTTGTCGAGGGGCTGACCAAGCTCAAGCGGCTCGACCTCGTCAGCAAGAAGGCCAAGCAGGCCGAAAACCTGCGCAAGCTGCTGCTCGCCATTTCCGACGACGTGCGCGTGCTTCTGGTCAAGCTCGCCGACCGGCTGCACAATATGCGCACGCTCGACCATATGGCGGCCGACAAGCGCGCCCGCATTTCCGAAGAGACCATGGACATATACGCGCCGCTGGCCGGCCGCATGGGCATGCAGGACATGCGTGAGGAGCTGGAAGATCTGTCCTTCCGCCACATCAATCCGGAAGCGTATGAAACGGTCACCAAGCGGCTGGCGGAACTCTCCAGCCGCAATGAAGGTCTCGTCACCAAGATCGAGGACGAATTGCGCGAGCTTCTGGTGGCCAACGGCCTCAAGGATGCCACGGTCAAGGGCCGGCAGAAGAAGCCCTATTCCGTTTTCCGCAAGATGCAGTCCAAATCGCTGTCCTTCGAGCAACTGTCGGATGTCTACGGTTTCCGCATCTTCCTGTCGGAACTTGCGGACTGCTATCGCGCACTTGGTATCGTCCATACCCGCTGGCGCGTCGTCCCCGGCCGGTTCAAGGATTATATCTCGACGCCGAAACAGAACGATTACCGATCCCTGCATACCACGATCGTCGGTCCGTCGCGCCAGCGTATCGAATTGCAGATCCGCACCCGTCGCATGCACGAGATCGCCGAGTTCGGCATTGCCGCACACGCGCTCTACAAGGACGGCGTCGGCAGTGACGGCGAACTTCTCTCGAAGGAAAGCAACGCCTATTCCTGGCTGCGCCGCACCATCGAACAGCTGGCCGAAGGCGACAACCCGGAAGAGTTTCTCGAGCACACCAAGCTCGAACTGTTCCAGGACCAGGTGTTCTGCTTCACCCCGAAGGGCAAGCTGATCGCGCTGCCGCGCGGCGCCACGCCCATCGACTTTGCCTATGCCGTCCACACCGATATCGGCGATACCACCGTCGGCGCCAAGATCAACGGTCGCATCATGCCGCTGGTCACCCGCCTGTCGAACGGCGACGAGGTTGAAGTCATTCGCTCCGGTGTGCAGGTGCCGCCCGCCGCCTGGGAAGAAATCGTCGTCACCGGCAAGGCGCGCGCCGCCATCCGCCGCGCCACCCGAATGGCGATCCGCAAGCAATATTCCGGCCTCGGCCATCGCATTCTGGAGCGCACGTTCGAGCGCGCCGGAAAAACGTTCTCCAAGGATGCCCTGAAGCCGGCACTGTTCCGCCTTGGCCATAAGGATGTCGAGGATGCAGTGGCGGCCGTCGGGCGTGGCGAGCTGTCCTCGCTCGATGTCGTGCGCGCCGTCTTCCCGGATTACAAGGACGAGCGCACCACCGTAAAACCGTCCGCCGACCAGGGCTGGTTCAACATGCAGACGGCGCAGGGCATGATGTTCAAGCTGCCGGAGACGCCACGCACCGCCGAACAGGCGGCGGCAGCCAGCGTGCAGGATGGCACGGGCCCCGGTCCGTTGCCGATCCGAGGCCTGTCCGGCAATCTGCCAGTCCAGTTCGCGCCCGCGGGCGCCGTGCCGGGCGATCGCATCGTCGGCATCATGGAGAAGGACAAGGGGATCACCATCTACCCCATCCAGGCCTCGGCGCTGCAACGCTTCGACGACCAGCCGGAAAGCTGGATCGACGTGCGCTGGGATATCGACGAGGCCAACAAGTCGCGCTTTCTCGCCCGCGTCTTCTTCAACACAATCAACGAGCCGGGGACACTGGCAACCGTGGCGCAGGCTGTCGCCAATCTCGATATCAATATCCGCACCCTCAAAATGGGCAGCAGCCGCGCCGCCGATTTTTCCGAAATCGAGATGGAGGTCGAGGTCTGGGACGTGCGCCAGCTCAACCAGTTGCTGACGCAGGTCAAGGAGCTCGACGTCGTTTCGAGTGTGCGCCGCCTCTACGACTAGAGTGGTTCGCCTTAACATCGCACGGCGTCGCGGCATCTCGGCACAGGCGCGGTGCCGAATGGCGCGCATTTGCCCATTTCATGCGCAGAGAGAAACGCTCCGTTAAGTCGACATGCGCCCAGTGCATGGCTGCCGCATCCGCTGAGCGTTGGTAAAATCGACTGAAAAACGGTACATGATGAACATCCAAAGCAAGGGATTAAAGAGATGTTCAAGCCACTTCGCCAGTTTGCCCGCGCCCTTCGCGCCCCGTCGGTACAGGAGCGTGAAATGGCATACCTCAACGAGTCGACCGACCCGATCGAGCTCGAATACCGCATGCGTCAGATCGATCGCGGCATGTTCCGCAAGGGTCTCTGACAGAATGATCGCGGCGGCGCGTTACCGCGCCGCTCTTGGCATTTGCCACATGGCGGTCTAGACGCTGATCCATGCCGTTTCGTCGCCGAAGCCCTGCCGGATGGGGCGAAAAGATCCGCAGCGCTGTCTGGCCCCGCAAGGGACCGAGCCGAAATCTTCGCTATCAGGCCCTTCGTGCGGCCCGCATCAGCGCCTCGCCGCATGCGGTTGCAGCCGGCATCGCCGCCGGTGTTATGGCCGGCTGGACGCCCTTTCTCGGCTTCCACATTCTTCTTGGCATCATGCTCGCCTTCATCTTGCGCGGCAGCATGGTTGCGGCCGCCCTCGGCACGCTCGTCGCCAATCCTCTGACATTTCCGCTGATCTGGTCGGTGAGCTGGGAGCTCGGCCATATCATGCTTGGTCATGCCGGGCCGGTTGATGGCGGCGCGCTGACCGGCCAGCATGTCGACCTTGCCGATCTTGTCCGCACACTGCGTTTTGCCGATCTCTGGCAGCCCGTCCTCAAACCCATGCTGGTCGGGTGCCTGCCTCTTGCCGCCGTCAGCGGGCTTGTTGTTTACGCCGCGACCTATATGGGTGTGAGAGGTTTTCGCGCCCGCCGGCGCGAGCGCATGGCGGCAAGACGACGGGGCTTGGCCAGGGCAGGGATTTGAGCGCGACGATTTAGGAGAGGCGACAGGACATGATTATCGGCATGGGCAGCGACCTGATCGACATCAGGCGCGTTGAAAAATCGATCGAGCGCTTCGGCGAGCGCTTCACGCACCGCGTGTTTACCGAGGTCGAGCGTGCCAAGTCCGACGGTCGCAAGAACCGCGCTGCCTCCTATGCCAAGCGGTTCGCCGCCAAGGAGGCATGTTCCAAGGCGCTCGGAACGGGCATCGCCCATGGCGTCTTCTGGCGCGACATGGGCGTCGTCAACATGCCCGGCGGCAGGCCGACCATGAAGCTGACCAACGGTGCATCCGAGCGGCTTTCGGCCATGATGCCCGCCGGTCACGTACCTCTGATCCACATCACCATTACCGACGAATATCCCTACGCCCAGGCCTTCGTCATCATCGAGGCCTTGCCGGCGGCCGATTGAAGCCGATTTGAGCCATTGCCGCCGATTGGCGAAGGGTTTAGAGAAAGCACCACTCCGCCGCAGATGGGTGGATCCGGAAGACAGAAAGCCGGAAGACAGAAAGAAAGACGTCCTCAGTGTCGAACACCGCAGAAGCAAAGCCGCAGAATGCTCTTTGGGAAAACATCAAGGTCATCATCCAGGCCCTGTTGCTCGCCATGGTCATCCGGACCGTCCTGTTCCAGCCCTTTACCATTCCGTCCGGCTCGATGATGCCGACACTGCTGGTCGGCGACTACATCTTCGTCAACAAGTTCGCCTACGGCTATTCAAAATATTCGCTGCCGTTCTCGCCGGACCTGTTCGACGGCCGTATCCTTGAATTCAACGAGCCGAAGCGCGGCGATGTCATCGTCTTCCGTCTGCCGCAGCAGCCCGAAATCGACTACATCAAGCGCCTTGTCGGCCTGCCGGGCGACCGTGTGCAGGTGACCAACGGCATTCTGCTGATCAACGGCCAGCCGGTGCCGAAGGTGCAGGACGGCACGTTCACCTCCGACTACCGCCTCGATCCGGGTTCCGACGTTCCGGTCTTCCGCGAAACCTTCGACAATGGCGTGACCTTCGACACGCTCGACCAGTCGCCCGTCTCGCGCGGCGACAACACCCGCGAATTCGTGGTGCCGGAAGGCCATTATTTCTTCATGGGCGACAATCGCGACAACTCGCTCGACAGCCGCTTCGACGTCGGCTACGTGCCGGCCGAAAATCTCGTCGGTCGCGCCAGCGTGATCTTCTTTTCGCTCGGCAATGACACCTCCTTCCGCGAATTCTGGAAATGGCCTGCCAACATGCGTTGGGACCGCTTGTTCAAGGTCGTCAACTGATGAAGGCGGCCACGCTTTCGGGCGATGAGCGCGCCAGGCTGGAAGACATTGTCGGCCACGTCTTTTCGGAGAAACAGTGGCTGGACCGGGCGCTGACCCATGCCAGCACCGGCACTGCCAAGAACGCCAATTACGAGCGGCTGGAATTTCTGGGCGATCGCGTTCTGGGCCTGTGCATGGCCGAACTCCTGTTTCGCACCTTCAAGAACGCCACCGAAGGCGAACTTTCGGTGCGTCTGAACCAGTTGGTCAGTGCCGAAAGCTGCGCGGCCGTTGCCGATGCGCTCGACCTGCACCGTTTCGTGCGCACCGGCGCCGACGTCAAGAAGCTGACCGGCAAGCGCATGCTGAACGTGCGCGCCGATGTGGTGGAAAGTCTGATCGCCGCGCTTTATCTCGATGGCGGGCTGGAAGCCGCCCGCGGCTTCATCGAGCGCAATTGGGCCGAGCGTGCCAACAGCGCCGACGCTGCCCGTCGCGACGCCAAGACCGAATTGCAGGAATGGGCGCATGCGAAATTCGCGCTCACCCCCGTCTACCGCATCAACGACCGTTCCGGGCCGGATCACGACCCGCGCTTTACTGTGACGGTCGAAGTGAATGGCGTTGCGCCCGAAACAGGCGTAGACCGTTCCAAACGCGCTGCCGAACAGGTGGCTGCCACGAAAATGCTCGAACGCGAAGGCGTCTGGCAGAAGAACCCTGCCGAAGGCTGAGGACCGATGACCGAACACGAAGACAATAATACCGGCCACGGGCCGGCCGATGACGCGCATTTGAGCGAAGTGCAGGGCGATGAAGCGCCGGCCGAAGCCGTGCCGGCCGGCCCGACCCATTCCGGTTTCGTGGCGCTGATCGGTGCCACCAATGCCGGCAAGTCGACCCTTCTCAACCGCCTCGTCGGCGCGAAGGTATCGATCGTCAGCCACAAGGTGCAGACGACGCGCGCCATCGTGCGCGGCATCGCCATTCACGACAATGCGCAGATCGTCTTCATGGACACGCCCGGGATCTTCAAGCCGCGCCGCAGGCTTGACCGTGCCATGGTGACATCGGCCTGGGGCGGCGCCAAGGATGCCGACCTGATCCTGCTTCTGGTCGACAGCGAGCGCGGTATTCGCGGCGATGCGGAAGCGATTCTCGAGGGCCTGAAGGACGTTCCGCAGCCGAAAATCCTCGTGCTCAACAAGATCGACCGCGTGCGCCCGGAAGATCTCCTGAAGCTTGCCGCACAGGCCAATGAAACGGTCTCCTTCGAGCAGACCTTCATGGTTTCGGCAACGACCGGTTCAGGCTGCGACGATCTCATGAATTTCCTGGCCAAGCGCCTGCCGGAAGGTCCGTGGTATTATCCGGAGGACCAGATCTCCGACCTGCCGATGCGCCAGCTCGCAGCCGAAATCACCCGCGAAAAACTCTTCCTGCGCCTGCACCAGGAACTGCCCTACGCCTCTCACGTCGAGACGGAAAAGTGGGAGGAAAAGAAGGACGGTTCGGTGCGCATCGAACAGGTCATCTATGTGGAGCGCGAGAGCCAGAAGAAGATCGCTCTCGGCAAGAACGGCGAGGCAATCAAGGCAATTTCCACCGCCTCGCGCAAGGAACTCTCCGAGATCCTCGAACAGCCCGTGCATCTCTTCCTGTTCGTGAAGGTGCGCGAGAACTGGGGCGATGACCCGGAACGTTTCCGTGAGATGGGGCTGGAATTCCCGCGGTCTTAAGATCTTGTGGGGCCACAGCGCCCACGCCCGTCATCCTCGGGCTTGTCCCGAGGATCTAATCACGCAGACAATGACGCCCAGCAGATCCTCGGGACAAGCCCGAGGGTGACGAAAGTGTGTGTAGGGCCCTTCCGCCTTTACTTCTTCCGGTCCATCAGCGCCTTGATTTCCAGATAACGGCGGCGATTGTCGGGGTCCTGCTCGTCGGCCGAATAGCAGGTGGTCGAGATGCAGAATTTCGTGAGCCCAAAGGGGGCCGTCGCCTTGTCGAACTGGCAGTCGATCGTGTTGGTGAAATCGTTCGGTTTCGGATTGTCACGCGTCGAATAGGTCAGGCGGGCGCCCGGCGGATCGAGTTCGGGAAAAGACTGAACCGTGCCGGTGGAAAGGACGGGCGTCATCAGGAAATTCCTGGCGACATTGACGCAGGCGTTTTCCAGCTCCTTCGACTGTGCCGCCGCCGGTGTGGAAACCAGCGTGAGCGACGGAGCCAGCATGAGGGCGGCGACGAGAGCGTATTTCATGAAATCTCCCTAAATTCGATTTCCGCTGGAACACGCAAGGAGGGCAATTGGTTCCGTCCGATGCTCGGAACTTTTGGAGTGCGGTAGCGGCGCCACACCAGATAGCCGAAAACAGTTCTTCCCGGAGCACTTATCGCTTAAAATGGGCTCGGCGCATCAGGGATCAAGATACACAAATCCATGCAGTGGCAGAGCGAAGCGATCATTCTCGGGGTCAGGCGTCACGGCGAATCGAGCGTGCTGGTCGAGGTGATGACGCGCGATCGCGGTCGCCATCTCGGCATGGTGCGCGGCGGCCGTTCGCGAACCATGCAACCGGTGCTGCAGCCGGGCAACCGGGTTGCGGTGGTATGGCGCGCGCGGCTGGATGAACATCTCGGCGAGTTCCGGATCGAGCCGGTCGAATTGCGTGCCGCGCGGCTGATGGAAACCGCGACGGCCGTCTACGGCGTGCAGGCCATGGGCGCTCTGTTGCGCCTGCTGCCCGAGCGCGATCCGCATCCGCATCTCTACGACGCGCTCGATGTCATTCTCGATCATATGGGCGATCCGCTCGACGCCGGCGAACTGTTCGTGCGGTTCGAGCTGGCGGTGCTTAACGATCTAGGTTACGGCCTGGACCTCACCGAATGCGCCGCCACCGGCCGTCGCGACGAGCTTGTCTATGTCTCGCCGAAAAGCGGCAAGGCGGTCTCGCGCGATGCCGGCGCGCCCTATGCCGATCGCATGCTGGCCCTGCCGCCGTTTCTGGGGCAGGGGGCGCAAAAATCCGCAACCCGCGCCGGCATGGCCGAGGCCTTTCGCCTGACCGGTTTCTTTTTGCATCGCCATGTCTATGAACCGCGCGGCATGAGCGAAAACTCCGCCCGCGACGGTTTCGTGCAGGCGGCGTTGAAGGCGATCGGCAGGATGGAGGAAGAGCGGCTGCGTCAGGCCGGCTAAACCGGAGCGGGCCAGCCTGAGAGTGCCCGGACAGGTTCGTCTGGCTCGGGCTGCCTGCTTTGGGCCGCTTCCTTTGGGCTGCTACCTGCGCCGTCTGTGTCAGGCCGGCTGCGCGCCAATGGCCGGGCGGTCCACCGGCTGTTCACGGATCGGCCAGTGCACGGCGGCCGCAAACAGTCCCATCGCCACGCCCAGCCACCAGACGATGTCATAGGATCCGAACCGGTCGTAAAGCACGCCGCCCATCCATACGCCAAGGAACGACCCTATCTGGTGCGATAGAAAGACGAGACCGCCCAGCATGCCGAGATGGCGGGTGCCGAACATGATGGCGACGAGGCCGTTGGTCGGCGGTACGGTCGACAGCCACAAGAGTCCCATGACGATGGCGAAGATGACGACCGACGTCGGCGATTGTGGCAAAAGCAGAAACGCCGTCACGGCGATCGAGCGGCCGACATAGATATAGGCGAGGAAATAGGGCTTCGAATAGCGCTGGCCGATGATGCCGGCAGCAAGGGAGCCTGCGATGTTGAAGAAGCCGATCAGCGCCATGGCGATGACCGCATATCTGGAATCGATGCCGATATCGCCGAGATAGGCTGGAAAATGCGCGGTGATGAAAGCCACCTGAAAGCCGCAGACGAAAAAGCCGCTGGTGAGGAGCAGGTAGCTTCTATGGCCAAAAGCCTCCCGCAGCGCTTCGCCGGCGCTTTGCTGGAACTGCGCCTGCGACTGGCTGCCGGACGAGGAATTGCCGCGCAGCGGATAGGCAAGAAGCGGCACCAGCAGCATCAGCGCCGCCATGATGGTGAGACTGTCCGACCAGCCATAGGTGGTGATCAGCGCCTGGCTGAGCGGCGCAAACAGGAACATGCCGGCAGACCCTGCCGCCGTGCCGATGCCGAACGCCATCGACCTTTGCTGCGGGGTCACATTGCGGGCGAAGGCGGAGAGGATGGTGCCGAACGAACCGGCGCCGACGCCGAGCCCGACCAGCACGCCACCGCCGACATGCAGCCAGAGCGGCGAAGCGGCATGCGCCATCATCAGCAACCCGACCGCATAGATGACGCCGGACAGGACAAGAACGCGACCGGTGCCGTATTTGTCAGCCGCCGCTCCGAAGAAGGGCTGGCTCAGCCCCCAGGCGAGGTTCTGAAGCGCCATGGCAAGCCCGAAGGTCGTACGGTCCCAGCCGGTATCGGTCAGCATGGGCAGCTGAAAAAAGCCCATGGCCGAGCGCGGGCCGAAGGTCAGCACGGCGATCAGGGAACCGGCGGCGATGATGAAAAGGGGTAGCTGCGGGCGGGCGACGGACGCCATGGAATGTCCTCCGGATGAAGGAACTACCTTAGCGCCGGCCGCGATTTTCCAAAAGCCAGTTTCGCTGACACCATCCATCACCGCCGTTGATGATGCGCAATCCTTTTCCCGCGTTACTGGAACAGCTGCAGCAACGTGCTCGGTGTCGAATTGGCGATCGACAATGCCTGAGTGGTCAACTGCTCGCGCGCCTGCAGTGCCTTCAGCCGCGTCGCTTCCTCATCCATGTCGGCATCGATCAGACCGCTGACACCCCCGGTGGTCCAGTCGCGCAGCGCCCCGACGAATTCTGTCTGCAGATCGACACGCGTTTTGAGCGCGCCGTAATCAGCGCCTGCATTGGTCAGTTGCAGCAACATCTTGTCGACGACGGAGACCATGTCGTCGATCTCGTCTTCCGTCGTTGTGTCCGAAAGCGAGATCTCGACCGCCGTGGCCGAATTGCTGTCGTTCACATGCAGGACCCAATTGCTCGCCGCAGCAGCCTCCTGCGCGTAATGGGTACTGGTAAGGATGCCGGCGCTGCCCCCCGTCGCCGTGGTCCTGTCGTCGATCAGCCCCAGAACCTCGCCCGTTGCCGCGCCGCCAAAGATGTCGAAATCGATGGTCTGCATCGACACGAGGCGATCCGTATCGCGGGTAAAGGATCCGACGACCGCCACTTTCGACGTACTGTCGTCGGTAATGTTCAGCCAGTTGACGTCGTTGAAGGTCGAGGACTTGGCGATCGACTGCAACTGTTCCTTAAGCTGCGTGATCTCCTTGTCCACCTTGGTCCTGTCGACGCCGGGCTCGCTTGCGGCAACCAGCTTCGACTTGATGTCGTCGACCACACCAATCGCGGCGTTGAGACCGTTATAGGCGATGTCGATCGTCGCGGCCCCGAGGTTCAAGGCATCCTGCACGGCTGCCATTGCCTTGTCGTCGGACTTCATCGTGCGGGCGATCGACCAATAGGCGGCGTCGTCGGCCGCATGACCGACCCGATAGCCTGTTGTCACCCGCGCCTGCGACTGGTCGAGGTCGTGACTGATGGAACGCAGCGTGCCAAGCGCCGACTGTGCTGCGGAATTGGTGATTATACTATACATACTACGCTCTACACGGAACTATAATCACGGTGGCCAAAAGTCCTGGATGCGCCAACAGAGTTAGCGACAAATAGGCTTTTGATAGCAGAATTTATGCGGCGATAACCTTAATGTGTGCTTAAGTCACAGTGCATATTTTATAGTTAACGTAATATAGATGTAGTAATAAATCGAAAACCTTCCTTACTATTATTGGTTAATGAAGGGTTTTACGCTGTCTTTACGGGCTCGACTTCCGCCTGTCGTCGGCCGAGGCGGCTTTCACGCCATAGGGTGAACGCGCCGGCACCGATCACGATCACGCTGCCGGCAATCATGTTGAGCGTCATGACCTCCTCAAACACGAAAACGCCGATCAGGCAGACGAGAACGGTCTGGACGTAAAAAATGGGCTGTACCGCCACGGCATCGAGCATGGAATAGGCGCGGATCAACAGATAATGGCCGCTCATGCCCGTGAAGCACAGAATGATCATCCAGAACCAGTCGTGAAAGGTGATGGTTGTCCAGTAGAAGGGACCGATCAGGCTGATCGCGGCAGCGCCCGCGACGCCGGTATAGAAGAACGCGGTCTGCGATGTGTCGGCGCGGCTGCCGAGACGGGTCAGGACCGAATAGAGCGCGAACATGGTGGTGCTGATCATCGGAATGATGATCTTCAGGTCGAAATTGGCATGCAGCGGATTAATGATCAGGAGAATGCCGGCGAAACCGACGCCGATCGCCGTCCAGCGGCGCCAGCCGACCTTTTCTCCGAGGATCGGCACGGACAGGCAGGCAACCACCAGCGGTGCGGCAGCAAAGATGGTATGGCTCTGCGCCAGCCCGACGCGCGAAAAGGAAAACACGGAAATGACGATCTGGGCGACGAGCAGGACACCGCGGGATATCTGCAGCAGCGGCCTGTTGGCGACGGTCGTGCGTTTCAATCCGCCGGTGGCGCGGCTGGCCAGAAACAGGGCGAAACCGGCAAAGGCCCAGTAGCGGATCATGGTGACGAAGATCGGCGGATAGGCCGTACCGAGATGTTTCGAAATGCCGTCCTGAATGGCGAAAATGCTCACCGCCAGAAGAGCAAACAGGAGGCCGGTCGTTCGAAATGTCATGGAGCGAAATCTCTGGCTTCGGACGTTTTTGCGTCCGGCATGCGGGCAGGGCGAAGATCGGTCCTCCCGCGCGGGCAGTCGATCACTCTGCCTGACCCGGGTGTTGTTGTGGAATGCCGCGTACAGGTCAAGCGGGCCGGGCCAGGAAATGGTACGGCTGTGCAGAAATCGCGGTCTTGCGGCAAGGCGCTTGCCCTTTTTGCCGTCAAAGGTCGGCGCAGTCATGACCGCCGACCAGACCGGAGCGAAGGGGCAGCCGGTTGGTCGTCAGGATGATGGATAGCGACAGGAGACCGCTGCGTCCTACAACGCAGCCGGCCAATCCTTTCCGCCGTGTCCCGATCGGCGCCCGTCAGTCGCGGCGCTTGATGGTCCAGCCTCCGGCACGGTCTTCGAGAACCCTGGCGGTATCGCCCAGTGCAAGCCTGCCGGTACCGCGGGGCACCGCATTCCAGCCGAACAACGGTCCGGGCACGCGGCGATCTCCCGACATGCGGAGACGGCCCATGGCGGGCATGGGGCTCGGCACGGCGCGCGAACCGGTCTTCTGGTCCTGCGTGGTCATGATGCAGCGGGCACAGGGCTTGACCAGATCGAACCGGATGCCGCCGATCTCGATCGCCGCCCAGTCGTCCTCCGCCCATGCCGCGTCATGGTCGATGACGATATTGGGGCGGAAACGATCCATGCCGACCGGCTCCTCGCCGTGTGCTGCGATGTCTGCATTGAGTGCGGCAAGCGACCCGGTCGTGGTGATGAGCAGCGGATAACCATCGGCAAAGGTGACGGGGGAATTGTCGCCGGCCCATTCCACTGAGGCGGTGCGGTGGGCACGCGCGTCGAAGAAGACAAGCCGCACGTCGCGCTCCAGCCATTCGGACAGGGTTGCGTTGACGGCTTCCGGCGCCAGTGCGGCGGAAAGGGCTGATTTCCACACGACGACATCGAGCCGGCGATCCGGCGTTTCGAAGCGGACGTCGAGCGAGCCGTGGCCGTCCATGGCGAGCGTAGTCTTTCCCGCCGCGTCCACCGGCATCGCCTTCACCTGAGCAAGCGCCTGCAGGTCGCGCTGGGTGAGAAACTGTCCTTTAGGATCGGTCACCATCATCACCCGGTCGCCGGGAATGCCCGTGGCGGTGATCTCGGCAGCCTCGAGCGCAATGCCGCGGCCGCTCTTGAGGGGATAATGGTGAAGTTCCGTAATGCGCATGCCTTAACCCGTTATCTCGTCCAGGAACATGTCGCGGATCGTCTTCAGCCGCTCATGCCGTTGCGTCGCCAACTGCCGTCCCGCTTCGGTCTTGAAGCCTGCGGCGAGTTTGAAAAGCTTTATCTCGAAATGATCGATGGCGTAACGCTTGTCGTCGAGCGGGCGCTCGAGCCCACGCGGATCGACCGGATCGTAGAGCGCCGATGCCATGCGCCCGGCTATGTAGAAACAGCGGGCGGCACCCAGCATGCCGATCGCGTCCAGCCGGTCGGCATCCTGCAAAATCCGGGCCTCCAGGGTCTGTGGCGCAAGATTGGCGGAAAAGCTGTGCGTGGTAATGGCGTGGGCGACGGCAGCCACCTCGTCGTCCTCCCAGCCCAGCGCCTGGAGGATGGCCGTGGCCTTGTCCGCCGCCAGTCGCGACGCCTGATCGCGCAGGGGGGAGTTCTTTTCCACCGCCACGCAATCGTGCAGAAGCACGGCCGCGGCAAGAACCCGGCCGCTACCGCCTTCCTCGGCGTGAATGCGCATGGCATTTTTGAACACGCGCAGGATATGAGCGATATCATGCGAACCGTCATCGCCTTCGGTCGCATGCGGGATCAACTGGGCGGCAAGCGCCTCGTGCGGCGCAAATGCCGCGGCGAGAGAGAGGGTCACGGGCGAGGTCCTTCCGCTGCACCGGCAGAATCGGCCGGTCGTCTGTTGCCGTCCTTCTTCACCAGGATGCGCTGATAGAAAAGCCCGATGCCGATCAACACCGCACCCAGCCCCATGAAGGACAATGCCCGCAGGATGCCTTCGAGGCTGGACATGTCGATCAGGAAGACTTTCAGCACCGCGACCAGGACGAGCCCGGCCGAGGCCAGCCGCAGGCTGCGCTGGTTGAGGCGCGAGCCGAGCACCAGAAGGACGATGCCGAGCAGGAGCCAGACCACCGAATAGGTATAGGTTTCGGCTGCCGCAAACCCCTTCCAGTCGGCGATGTTTTCGCCCTGCCAGAACCGTCGCACCGATAGCGTCGCCCACAGGAAGCCGAGGATGCCGCCGGCGATCGCCAGCATCAGCACATAGGGTCTGGGCCGGCGCTCGCGGGCGAACCAGGCCACCAGCCCATAGGCCATCGCCGGCAGGAGATAACCGATCAGGAGAAGGTTGACGAAGGGCCAGGCCCCGGTGCTTTCGCCCGTCAGATAGGGGTTCAGCGCAAAGACGTGCAGCGACAGCACGTTGACGGTGGCTATGACGCCAGCGATCATGGAACCTATCCGCAGAACCGGGCTTGGCGCCTTCATGTCAAGCATCATCAGGATGCCGGAAAAGCCGACGGTGATGAGCGTATAGATCGACTGTTCGCCAAGCGTCGGGACGCCGGCCTCCAGCGTGCCGCCGTTCATGGCGTGGCGCACCAGAACCGCAACTGTAATCAGTGCCGAAAGCGAGGCGAGCGCCTGCAATATGTTGCGGATGCGGAAATCGGCGGAATGCCGCATCCACCATGCCGATACGATGACCAGCAGCGTCGGAATGCCGTAACCGGGCAGAAGCGCATTGAAGAAAGGCGTCGTGCCGAGGCTGTTGGCGCCGATCACCGTCGGTTCCCAGGCGATGCGGCCGAAAACGATCAGCGTGGCGGCCGCCATCATCCATGGCAGCGCCGGCCAGGCGCGCAGGCGCAGGCGCAGGCCGAGCATGTAGAGGAAGCCGAGGCCGGACATCAGAAGCGTGGTGGCAATGCCGTTGGTAAGCGTGTGCAGGGCCAGCGTGAAGCCCGCAAAAGAGCCGGCAACGAGCAGGTTGGCCGGCCAGTCCATGCCGGTTTCGCCAGCAATGTCATGGGCCGTGGCCACGCCGGCCTTGCTCTCACGCGTCGACGACCGGTGTCGAAACAGCCATTCGGCGCCGGCCAGAAGCGCAACACCAAGGGCAATGCCGTAGAGGCCGTGGGTCCAGTCGCGGTCGAGCCGGCCGAAGGTGAGAAAGCTGATCGTGGCAATCGCCACCGGCACGGCCGGCATCAGCAGGGTCCAGATACGCGAAAACGCCTCCTCGCTGGCACGGAAGCGTTTGAGGAAAACGAAGCCGAGCACGGGGAAGACGGCGCCGAGAAGGAGATGGATACCGATCTGCGGCTCTGCCGACGCTGCCGTGTTGAGCACCTCTCCGTCGAGAAGGGTGGGGACCACGTCCATGCCATCCGAGGTGATGATGGCCATGCTCGCCACCGCACCGAGCGCCGACAGAATGGCCGCCCAGACCGCATAGGTGCGGATTGCGCCAAGAGCCGCGAGCGCGGCCAGCAGCAGGCAGGCAAAGGTCGTGCGATCAAACGTGCCGGACGGATCGGACGAAAGAAGAGCAAGCGCAAAAAGGCCGGTGACCAGCGAGATGGACAGGGTCGTCTGTAGCGGCATGCGGCCAAGCAGGGCGGAAATGCCGCTCCTTTCCGGGCCAATCAGGCTGGCATAGCGCCCGGGCCAGTAGAAGGCCGTGCCGGCCAGCATGGCAAGTATCGCAAGCGTTGGCGCCAGCATGCCGGCATCCTCGTCGACGCCGGCGAGATAGGCAAGCGACCAAAGGCCGAGACCGATCGTGGCAAGCGTGGGTACCACCGTCCAGTGGCGGATGCGCGAGGCGGCGATGACGGCAAGCCAGACCAGCGTCAGAAAGGCGAAAAGCGTGCCGGGATTGGGGTTTTCGCTCGCTACCAGCGCCGGTGTCACCAGCGAGGCAAGCAGGCCAAGTCCTGCCAGCGCCTGGCCATGCAGGAGCGACAGGCCGATCGTGGCGAGAGAGACGAGCGCCAGCGCAAGGAAGGCGGGCGTCTGCCCTATAAAACCGTAAACTGCATGAGCGGCAAAGATTGCGCCCATCAGCGTAACGGTGCCGGCCGCCGTCAGCGCGCCGGGGATCATCGCATTGGCGAAGCGGTCGGACAGTGCCGGCATGGCGCGGCGGCGCAAAAGCTCGCCGCCGCCCATCAGGACAAGGCCAAAAAGCGCCGCAAGGCCCAGACGCGCCGCAGGCCCGAGCAGACCGGCCTCGATCGTGTATTTGACAAGGAAGAGACCGCCGAAGGCAAGCGCAATGCCGCCGACCCAGACGGCCCAGCGCGCACCGAGCCAGCTTTCGAGGCTTTCGCGTTCGTCCGCTTCGCGTGCGGCAAGATCAGGACCCGCCACGGGGCGATCGGCGGCAAGCGACCCGGCGGCCGGCGTTTGCGGCGGGGTGGAGATGGCATCCGTCGGCGCGACGGTCGCAGCCGCGGGCGCCGGGGTGGTCGCTGCTGGCGTCGGCTCGCCGTGCGCATGCCCTTCCGCGCTTGTCGGGAGCACAGCCGCGCTGCCCGCCGAGCCTTCCGGGGCGACGGTCGATACCCCGGTCGGGACCGTCAGCCCGGCCGCAAGGTCCTGCACGACGGCGGCGGGCTGCGTCTCTTCGGCCAATCGGCTCATGCCCGTCACCCGCGCCTGCAGCGCCTTGATCTCCTTTTCGAGACGGTCCACCCGCGACGCCATCTTGCGCTGCGTGGCAAGTCCGATGATGAGGAGAAGGAAGATCAGGTACGGAAACAGCGGTAGCACGATACGGTGACCTCGAGACGTTTGCGATAGGCGCGGTGCCGATCAGGAATGCAGTCCATGTTTAAATGCAAATGTCGCGATCGGAGCAAGCGTAACTGACGCCGTTTGCACTTGATTTGTACACGGTCGAAACTTGTCTTCCCTGGGCTGCGACCATCGATGAACGGCAAGGGGCGGGTTCCCTCGCGAAACCCGCCCCTTGCTTCTTTCCTAAGACTGCACGCGCCCGAGGCAAATCCGGCGGTCAGACCGCCAAAGGTCCGCTCTCGCCATCCGGCGCGTGTTTGTCAGTCTGAGAAGGAAGGTCTTTTGTCTTCTGCTCGTCGAATGTCAGCTTTACCTGTCTGGACAGGTCGTTGCCGACTGTGAACCATTCGTCGCTCTTTGCCCAGTAACGCAGGGTCACGGTGGCTGAGCCATCGTTGAAATCGGACACGAAGGTGATGGGCGCCGGGTTCTTCAGCACCCGCTCATCCGCAGCGACCAGATCCCGCAGCAGCTTTTCGGCGCGCGCGATATCGATCTTCTCGCTGGTCGTGACGGTGATATCGTGGCGGCGCTTGTCGAGCCGGCTGTAATTGGTGATCGGCACGTTCCAAAGCGTGGAGTTCGGGGCAAGGCGATAAATGCCGTCGACCGTGCGAAGCTCGGTTGCGAACAGGCCGACATCGACCACGATGCCCTTGACGTTGCTGGTCTCGATGGATTCGCCCACGCGGAAAGGGCGCAATACGAGAAGCATGATGCCTGCGGCGATATTCTGCAGCGTTCCCTGAAGGGCAAGACCGACGGCAAGGCCGACTGCGCCAAGGGCGGCGAGAACCGAAGCCGTCTGCACGCCGAACTGACCGAGCACCATGACGACGACGAGAACAAGGATCGCGTAGCGAATGATGTTGGAGAAGAACTGCGCCAGCGTCGCATCGATGCCGTGGATGCGGCCAAGGCCATTGCGCGCCCAGCGGCCGATCAGCCCGGCTGCCAGCCAGCCGAGAATAAGCAGAATGATGGCGCCAACGACGGAGAATGAATATTGCACGGCAAGCGCGCTTAACTGAGCAAGAGCCGCCCGCGTTGCGACGACAAAATCCGATGCCTGATCCATATCGGCGATGTGCTCCTTCTATGTGCCTGGCGTCAATGCATGACCAGATGGCGACATTGCTTCGGGGAGCTTAATTGGAGCAAAATGAACGGACGTCAACCATCCATCGGGTTTTTCGTAATACTCTATAAAACCATAGGAATACTCGGTTTTATGCTCGCTGCAAGATGTTCACTCACAGGTTGAGGGGGAGGATGAAGGACACGGTTCCGTCGGTATCGGCACCGCGGCCGATCGCCTTGACGGCGGCGACGAGGCGCCCTTCGCGCTTCAAAATCCGGTCGCCGATCTCGATCAGGCGGCTGTTCGGCGTCGCATGCGGGGCGACCGTGCGCAGCCGCGCCACCAGATCGAAATCGTCTTCCCGAGGCGTGGTGGCGAGGGCAGCGATCAGTGCCGCCGCAGGTGATCGTGAAACGCCCATCCAGCAATGCACGACGAGCGGAAAATTCCGGTCCCAACCCGCCATATAGGCAATCAGGCGCTCGACATGCGCCTCGTTCGGGGCGATCAGGTTGCCGGTTCCGGCAAAGGCGATGTCGTTCATCGCAAGCTTCAGGTGCCGGTCGGCCGCAATCACCGCCGGGCGGTGAAAATCCTGTTTCTCGGCGATAAGGCTCACCATTTCGCGGGCGCCATGTCGCACCGCCAGTTCGGCGATCCGAGCAAGCGGGCAGACAATGATCGCAGTCATCGGCCCGCCGTTCCCCGTTGCGCCTCGATCTCGTCGAAACGGGCCTGAAAGAGCCTCTGCGCCTCGGTGGCGGGCAGGGGTTCGAGTGTCAGCATGTCGCGCGTCACGCCGTTCGGCACGCCGAAGAATTTCCGTGCTTCCGCCAGCGAGAAGCCGGCAAGTTCGGTCGCCTCGAAAAAGGCGGCAACCGAATCGGCGCGCTTGATACGGGTCTTCAAATCCCGCGAGGCATGTGCCGGCAGGCCGAAACGCAGGTGGATGGCGGCTTCCAGCCGGGCTTCCACGGTCTTGTAGCCGCCGCCGACGACAGATTTGAACGGTGAGATCATGTCGCCGATCACGTATTCGGGTGCATCGTGCAGCAGCGTCATCAGCCGCTGTTCCGGCGTGGCGACAGGGTCGGTCAGCGAGAATACCTGCTCGACGATCAGCGAGTGCTGCGCCACCGAAAAGGCATGGTCGCCGCGCGTCTGGCCGTTCCAGCGGGCAACGCGGGCAAGGCCGTGGGCAATGTCGGAAATTTCGACATCAAGAGGCGAAGGATCCAGCAGGTCCAGCCGCCGGCCCGAAAGCATGCGCTGCCAGGCGCGTGCCGCCTTGGTGCCTGCGCCCTGAATGCTCACGGCTGTGTCTCTCCCGCGCCGGTCGGGAAGGAAAGGCCGGCCCAGTCCGGCAGGTTCAGCGTGACCGGCAGGCCGGCCGCAGTGAGCGGGATAGATTGGTCAAGCGCTTCGCCGACACGATCGATGCGCACGATCGCGAGCCCCTGCGTGCCCGCGGTCGAACCGAGCACGCCCACCGGCTTTGCTCCGGCAAGGATCTCCGTGCCGCGTTCAGGCAGGTCCTGTTGAGCGGCGACGATCACAACACGGCGGCGCGCCGTGCTGCGATGCTGCATGCGCGAAACCACTTCCTGGCCGACATAGCAGCCCTTGCGGAAGGACAGCCCGCCATCCTTGTCGAGGAGGATGTCATGCGGGAACGCGTCCTGTAGCGCAAAATCGTGACCGGAAACGGCAAGCCCGGCACCGATGCGCAAGGCGTGATAGGCCGAGGGATCGCCCTCCGCCTGTTTTCCGATGGCACGCACGAGGTCGATGCCGGCCTTGGCGAAGGCTGCGTCCGCAACGCCGCCGGCCAAAATCTCGCCGCCCCAGGCGACCGTCACGCCGACGTCCGTCATCATGGCGATCTCGACGGCCGCCCGCAGCTTGTACATCGTCAGGCGTCGCACCAATGCGTCGCGCTCCGAGGTGTCGATCTCGATCGCAAAACCGTCATCGATCCGCCAGATCAAGAAATCGAACAGGATTTTGCCTTGCGGTGTCAAAAGCGCCCCATGGCGGGCTTCCCCGCCGGGCAGGCCGAGGATATCGGTGGTCACCAGATTATGCAGGAAGTCCTGCGCGTCCGCGCCGGTGACGGTCAGGAGAGCGCGGTCGGGAAGGAAGGCTGACGGCATATTTTCACCCGCATGGATCGAACGGCGCTTCCCGGCGCAGGCATGCGCGGGCGAAGCAGGCTCAAGAGGTAAGGTTTCGACGCGGTGAGGGCAAGCGCCAGAGATCGCCGTTCCCGGCAATCGAATTCGCTATCAATCGCCGCTGACGATGAATTTCCACTTGCCGTCGGGCGAGATGCCGACGCGATAGAAATTGTAGCCGCCGGCCTCGTCCATGGCGGCAAGATCGCCGGCAGTGACAATCCGCAACAGCTCCACCTTTTCCGGTGGCGTCAGGTCGGACAGCGGTTTTCCGACGAAATAGGGCCAGACATAGACCTCGTCCGGCGTGCCGGCTTCGATGCGGGCGACCCCGGTCTGCATCAGGTCGAGCATGATCGCGAGAATTTCCAGCCCGTCCTGATCGCCGGAAAAGCTTTTGAGCGTTTCGATCGGGTCCTCGTTTTCGCCGGGCGCGTCGGTTTTCCGGGCACCCGGATCCATGATCGGGCGCATGCGTTCGACATCGCCCGAGGCAGCAGCCTCGACGATGGCCTGGCGCAGCTTGCGCACCGGCTCGGGCAGCTTGCTCAGATCGTGGATGATCTCGGCCTTAACGGCGGTCTCCGCTTCGGCCTGCGCCGCAGGATCAGGCTTTTCAGGGACGGGCTTTTCAGTGGCAGGCGGAGTGGCCTGGCTGTGCTGGTTTTCCAGGACAAGCGGTGCTGCCTCGCGTCGCGTGGTCGAATCGGCACCTTGGGTGCCCAAGGCGTCTCCCCGCGTCACGCCGGTCAAAGCGCGTGCCTGAGGTGCCTGCGCCAGTGCTGTCGCGCTCACAAGAGCGCCGGCAAGCAGGATGCGGGAAAAACGGCTATTGGGCATGATGATACTGGCGTTCCTGTTGGAAAGCTTCGACCTTACACGAAATTTGCAAGACACGCTTACTGAATGATGCGCTGGGGCGAAAATTCGCCAGCCAGCATGCGTTCCCGCAGCGACTGCAGCATTGCTTCCGCACCGGCTTCACCATGCGTGCGAATGGTTTCACGCATAGCCAGCGCGATGGCGGCATCTGCAATGATTTCAGGTTCGATGCCGTCGGCGCGGCCATCGGCCCAGGCCTCGTTCTGGTATTCGAGCGCCACCTGCATCTTTTCGTGAACAATCATCTCGTCGATGTCGTTGCGGGCTGTCTGCATAATGATCCTCTTTCCGGCGTCGGGTTGTTACCGGCGCGTTAACAAGACTACCAGCCTTTTATCAAAACGACACGGCTGGCGAGCAAAAGAGGTAAATAAACACTTAATTACCGTAGCGGGCGGCGATTTCCGCGGCAAGTGTTGCCCCTTCGGCACGGTATGCCTCCTCGGCTGCGCGTGCGGTGGGGGTGCAGACGGTGTGAACGGAAGCGAACGAACGGTAACCGCGGTTGAAGGCGGCCGTCATTCTTTCCCGCCGTTTCGGCTCGTTGGCCGTTTCCGAATCGATCAACGTCTGCATGGACGCGCGCCAGTTCGACTGCTTTTCGCCACACAGCATGCGCAAATAATGCACCGATCCCAAAATCTCGGAAAGCCGGGACAGTCGGTCGTCGTAGGGTGCGGGCTTTTCCACAGGCGGCGTGGATTCGGCCGGCGGAGGCGGTGTCGCCGCCTTTTTTTGCGCGAGCACCGGGGTCCCGGCAAGCGCCAGGCTCGCGGTCACAAAGCAGAGGGTAAGGCGTGCGCGCAGCGTCATCGAAGGTCCGAAGCATAAATCGACGGCGAATCTGCCGCGATCATTTTGCGGTCTTTTAGCCCTTTGCCGGCCGCGCCGCCAGCCGCTCGACGCAATCGAGAACGCTGGGCGGCACCGGCAGGGTGCGGATTTCATCGACCGTATACCATCCGGCGTCGGCGGCATCATCGGCCGCGAGCGCTTGCGTCGTGGCGTCGGCCTTCACCAGAAATACGGAAAGGAAGAAATGGCTGAGCACGGCGCCATCATGCGATTCGGTTTTCAGATCATAGGTCGCGAACAGTTCGGGGTCGGTGACAGGGATGCCGGTTTCCTCGAAGAACTCGCGCACGGCCGTCTCCGCCGCTGTTTCCCCCGGCTCGCCGCGACCGCCCGGAAAGGCAAACAGATCGGCCGAGGGCGGGTTGATACGACGAATTAGCAGAAAGCGGCCATCGCGTTCGAGGATGGCGGAAGAGGCGGGGCGAGGGAACGATTCGCTCATGCGGCCGTCAATGTCGGAATATTGCTGACATCCACGTCGCGCTCCGCATGCCACGCATCATAGGCAGCCTGCATGCGCAGCCAGATCGCCGCGCCATCCCCGAACATTTTCCCCAGTCGCGCGGCGACGTTGGGCGATATGGGTTTGCGTGCCTGTAGGATGTCATAGAGCTGCTGGCGAGAAATGCCGAGCAGTCTTGCGATCTCCACCTTGCTCTTGCCGGTCGCGGGGATGATGTCCGCCAGAAGCGCACCGGGATGAGAAGGGCATCGCGCGGCAGGTCTTTTTACCTCATGGTCCGTCATCGCTGTCAGCCTCAGTGATGTTGCTCGAAATCGACGCGGACGGCATCGTTGCCGTCAAATTCGAAGGTGATGCACCATGGACCGTTGATATGAACCGTGTAGCGCGTCGGATCGAAACCACGCAATGCATGGAAATCGAAGCCAGGAAGGTTCATGCCCTCGGGGCGTTCAGCCATATCGAGGCGGTCCAATCGCACCAATATCCGCTTGTGCATCTTCGCATTAATCCGACCGGTTTTGCCGGTTTCGAACAGCGGAGCCAGGGCCTTGCTCCGGAAAGATCGGATCGTGAGCCGATGGAAGCATCAGGCTTACGTTTCGTCAAGGCTCTCCACGTCTATGATGGATGCTCAAGCGTGTTTACGATCGCAGGCATCGGATCACCTCATGATTCTGAGGTCATGCGAAGAGCGCAAAAGATCAGCCCGGAGCTTCGGATGGCCAAAACCTACACCCTCTACGCCCTTGCCGCGCTCCTTGAGATCGCCGGCTGTTTTGCCGTATGGGGCTGGCTGCGATTGGAAAAGCCTGTCTGGTGGCTCGCCCCGGGGGTGATCAGTCTGGTTCTGTTTGCGTGGCTCCTGGCGCTGGTGGAAAGCGAAGCGGCGGGGCGGACCTATGCGGCCTATGGCGGCATCTATATCCTTGCCTCCATCCTGTGGCTGATGGCGGTGGAGGGCCGCGTGCCGGATCGTTGGGACGTCGCCGGTGCCGGGCTTTGCCTGATTGGTTCGGCCGTGATCCTGTTTGGCCCGCGCGGCGCCTGAAAACGCTCCGCTTGACCCTCCCGCACGCGGGTGCGATGACAGACCGATGTGCGGACGATACGCCCTGACGACCACACCCGACGACGTGCTGAATTTCGTCAGCGTCTCGCTGGTGGAAGATTTTCCGCCGCGATACAATATCGCGCCGACGCAGCCCATTCTCGTCGTCATGCAGGCGGAAAGGCCCGATCCTCGCAGTAACGAACCGGATCGCCGCGCCTTTCTGGCGCGCTGGGGGTTCATTCCGGGCTGGGCAAAGGACCCCAGGGACCTCAGTCTGATGATCAACGCGCGCGCCGAAACCGCCATCGGCAAGGCATCGTTTCGCGCAGCCATGCGCCACCGTCGCATACTCGTGCCGGCATCCGGGTTTTATGAATGGCGGCGGCCGGAAAAGTCCGGCGAGGAAAAGTCGCAACCCTACTGGATCCGTCCGAAAGAGGGCGGGCTCATCGCCTTTGCCGGGCTGATGGAAACCTATGCTTCAGCTGACGGGTCCGAGATCGATACCGCCGCCATCCTGACCACCGGCGCCAATCTCTTCATGAAACGCATCCATGACCGTATGCCGGTGGTGATCGGCCAGCAGGATTTCAGTCGCTGGCTGGACTGCAAGACGCAGGAGCCGCGCGCGGTGATCGATTTGATGAGAGCGGCAGACGAGGATTTTTTCGAAGCCATTCCCGTATCGGACCGCGTCAACACGGTGGCGAACATGGGCGCCGACCTGCAGCACCCGGTGCAGGAGCTTGCGCCGCTGCCGATTGTCAAAGGCAAAAAGACGCCGGACGACAAACAGCTTTCGCTTTTCTGAGATCGCGCTATGACCGCCCCAGCATTTCCCGTTTGACCGGATATCATTGATGGATCTGTTTTCCGCCGCTCTTGCCGGCTTTGCGCTGGGTGGTTCGCTGATCGTGGCGATCGGCGCCCAGAATGCCTTCATCCTGCGGCAGGGGCTCATCCGCAGCCACGTCTTCATACTCTGCCTGATCTGTGCCACGTCGGACGCGGTGCTGATCGCCGCGGGCGTGGGTGGCCTGGGGACGCTGGTGTCGCGTTCGCCCATGCTGATCGCGGTCGTCACCATCGGCGGCGTGGCTTTTCTCGGCACCTATGCCGTGATGGCATTCAGGCGCGCATGGCGTCCGTCCGCGCT
Organism: Neorhizobium sp. NPDC001467; assembly: GCF_050275975.1. Taxonomy (NCBI): domain Bacteria; kingdom Pseudomonadati; phylum Pseudomonadota; class Alphaproteobacteria; order Hyphomicrobiales; family Rhizobiaceae; genus Neorhizobium; species Neorhizobium sp. NPDC001467. The sequence continues at coordinate 244,297 of NZ_JBNNPS010000005.1, read as the reverse complement.
GGTGGCCGGAACGCCGCAGGGCATGCCGCTGCGCGCTGCGGTGATGGCCTGCCTCGCCTTCACCTTTCTCAATCCGCATGTCTATCTGGATACGGTGGTGCTTCTGGGCAGCCTGTCGGCCGCGCATCACGGCGCGGCGCGTCTGGCCTATGGCGCCGGCGCCGTTGCGGCGTCGTTCACCTGGTTTTTCGCTCTTGGCTACGGCGCACGGTTTCTGGCGCCGCTGTTTGCCAGGCCATCGGCCTGGCGCGTTCTGGACCTGCTGATCGGCCTTGTCATGGCGCTGCTTGCCACTGGCCTTCTGGTCAGCTTTCTGGCCGGACGATAGGCCGACTGAAATCAGGCCTTTTTGGCCGGGCTGCGCTTCAGCATCATGGTTGCCGCAATCACGGCCTTGATGCCCAGCGGGCGCTGAGGCGCGTGCAGGTGGTTATGGGTCTTCTGTACAGGGGCCTTGTGGCTGCTCATCTCGTTATCCTCTGGAGCGATCTTCTGATCGACGGCCGCTTTTACCGCCAAACGGGGCGAAAATGCGGTGCCGTCCTAGCGATCCGGAGGCTTTTTCATAAAGGCGTCATCTTGCCGCAGACTGTAGCTGCAATGCAGCATTCATCCTGCGGTGCAGGACATCACGGCGAGGCGTGATCGTCTTCGATGGTGATCGTGCCATAGCGGCGGTGCCAGGCGCGGGCGCTGAATGGCAACATGGCGAGATAGGCGATCACGGTAAACGACAGCACTTCCCAGGTGAAGCTCATCAGCAGCGCGACATAGATGACGACGCCAAGAATGACCGGCAGCATAAGATCGCGGCGGATGCGCGTCTCCGACTTGCCCGACCAGATCGGCAGACGGCTGACCAGAAGATAGGCCATCAGAACGGTATAGGCGGAGGCGAGATAAGCGACCCAGCCCCCGAGCGGCACGCCGAGAAAGCCGAGATAGACCGGCAGCAGAACCAGTGCGGCCCCCATCGGGGCGGGCACGCCAACGAAGAATTCCGACTGCCACGGTGCCTTGACCTGACGGTCTTCCATGACGTTGAAACGCGCCAGACGCAGGCCGGCGGCAATGGCATAGATCAGCGCGGCGATCCAGCCCAGCGACCGGGCGCCATCGAGAACATAGGCATAAAGCACGAGGGCCGGGGCGACGCCGAAATTGATGATGTCGGCAAGGCTGTCCATCTGCACGCCGAACTTCGACGTCGCCTTGAGAAGACGGGCAATCCGCCCGTCGATCCCGTCAAGAAACGCGGCGAGAAGAACCATGCCGACCGCCAGTTCGAACCGTCCTTCGAAAGCCAGGCGGATGCCGGTAAGACCCGCGCAGATGGCAAGCACGGTGATGACATTGGGGATCATCAGCCGCAGCGGAATTTCGCGAAGACGCGGGCCGCGACCGCTATCGTCGCGCGCAGCCGAAGCCGCGTCCCTGTGCGTCTCGTCGTCATGGGTGATCGGCGGTTCGGTCGGCTGTTCCATTTTCGTGCTCCCCTTCCGCCTGATCGGCCAAATTCGTCAAGAGCCGGCAAAGACCGGCAAGCGCCCTTGTCAGTTGCGACGGCTGACGACCGGGCCCTTGCCCGAACCGAATTCCGCCAGCACCGTCTCGCCGCCGATGGCGCGCTGGCCGATCGAAACGCGCGCCTCGCCGCCGGCCGGCACATAGACGTCAAGACGCGAACCGAAGCGGATCAGGCCGAAACGCTCGCCAGCCTCCAGCGGTTCGTTCGGTTGCACGAAGCACAGAATGCGACGGGCAACCAGACCCGCGATCTGCACGACGCCGAGCTTGCCATGCTTGCTCTCGATGACGAGACCGTTACGCTCGTTGTCCGACGAGGCCTTGTCGAGTTCGGCATTGATGAACTGGCCCGAACGATAGGCGATCTGGCTGATGCGACCGCGCACGGGCGCGCGGTTGATGTGGCAGTCGAACACGTTCATGAACACGGAAATGCGCAGCATCGGCTCCAGGCCGAGATCGAGTTCCGCCGGGGGCACGACCATGGCGACATGGCTGATGCGACCATCGGCCGGGCTGATGACCAGATCCTCGTCCTGTGGCACGACGCGTTCCGGATCACGGAAGAAATAGGCGCACCAGGCAGTGAGGATGAGACCGATCCAGAACAGGGGTTCGGCGATCAGGCCAAGCACCAGCGACACCACGAAGAATGCGGCCACGAACAGGTAGCCCTCCTTGTGGATCGGGACGAGCGTGTTGCGAATGGTGTCGAGTAGGTTGATCAACCGTGTTCTCCTGCGTTGTCAGCGAACCCTGACTACATAAAAACCGTTTTCACGGCAATGTAGTTCCGAAAATGCTGGGCCAGCCCTGTTGACAGAACTCCTCGCGCACGGACGACGGATTATTGAACATCGCCGGCATGCGGCGCCACGGCAGGAAGTCTGATATGTAAGCATTTGCCGCTGGCACGTTGCCAGTGATGCTGGACGCGATAAATGCTTATAACGCATTCATCCTCGGCGCCAGCGCCCCTCTCGTCCTGGACAAGATGGAGCGTGGCGCCGAGACAAGTCAACGACTTAGAGCTGCGAAAACGCGAGCTTTTCCGCTCAACGCCAGCCCATGGCCGGCGCGACGTGCTTCAGGATCGCCTCGATGACATGCGCGTTGTAATCGACGCCCAGCTGGTTCGGTACGGTCAGGAGCAGCGTGTCGGCCTCGGCGATCGCCTCGTCTTTTTTCAGATCCTCGACCAGCTTGTCCGGCTCGCCGGCATAGGAGCGCCCGAAGATGGCGCGGGTCTTTTCGTCGAGGAAACCGATCGAATCGTCTTCCTTTCCGCCATTGCCGAAATAGGCGCGGTCACGGTCGTCCACCAAAGCAAAGATGCTGCGGCTGACGGAGACGCGAGGCGTGCGCGTATGGCCGGCGTCCTTCCAAGCTTCGCGATAGGCACGGATCTGCTTGGCCTGCTGGATGTGGAAAGCCTCGCCGGTCTCGTCGTCCTTGAGCGTGGAACTCTGCAAGTTCATGCCGAGCTTGGCCGCCCATTCGGCCGTCGCGTTCGAGCCTGCACCCCACCAGATGCGATCGCGCAGACCTTCGGAATGCGGTTCGAGTCGCAGCATGCCTGGCGGGTTGGGAAACATCGGCCGCGGATTGGGCTGGGCGAAACCGTTGCCTTTCAGAACTTCCAGCAGGATCTCGGTATTGCGGCGCGCCATGTCCGCTTCACTTTCCCCTTCGCCCGGCTGATAACCAAAATAACGCCAGCCATCGACCACCTGTTCCGGCGAGCCACGGCTGATGCCGAGCTGCAGGCGGCCTTGCGAGATCAGATCGGCGGCGCCGGCATCCTCCGCCATGTAGAGCGGGTTCTCGTAGCGCATGTCGATGACGCCGGTGCCGATCTCGATCTTTTTCGTGCTTGCGCCGACAGCCGCAAGCAGCGGGAAGGGCGCAGCCAGCTGCCGGGCAAAATGGTGAACGCGGAAATAGGCCCCGTCCGCGCCGAGTTCTTCGGCGGCGACCGCAAGATCGATCGATTGCAGAAGGGCATCACCGGCCGAACGCGTGCCGGATTGCGGGGAGGGCGACCAGTGGCCGAAAGAGAGAAAGCCGATCTTCTTCATGACTTTGCCTTTGTTGGCTAACATGACGACCACACGAAGATCCGTCTTCGTCACCGATCGCCATGCTGCGCATTCTTTGAATGTTGCACCACAGATGGCATAGAGGCCGGCCTGTTCACAGTTGCGACGCGGTGAACAGTGCGTCGCCGCTGCGTCTGCTGCAGCGCGCTACCTCATCGGGCCGCCTGCGGATCGACCCAACCCATCCAGGTGGTGAATGCCAGAAGCGGAGAGCCCCAGAAGATCAGCACCAGCGCGTAGGCGATGCCGACACTGCCGAGCACGATCAGCCTGGTTTTGCGATTGCTTTTCATGATTTTCCCCTTGCGGCTCATTCGCCGGCCGGCTGACCACGCTGGACCACGCCGAGATCGTCGTTTTCGCGCACCTGGCGCAGATGTTCTTCCGCCTGCGTGGCCTCGCGCTGGCGGTTCCACATCGAGGCGTAAAGGCCACCCTGTTCGATCAGAGCGGCATGCGTGCCGCGTTCGGCAATCTCGCCGGCCCGCAACACGATGATCTCGTCGGCATTGATGACGGTTGACAGGCGGTGCGCGATCACCAGCGTCGTACGGTTTTTCGAGACCACATCGAGCGCCGACTGGATCTCGTGTTCGGTCGTGGTATCGAGCGCCGAGGTCGCCTCGTCGAGAATGAGGATTGGCGGGCCCTTGAGCACGGTGCGGGCGATCGCCACGCGCTGCTTTTCACCGCCCGACAGTTTTAGCCCGCGTTCGCCGACCTTGGTTTCGAAACCATCCGGCAGTTGTTCGATGAATGTGCCGATCTGGGCGATATCGGCGGCCGCCCGGACTTCCTCGTCGCTGGCGGCGGGGCGACCGTAGCGGATATTGTAAGCGATCGTATCGTTAAACAGCACGGTATCCTGCGGCACCATGCCGATGACGGCGCGAAGCGATGCCTGCGTGACATCGCGCACGTCCTGCCCGTCGATGGTGACGGACCCCTGCTGCACATCGTAGAAGCGATAGAGAAGGCGGGATATGGTGGATTTTCCGGCACCCGAAGGGCCGACGATCGCCACCGTCTTGCCGGCCGGCACGGCGAAGGATACGCCTTTCAGGATGGGCCGTTCGGGGTCATAGGCGAAATGAACATCGTTAAAGGCGATCGCAGCCTGGCCGGCCGCCAGCGGTTGTGCGCCGGGACGGTCGACCACTTCCGCCTCGACTTCGAGAAGATCGAACATCTGTTCGATATCCGTCAGGCCCTGACGGATTTCGCGGTAGACGAAGCCGATGAAATTGAGCGGGATCGACAGCTGCATCAGAAGCGCGTTGACGAAAACGAAATCGCCGATCGTCTGTTCGCCCCGCTGCACGGCGAGCGCCGACATCACCATCATGACGGTTTGGCCGAGGCCGAAGATGACGCCCTGGCCGAAGTTCAGCCAGCCGAGCGAAGTCCAGACCTCCGTCGCCGATTTCTCATATTTGACCATCGAGGCGTCAAAGCGTCTGGCTTCCATATCCTCGTTGCCGAAATATTTGACGGTTTCGAAATTGAGGAGCGAATCGATTGCCTTGGAATTGGCCTCGGTATCGCTGTCGTTCATCGAGCGACGGATGGCGATGCGCCAGTCGCTCGCCTTGATGGTGAACCAGATATAGGCCCAGACGGTGACGGCGGTGACGACCACGTACCAGAACCCGTAGGCCGCCCAGAAGATGATCGCCGTCAGCACGAATTCGAGCAGCGTCGGCACCGAATTGAGGATGGTGAAACGAACAATGGTTTCGATGCCCTTGGTGCCACGCTCGATGATGCGCGACAGGCCGCCGGTCTTGCGTTCCAGATGGAAACGCAGTGACAGCTGATGCATGTGCACAAAGGTCTTGTAGGCGAGCTGGCGCACCGCATGCTGGCCGACGGAGGCAAACAGCGCGTCCCGCAGCTGGTTGAGGCCCACCTGCAAGAGCCGGGTCAGATTGTAGAAGACGACGAGCACGACGGCGCCGAGCAGGAAGGCGGGCAGGATGCCGGCCATGTCGAGCCTGCCGTTCAGTGCGTCCGTCGCCCATTTGAAGAAATAGGGCACGGATAGCAGGACGAGTTTGGCCAGCACCAGATAAAAGGTCGCCCACAGAACGCGCGCCTTCAGATCGGCACGCCCCGTCGGCCACATATAGGGCCACAGGTTGACGAGTGTGCCGAGCGGATTGCCGCTATCCGCCGAAACGGTCTTCTTTTTCGATGCCATGAAATGCTGGTCCCGGGAGGCGAGGGGTACGCGGAGCGCTATGTCGCGGACATAGGCGCGAAGGCGCACGGATGCAATGACATGGTCATGAAACTTGGCTTGTGGTGCCGATGTGCCACCGGCCAAGCCGCCTCAAACGACAATCCCCGCCGGAGAGGCAGGGATCATGACGTTCGCTGTGACTGCGGTCAGGATTTACCCTGCTGCATCCGCTTGCGATGCAACTCCTCGGCATCCGGGCGCGCCGCATCCGGCACGCCGAAGACCTGCCCGGGCTGGATCAGGTCCGGGTTGGTGATTTTGTCCTCGTTGGCAAGATAGATCGTCGTGTAGCGCACGCCCTGACCGTAGACGCGGCGGGATATCTGCCACAACGTATCGCCACGGCGGATGATGACGGAGGCATTCTCGCTCTGCGTCAGCGGTGCCTGCTCGATGGTGCGGGCATCGCCCGAAGGCATGGTCGCGACTTCGGTCCCCGTCGCTCCGGCCTGGCTCGGCGGCGTGTCGACAATCGGGCCGACGGCGGTGGCGATGATGGTGTTGATGTCCCTGAGACCCTTGCCGAAATCGGCGACATCGCGTGGCAGGGCCTCGACGGCCCTAAGTGCGGCGGTCGCCTGGGCGATGGTCATGTCGGCGATGCGGCGGGCTTCGCTGCTCGCATCGGCCGGCAGACGGTACTGGACCAGCGACGTGAGCGCGATGGCGGTGGCGGAGCGGGCGGCGGCCAATTGCTCGACCGTCGGTACCGCGCCGTTGGCATAAAGGCCGGTGAGGATGTCATGGGCGCGCGCAACCTGATTGCGCAGACGGTCGAAGGCGCCCCCGTCGATCGGGGCAATCACCTTGCCGGGCGGCAAAGCCGAAAGGCTGGCAACGGCCGCGACCTGATCGCCGGCCGGACGGTTGAAAGGAACGGCGACACGCAGGACGACCTTGCCGTCCGGGCCGATCTGCTCGACCGCAATGCGGTGGTCGCCCACCGAAAGCGGCACTTTGCCATCGATGACGAAATGGCCATTGCCGGCCGCCACGGCCGTCCCGATCACGGTATCGTCGGCATGGCCACGCAGCTTGGCCTGCGGCCGGGCAATGCCGGCAACGAAAAGACGGTCGCCCTCCACCTCGACGGCGGTGACCTGAATGTCCCGGTTCTGGCTGTCCGGCTTCTGGGCGGCGACCTCGGTTTTAGCTGCGGAATTGCCGGCAGCGGGAGCAGCAAGCGCAATCTCGGGCGATACGGGCGGAGCCGCGACCGTTGGCATTTCGGTATCAGTCGGCGTGCCAACGCGTTCGGTGCGGGCGGCGGAGATTTCACCGGTTGCGGGCGTGGCGATCAGGCGGCTGGCCTCGCCCGGCTTGGTGACCATGGCGAGCAGCTCGCCGCCCTTTGCCGCGGGCACGGAAATCGTCGCGACCTCTTCGGACGTCATCACCTTGCCGTCCTTGCCCTTGACCTTGAGGATCAGCTCATGATCCCCGGGCGGCAGCGGTTTGTCTAGAATGGCAGCAAATTCACCGCCATTGGCAACATCGGCCTTGGCCAGAACGGTTTGTCTGTCGGTCACTTCCAGCGTCGTGCCCGGCACGGCGCGGCCGGCGATCACGGTAGAGCCATCAGGCTCGACACGCAGGACGTCAAATGTCGGCGCATCGGATACTGTCGTCTCGCTGCCACGCGCAGCCGGTGCCGTGGCCTGCGGCGGCGTGGTCTCCGCTGCCGCGGTTTTCTGGCTTGCCGACGGGGCGGTATTGGACGCTGTTGTCCGGTTTTGCGACGCTGCCGGTTCGACGAGATCCTGAGCGGCCTTGCCGCCCTGGGCGACGGCCTCCTCCACCTCTCTACCAGCCTCGTTGATGGCCGCGCCGAGCGGTTTTATGTCGGAGGAAATGCGGGGCATGATGAAGAACACCATCACGATGGTCGCGATGGCAAGGACACTCAGGGCCAGCCAGCCGGCAGGATTTCTCAACATCAGTTCTCTCCCGACGGAACCGCCGCCGCATCAAAGGGAAATAGCGCTTTCATGCAACCTTCACAAGCTTTTCAAGGATTTCTGCCTTGCTCTTCCTGCTCTTTGCGGTCAATTTTGACGTTTGTGCGTCGTCACGCGTGAAGAAGAAGCGACAAGCGGAGAAAACCTTGCCCATCCAGTCCATCTGCGTCTATTGCGGTTCCCAGCCCGGACGCGACCCCGCCTACGTGGCGGCCGGTCGCGCATTGGGAAAATCCATCGCTGCCCACGGCTTGCGCCTCGTCTATGGCGGCGGCACCAAGGGCATCATGGGTGCGGTCGCGGCGGGCGTCCTTTCCAGCGGGGGGCAGGTGACTGGCATTATCCCGGGATTTCTTGTCGATATGGAGGCAACCCGTCATTCGCTTGGCCAGCTCGACGACCTGATCATTACTCGTGACATGCATGAGCGCAAACACAAGATGTTCGAGCGGGCGGACGCATTCGTCACCCTGCCGGGCGGTATCGGCACGCTTGAGGAAATCGTCGAGATCATGACCTGGGCGCAGCTTGGTCGCCATGAAAAACCGATGGTTTTTGCCGATATCGGCGGCTTCTGGAAACCGATGCTCGATCTGGTCGGTCACATGCGCGACCAGGGCTTCATCCACCGCGCGCACCTGGTGCAGCCACTGGTGCTGTCCGATGTCGAGCAGATCGTGCCCGCCATCCTTGCGCACGCCGCCGATGGTGGCGTGTTCGCCGGACGGGAGGACGTGATTTCCAGGCTTTGATCGCCAGCAGTGACGGAGCTGCCCGGGCCGGTCGGCCGTCGTCGCGATCAAACGTTGGAAGCGGTCCTTTGCGGCGCAGTCGAGGGCAATCCCGACGGACGGCCATTGCTTTTTGCACGGTTGTTGCGATCATCTGAGACAACCAGAGAGGGAGGTGATGACCCATGGGCGATCCCGATGAGAATGTCCACCGTGCGCTCTATGCCCGCCAGATCCTGGCCAAGGCTGGAATAGCCCGCGATGAAAGGCTGGAAACGGCTTTCGCCAAGGTCCGGCGGGAGGATTTTCTCGGTCCGCCGCCCTGGCTTGTGAGCGATCTGCAACAGTACAAGGAACTGGCTTCCTCCGACCCCGCCATGCTCTACCAGGATATGGTGGTAAGCCTGGATGCTTTTCGCCGCGTCAATAACGGCATGCCCTCGCTCCACGCGCTCGCCCTGCACCGTCTCGGCATCCGGGAGGGGGAGACGGTCGTGCATCTGGGGGCGGGCACCGGTTACTATACCGCGATCATGGCCGAACTCGTCGGGGAAAGCGGCCGGGTGATCGGCGTCGAATATGATGGTGCGCTTGTCGATCGCGCCCATGCGGCGCTTGCCGGCTTGGATCAGGCCAAAGTCGTGCACGCCGATGCCCTGCGGCAAGGCTGGGTCGAAGGCGAAGCGGATGTGATCTATGCGAATTTCGCGCTCGATCATCCACCGGCGCTGTGGGTCGAGACCCTTTCCGTGGGTGGCCGGCTGCTGTTTCCCTTCGGTGTTCCTGCGCCCGGCAGCCGGGCGACGTTCAGCCGCTGGGCCGCCTTCCTGATGATCGACCGGCGCGCCGGCAGTTTTGGTGCGCGTTTCCTCGCGCCCGTCTCCTTCATCTGGGCGGAGGATACGGAACCTCCGCCGGAGGGGCGCCATGCGGCGTTGACCGAGGCCTTCAAGGGCGGTGGCCTGTCCCGGGTGCGCAGTTTTCGCTGGCAGGCACCGGCCCGCGGCGCGGAATGGTATGGCGAAGAGCCGTGGGGATTGTCGTTTGACGAGGTCTAGCGACGCCTCGCATTCATGCCCGTGCTGAATGTAAGCTTCAACCGAATGAATTGGCTGGCGTGCCGTTTGCGGTCTAGAAGCGGGCCATTCAGCATGGAGTATCATCGATGGCAACCGACAGCACCGCACCGCAGGTTAGGAACGAGGACACGCCGCGTGGCTTTGCCTTCGCACTCGCCGCCTACCTGATGTGGGGTTTTCTGCCCTTCTATCTCAAGGCCGTGTCGCACCTGCCGCCACTCGAAGTGCTGGCCCATCGCGCCCTGTGGTCCGTGCCGGTGGCGGGGGCGGTCCTGCTCATCCTGAAACGGACCGAGGAGTTGAAGCTGGCAATCCGCACGCCGCGCATGCTGGGCATGGCCTGCGTCACGGCGGCTTTCATCACGGTCAACTGGGGCATCTACGTCTGGGCGATCGCCAACGATCACGCCCTCGAAGGCGCGCTCGGCTATTTCATCAATCCGCTGTTCAGCTTCTTCCTGGCGGCCGTGGTGCTGCGCGAGAAACTCAGCCCTGTGCAACTGGCGGCGATCGGCCTTGCCGCTATCGGCGTCGTCATCCTGACGGTCGGATCGGGTGGGCTGCCGTGGATCTCGCTGGGGCTCGCCTTCACCTGGGGTTGTTACGCGCTGTTTCGCAAGACCCTGCCGATCGGCCCCAACCAGGGCTTCTTCCTGGAAGTCCTGCTCATCAGCATTCCGTTCCTGCCCTATATCGTCTATCTGGAATGGACGGGGCAGGGCCATCTCTTCAACGGCACCGGCTACGATACGTTCATCCTGATGCTGGCCGGTCCGATCACCGCCGGCCCGCTGATGATCTATGCGAACGGCGCCAAGCTGCTGCGCCTCTCCACCATCGGCATCATGCAATATATTGCACCGACGATGATCTTCCTGATCGCCATCTTCGCCTTCAAGGAACCGCTGAGCACGGTGAAGCTGATCGCCTTCCTGTTCATCTGGTCGGCGCTGGCCGTGTATTCCTGGGGCATGCTGAAGGCCGCGAGGAAGCGCTCGGTCTAAAAGGTTGCTCGCTGCGCTACCCGGACAATTCCTCAGGCGGTCGCCGCCCCGGCCGGTAGAGCGGGGCGGCGACCGGTGGTGACGATCAGGCCTTGCCTGCAAACCGGTCTGTCGCACGGATCAGCCGGTCGGTGATGCCCGGTTCGGAGACGGCATGTCCCGCGCCCTCGACGATATGAAAGTCGGCCTCGGTCCAGACCTTGGAAAGCTGCCAGGCATATTTCAGCGAGCAGGGCATATCGTAGCGCCCATGCACGATCGTGCCGGGAATGCCCTTGAGCTTGGCGGCGTCACGCAGAAGCTGGCCATCTTCCAGCCAGCCGCCATGCATGAAATAATGCGTTTCAAGGCGGGCGAAAGCGAGCGCAAAGTGCTCCTCGTCGTGTTTTAAGGTCAGTCCCGGATCGGGCAGAAGGGTGATGGTCGAGCCTTCCCAGACGCTCCATGCCCTGGCGCAACGGATCTGCTCGCCCCTGTCGGTGCCGGTCAGGCGGCGATGATAGGCGGCGAGCATGTCACGGCGCTCGGCTTCGGGAATGGGTGCGATAAAATCCTCCCATTTATCCGGAAACATTTCCGAGACGCCGAACTGATAATACCAGTCCATTTCGGCCTTGGTGAGCGTGTAGACGCCGCGCAGAACGAGTTCGCTTACCCGCTCGGGATGGGTCTGCGCATAGGCGAGCGCCAGCGTAGATCCCCAGGACCCGCCGAACACCTGCCATTTGTCGACACCCACCATGCCCCGCAGCCGCTCAATATCGGCGACCAGATGCCATGTCGTGTTGGCTTCGAGGCCGGCATGCGGCGTCGAGCGCCCGCAGCCGCGCTGGTCGAACAGCAATACGTCGTATAGCGCGGGATCGAACAGCCGGCGTTGAGCCGGAGTGCAGCCGCCGCCCGGTCCGCCATGCAGGAAGACGGCCTGCTTGGCGCCTTTCGTGCCGACCCGTTCCCAATAGATCACATGGCCATCGCCGACATCGAGATGACCGCGCTCGTAAGGTTCGATCTCAGGATAGAATGTACGCAGGATTTCGGTCACAGATGCAAACCTCTTTCAGGCCAGTTTTCGGTGTCGTGGTCGGGATGCTGGAAGGAGATGATCTGCTCCTGGCGTGCGTAGTAGCCGGCATCGCCATGCACCGGTGCATCGAAAATCGTCTCCACCCATGGCAGCTTGAAAGCGTGATTGACCTGCAGGACCGGTGCGAGGTCTCCCCGTTCGTCGAAGGCGCCGATGGCGATATCGAGGCCGGAAGGGGTGCGATAGGTCAGCGGCGTGCCGCAGTTTTCGCAAAAGCCGCGGTCGATATTGACGGAAGACTGGAAATATTTCGGTTCGCCACGGGTCCACTCGACTCCGCCCTCCGGTGCGGTGACCAGGGGGCCGAAAAAGCCTCCAAACGCCTTCTGGCACATGCGGCAATGGCAGATCGAGGCACGCCCCAGCGCACCATGGACCCTGAAGCGCACCGCGCCGCACTGGCAGCCGCCCGTTCTGACTTGCTCGGTCATTGCTTTTCTTCCTCGTTGCCGCCGGTTGCGATCACCGGCGTCCAGGTGTCGGTCTCGTGGTCGGGATGCTGGTTGGATGTCAGGTCGGCCAGAAAGGGTGCGTCCTCGATGTCGTCCATCGTCTCATGGCCGGGCAAGGCATGAAGACGGTCGACGAAAGGCAGCTTGCCCTCGATGCCATACTGGACGACCGGCGGCAGGCCTGCCGGGTCATCGAATGCGCCGGCGGCAACCGCGATGCCATCCGCCGCCTCGTAGGTGAGCGGCGTGCCGCAATTGCCGCAAAAACCGCGGCGCACATGATTGGATGACTGGAAATATTTCGGTGCCCCGCGCGTCCACGCGAAAGTCTGTCCCCCAGTGGACACCAGCGGCGCGTAGTAAGCACCAAATGCCTTCTGGCACATGCGGCAATGACAGATGGAGGACTGGCCGGGCGTACCCTCGATCAGGAAGCGAATGGCGCCGCACTGGCAGCCGCCGGTATGGACAGGCCCGGTCATTCTTTCGTCACCATCGGCCAGCGGGCGTCGTCGGCCGTATCGTGATCGGGATGCTGACGGCTGCCGGCGTCATTTCCGGCATCGTTCGACGGCGAAACGTCAAAGCTGCTATCGTGGGGAAGGACGGCAAGCTCCGCGAACCAGGGCATCTTGCGGGCAAGATTGGTCTGCAACGCCGGTCGGACGCTTTCGGGGTCATCCAGCGAACCGAGCGTGATGCTGATATGATCGCTGCCGCCATCGTAAAACAGCGGCGTACCGCACCGGGCGCAAAACCCGCGCCTGACGCTGTCGGAAGACTGGAACCAGGTCGGCTCGCCCCTCATCAGTGTGAAATTCTCGTGGCCGATGCCGCCGAATGGCATGAAGTAATTACCGGCCGCCTTCTGACACATGCGGCAATGGCACACATGCGGAAAGCCGATCTCTCCCGTTGCACGATATCGCACGGCGCCACATTGACAGCCTCCGCTATAGGCCCTTCCAGTCACGGCTCCATCCTCCTCTATCGGAGAACACCATAGGGTGGCGCCCCAAGACACCGCAACCGGAATTATCTCAGCGCCTGACCTCCCAGCTCGTTACCCTTTCGCCGGTTGCCGCGTCCTTGCCGTCCTTGAGCTGGATGCCCTTGGCCGACAACTCGTCGCGGATTTTGTCGGCCTCGGCAAAGTTCTTGGCCTTCAGCATTTCCAGCCGCATCGAAACAAGCGCGTCGACAGCACCGGCGAGCGCCTCGTCTACCTCGGTCTTTTCCGGCAGCACGCCAAGAAGTGCCGCGCTTGCTGCAAACATCGGCAAAAGCGTTGCGTCGGCATTGGCTTCCTGCGCCAGCGCATGCAGGCGTTGCACGGCGGCCACCGTGTTCAGATCGTCGGCCAGCGCATCGATGACGATCGGGCAGGGCGCGGCATCAGATGCCTCTGCCGCAGGCCATTTTGCCAAAAGACGTTCAGCCTCTTCCAGACGCTTTACCGAAAAATCGATCGGTTCGCGGTAGTGGGTCATCAACATCGCAAGCCGCAAGACCTCGCCCGGCCATTGCCGGCCGCCGAAATCGTCGGTCGCCAGCAACTGATTGATGGTGACGAAATTGCCGTCGGACTTCGACATCTTGCGGCCTTCGACCTGCACGAAGCCGTTATGCATCCAGACATTGGCCATCACCTGCGTGCCATGAGCACAGCGGGATTGCGCGATCTCGTTTTCATGGTGCGGGAAAATCAGGTCGAGACCGCCGCCGTGGATATCGAACACCTCACCGAGATAACGACCGCTCATCGCCGAGCACTCGATATGCCAGCCGGGGCGTCCACGGCCCCACGGGCTTTCCCAGCCCGGTTCGTTGTCGGCTGAAAGCTTCCAGAGCACGAAGTCGCCGGGGTTCTTCTTGTGCGCATCGACAGCGATGCGGATGCCGGCATGCTGCTCGTCGAGCGGTCGCCTGGAAAGCTGACCGTAATCCGCCATCGATTTCGTATCGAACAGCACTTCGCCTTCGGCCACATAGGCATGGCCGTTGCCGATCAGCTTTTCGATGATTTCGACCATCTGCTCGATATTGTCGGTGGCGCGCGGCTCGACCGTCGGCTCAAGGCACGCGAGTGCCGCTACATCCGCGTGGAATTGCGCGGCGGTTTTTTCCGTCACCGCATGGATCGCTTCATTCAGCGGCAGGTGGGGAAAATCGCGCAGGGCGCGGGCGTTGATCTTGTCATCGACGTCGGTGATGTTGCGGGCATAGGTGACGTGGCTGTTGCCATAGACATGCCGCAGCAGGCGGAACAACACGTCGAATACGATGACCGGGCGAGCATTGCCGATATGCGCAAAATCATAAACCGTCGGGCCGCAGACATAGACGCGCACGTTGTCGGCGTCGATGGGCTGGAAGGCCGTCTTCTCGCGGTTCAAGGTATTGTATAGCTTGAGCGTGACGCTCATCGAAAAAATCTCCCAAGGTGCTCGAAGGCGCATGCCACCACCGGTACCGGACCGGGGCGTTTGTCTTCAAGGCTTTCGAGAGACGAAAACGACCGGACCAGCGCGAACGCTAGCGGATAATGTTCCCACAGATGGAAATCGTCGTTTTCATGTGGTCGTTATGGCGCGCCCCAAGGGGACGGTCAAGGGGAGGCTAGCCACACTTGCGATCAACGACGTCATGGCGATCGACGTCGACCAATTCAAAGGCGGTGCCTTCGCCTCGCAACACGATCCGGTAATTGCCGCGGTCGGGATGGATGGTGCGGTAGTCGCTGCCCTTGAGCTTTTCGAAACGCAGGCCGGGGTGACGCGGGTTTCCCATGAATAGCCTCAATGCCTTCTGAACCTGTTCCTTTGCTTCTTGCGGCAGTGCTTTGTAGGCGCGCGTGAAGCGAGGCGAGGCACTCAACTGCACGGGCAACGCTCTCAGGTTTCAAGGAAGGCAATCAGGTTATCGGCTTTATCGAATTTTGGACCACCGCGAGGATCGGGATCATGGTCCCATATCACACGCATAAGGCGATCCTTGCAGTCTTCACACATTGTCAGCCAGCCAAATATAGCTTCGCGCCCCTCTCGCTCAATGTCCTGCATCCTTACGTTAAGGGCATTGCCTCCCAGCAACGTGAGAGCATCATGCCAAAAATACTTTTCTGAAGCAGGGTCCTGGAGAGAAACGAGGTTTTGAATGGCTGTCTCGATACTTTCGCGCAATGGCGTAATCATCGTCATCACAGTGCGGACATCGTCGTGATCCGCCTGGGTGAGTAGCCGTTCAAGCGTGTCGATGAGATCGTAAATCTGCTCCCGCCACTCAGCCACATCTTGGCCAGCAACTTTGGTATGCCGTCTGACGGTCGAGATAGTAGGATTCTCGTTATCGTTGGCAATTTTCGATAGATCAAAGGTCGGTATTGTCGGCCAAGCGGCAACCACGTCTTCGACTTTTCTTTTTAAGGCTGCGTTGCTCATGACAGGCCTCTTTCCGTGGCAAGCAATGTAACGCTTGAAAGGTCAAGATAAAAGCCCCGGCTTTAAAAGGGGCAGGTAGATCACGCGGGCAGCCGGTACTCCACGAACCGGTTTTCCCGCACAACGAACAGCTTGCCGCTTTCCGTCATTTCCGGCGACATCAGCGGCAGGATCTTTTCCGCGATCTCGGAGGGATGCGGCAGCGTTTCCGGGTCTTCACCGGGCATGGCCTGTGCGCGCATGGCCGTGCGGGTGGCGCCGGGGTTGACCAGATTGATCTTCAGGTTGGTATGCGCCATTTCCTCGGCCCAGATGCGGCCCATAGTTTCCACCGCCGCTTTCGACATCGCATAGGCGCCCCAGAAGGCCCGCGGATTGGTGGCAACGCCGGAGGAGAGGAGGAGCGCGCGGCCGCCGTCGGATCTGACCAGCAGTGGCTCCAGCGAGCGGATCAGACGCCACATCGACGTGACATTGGTGGTCATCACCTTCTCGAACACCTTGGCCTCTACATGGGCAAGCGGCGAGATGACGCCGAGAATGCCCGCATTCGCCACCAGAATATCGAGCTTGCCCCAGCGCTCGAAAATAGATGCGCCAAGCTTGTCGATGGCCGCCATGTCGGTGATGTCGAAGGGAACGAGCGTCGCCGAGCCGCCGATTGCCTTGATGGCGTCGTCCAGTTCTTCCAGACCGCCGACCGTGCGGGCGCAAGCGATGACATGCGCGCCCGCCTTCGCCAGTTCGAGCGCGGTGAAATAGCCGATGCCGCGCGATGCGCCGGTGACCAGCGCAATCCTGTTCCTCAGGTCGATCGTCATGCTATCCGTTCCCCCCGCCATCGGCTTTTGCTGCAACAACCGAAAAAGGCTGCGTTTCCGCAGCCTTTTAAAGTGTTTGTACCCGGATGGGAACCGGTCCAGGCCGCCGCAGCCTCAGCCTCAGCCGTTGCTGGCCAGAAGCGAAACCTTGCGGCCAACCGCCTCGCCATCCTTGTCGAGAAGACGGGTCGGATAGTCACCGGTAAAATAGTGGTCGGTGAACTGCGGACGCGCGTCGTTGCGGTCCTCGCCGCCAACGGCGCGGTAAAGCCCGTTGATCGACAGGAATTCGAGGCTGTCGCAGCCGATATATTTGCACATGGCTTCCAGGTCTTCGTACTGGTTGGCGAGCAGTTTGTCGCGGTCCGGTGTGTCGATCCCGTAGAAATCCGGGTAAAAGATCATCGGGCTGGCAACACGCAGATGCACTTCCTTGGCGCCGGCATCGCGGATCATCTGAACGATCTTCAGCGAAGTGGTGCCACGCACGACGGAATCGTCGACCAGCACGACACGCTTGCCGTCGATCATCGCCCGGTTGGCCGAATGTTTCAGCTTGACGCCAAGCGCGCGGATCTGCTGCGTCGGCTCGATGAAGGTACGGCCGACATAGTGGTTTCGGATGATGCCGTATTCGAACGGAATGCCGCTCTGCTGGGCGTAGCCGAGCGCTGCCGGGGTGCCGCCGTCTGGTACCGGCACAACGACGTCGGCGTCGACCGGGGCTTCCTTGGCAAGGTTGATGCCCATGTTCTTGCGGGCCACATAGACCGAGCGGCCGCCGACGACCGAATCGGGACGTGCAAAATAAACGTATTCGAACAGGCACAGCCGTTCCGGCTGACCGTTGCCGGCCTTGCGGGCATCGATCGAGATCGAACCGTCGGACTGCACTTCGCAGATGATGACCTCGCCGTTTTCGACGTCGCGCACATATTTCGCGCCAATGATGTCGAGCGCGCAGGTTTCCGAGCAGAAGACCGGCTTGCCGTCGAGTTCGCCCATCACCAGCGGACGGATGCCGGTGGGATCGCGCGCCGCGATCAGTTTCGTGCGGGTCATCGCCAGCATCGAATAACCGCCTTCCATCTGTCGGACGGCATCGATGAAACGGTCGGCAGTGGAGGAGTAGCGCGAGCGAGCGATGAGATGCAGCACGACTTCGGTATCCGAGGTGGACTGACAGATTGCGCCGCCGGCGATCAGCTGGCGACGCAGCGTCAGGCCGTTGGTGAAATTGCCGTTATGGGCAATCGCGATGCCGCCGACTTCCAGCTCGGCAAACAGCGGCTGCACGTTTCTGAGCGCCACCTCGCCGGTGGTGGAGTAGCGCACATGGCCGATGGAAATGTCGCCCGGCAGTTTGGCGAGCGTCGCCGGATCGGTATAGTGATCGCCGACCAGGCCCATGCGGCGCTCCGAATGGAAGCGCAGCCCATCGAAGGTGACGATGCCGGCGGCTTCCTGGCCGCGATGTTGAAGGGCATGCAGGCCAAGGGCGGTCAGCGTCGCCGCGTCGGGATGCCCCAGAATGCCGAATACGCCGCATTCCTCATGCAGCGTATCGCCGTCCAAATCATCGATAATGCCTTGCGAAACCGGCTGACTCATCTCTGCTGGCCTTTACCTTGGTAGGGGAAAACGAATAGGCCGGGCGGGGGAATCGGGTCCCGCTGTCCGGCCTTGCTCTGTTCAGATGCTTGATAACACAAATGGTGACGGCATGCTGCCAATCAAGCGAAACTTATCGTCAATTATTCGTTGACGGCGCTTCATCCGAAGGCGCTGCCTCGGGGGCACCTTCGGCCGGCTGTTCCTCGCCGCGGATACGGGCGCGGATCTGTGGCTCAATATCTCGCGGCAAGGCGGCTTCCAGGCGCGCGACGAGCGAATCCAGGAACGGCTTCGACTTGGCCTGCTTCACCCAGTCCGGCTGCGCCTGTGCCCCGACCAGCCAGTTCCAGAACCCCAGCGCCACGACCAACAGCAGAATGCCTCGGGCCGCGCCGAACAGAAAACCCAGCGTCCGGTCAAGCGCGCCGATACGGCTGTCGATGATGAAATCGGCAATCCGGGTGGTAATGAAGGTGATGATGATCAGCGCGACAAGGAAAATGATGCCGAGCGACGCTGCAAGCGCAATGCGGTCATCGGCGGTATAGTTCTTCGCATAGGGCAGCAGCAACGGATGCAGGTAATAGGCGGCGGCAACCGAACCGGCCCAGCTGGCGATAGACAGCACTTCGCGCGAAAAGCCGCGAACCATGGCGAGCACGGCCGAAAAAAGCGTGACGCCGATGACGATACCGTCGAAAATCGTGATGGGCATAAACTACCTACTCCAGAACTTGGGCGGCGAGGGGGCCGGAACGCGAAGGCGATCTGGTCGCCCGATGACATGTGCCGAAAAGGCGCGGAGGTCCTTGTCGCTGCCCTCTTACATCAGTCGCCTCGGTAACGGAAGATCAATCCTCACCGTCCTGTTTCCCCAGCTTCTTTGCCGATCCGGCGATGCGTGAGACGAGATCGGGCAGGTCCTCGATCCTCGTCCAGCGCGCGTTTGCCCCCTTCGGCAATTCGGCTGACGTGGCCGGCAGCATGGCGCCCGAAAAGCCCAGCTTTTCGGCTTCCTTCAAACGCTGGGCCGTCTGCGACACTGGGCGCACCGCGCCCGACAAGCTGATCTCGCCGAAAAACACGCAGTCGGCGGGCAGGGCGAGGCCGGCAAGCGAGGAGACAAGTGCGGATGCAATCGCCATGTCGGCAGCCGGCTCGGAAATGCGGTAACCTCCGGCCACGTTGAGATAGACGTCGTGCTGGCCGAGCCGCACGCCGCAATGGGCTTCGAGCACGGCGAGGATCATGGCGAGGCGTGATGAATCCCAGCCAACCACGGCCCGGCGCGGCGTGCCGAGCGAAGTCGGCGCCACCAGTGCCTGAACCTCGACCAGAACCGGGCGTGTCCCTTCCATGCCGGCAAACACAGCGGCGCCCGGCGACTTGGCATTGCGTTCGCCCAAAAACAGTTCGGACGGGTTAGTGACTTCGCGCAAACCACGATCAGACATTTCGAACACGCCGATCTCATCGGTCGGGCCGAAGCGGTTTTTGACCGTGCGCAGCACGCGGTAATGGTGGCCACGGTCGCCTTCGAAATAGAGAACGGCATCCACCATATGCTCGACCACGCGGGGACCGGCGATCTGGCCTTCCTTGGTCACGTGACCAACGAGAACCATGGCGGCCCCCGTCTGCTTGGCAAACCGGATCATCGCCTGCACGCCGGTGCGCACCTGCGTGACCGTGCCGGGTGCCGAGTCGGCGGTGTCGCTCCACAGCGTCTGGATGGAATCGATGATGACCAGGTCCGGGCGCTTGCCTTCCGATATGGTGGCGAGAATGTCTTCCACATTGGTTTCGGCGGCGAGCAGCACATCGGTATCGGCAGCCCCGAGACGCTGGGCGCGCAGTCGCACCTGCGCTACGGCTTCTTCGCCCGAGACATAGATGATGCGCTGTTTACGGCGCGAAAGGGCGGCCGCCGCCTGCATCAGAAGTGTCGATTTGCCGATACCCGGATCACCGCCGACCAGCACGACGGAGCCGCGCACAAAGCCGCCGCCGGTGGCGCGGTCGAGTTCGGATATGCCGGTCTGGACGCGCGGCGCTTCCTCGGTTTCGCCCGACAGCGTGGTCAGCGTCACGGCGCGGCCCTTTTTCGGCACCTTGCCGGGGCCTGAGCCGATGCCGCCCATCGGATCTTCCTCGACAATGGTGTTCCATTCGCCGCAGCCTTCGCACTTGCCGGCCCAGCGATTATGCACCGTGCCGCAGTTCTGGCACACGAATTGGGTTTTGGGTTTTGCCATGGGGAAGGGTCAGTCTTTTTCTTTGTTTTGGTAGAAGGTCAGAAAGTCGACGGGCGTGATTTTCTGCCGGCCATGCAGAAAGCGAAGGACCGACAGCTTCTCGTTATCGATAAAGAAATAGATGCAGCGCTTCCGATAGGGAAAGGCACGAAGATCAGGGATGAAATCGCGTGGGCTTCCGGTAATCCCGAGATTGGCCATCCATTCGATCTTGCCGTTGATGTCGTCAAGGAAGCGCCTTGCGGCTATCGGGTCGAACTGGGCTATATACTCATAGATGCCGAGAAGATCGTTCAGGGCCTCGAACGACATTTTCAGCTGACGCGGCCGCATCCTTCCGTTCCTCCGCCATCTGCAAAATATGCGCAGTCAGTTCATCGGCATCTGCAAATGTCATCACCCGTCCGGCATCGATGTCGTCAATGCCTTGCTGGATCAAGTGGCGGAGCTCCTGAATTTGGCCTTCTTCGCTGCCGAGCAGGCGCAGCCCGGCGGCAATCACTTCCTCAGCATTCCGGTATTGCCCGTCCTTCAATTGCTCTGTGATGAAGTCTTGGTCCTGTTCACTAAGATGGATCTCGGTCATTTCGATCTCCTTTTGTTCTCTTCTATCACGGTCCCCATTGGCTTCCAAGAGGCCCGCGACGAGAAGGATTGAAAGAGATCAGTCGCTGGCGTCAATATACCGACGCTCGTGGCGCAGGCCGAGGCTGGTCAGCAGTTCGTAACCGATCGTGCCGCCCGCGCGCGCAGCTTCATCGAGCGGAATGTTGGGTCCGAAGAGTTCGATGTAATCGCCCACGCGAACATCACCTTCGGGTACGTCGGTAACGTCGAAGATCACCATGTCCATGGTCACGCGGCCGAGCACCGGCACGCGCGTATTGCCGACGAAACCGAAGGCGCCCGGCGTACCGCCGGCGCGCAGCGGCACGCCCGAGCCGGCGAGCGAGCGTAGGTAACCATCAGCATAACCGGCCGAAACGACGGCAAGCCGGCTGTTGCGCGACAGCTGATGGGTGGCGCCGTAGCTGACGGTCGAGCCGGCGGCGGCCTCGCGGATCTGGATGATGCGGGCTTCCGCCTTCGCGACGGGCTTAAGCGGCGGCATCCCGTTGACCGCTTCGCCGCCGTAGACTGCAATGCCCGGACGGGTGAGGTCAAAATGATATTCCGGTCCGAGAAAGATGCCGGCCGAGGCGGAGAGGCTTGCCTCTATCCCTTCGAAAGCCCCGGCAACCCTTTGAAAGGCTTCAAGTTGCACGCGGCTCAAGGGGGAAGACGGGTTGTCGCCACTATGCAGGTGCGACATGACCAGAACCGGGGAAAAGCTTGCCGGCCGGGACACGTCTTCGGCCAGCGCCAGCGCCTCGTCCAGGGAAAGCCCGAGGCGGTTGAAACCGGTATCGACCTGAAGCGCACAAGGATGGTCGTCTCGATCGGCGATCACCGACATCCAGAAGGCAAGCTGTTCTTCGGAAGCGAGAACCGGGACCAGATCGCGATCGAAGAAAAATTCTTCCTGGCCCGGCCAGATGCCGGACAGAACGTATATGCGCGCATCGGGCGCATAGGTGCGCAAGGTTGCGCCTTCCTGCGGCACGGCCACGAAGAAATCGCGTGCGCCAGCCTCGTAGAGCGCGGTGCCGCAGTCCTCCAGCCCCAGACCGTAGGCATCGGCCTTGACAACGGCCGCGGTGCGGGCATTGCCGGAACGTCGTGCCATGTCGCGCCAGTTATCGGTGAGCGCGCTGAGATCGACCGTCAGCCGCACCGGCGCCACGTCGAACGGATCGTAATCAGCCCCGTTGTCGAAATCGTCGGCTTCAGAAATGTCGGTCATCTCGTTCATGGCAAGGCACTCATGCAATGGGCTAGTGTGAGGCGACCCTATAGGCGTTGCCGCGACGAGAAAAGCCGCTTCGAGTAATTATGGTACAGGCGGCGCTCGATCAGGCAACCCCGCAAAGGTCGAAATCAGCATGGATCACGGCTCTTCGTAATGCGTAAAGCTCGGCTCGGCCAGATCGGCGAAGCGCGTGAATTCCGACTGGAAGGCGAGTTTGACCGTGCCGGTCGGTCCGTGGCGCTGCTTTGCGATGATGACGTCTGCCGTGCCCTTGACCTTGTCCATATGCGCTTCCCATTCCGGATATTTCGGGTCGGAGATATCGCGCGGCTCCATGTTCTTCACATAGTATTCCTCGCGGAACACGAAGAGCACGACGTCGGCGTCCTGCTCGATCGACCCTGATTCGCGAAGGTCGGAAAGCTGCGGGCGTTTGTCCTCGCGGCTTTCGACACCACGCGACAGCTGCGACAGCGCGATGATCGGCACGTTGAGCTCCTTGCCGAGCGATTTCAGCCCCGTGGTGATCTGGGTGATTTCCTGCACACGGTTTTCGCCGGATTTGCCCGATCCCGTCATCAGCTGGATATAGTCGACCACAAGGCAATCGAGACCTCGCTGGCGCTTCAGGCGGCGGGCGCGGGCGGACAGCTGGGCAATCGAGATACCACCGGTCTGGTCGATGAACAGCGGAACCTTCTGCATCATCTGGGAGCAGGCAACCAGCTTTTCGAAATCGGCCTCGGTGATGTCACCGCGGCGGATCTTGGATGACGAAACTTCGGTCTGCTCGGAGATGATACGCGTCGCCAGCTGTTCGGACGACATTTCGAGCGAGTAGAAACCGACGACGCCGCCGTTCTTGGCCTTGAACGAGCCGTCCGGCTGCACTTCCGGCTCGTAGGCTGCAGCAATATTATAGGCGATATTGGTGGCAAGCGACGTCTTACCCATGCCCGGACGTCCGGCCAGCACGATCAAGTCGGAACGTTGCAGGCCGCCCATCTTGCTGTCGAGCGACATGATGCCGGTCGAGATACCGGAGAGATGGCCGTCGCGTTCATAGGCCTGGCCGGCCATGTCGATGGCGAGCGCCACGGCATCGTTGAAGGACTGGAAACCACCATCGTAACGGCCGGTTTCTGCAAGCTCGAACAGGCGGCGCTCGGTGTCTTCGATCTGCGCCTGCGGCGGCATGTCGAGCGGCGCGTCATAGGCGATGTTGACCATGTCCTCGCCGATGGTGATCAGCGCGCGGCGTAGCGCCAGATCGTAGATGGCCCGGCCATAATCTTCCGCATTGATGATCGATACGGCTTCGGCGGCAAGGCGCGCGAGATATTGCGCCACCGTCATGTCGCCGACCTTCTGGTCGGCCGGCAGGAAGTTCTTGAGCGTCACCGGCGTCGCGGTCTTGCCCATGCGGATGATGTCGCCGGCGACCTCGAAGATCTTGCGATGCAGCGGCTCGTGCAGATGCGGCGGCTTGAGGAAGTCGGACACACGGTAATAGGCATCGTTGTTGACCAGGATCGCGCCGAGCAGGGCCTGTTCCGCCTCGATATTGTTCGGAGCCTCGCGGTAATGCGGCTCTGCGGGCTGGGCACTGGTGATTTTGCGCGCGACTTCGTTCATCGGTATCTTATCCGTCTCGTCGTTCGGTGTTCGGCACTGCTATAGGCTTTCTTTTAAGAGCTGGGCTCTTGTTTCGAAACACCCCGGCGGCTGGAATTGGGTTTCCCACAGCAGTTCACAGCCGCATGGAAAAAGCTCAATGAAGTGGCAAATCCGGTTGACTATCCGGCAGATGCGACTCGGCTTCATATCATATGAGTTTAACGCATCGGTGAGGCGCCCGAAACCGTCTCGGCCGGGTCCGTGGCCATATTGTCGGGATGCCGGGAAAAGAAAAACGCCCGGGCCGTGAAGCCCGGGCGCTACCCGCAGAAAGATCTGCGAAAAGACGATTATTCGTCGTCGCCGTCCTGGTCGGCGTCCGGATCGAAGAAGTCTTCCGGACGCAGGGCGTCTTCGTCAACGCCGTAGATGGCGTCAGCCGAGGTGAGGCTTTCGCCCTTGGCCTGGCGCTCGGCTTCTTCGGCCGAACGGGCAACGTTGAGTTCGATTTCGATCTCGACTTCGGCATGCAGGTGCAGAACAACCTTGTGCAGGCCGATGGCCTTGATCGGGGTGTTCAGGTCGACCTGGTTGCGGCCGATGTTGAAGCCTTCGGCGGCGAGAACTTCGACGATGTCGCGGGCAGCAACCGAACCGTAGAGCTGGCCGGTTTCGCCAGCCGAACGGACGACGATGAAGGACTTGCCGGAAAGCGAGTCGGCAACCGTCTGGGCTTCGCCCTTGCGCTCGAGGTTACGCGCTTCCAGGGTCGAACGCTCGGCTTCGAAGCGCTTCTTGTTGGCTTCGTTGGCGCGCAGCGCCTTGCCCTGCGGCAGAAGGAAGTTACGGGCAAAGCCATCGCGAACCTTTACGGTTTCGCCCATCTGGCCGAGCTTGGCGATGCGTTCAAGAAGAATGACGTCCATTGTCTTGATCCTTTCTGGTGTCAGTTCTGTTCGTTGATATCGGTAGGTGTCTGCTTGCCGTCGGCAGTCCGCGCCGGCGTCAGGGCAATGGTGCGACGGGTATCGAAAAGTCCGAGGATCATGATGCCGATGGCCGGCAGCGTGAAGATCGTCGAAATGTAGCACAGGGCGAGGGCGGGCACGCGCCAGTCCTTGCCCAGCGTGCGGAAATGCAAGGAGGCGAAACCCGCCATCAGGAAGCCGGCGCCGAATGTTCCGCAAATCGTGGCGCCGATCATCGCCGGAACGCCGCCGACGAACATCATCAGGATGCCGGCGAGGAAGGCGAAAATGGCATGACGGTTCATGCGTAGCGCCGACGGCATGTCCTCGCGCGGACGCAGTGCCCGGCCGGAGCGAGACACGATCCGCACCGCGAAATAGAAGGCCGCAAAAAGCATCGCCACCCAGGCCGCGCCCTGACCAAGCGGCAGCATGACCAGAAGCAGCGGCTTCATCAGGTCGAGACTTTCCTGCATGCGGGCAAGCGCTTCCGGATCGGTGGCGAATTCCGAGCCGGGCGCCTTGATGGCTTCGCCCACGGCCTCGACGAAGGAATTGGTGAGGTCCGGGCCGTAACCGATCGCGATGCCGAGGATGATGAGCGCAACGGTGATGAGGCCGCACAGGTGCATGAGGATATCCGAGATCGGATACCATGCCATCAGGTTGTCGGGGCCGCCGAGTTCGGAAGCCGGGCGCGCCAGATTGGCCAGGTGCGACAGCCAGCCGGCCGGGATCAGCGTGAAGGCCCCGATCGCCAGCGCAAACAGTGGCGAGACCATCACCGAAGCCAACAGCGCGGACGTCGCGACGGCGATGATCGCGGCGCGGTTGCCCCAGCCGAGGCCGGCAATGAAAATCGGAAGAGCGGAGGAGGCGAATAGAACGATCGACAGAACGGACTGCGTCGACGCGCCCATGACGAGCATGGTCGCGGCAATACCGGCGATAATGCCGGTCGGCAGAACTGTCCTGGTCTGTGCGTTCACGGTTTCGCTGTCCTGCGTATCGAGCAGTTAGGGGAGGGCTTGTGGCCTTGAAATCCCCAACATGGGTTTTTGTATTTTCGCTCCGATCCGCGCCCAACGCGGAAGGGATACGACCCTCTGGTTCTGGACCAGAGGGTCGGTAGTTCAATTAGGCTACGACGTACGGCAGCAGGCCGAGGAAACGGGCGCGCTTGATGGCCTGGGCCAGTTCGCGCTGCTTCTTCTGGGAAACTGCGGTGATACGCGAAGGAACGATCTTGCCGCGCTCAGAAATGTAGCGCTGCAGCAGACGAACGTCCTTGTAGTCGATCCGCGGCGCGTTTGCGCCAGAGAACGGGCAGGTCTTGCGACGACGGTGGAACGGGCGGCGAGCCGGAGAAGATTCAGCCATTGTGTTTGATCCCTTCTAGCCGATTAAGCTTCGCGAGCCGGACGCGGCGCGCGCTGGAAGTCGCCGTCACGACGCGGCGGGCGGTCACCGAACTCGCGGCGCGGGCCACGGTCGTCGCCGTCACGACGCGGACGGTCGTCGCGGTCGCGCTTCTGCATCATGGCAGACGCACCTTCTTCGTGCTTCTCGACGGCGATCGTCATGTAGCGAAGAACGTCTTCGTTGATGCGCATCTGACGTTCCATCTCGTGCACGGCAGCAGCCGGAGCATCGATGTCCATCAGGGCGTAGTGTGCCTTGCGGTTCTTCTTCATGCGGTAGGTCAGGGACTTCAAGCCCCAGTTTTCTACGCGCCCGACCTTGCCGCCGTTCGCTTCGATGACACCCTTGTACTGTTCTACGAGGGCGTCGACCTGCTGTGCGGACATATCCTGTCGGGCAAGGAATACGTGTTCGTAAAGAGCCATGTAACTTTGCCTTTTCTTGCGTTTGTTTCCATCCGGACCTCGGCGGCTAAGCCTCAACGACTGCTCCTGGGGGCTTTAAGGCCCGGCAAGAAAAGTTGTTGTTTCGAGACGGTCGAGAGCGGAGACACGGGAGGCTTGGACCCTGCGGTCCGTGCAGCGTGCCTTGTCGGCTCGCCTGCCCTCCGTTCAGCCACCAGCCAGAAGACCGGATGTGTCGAACAAGGGCGGCTTATACGGATTTCTCCGGAAAGTGCAAGGGCAGGTGACAAACCGGACAGAACAACCCGCTAACGGCAGCAGCAAATCTCAGAACTGCCGATAGAGATCGGCCATGGACGGCTGAGCGGAGGCGACGGGCTGCGAAAAAATCTCGTTTTCTTCAAGACTGTCGAGAAAGGCCGATACGGCTCGCTCGTTTTCCTGCCGTGCATCTGTCTCCTGCGCAAAGGAGTCGGATCCCTTTCGCAACGGGCGCATCAGGTCGAGGATCTCGACGATCTTCGCAAGCGCCGGCCTGCCGGTATCGTTTCGGAAGCCGGTTTCCAGCGTGCCCTGCGGGATCAGCGGCCGGCCCGGCATGGTTGTCGCCGACGATCCCATGGCCGGAGTGACGAGCAGGGCAGCGTCGTTGCCGCTGAAAAGGGAGCGTCGAAGGGAACTGATGGCGTCGGTCGTCATGGTTTTCTCTTCCGCATGTCAGGGAACTGTCGAGAGCCACAAGCGCAGTCGAAGGCGGGCTGCCTTGGTTGGCGATGCGGGCATGATTGGTTGACCTGATAGCTAGCGCCGGGTTCGAAAGCGGGGAAGTGAAAGGCCAGGTTCGGCTACCGCCTTCGTTAACAAAACGTTGAGGCAAAGTCGGAAACGCGGAAAACTGGATCGTTTCGACACTAAAATGGGCCGAGAGCAGGAAACAATGGACGAATTTAGCATTACCTTAAGGACCCGCGAGGCCTGTCAGGCGCGAATCGCAGTCGCGCTCTAGGGATTGAACGCTGAAACGAAGACGGCCCGCCAGGACGACGGGCCGTTGATGAAGCAGGTGGGTGGAGGTCAGATCGGGGCCGGATACTGCCGGTAGATTTTTGCTATACCGGCAAGCATGTCCGGTGTGAGCGTGAGATCGGCGGCGCCGATATCGGTCTTCAACTGCTCGAGCGTCGTTGCGCCGACGATGACGGAGGTCATGAACGGCCGTGTCAGGCAAAAGGCGATGGCCATCTGTGCGGGGTCGATCCCGTGCTGCCTCGCAAGCGCGAGATAGGCCGCGACCGCCGGCTCCTGCAGCGGCTGCAGCCGACCGCCGAGATCGGGATTGGTCGTGGCGCGTGAGCCCGCCGGACGCGCGCCGCCCGCATATTTGCCGGTCAGCAGCCCAGCTGCGAGCGGCGAATATGCGAGCAGGCCGACATCGCCGTGATGAGATACTTCCGCCATGTCGAGATCGAATGCACGGTAGAGGAGATTGTACTCGTTCTGGATCGAGACGACGCGTGGAACACCACTGTCTTCGGCCATCCGCAGATATTGCATCGTGCCCCAGGCGGTTTCGTTGGAAAGGCCGATCGCGCGGATCTTTCCAGCCTTTACCAGCCCGTCCAACGTGTCCAGCTTTTCGGCAATGCCGGAAACCGACGTTTCGCGATCCTGCCTGGACGCGTCGAATTCCCATGCACCGCGAAAATGGTAGTGCGGACGGTTGGGCCAGTGGATCTGATAGAGATCGATATAATCGGTCTGCAGGCGCTTCAGGCTGGCATCGACGGCTTCACGGATGGTCGCTGCCTCGATCGGTCGACCGTCGCGGATGTGCGCACGACCGCCGCCGGCGATCTTGGTGGCAAGCACGATGTCGTTGCGTCTGCCGGTCTTCTTCAGCCATGTGCCGATATACTCTTCGGTGCGGCCATAGGTTTCGGCGCTGGCCGGCGTGGTCGGATAGAGTTCCGCAGTGTCGAAAAAATTGACGCCCTGTTCGAGGGCATAATCCATCTGCGCATGGGCTTCGGCTTCCGTATTCTGCGTGCCCCAGGTCATGGTGCCGAGGCAGATTTCCGAAACGGAAATGTCCGTCCGGCCAAGTTTGTTGAATTTCATGGAAAATTCGTCCCGTCTTTGAAGCGTTCGACCTTAGGCCGGATTTGCCGGCACGCAAGAGTGCAAATGCGGCCCCAAAGCGACGACATCGCGAAAACTTTATGTCCGTAGGGTCGAAAACGCCGAAAAAGTTCTAGTTCATCTCAAGGTGGCGCGTCTGACTTACGAAAACTCAGCGTGTGTAGAATAAATTTGCGGAGGAATGCATGGCGGATATGCAAGTGGATGAGCGTGGTTTTCCCGATGCGGGTGATCCGCCGAAAACCGGGCGCTGGAAACTCATTGGTCCGGGCATTGTCGCTGCCGCGACCGGTGTCGGCGCCGGTGATCTGGTCGCCACGCTGATTGCCGGCTCGCGTTTCGGCTATTCGCTTCTCTGGGCCGCCGTCATCGGCTGCATCGTCAAGATCGCGCTCGCGGAAGGCTCGGCGCGATACCATCTCGCCACCGGCTCGACCATGCTCGAAGGCTGGAAGTCGCTCGGTAAATGGACGAGCTGGTATTTCGGCATCTACATCATGATCTGGGGCTTCGTGTATGGCGCAACCGCCATGAGCGCCACGGCGCTACCGCTGGCTGCGCTCTTCCCCGTCCTGCCGCTTTGGGCCTGGGCGATGATATCGGGCCTCGTCTGCGCCGTTTTCGTGGCGATGAATAAGTACCAGATGTTCGAAAACGCCATGAAGCTGTTGATTGGCTTCATGTTCGTGGTCGTCGTCGGCGTGGCAATCATGGTCGTGCCGAATATCGGCAAGGCGCTGACCGGTCTCGTGCCGACGCTTCCCGAGGGCTCGATAATCTACACGCTTGGCCTGATCGGTGGCGTCGGCGGCACCATCACCATGGCCTCCTACGGCTACTGGGTGAATGCCAAGGGCTGGCGCACGCCGGCCTGGGTGGGCATCATGCGCCTCGACAACCGCGTCGCCTATATCGTCACCGGCATCTTCGTCATCGCCATGCTGATCATCGGCGCGGAACTGCTCTATACGGCGCAGATCACGCTTTCGAGCGGCGACCGCGGCCTGCTCGATCTCGACGAGGTCTTGCGGGAACGTTTTGGTTCCTTCGTGTCGGTCATGTTCCTGCTCGGCTTTTTCGCCACATCGGTCTCGTCCATTCTGGGTGTGTGGCACGGCGTGTCCCTGCTGTTTGCCGATTTCGTCCACAATGTCCGCGGCAAGACCGGCCCGCGCGAAGATCTCGAAAAGAGCACCGCCTTCCGTTTCTATCTGTTCTGGCTGACCATTCCACCGATGGCGCTCTTGTGGTTCGGCCGGCCCTTCCTGCTCGTCGTCATCTATGGCGCGCTCGGCGCTTTCTTCATGCCGTTCCTGGCGCTGACGCTGATCTGGCTGCTCAACTCTTCGCGGGTGCCCAAAGAATGGCGAAGCGGCTGGTTGTCGAACGGTTTGCTCGGCGTCGCGGCGCTGCTGTTCATCGTCCTTTGCGTCAACGAGGTGGTCGGTCTCGTCGCGGGCTGAGCGGGTCGTAAACTTGGGGTAAAGGGGCGCGGAAACCCTGAAACCCTTGACTTGCAAGGCCGGAATGTGAATGGAGAGGCAAATTCAGGGAAAGGAAACGACCCCCATGAGCACTTCTGAGCGCAACGCTGCGACCATCGCATTCACATTTCCCGGCCAGGGCAGCCAGGCCGTCGGCATGGGCCGAGACCTTGCCGACGCCTATCCTGAAGCCCGCGCGGTCTTCGAGGAAGTC
Source organism: Neorhizobium sp. NPDC001467 (assembly GCF_050275975.1). Classification (NCBI taxonomy): domain Bacteria; kingdom Pseudomonadati; phylum Pseudomonadota; class Alphaproteobacteria; order Hyphomicrobiales; family Rhizobiaceae; genus Neorhizobium; species Neorhizobium sp. NPDC001467. The sequence goes on along the minus strand of NZ_JBNNPS010000005.1, from coordinate 213,891 downwards.
GACGATGCGCTTGGCCAGAAGCTCTCCGAGATCATGTGGAATGGCCCGGAAGATACGCTGACGCTCACCGCCAATGCGCAGCCGGCGCTGATGGCCGTGTCGATCGCGGCACTTCGCGTGCTGGAAGCCCGCGGCCTCGACTTGAAGGGCCATGTCGGTTTCGTCGCCGGCCACTCGCTGGGAGAATATTCGGCACTCTGCGCTGCCGGCACCTTCTCGCTGGCCGATACGGCCCGCCTTCTGCGTATTCGCGGCGATGCCATGCAGTCGGCAGTGCCGGTTGGCGAAGGCGCCATGGCGGCGATCATCGGCCTTGAGCACGGCGACGTCGAAGCCATCTGCGTTGCCGCCCGCGAAGCCGGCATCTGCCAGATCGCCAATGACAATGGCGGCGGCCAGCTGGTGATTTCCGGTTCCAAGGCTGCGGTCGAAAAGGCAGCGGCGCTTGCCACCGAAAAGGGCGCCAAGCGCGCCATCATGCTGCCCGTCTCCGCGCCGTTCCACAGCGACCTTATGGCGCCGACGGCAGTGGCGATGCGTCACGCGCTCGACAAGGTCGAGAAGCACAACCCGGTCGTGCCGGTCATCGCCAATGTGCGCGCGGCCCCGGTCTATGATGCGCAGGAAATCGCCAGCCTGCTCGTCACCCAGGTCACCGGCCAGGTGCGCTGGCGCGAAACGGTCGAGTGGTTCGCCGCCAACGGCGTCACCACGCTTTATGAAGTCGGTTCGGGAAAAGTGCTCACCGGCCTTGCCCGCCGCATCGACAAGAACATGACCGGCGTTGCCGTCAACGGCCCGGCAGATATCGACGCGGCGATCGCCGCCATTCTCGGGTGATTTTTGGGGCGAATAGGGAGTGGCGAATAGCGAATAGTTTTTCGCCTTGCTGATGCCGCTTTCTATTCGCTACTCGCCATTCCCTATTCGCTCTTAAAGAGGAACGAACAATGTTTGATCTGACCGGCCGCAAGGCTCTTGTCACCGGCGCGACCGGTGGGCTTGGCGAGGAAATCGCCCGCATGCTGCATGCGCAGGGCGCCATCGTCGGCCTGCACGGCACCCGCGTCGAAAAGCTGGAAGCCCTGGCCGCCGAACTCGGTGACCGCGTCCACATCTTCCCGGCCAACCTGTCCGACCGTGCCGAAGTCAAGGCGCTCGGCGAGAAGGCCGAGGAAGTGCTCGGCGGCGTCGACATCCTCGTCAACAATGCCGGCATCACGAAGGACGGCCTGTTCGTGCGCATGTCGGACGAGGACTGGGACGCGGTTCTGGAAGTGAACCTCACATCTGTCTTCCGCCTGACGCGCGAACTGACGCATCCGATGATGCGCCGCCGCCATGGCCGCATCATCAACATCACCTCGATCGTCGGCGTGACCGGCAATCCGGGCCAGGCCAATTACTGCGCCTCCAAGGCCGGCATGATCGGTTTTTCCAAGTCGCTGGCGCAGGAAATCGCCACCCGCAACGTCACGGTCAACTGTGTCGCTCCGGGCTTCATCGAAAGCGCCATGACCGGCAAGCTCAATGACAAGCAGAAGGACGCCATCATGGGCGCGATCCCGATGAAGCGCATGGGCGCCGGTTCGGACATCGCCGCAGCCGTTCTTTACCTTGCTTCCAACGAGGCGGGTTATGTCACCGGCCAGACGCTGCACGTCAATGGCGGTATGGCAATGATCTAAAACGGTTCGTAGCGGTTCCTCCCAATGCCGAAATAGCCTGTATACGGGTAACATCCCGGTAAGATTCTGGCTTTGCGGCGGGCGGAAACCGTGTTAATCGGGCCATGACTGTGAACAGTCCTCCCGGATTGTAGGCGGCCAACACGTGCTCTTGCACGGGCTGGGGGCCTAGCTTGCGGCGGGAAACGAGTTTGCCCTCGGCGCTGTCCTTGAAACGGCGGCCTCGGGTTTCAACAGGGTGCGGATGCCTTGATGGCACTCCGGTTAAGATAAAGGTCGAGGAAACCGACATGAGCGATATCGCAGAACGCGTAAAGAAAATTGTTATTGATCATCTCGGCGTCGACGCCGACAAGGTTGTCGAAGGCGCAAGCTTCATCGACGATCTGGGCGCCGACTCGCTCGACACCGTCGAACTGGTCATGGCTTTCGAAGAAGAGTTCGGCGTTGAAATCCCGGACGACGCGGCTGACTCGATCCTCACCGTCGGCGACGCCGTGAAGTTCATCGAGAAGGCCCAGGCCTGATCCGATAACGCGATTTTCGGGAAAAGCCGGCGACGGTTGTTTCCCTTGACGGCCCGGCATGTTCGGGCCGTTTCATTATTGTCGATGAGAAAAACGAACAGGGTGGGACACTGGCATGAGGCGTGTCGTTATCACCGGTACCGGCATGGTATCTCCTCTTGGTTGCGGAACGGAGGCCAGCTGGTCTGCCATTCTCGCCGGTCAGAACGGGGCGCGCCTCGTCACCGAATTCGAAGTCGAAGACCTGCCGGCGAAGATCGCCTGCCGCATCCCGGTCGGCGACGGTTCCAACGGCACATATAATGCCGATGACTGGATGGAGCCGAAGGATCAGCGCAAGGTCGATCCCTTCATCGTTTACGGTATTGCTGCCGCCGATATGGCGCTGGCGGATGCAGGATGGCACCCGCAAACCGATGAGGACCAGATTGCCACCGGCGTTCTGATCGGCTCCGGTATCGGCGGGCTCGAAGGCATTGTCGAAGCCGGCCACACGCTGCGTGACAAGGGTCCGCGCCGCATCTCCCCCTTCTTCATTCCCGGCCGTCTGATCAACCTTGTTTCCGGACAGGTTTCGATCAAGCACAAGCTGCGCGGCCCCAATCATGCCGTCGTCACGGCCTGCTCCACCGGCGCGCATGCGATCGGCGATGCCGCCCGCCTGATCGCGCTCGGTGACGCTGACGTGATGGTGGCCGGCGGCGCCGAATCGCCGATCTGCCGCATCGCGCTCGCCGGCTTTGCCGCCTGCAAGGCGCTGTCCACCCAGCATAATGACGAGCCGCAAAAGGCCTCGCGCCCTTACGACCGCGATCGTGACGGTTTCGTCATGGGCGAGGGTGCGGGCATCGTCGTTCTGGAAGAGCTGGAACACGCCAAGGCGCGCGGCGCCAAGATCTATGCCGAAGTCGTCGGTTACGGTCTGTCGGGCGACGCTTTCCACATTACCGCCCCATCTGAAGACGGGGACGGCGCATTCCGCTGCATGACCATGGCGCTCAAGCGTGCCGGTCTTGGTGCTTCGGATATCGATTACATCAACGCCCATGGGACGTCGACCATGGCCGATACGATCGAGCTCGGTGCGGTCGAGCGTCTGGTCGGTGACAGCGCCTCGAAGATCTCGATGTCGTCGACAAAATCGGCGACCGGCCACCTGCTCGGTGCTGCCGGTGCGATCGAGGCCATCTTCTCCGCACTGGCAATCCGCGACAATATCGCGCCGCCGACGCTGAACCTCGACAATCCCGATGTCGAGACCAGGATCGACCTCGTGCCGCATACCGCCCGCAAGCGCGACATCAATGTGGCGCTGTCCAATTCCTTCGGTTTCGGCGGTACCAACGCGTCGCTCGTGCTGAAGCGTTACGAGGCCTGATAACAAGGCTGTTAACAGACGGGTCCGCTGCTCAGGGCTTGTCTTCTGAACCTGTTTTTGCCGCATTGCCGGGCGACACCCGGCAATGTTCCTGAATTCAGAAGGGAGTGCCGGTGAGCGACACCAACCATAGCAGCGAAATGCCCTCCGATCGCGGAGCGTATGGCACCGGAAAAGGCCCGATTATTCCGAAGTCGCCCAACGAGGCACTGAAGCCGGAACGCGTGCCGGATCCGCCGAAGCGATCGAAGAAGGCGCGCAGCCAGCTGGTGATTTTCCTCAACTTCGTCATGACCATGGCGGTGACCGCCTGCCTCGTCGGCGCTGGCGGTTTCTACTATGTCATGACCAGCTATTCCGATCCGGGGCCGCTGCAGACCAACACGCATTTCATCGTGCGCGACGGCGCCGGCCTCAACGCGATTGCCGACAGCCTCGAGCGCAATGGCGTCATTTCCGATGCCCGTATCTTTCGGTATGTGACGCCTACCTATCTGGAGGGCGGCAAGACGCTCAAGGCCGGGGAATACGAAATCAAGGCCGGTGCCTCGATGAAGGAAGTGATGGAACTGCTGGAATCGGGCAAGTCCATTCTCTATTCCGTATCGCTGCCGGAGGGGCTGACCGTTCAGCAGATGATGAAACGGCTGGCCGAGGATCCGATCCTGGAAGGCGAACTGCCGCAGGAACAGCCGCCGGAAGGTTCGCTGCGTCCGGATACCTACAAGTTCTCGCGCGGCACCAAGCGCAACGAGATCATGGCGCAGATGCGCGCCGCCCAGGACCGTCTGATCGATCAGATCTGGGAAAAGCGCGATGCCGACCTGCCGATCAAGACCCGTCAGGAATTCGTCACGCTCGCCTCCATCGTGGAAAAGGAAACCGGCAAGGACGACGAGCGCGCCCATGTCGCCTCGGTCTTCATCAACCGGCTCAATCGCGGCATGCGCCTGCAATCGGACCCGACCATCCTTTACGGCCTGTTCGGCGGTGCCGGTCGTCCGGCGGACCGTCCGATCTACCGATCCGATATCGACAAGGAAACGCCCTACAATACCTACCGCATCAAGGGCCTGCCGCCGACGCCGATCGCCAATCCGGGCCGGGCGGCACTGGAAGCCGTTGCCAATCCGTGGCGTACCAAGGACCTCTATTTCGTGGCCGACGGCACCGGCGGACATGTGTTCGCGCAGACGCTGGAAGACCACAACGCCAATGTTCGCCGTTGGCGCCAGACACAGGCGCAGCGCGCCAGCGGCGCTCCCGCCGACGAGATCGTCGATGGCCAGCCGGACGGTTCGGAGGCCGAAAAGGCGCCGAGAAGCAATTGAAGCCGGCAAGCGGCGTCTCAGGAAGGGCGAAAGCGGCATGAGCCTCCAGTCGATGACGGGTTTCGCACGCAGCGAAGGCACGAGCGGCAGAACTCGCTGGGCGTGGGAACTGCGCTCGGTAAACGGCAAGGGACTGGACCTGCGCCTGCGTCTTCCGGCAGGCTTCGAGCGGCTGGAAGTTCCGGTGCGGTCAGCGGTTCCCGCGCGTTTCAGCCGTGGCAACATCCAGGCAAACCTCTCCATCACGGCGGCGGAAGCGAAGGTGGAAGCGGTCCTGAATCGCGATGCGCTCGACGCCATCCTGCGTCTGCGCGCCGAACTCGGCGACCTCGTTGACCCATCGCCGCTGCGCCTCGATACGCTGATGTCGATCCGCGGTCTTGTCGATATCCGCGACGCGGAAGATGGGCTGGAGGTGACCGAGGCGCTCGACCGGGAGATCCTGGCCGGACTGGAGATCGCGCTCGATGCATTGGCTGCCATGCGCCTGAGCGAGGGAGCTTCGCTACGCTCCGTGCTGGAGGACCATGTGCGGACCATTGCCGCATTGACGCAGACGGTCGAGAACGATCCGTCGCGCAGCCCCGAAGAGATCGCCCGCAAGCTTGCCCAGCAGGTGGCGACGCTGATCGAGGGTGCGTCTTCGCTCGACCGCGACCGGCTCTATGCCGAAGCCGCCATTCTGGCCACAAGAGCTGATCTGCGCGAAGAGATCGACCGGCTGCATGCGCATGTGGCAGCGGCCAGCGAGCTATTGAACAAGGGCGGCCCCGTCGGCCGCCGCCTGGATTTCCTCGCACAGGAATTTAACCGGGAATCGAATACCATCTGTTCGAAATCGAATGCGGCAGCCGTGACGGCCGCCGGCATCGAGCTGAAGGTCGTCATCGACCAGTTCCGCGAACAGGTTCAGAATCTGGAGTGATATATGAGCCCGGCCCCTTCGAGCGCTAACCTGACCAATCCCGCAAAGATCGCCCGCCGTGGCCTGATGCTCGTTCTGTCCTCACCGTCGGGTGCCGGCAAGTCCACCATCGCCCGCAACCTCCTGGAATCCGATCCGAGCCTCGAAATCTCGGTCAGCGTGACGACCCGCCAGCGCCGTCCAAGCGAGATTGCCGGCAAGCACTACCATTTCATCAGCGTGCGCGAATTCGAGCGTTTGCGCGATTCCGACAGCCTGCTGGAATGGGCGGAGGTCCACGGTAATTTCTACGGCACGCCGCGCGAGCCGGTCGAAACCGCCATGTCCGAAGGTCGCGACATGTTGTTCGACATCGACTGGCAGGGAGCCCGCCAGCTGCAGGACAAGATGTCGGCCGATGTCGTATCCATTTTCGTTCTGCCGCCGACCATGACGGAATTGCAGTCACGCCTGCATCGCCGCGCCGAGGATTCGGAAGAGGTCATCCGCACCCGTCTCCTCAATTCGCGTTCCGAGATCGAGCATTGGCGCGAATACGATTACGTCATCGTCAATGACGATCTCGACGAGGCGTTCCGCAACGTCAACTGCATCGTCAATGCCGAACGCGTGCGGCGCGACCGCCGCCACGGCCTGTTCGATTTCGTCGGCGAGCTGCTGACGGAAGAACCGGTTCTTTAGACTTCCACATTTCTTCTTCTGCTTGCATGCGCGCAGCGTGTCTCTGGCCATATGTAATGGCGCCGGGGCCTGTCGCGTCGCGCGACGGCGCTCCCTCGATGATTGCAAGAGGCGGTCGTTTGTGCAATTATAACGACATTAACTCAGGTTGCATGCCGCAACCCTGACAGCCTTCGCACGCGGACACTTTCTGTTCGACATGGGTCCGTCGAGGTCAATCGAGGCTGTTGCCGAACTGCGTCTGCAGCCGTTTTCGTCCCAGCAATCCGATACTTCAGAGGGGAAAGTGTCATGGCAAAGTCGACGCGAACACGATCGGGAATATTGGAGGACGGCATGTCGGGGCTCGGCATGGTGCTGAGGTTTGCACCCAGGGCCCGTGGCGAGGGCGTGCAGCAATTGAGGAAAAGCGGCTTTCATGTCGCATCCAGCCAGGATTTCAGATCGGCGCCGGCGATACCGAATGATTTCGATGGCGCCGACGTGCAGTATTTCGAACGTTTTGGCATAGCGATCGTCAGGCGTGACGGCGAGCGTCTGAGGCCCATGCTGGAAGATGCCATGCCGCGCAAGATGGTATCGTCGGCAAGGCCCGAACGCCGCTACAGGGCGCTGGGCGGCATTGGCCAGCAGCACGGCAATCCGCCTCGTTTCGATCCGGCAGCCGGCATGGATATTCCGCTGGGGCAGGACTATCTCATCGGCTTCCGCGACGGTGTCGTCGGCACGATCGATCATCTCTTGCGGGGCAGGGATCGGGCGGTTCCGCAGCTCACCAGGTCCTCCACTTTCGAGGAGACGGCCAACACCTGGGGCTTGCAGGTCACCCGTGTCGTCCAGAGCGGTCTGAGCGGGGCCGGGATCAAGGTCGCGGTGCTCGATACCGGTTTTGACGACGAGCACCAGGACTTCGTCGGGCGGGCGGTGACCAAAAAGCTTTTTGCCACCAACAGTTCCGAGGAGGATATCCATGGCCACGGAACCCACTGCATCGGTACGGCCTGCGGGCCATTGCGGCCGAGCAGCGGCCCGCGTTACGGCATAGCCTACGAATCGGAAATCTATGCCGGCAAGGTTTTGGGCGATGACGGTTTTGGAACCGACAGGTCGATCATTGCCGGAATGGAATGGGCGCTGGAGCAGGGCTGCCACGTCATCTCCATGTCGCTCGGGGCTGCCACGAGAGTCGGCGATGCACCAAGCGAAGACTACGAGCATATCGGGCTGGTCTGTCTGGATGCCGGCACGATCGTCATTGCTGCGGCCGGCAACGAGAGCGCCCGCCCGGGTATCATCAGCCCCGTCGGGTCTCCGGCCAACGCATCGACGATTCTGGCGATCGGTGCCGTTGATCGCTCCCTCAGCCCTGCCAGCTTTTCCAGCGGCGGCCTCAATCCTGGACAGGAGGTGGATATCGCAGCCCCGGGCGTCGATATCCTGTCCTCGCTTCCGGGCAATAACTATGACCGCTGGAACGGGACGAGCATGGCGACACCCCATGTTTCGGGCGTTGCGGCGCTGCTTGCACAGTCGGATCCAGCCTTCCGGGGCTGGGCGTTGTGGGCGCGCTTGATCCAGCTTGCCGAACCTCTATCTTTCCCCACGAGAGATGTTGGAAAAGGCCTGCTTCAGTTCAGGGCGGGCCTGGAGGCATGACATGAGCCGGGTTGGCGTTACGATAAGGGTGAACAGGGCCGCCGCTGCGGCCCTGGACAAGGTTGCGGATGATTTGAAATCGCACGGACTGGATAATATCGAAATTCACCGCATGCTGCAGATGATAAACGGTGATATCGATGCGCAGAGCCTCGATGCGCTGCGCTCGGTGGACGGCGTGGCGTCCGTCCGCAAGGACGACGTCTACAAGGCGATGTAACGGCTTTAGAGCGCGCGAAGCGATACGTGGACGTCTCCTGTCGCACCGCCGCAGCTACCGCGGGACAGGCGGCCGATGCCCTTCAGAGACAGTTGGCGAGCGTTACGAACTCTTCCACCGAAAGCGTTTCCGCGCGCCGTTGCGGGTCGATGCCGGCGCGGGCCAAGAGCGCTTCGCCGCCGAGCGGCTTCACGCTCTGGCGCAGCATCTTGCGGCGTTGGCCGAAAGCGGCCATCGTCACACGTTCCAGCCTGGCGAGATCGCAGGGCAGCGGCTCGGCTTTCGGGGTCAGGTGCACCACGGTGGACGTCACCTTCGGTGGCGGCGAAAAGGCCGAGGCCGGGACGTCGAACACCATGTCCGCATCCGCCCGCCAGCCCGCCAGCACGCCAAGCCGACCGTAATGGTTGTCGTTTTCGCGCGCCACGATGCGCTGGCCGACTTCCTTCTGGAACATCAGAGTCAGCGATTGCCAGAACGGTGGCCAGTCGTTCGGCACCAGCCAGTTGACCAGCAATTGCGTGCCGACATTATAGGGCAGATTGGCGATGACCTTCACCGGGCCGCCTTCCGCCTTTTCCGCCGCAAGAGCAGCAAAGTCGGTTTGCAAGGCGTCACCTTCGATCACCTCCAGACGACCAGGGTAATAGGTCTCGATCTCGGCCAGCGCCGGCAGGCAACGGCTGTCGCGCTCGATCGCCACGACCTTTCGGGCCCCGAGCGCCAGAATGGCGCGGGTCAGACCGCCGGGGCCGGGGCCGACCTCGAACACCGTGACACCCTCCAGCGAACCGGCCGAACGGGCGATCTTCTGGGTCAGGTTGAGGTCGAACAGAAAATTCTGGCCGAGTGACTTCTTGGCGGCAAGATCGAACCGTTGGATGACGTCGCGAAGGGGCGGCAGGCCGTCGAGTGTCGCCATCAGGACAGGTTCCCCGACTGCTGGGCCGGCTGGCCGGCTGAATGGTGGGGCGCCGGATCGGCCGAATGATCTGCAAGGGTTCTGGCAAGGTTCAGTGCGGCAACCAGGCTGGTCTCGCGGGCAACACCCTGTCCAGCCAGACCAAAGGCGGTTCCATGATCGGGCGAGGTGCGGATGAAGGGCAGGCCAAGCGTGACGTTAACGGAGGTGTCGAAGCCGAGTGCCTTGGCCGGAATCAGCGCCTGATCGTGATACATGCAGATCGCGACGTCATAGCGGCCGCGTGCCTCGTCGTGGAACATGGTGTCGGCGGGCAGGGGGCCGAAGGCGTTGATCCCTTCTTCCCGCAGCCGAGCAATTGCCGGTGCGATGATGTCGCGCTCCTCCGTCCCCATCGTGTTGTCCTCGCCCGCATGCGGGTTGAGGCCGGAAACGGCAAGACGCGGATGGTTAATGCCAAAACGGCTTCTGAGGTCGTCATGGGTGACCCGGCAGGTCTCGATGATGAGCTCGTGCGTGAGCGCGGCGGGGATGTCCTTGAGCGGGATGTGGATGGTCACCGGAATGGCGCGCAGTTTGGGGCCGGCCAGCATCATCACCGGCAGAACCGCACGCCCGGTGGCGCGCTGCGCCAGTTCGGCGAGGAATTCGGTATGGCCGGGAAACTTGAAGCCGGACTCGTACAGAACCGATTTTGCGATCGGATTGGTGACGACTGCCGCCGTCTCGCCGGAAAGGGTCAGGCGCACGGCGATTTCGATGGCGGCGATCGTTGACGCGGCGCTTGCCACATGTGGCTGTCCGGCGGCGACATCGAAGCCGATGCGGATCGGCAGAACCGGGAGTGCGTCGTCAAAAACGGAAGTTGCGGTCGCCGGACCGGCCTCGCGAAGGGGCACGTCAAGATTGATCAGACGTGCGCGGGCGGCAAGCACGGCCGGGTCGCCGATGTAAAGGAAGGGCGAAATGCCGTTTTCGCGGCGCTTCACCCATGCGGCAAGCGCGATGTCGGGACCGATACCGGCGGGATCGCCCTGTGTCAGTGCGAGAGGGCGATCGATCTGTGTCATTCTGGGGGCCTGCGTTCGGGAAGGGTCAGGGGTAGGAGATCTGCGCCTTGGCCCGCAGTTCCTCGACATATTTCTTGTCGTTCGGGTCTTCGCCGGTCTTTTCGGCCTTGCCCAGATCCTCGGCGCGGAACACGACTTCGGCGGCCACGTCGTCAGACACCTGGCGCTGGTTGCAGATCGCCAGGAACTCGACACCCTTTTCCGTGATGCGCGGTTCGGTCGTGCCACCGGATGCCTTTTCGATCAGCGGCTTCCAGTCGGAGGGCAGTTCCGGATGCATGATGCGGCCGAGCGGCTTTACCGAAACGTCGAGCATGGTTGCAGCGAAGGTCTTGGACTGGTCGCAGCCGGGAAATTTCGAGCGCGACGCCTTGGCTTCGGCCATGCGCTTGTTGAGGATGGCCTTGCGCTTGGCTTCCGGCACCACGAAAATGATCTGCTGCAGGAAATATTCGGTCGTGACCGGCTTCTGGCCGCCTTCGGCCATGCGCTTGACCAGTTCCTCGTTGGACATGCGTCCGCTGCGGCTGCCGCTGAAGCGGGCGTTGACGACGCGCGGCCAGCTCATCTGCACGGCGATGAAGGCCTTGAAATGGTCGACGCCGACGCCGGCCTGGTTGAGCACCTTGGCCATCTGGTCCGGCGTCATCTTGTTGCTAGCGGCAAACCGGGCAAAGGAGCGGTCGACGTCATCGGTGCTGACCGACATTTTCACGCGAGCGACCTCTTCGCGCTTCAGCGTCTCATCGATCAGCTGCTCGCGCGCGAGCTTGCTGATGTCGCCCTTGGCCCGCTGGAGGCGCAGAAAAGCGGCGCGGTGCGCCACGTCGTTGGAGGTGATCGGCGTCTTGTTGACCACGGCTGCGATCGAACTTGCCGCCCGGGCAGAGGTCATTGCCGGCTCGATGACGACGGACGCCGCCAGTACCGCAAATGCCGTCATCGTTATCCGCAAGGCTCGACCAGCGATCATCATGCCATCCCTTTCACGCTCTCACGGGCTGCCGGCCCGCCTGCGACCCCATATCACAGCAGACATTCGATTGTACAACGCATGCGGCGAAACAATGACGTTTCGCCGCACGATCGTGTGTTGATCGATCAATTGGTATCGTCGAGGTCCGTATTGCCGATCTCGATATCGCCAAGCGTCCGGAATGTCAGGCGCGCGGTGATGGCCCAGTCGCTGGCCGTGGTGCTGTTCGGCTCGTCGTTATAGGCGAGCGTGAAGATCGTGCACTCGTCCGCATAGGTAAAGCCCAGCGCGCGACGGATGACTTCCTCGTCCTTGAGATCCCAGGTCGCGGTACCCGCTACCGACCAGTTCTCGTTGACACGAACGCTGGCTGAAGATTGCAGATATTCACCCGACTTCACGGCCGCATAGTCCGGCTGCGGTTCGATCTGGGTATAGATCATGCTGGCCGAAAAGCGCGGTCGCGCGAAGCTGACCGAAGCATCGGTGCGCTGCAGATCGAAATCGCTGTCGTCGAAGCGGCCCTGGGCTGCAAAGGTCAGACCCTGCGGCAGATCGACGGCGGCCATGGCGACATAGTCCGAGGTATCGCTTTCGAGGCCCGAATAGGCGCCTGCATTGACGAGGTCGGGGCTGGCATAGGAATTCTCGCCGGACAGATGATAGGACTGGCCGAAAAGACCCCGCAGGCCGATGCCGCTGTCAAAATTGCCCGTATAGCGAATGCCGACATTGGCGCGCGTGCCGCCTTCGATGCGGTCGTAGCCGGAGAACTTGTCGCGCTCGAACAGGTTGCTGGCATCGAACACCATGCTCTGCGCGTCTTCGTTAGGAAGGCCGCCGGCCTTCTGTTCGTCAGGACGCAGGAACAGCTGCGCGATCGGTTCGATCACATGGCTGCTGGTGGCCGTCGTCATCAGGATCGGGTAACGGGCTTCAAGGCCAAGGGTGGCCATGTAGCGCGATGCCGCGCCAGAATCTTCGAAGTCGCCGTTATAAGCAACGCCGCCCGGATTAAGGTAATCGTAATAGGTTGGCGATGACGCCGTGTGACGACCAAGGTCGCCCCGCAGCGCAGCGAGCGGTGTCAGCAGCAGTCCGCCATCCGTGGTGAATGTGCGCTTCCATTCCGCTTCGGTGGTGAAGCGGCTGTAGCTGCCTTCCAGGCCCCGGAAACGGGGCAGGGTGCCAAGCGCTTCCTGCCAGTAATCGCTTTTCCGGCGCGAAATATTGGTCAGGTTCATATTCACCGACAGTTCGCCACCGTAAATCGGTTCCGGCGCAATGAACTGGTAGTCGAGCGACGGGTAGACGATGGCCTGCTTTCGCTCCAGATCAGACAGATTGGTCAGATCCTGGATATCGAAATAATAGGCGCTGAGGTCAAAGTAATTGCGCTCGCCGAGACCGCGCAGATAGACCTCGTTGGTAAAGACGTCGTTGTTGACGCCTTCGAGGTCGTAGGTATTGGAAAAGTTCCGGTCTGTCTGGGCCATGGCCTTCCAGCCGAAGGTCCAGCGCGGATTGATCTCGAACCGGCCTTCGCTGGCGACCATGAAGCGTTCGTCATTGTTGCGGTCGACGGTACCGGCGTCGAACGCTGCGGAGTCCTTCTGGTCGATCCAGCCGAATCGCAGGATATGCGAGCCCGTCTCGAAGCGGTTGCGCACCTCGCCTTCCAGCAGCAGGCCCTGACGCGTGTAATAGGTCGGGCTCAGCGTCGCATCCATGCTCGGCGAGAACACGTGGTAATAGGGGACAGTCAAGCCGAAGCCGAGCTTGTCGTCCATGCTCATGCGCGGAAACAGGAAGCCGGACTTGCGCTCGACCGTATGGTCGGGAACCTCGATGAAGGGCAGGTAGCCGATCGGCATGCCGAACAGTTCGAAGCGGGCGTTTTCCAGCCTGATCGTCTTCTTCTGACCGTTCTGGATGACGCGCTGCGCCTTCACCTGCCACAGCGGCGCCTTGCCGGGTTTCGCCACGCAGGGCAGGCAGGCGGTATAGACGCCGTTATGCAGCACCATCAGATCGCCCGGCAGACGCTCGGCGCTCTCGCCGGCCAAACGGGTATTATCGGGCGTTTCGACGCGCAAAGCGTTGACGAAACCCTCGCCGAAATCGTCCGTCACATCCAGCTGTTCGGCATAGACTCGGTTGCCGTCGGGATCGATCAGCTCGATATCACCATTGGCCATGACGCGGCCGGTGGCCTGATCGTATTCGACCCGCTGCGCCACCATGCGGTAACGGTTGTAATAAATCTGTACGCCGCCGGTGGCGGTGACCTTCTGGGCGTCCTTGTTATAGGTAAGCTCGTTCGACCGCAGCAGCATCTTTGCGCCGTCGGCAGCCTCGGGGACGAGAGCAGGGGTCTGTGCGTATGAAAAAGTCTGGGGAGCAATGGCGAATGCACACAGAGCCACGCCTTTCAGCAGGGCCATGCGAAGCCGTCTGATATTCCCGCGGTCTGTTACCGCCACTAGCCATCCTCCTGATGAAGCAGAATTGTAGCCCCCAACGCCATGGCCACGATCACCGGGATCCAGACAGCGACGAAAGGAGGGACCACCCCGCTGCTACCGAATGCCTTCACGAGTACCGTGACGACATAAAGCACGAAGCCGCAAACTATGCCACCGAGAATCACCGAGCGCGATTGCGCTATACGGCTAAATTTCAGCGAAACGGTCGCAGCGATCAGCGTCATCGCTACCAGAAGCAGCGGCAGCGACAGCAGGGAATGGAATTGGGTTTCAAGCGCCTTGGTCGAAATGCCGAACGACCGGGCGACTTCGATCTTGTCGGAAAGGTCAAAGAAAGCAACGTTTTCCGGCTTCTCGAGGCTCTCTTGAAGAAATTCCTGTTTAATATTGGTACGCACCTGTGCCGTCGCGATACGCGACGGCGGCGCGTCGGACCGTGTCTCCAGGACATTGTTAAGAAGCCAGTAACCATCTTCCAACTTTGCAGTCGCCGCATCCTGTCTCAGGATGACACGGGCGTTCTTGTCGAAGTGGAACAGAACGACATCGGCCATGGTCAGCGTGTCCTGCTGAAAGCTCTTGGCGCCGATGATCGTGTCCTCGTTATCGCTGATCTGGCGGATCCATGGCAGGAAATTCGAGGGCCGGGCCCGGCCGCTGCTTTCCCGCCATGATGATTCGAGCGAGGTCGACTGTTTCTGCCCCCAGGCCGACAGCGGGCTGATGACGGTAATTGTGAAGGCCCCGAGCAGGAAGGCGCCAGCGACGAAGGGCGCGACGAACTGCCATACCGACAGCCCGGCGGCACGCGTTACCACCAGCTCGGAGCGGCGGTTGAGCGCGATCAGCGTCGTCATGCCGATGAAAAGCGACAGCGTCGGGATGGTCTGCTGCAGGATGGAGGGCACCCGCATCGCGGTCATGCCGAGGGCGCCATACAGAGTGTAGCTGGCAAGCGCCGACATTCGGCGGTTGGTCTCGCTGAAATCGGCAAGGAAGATGATCGCCGAGACGCCGAGGAAGAACCATATCGCGGTGATCATGTAGCGCTTGAAGAAATAGCGGCCGAGTGTCGAAAACAGCATCACGCGCCTCCCGTCTTGGAGCGCATGGCCGTGATCCGGCCTTGCAGCCTGCCATAAACGCTGCCGATCGCGTTCTGCCAGGCGGCAGGCAAAGTCATGCGTCGCTGGCTGGCCAGCAGGAAGATGGCAATCATGGCCGGAATGGCCGGCGGCGCGTAGATCGTCCACATGTTGCTATTGGTATTCTTGGCAAGGTTGGTCAGCGAGAAGCCGAGCCAGCGCATGCCGAAAGCGATCACCAGTGCCAGCACCATCGGATGCAGGCGGGCGCGGCGATGCGAGCGCGCGCCGCCAACGATGACGAGCGCGATCAGCGCATAGGAGATCGGATAGATCCAGTCCGAGAAACGCCGATGCAGTTCGGCATGGAAGCTTCCCGGGGAATCCATATAGTATTTGTCGGTCGGATCCGGCTTCAGCAGGAAGTCGAGATTACGATCGCCGGCATAGACCGGTGCGCGACCGGTCGATTCGGCCATCGACGACAGATCGAACGCATATGAGAGGAACTTGATGACCGAGACGCGCCCGTCCGGCGTCTTGCGATGTACCTCGCCATTGCGCATGGTCAGGGTCGTGCCGGCCTCGTCGATCGAGCCCTCGCGGGCGTAATAGATCATCTCGAAATTCGGATCGCGGTAATCGACGAGGAAGAGACCCATCAGGATGCGGCCGGAATGGCGCTCCGAGATCTGCACGTAGAGATTGGTTTCGATGCTGCGAAACGTCTTTTCCTCGATGACCGAGGACAGAAGGTCGGCATAGGCTTCCGCCACCATTTCGCGGGCTTTGACGCGGGCCGCCGGTTCGACGAAATTCGTGATCACGAACGAGAACAGCGCCGTCAGCGTCGCTAGAAGCAGGACCGGCTTGTAGAGCACGGTGCGGGGCGAGCCAGCGGCATCGATCACCGCAAGCTCCGAATCATTGTTCATCGCGTTGAGCGTCTGGGTGATGCCGATCACCAGCGCAAACGGCATGACGACGGGAATGATCGTCGGCAGGATGAAGGAGGCAAGCGTGGCAAACGATCCCATCGATTGCCCGGTATCCGTCACAAGATTGATTCGTCCCAGCACCTGGATCGTCCAGATGATCGCCAGGATCGGCAGCAGCGTCGCCAGGAACATCTGGAATGTCCGCCGCAATATGTATGACTCGATAAGCTTCATGCCGACCTGATGATGACTCGATACGCCTTCAAGCGCCGCCAAGCTCTACGAAATTCATGCGACCGTGGCGACAGCCAAACGTTCACAAATCTGTCGAATGACCACGTTTTTTTTCCGCCTGTGTCATTTCGAAATAGGCGGTGATGCCGGCATAGACCACCGCTGAGGAAAGGAAGCCCAGCATTGCATCGGAAAGATAGTGTCCGCCGAAGGAAATGCGCAGGATTGGTGACGCCAGCATGGCCAAGATAAGCGGCGGCGCGACGTAAGGCCGGTAGCGTGCCGGCACCAGCACGATCAGGCAGGCGACCCAGCCGGCGCCCGCGGCCTCGCCGGAAACGAAGGAACAATTGTTGTAGCAGCTACCGTCGAACGAACCCGCGGCCGTAAACAGCTTGTCGCCGCCGAAAAGGTCGGTCTCATAGGGGCGCGGCCGGCCGGAGACGGATTTGAGGATCAGGTTGACGAGAAGGTAGGGCCCGGTGAACAGCGCGATCAGCGCAATCACGCAGCGCCGGGTGCGCAGCGTGCAATAGGTGGCGCCGTGATGCTGCAGATTGCGCACCAGGACGACGATGAGCACGACGGCAAAAAATACCGGCATGTAGAACAGTGCGCGCCGGGCAGCCCGCAGGACGGTCTCGTTTGCCGCAAAAAACTGACCGCAGGTGCGGCCGGCCTGGCTGTCTGCAAGGCAGGCCGATTGCTCGAAAAACGCATCGGCAGTCAGAACGTCGATCTGCGGAAAGGCATGAAACACGGCCAGAAGGCAGAACCATAAGGTGGCGAGGACCAGGAACCATCCCCGGGCTCCGGTGATCCATGCACTGGTCGGTCGTCTCGATACGGATAGAGCAGTCACCCATCGCTTCGCTTGTGCCTGCTCCATGTGTCCCCGTCTTGGTTGTCTATGGTCGCTTGTTACGACCATAGCTGCTAGCGGCGACTGATGACAAGATTGAGACGATGACGATCATGCGCTGCAGTGTTTATTCCTGCGTGACGATCTTGCATCGAGAGCCTAAAAGGCCATGATCGTATCTCTTTCGGCACCGGCAAGGATCGGCCGATCCGCCGACCAATTCTATGATATCGGAGAAGACATGTCCGCCAAGTATCAGATAACGTTCGCCAAAAACGCCCGTGCGGACGAGGGGCTCGCCATTCTGCTCAAGCTCGCGGGCGATCTGCCGCCGGCGGGCGCATCCACCGCGGATCCGGCCGGCGTGTTTGCCAAGGCGGCCGGCGTTGCGGAATTCAGCGGCAAGGCGACAAGCGTTCTCGATATCGTGGCGCCCCACGGGTCGCCCTTCGACCGGATTGCGGTCATCGGCCTCGGCAAGCCGGCAGCACTCGTCGCACATGACTGGCTGCGGGCGGGCGGTCTCTGCGCCGCCGCGATCAAAACCGCTTCCGTCGCGGTCGTTCATGCCGATGCGCCAGGTGTCGAAATGGACGGCGAGAAGGTTGCGAATCTGGCGCTGGGCATGCTTTTGCGCGCCTACAGCTTCGATCAGTACAAGACCAAAAAGAAGGACGAGGACGACAAGGAGGTGAAGACGGTGAACGTCACCATCGTCACCGCCGACCCGGCAGCTGCCAAGGCCGCATTCGTGGCCGCGCAGGCGGTTGCCAATGGTGTCAACCTCGCACGTGAACTCGTCAACCTGCCGCCGAACGTTCTCGGCCCCGTCGAGTTTGCGGCACGGGCGAAGGAGCTGGAAAATCTGGGCGTCGAGGTCGAAATCCTCACCGAAAAGGACATGAAGAAGCTCGGCATGGGTGCGCTGCTCGGCGTCGCCCAAGGCTCGGCGAAGCCGCCGCGGATCGCCGTCATGCACTGGAAGGGCAGCAAGTCGAAGGAACAGCCGGTGGTCTTCGTCGGCAAGGGCGTCACCTTTGATACCGGCGGCATTTCCATCAAGCCGGGCGCCAGCATGGAGGACATGAAGGGCGACATGGGCGGTGCTGCCGCCGTCACCGGTCTTATGCACACGCTTGCCGCTCGCAAGGCCAAGGTCAATGCCATTGGCATTATCGGCCTTGTCGAGAACATGCCGGACGGCAATGCCCAGCGTCCGGGCGATATCGTCACCTCGATGTCGGGCCAGACGATCGAGATCATCAATACCGATGCGGAAGGCCGTCTCGTTCTGTGCGACGCACTGTGGTATGCGCGGGAAACCTACAAGCCGCGCATCATGATCAACCTGGCAACGCTGACCGGTGCCATTCTGGTCGCGCTCGGCAATCTGCATGCCGGCCTGTTTTGCAACAATGACGAACTGGCAGGTCAGCTTCTGGCAGCGGGCGAGGATAGCCAGGAGAAGCTGTGGCGCATGCCTTTGTCCAAGGAATACGACAAGATCATCGATTCGCGCTTTGCCGACATGAAGAACAGCGGAGGCCGCCATGCCGGGTCCATCACCGCTGCCCAGTTCCTGGCCCGTTTCGTCGGCGACACACCCTGGGCGCATCTCGACATTGCCGGCACGGCGATGGGCTCTCCATCGAGCGAGATCAACCAGTCCTGGGGCTCCGGCTACGGGGTTCGTCTGCTCGACCAGCTCGTGCGCACCCATTACGAAGCCTGATCCGATGACCGATGTCCTGTTCTACCACCTGACCGATTCTAAGCTTGAAGAAGCGCTGCCGTCCCTTCTGGAAAAAAGCGTCGAGCGCGGATGGAAGGTGGTAGTGCAGACACGGGCCGAAGCGCGCCGGGATTTTCTCGACGCGCATTTGTGGACGTTTCGCGACGACAGTTTTCTGCCGCATGGCACGGATGCGGCAGACATGGCGGAGGCGCAGCCGATCCTGATCACGGCACAGGACGGCAATGTGAATGGCGCCAGCGTGCGCTTCATCGTCGATGGCGCAGAACCGCCGCCGCTCGACGCTTACGAGCGCGTCGTCTTCATGTTCGACGGTTACGACACCGCGCAGCTGGAAGGCGCCCGTGCCCAGTGGAAACAGCTGAAGAGTTCAGGCCACGCGCTGACCTATTGGCAGCAGCAGGACGGCCGTTGGGTCAAGAAAGGCTGATCGGCCAACCCTGAGCGTGCGATACCACGTTCCGACATCGGAATGTCGGGCAAGCCGTAGCGGCCTATCCCGCCATCGCCTCTTCATATTCTGAGGAAAGCATCAGCCATTCCTCTTCCGCTGCGGAAAGCTTTGCCGCTGCCTCGCCACGTTCCTTGGCTTTCTGGGCCGCCTTGGCCGGCGTCTTTTCATAAAGCGCCGGGTCTGCAAGTTCTTGATCAAGACCTGAGATCAGCTTCTCAAGCTTTCCCGTCAAGGCTTCGATTTCGTTGATTTTTTTCTTGAGCGGCGCCAGCGATGCGCGCTTTTCGGCGTTCGCCTTGCGCTGGTCGGCCTTGTTGACCTGCTCCTCGGCGACGGCCTGAGCCTTGTCGTCCTTCTTGCGACCGGCGGCCACGATCAGGTCACGATATTCCTCAAGGTCGCCTTCGAACGGTTTGACCGTCCCCTCGTTGACCAGCCACAGCCGGTCCACGGTCGCCTCGATCAGATGGCGGTCGTGCGAAATCAGGATGACGGCACCGTCGTAATCGTTGAGCGCCTCGATCAGCGCGCGGCGGCTGTCGATGTCGAGATGGTTGGTCGGTTCGTCGAGGATCAAAAGGTTCGGCGCATGGAAGGCGGCAAGGCCCATCAGCAGGCGGGCCTTTTCGCCACCCGACAGGTCCTTCGCCGCAGTCGCCATCTTTTCCGTCGCAAGACCCATCTGCGCCACGCGGGCGCGCACCTTGGCTTCCGGGGCATCCGGCATCAGCCGGCGCACGTGATCGACGGGGGATTCGTTGGGGATCAGGTCGTCCAACTGGTGCTGCGCGAAAAAGCCTATCGACAGCGATGGCGCCAGCTTCATCTCGCCGCCATCGATGGTCAGGCGGCCGGATATCAGCTTGGCAAAGGTGGACTTGCCGTTGCCGTTGGAGCCGAGCAGGGCGATGCGATCGTCATTGTCGATCCGCAGGCTGATGTTTTTCAGGATCGGCTGGCCGGGCGTGTAACCGACGCCGCCCTTGGAGATCGCCACGATCGGCGAGGCCGGCTGCTTTTCCGGAGCGGGGAAGGTTATCGGTTGGACATGATCCTCGACGACTGCCGACACCGTGCCCATGCGCTCCAGCGCCTTGATGCGGCTCTGAGCCTGACGGGCCTTGGATGCCTTGTAGCGAAACCGGTCGATATAGCTCTGGATATGCTTGCGGGCAGCGTCGCTTTTCGCCTTCGCCTTCATCTGCAATTCGTCGTTCTCGGCCTTCTGGCGCTCGAACTGGTCGTAACCGCCGCGATAGAAGGTCAGCTTCTGCTGATCGAGATGCACGATCGAATTGACGGCATTATTCAGCATGTCCCGATCGTGGGAAATGACGATGACCGTGTGCGGGTAACGCCGCACGTAATCTTCCAGCCACATCGTGCCCTCGAGATCGAGATAGTTGGTCGGTTCGTCAAGCAGAAGCAGGTCCGGCTGGGCGAAAAGGACCGCTGCCAGCGCCACGCGCATGCGCCAGCCACCGGAAAAGGAGGAGGCCGGGCGCAGCTGCGCTTCGGCGTTGAACCCGAGGCCGGCAAGAATGCTGGCGGCGCGCGCTTCGGCCGAATGGGCGTCGATATCGACGAGCCGCATCTGGATCTCGGCAATGCGGTTCGGATCGGTCGCGGTTTCGGCTTCGACGAGAAGCGCGGTGCGCTCCTTGTCGGCGGCCATGACGATGGTGATCAGCGAATCTTCCGTGCCCGGCGCTTCCTGCGCCACCTGACCGATACGAGCGTTTTTCGGGATCGAAACCGATCCGCTTTCCGACGCCATGTCGCCGGTGATGATCTTGAACAGCGTCGACTTTCCGGCTCCGTTGCGGCCGACGAGGCCGGCTTTCGTGCCGGCCGGCAGCGTCACGCTGGCGTGGTCGAGGAGGAGACGTCCGGCGATGCGGGCGGAAAGGTCTGTAATCGTGATCATGGCCGCGGTTTTGGCTGAAACCGGCCGTTCTGACAAGGTGCCTGATGGATGGGCGTTGTGCGCTGGTCAACGCTCCACCACCGCGCCTTGCTGGCCATGACTAGCCATCCACGAGTTGGCAGCCATTTCCTGCCGGGCTCGATCTTTCCGACCGGTGCTTGGTCGATCAGGCCCGCGCCGTGCGTGCCACCGCCTTGCCGCCGCCGATCACCACTGGCTGGCGCGGATTGGCCAGTGCGCTGTCGAGGGCGATGGCCGCCCGATTGCGCAGTTCCTGGGGAGAGTGGGCGTCGTCAGTCAGCGCCACGCCGATCGCCAGTTCCATCGGCAGGCCGGCCGATTTGTTTTCCTCGGGGACCAGTTGCAAGCCGTTGATGATCGAGGTGTTCAGCCGCTCGGCGATCGCGCCGACGCTTTCCTGGCCGACATTGTCGAACAGGAAGGCGAACTCGCGCGGGCCGATGCGTGAAACGAAATCGTTCTTCTTGATGGTGTTGCGGAAGATCGAAGCCGATTTCTTGAGCACACGGTTGCCCACCGTATCGTTCGGCACCTGCGTAATGTCGAACAGTCGATTGAGCGACAGGAGAAACAGAGCGGTCCGGCGGCCTTCCGAAGCTGCCGAATAAAGCCCTTCGAGCCGCTCGGACAGGGCGATGTGGTTTGGCAACGCGGTCAGGCGGTCGCGAAGCGAGGCTTCGCGTGCCAAAGAAGTGGCCTTTTCGCTGGCGGCAAGCTTTTCTGCGCTGGTCCTCAGCGCCGTCGACAATTCGGTCTCGACGGTCATGGCCTCGCTGATCGAACTGGTGAGATAATCGATCTCCGCCAGCACGTCTGCCACATTGCCGCTGCGCTCGCTGCGCAGGCTGCGCGCCACGGATTCCAGCGCCCGGGCAAAGGTCTGTTTCTGCGAGACGCCGCGGGAGACCTTTTCCCCAAGGCCGACAATGAGTTCGATGTCCTGTTGACGTGTTGCATTGGCGGAAAGGCCCGTGAAGGCCGGCAGGCGGTGACGAAGGCCTATATCGTCGAGCAGCATCTGTGTGGGTGCCGGGCCGAGGGCCATCACTTCGCGCGTCAGCGCCGCATCGCCGCCCGTGATAGCATCGTGGAACAGCTCGTAGTTACGCGGCAGGCCGACGACGTCGAGACGTGCCATCTGCTGGCTCACCGCAAGCAATATCCTGTTCTTCGGTGCGGTCTTCGCTGTCTCTGCCGACATGCCTGTCTCTCGGTCTTCGTGTCCTTATGCGTGTGTTGTCCATTAACATGCGCGAGTTTTAACATCCGCTGAAGCAGCAGTAGGCACCTCATTCGAGGGTTAACGCGGGGTGGATGCGGCGGGGTAATCTCCCCCGGCACGATGTGAATGGGTAGGATGACAAATCCTGACTGGATTTTTTTCGCATCCTGCGCTCCCGTGAAACAGGATCACGAGAGGGAGCAAAGCATGACACGCATTCTCTACACCCTGAGCGGCAGCGACCACGAGCGGCCATTTTCGCCGCATGCGTGGAAAGTGGTGATGGCGCTTGCCCACAAGGGCCTGGATTTCATCGAAAAGCCGACAGCCTTCACGGCCATTCCGGCTCTGGAGAACGGCTTTTCCAAAACCGTACCGATCCTGCGTGATGGCGACAGGCTGGTGTCGGACAGTTTCGATATCGCACTTTATCT
Source organism: Neorhizobium sp. NPDC001467 (assembly GCF_050275975.1). Classification (NCBI taxonomy): domain Bacteria; kingdom Pseudomonadati; phylum Pseudomonadota; class Alphaproteobacteria; order Hyphomicrobiales; family Rhizobiaceae; genus Neorhizobium; species Neorhizobium sp. NPDC001467. The sequence continues at coordinate 191,101 of NZ_JBNNPS010000005.1, read as the reverse complement.
GGAAGAGTCCTATCCCGATCGCCCGACTTTGTTCGGCGGCGAGGGCGGCAAGGCGCTTTCGCGGTTTGTCGAACGGTTTTCGCAGTCAACCATTCATCCGGCGGTCACGGCAATCGCCGTATCGGATATTCATGACATGCTTGCCGATGAGGACCAGCGTTATTTCCGCAGCAGCCGCGAAGCCATGCTTGGCCGCACGCTGGAGGAAATGCGCACCGGTCGCGAAGCCGCCATTGGCGCCTTCGCGCCAAAAATCGAACCCCTGCGGCAAATGCTGAAATACCAGCCCTTCCTCGGTGGTAAAGGTCCGCTGTTTGCCGACTACATCCTGTTCGGCGCGTTGCAATGGATGCGCATCACCGCCGGTGCCGATGTTTTCGAGGCCGGTGATCCGGTTTCGGACTGGTTTGAGCGCTGCCTCGATCTTCATCACGGGCTCGGTCGGCGTGTGACAGCCGCATGAATTCGGCGTCCGGAAAATGAACAATGACGCCAAGCCTCTTGTTTCCGGCGCTTCAGGCGGGTAAACACCGCCCACTTTTCCGCAAATAAAGGACCAGAGACATGGCGATTGAACGCACCTTCTCGATGATCAAGCCCGACGCAACGAAGCGCAACCTGACCGGCGCCATCACCAAGGTATTCGAAGACAACGGCCTGCGCATCATCGCCTCCAAGCGCGTATGGATGTCCAAGCGCGAAGCCGAAGGCTTCTACGCCGTTCACAAGGAACGTCCGTTCTTCGGCGAACTGGTTGAAGGCATGACCTCGGGCCCGACCATCGTCCAGGTTCTGGAAGGTGAAAACGCCATCCTGAAGAACCGCGAAATCATGGGCGCGACCAACCCGGCCAACGCCGACGAAGGCACGATCCGCAAGCAGTTCGCTCTGTCGATCGGCGAAAACTCGGTTCACGGTTCGGACGCTCCGGAAACCGCCGTTCAGGAAATCGCCTACTGGTTCGCAGAAACCGAAATCGTCGGCTGATTGCCGGATTTCCAGGTTTTGAACTGATGAGAAGCCGGTGCGCAAGCGCCGGCTTTCTTATTTCGGGCAATCGTCCGGGCTTTTCAGATCGGCAGTTCCGTCAGGCTTGAAAACCTCGGGGTTGGGTGCGTAGCCGGGGCCGATTACCAAGGGTTTCGAGGGGTGGTAAATGCCTCCAGTTGGTAAGGGTCGGCAAAACGATCGACGCTGCGTTCCGGGCCAAAACGCAGGATGACGCTGTTGGCGACGTCGAGGGCGCGGGTGTGCTCTTCGGCTTGAAAGTCGTGCTGATCGCGGCGGCCGGCGGACATGCGCATCCTCTGCGGGCCCGCCGGTGGGGCGGCGTTGATCGGCTTGGTCGAAACGCTGTGGAGCGGTTACGGGCCCATTCTGTGGCGGGATGTCGCCATGATGTCGGCGCTGGTCGTGGGTCTGGTGATCAGCCGGCGCGAACGCGTGCAGCCGTAAGGTTCACGACCACTTGTTCCGGGCGCTGTCGTCTGCGTCCTTCGCCGCCACCCAGTCGCGCGCCTTGCCGTCCCTGCCGTGCTCCTTCTTCCAGAAGGGTGCCGAGGTTTTGAGAAAATCCATGACGAGATTGGCGCCATCGAACGCGGCCTGCCGATGCGGTGAGGCGGCAATCACCAGCACGATGTTTTCGCCCGGCGCGATTTTGCCATGGCGGTGGACGGCTGTCAGGCCAAGCAGATCGAAACGTTCGATGGCAAGATCTGCGATGCGTCGCATCTCGGCTTCCGCCATGCCCGGATAATGCTCCAGTTCCAGCGCCGACAGCGTGTTCCGTTCGCCGCGGCAGAGGCCGACGAAGGAGACGACGGCGCCGATATCGGTCCGGCCTGCGGTCAGCGCGTCGATTTCGGTTTGCAGGTCGAAGTCGTGGGGCTGAACGCGGATGGTAGGAGCAGGGGATGTCATCGGTCGTCTCCGTGGCTTTGGGCCGGGTATGCCGGACCGTATCCCGGCCCTTCGCTTTGGCTCAGGACGTTTTGCCGGCTGAAGCCGTCGCTTCTCACCCACCCGTCATAGGCGGGAAAATGCCGATTTCGCGCGCTCCGGCGATCGGTTCGTCATGCTCGACATGTTCCTGATTGACGGCCACGCGAATGACGTCGGGATATTCGAGCGCGGCCTCGTATCCGTCGCCCAATGTCTTCAGATGGACCAGCAGATCGCCCGCTGTCACCACATGTGCCGGAAGCTCGATCTCTTCCTCGGCTTTGTCGATACGCTCGCGCACCCAGGCGAAATAGACGAGCTTGACCATGTCATTCCTCGACAATGTGTTTCAGGCCGGCACGGAAATAGTCGTAACCGGTATAGAAGGTAAGGGCCGCAGCAACCCAAAGGAAGGCAAGGCCGATTTCGGTGGAGTAGGAAAGGAGCTTGTCGCCAGCCGGTCCCGCAAGCAGGAAGGCGATGGCGACCATCTGGATCGTCGTCTTCCATTTGGCGATCCGCGTCACCGGTACGGAAACCTTCAGCGCGGCCAGATATTCACGCAGACCGGACACGAGGATTTCGCGGCACAGAATAGTGATGGCGGCCCAGAGCGACCAGTCCGTGATCGTTCCATCCGCCGCAAGAAGAAGCAGCACGGCCGCTACCAGCAACTTGTCGGCAATGGGGTCCAGCATGCGCCCGATATTGGATGTCTGGTTCCAGATGCGGGCGAGATAGCCGTCGAGGTAATCAGTGAAGGATGCTGCGACGAACAGCCAGAATGCCGTCCAGCGCGCGGTATCGGAACTCTCGAGCCGGCCCTCGACATAGAAACACAGAACGATCAGAGGCACGGCGATGATGCGCGCATAAGTCAGGAGATTGGGTATGCTGTATGCGCGCGATGCCATTTTCGACCTGTTCCTGGGGTTTGTCCCTAGTTGAGGGTTCGACACGTCAGCGTCAACAGGCTTTCGCGGCTTTTTTACAGAGGTTTGCCTCAGTTCGTCCGGTTCTCGTGGAAATGGTTATAGACCTGCCTGGCCACCGCTTCGGAAATGCCCTCGACCGCCATCAGATCATTCAGGCCCGCACGCGAAACCGCCTTTGCCGTGCCAAAATGCTGCAGCAGCTTGCGCTTGCGGCCCGGCCCAATGCCGGCGATCTCGTCGAGCGGGTTGCGGATCATCTCCTTCTTGCGCCGGGCGCGGTGCGAGCCGATGGCGAACCTGTGCGCTTCGTCGCGCATGCGCTGGATGAAATAAAGCACGGGGTCGCGCGGTGGCAGCGAAAAATCGCTGCGGCCGTCGGCGAAGAAACGTTCGCGGCCGGCATCGCGGTCGACGCCCTTCGCAACGCCGATGGCGGTGACCACGTCGCGAATGCCAAGCTCGTCGAGAATGGCGCGCACCGCCGTCATCTGTCCTTGGCCGCCGTCGATCAGGATCACGTCGGGCCATGCCGGGAAGGCGGCGTCGTTGATGTCGTCCGGGTTCGTGGCGGTCGCGGGATCCGCACTCGGTGCCGCCGAAATGCTGCGGTTGGGAATGCCTTCTTCCTTGATGAGCCGCGAGAAACGCCGCGTCATCACTTCCTTCATCATGCCGAAGTCGTCGCCGGGCGTGATGTCGGTCGATTTGATGTTGAATTTCCGGTACTGGCCTTTCACGAACCCTTCCGGTCCGGCCACCACCATGCCGCCGACGGCGTTGGTGCCCATGATGTGCGAGTTGTCGTAGATTTCGATGCGGCGCGGTTGCCAGGGCAGCTTGAAGGTTTCGGCAAGCCCGGCCAGCAGTCTCGCCTGCGAAGAGGTCTCCGCCAGCTTGCGGCCATGCGCCTCGCGGGCATTGGCGGCGACATGATCGACCAGATCGCGTTTTTCGCCGCGCTGCGGCACCGAGATCGTCACCTTGTGTCCGGCCTTCTCGGAAAAGGCGAGCGCCAGCAGCTCCTGTTCCTCGACGGTTTCCGACAGCAGAATCTGTTTCGGCACCGGCTTGTCGTCATAAAACTGCGCCAGAAACGCGTTCAGCACTTCCGCACCCGGCATTTGCGGGTCGGCCTTGGGAAAATAGGCGCGGTTGCCCCAGTTCTGGCCGGTGCGGAAGAAGAACACCTGAATGCAGGTCAGCCCGCCCTCGTGATGGATGGCAAAGATATCCGCTTCCTCGACGCCGGCCGGATTGATGCCCTGGTGGCTCTGGACGTGGGAAAGCGCCGCCAGGCGGTCGCGGTAGATGGCGGCACGTTCGAAGTCGAGGTCTTCGGAGGCTTCCTGCATCTGCCGGGCGATGACGGTCTTGACGTTCTGGCTCTGGCCGGAGAGAAAATCCGCCGCCTCCTTGACGAGTTCGGCATAGCCTTCGTCGCTGACCTCATGCGTGCAGGGGCCGGAACAGCGCTTGATCTGATACAGCAGGCAGGGTCGCGTGCGCGTCTCGAACACGCTGTCGGTGCAGGTGCGCAACAGAAACGCGCGCTGCAGTGAATTGATGGTGCGCCCGACCGCGGACGCCGATGCGAAGGGGCCGAAATACTGGCCTTTGCGTGCCCGCGCGCCGCGATGCTTGAAGAGGGCGGGGGCACGGTGATCGCCGCTGATGAGAATATAGGGAAACGACTTATCGTCGCGCAGCAGCACGTTGAAGCGCGGGCGCAGGCGCTTGATCAGATTGGCTTCGAGCAGCAGCGCTTCGGTTTCCGTGCGCGTGGTGACGAATTCCATATGGGTGGTTTCGCGCACCATGCGCGTCAGCCGGTTGGAATGCAGCCGCCCTTGCGCATAATTGCTGACACGCTTTTTCAGGCTGCGCGCCTTGCCGACATACATGACGTCGCCGGCCTCGTTGAACATGCGATAGACGCCCGGCGCATTCGGCAGATGCTTGACGAATTCGGCAATCAGGTCGGCGCCCTTCAGGCCGGCCTCGTGCTTGACCGCCTCGTTCCAGTCGATTGCCGTCGTCAGGCGCGCGACATCGCCCTCGGTCGCAGCGGCGTCCAGCGCAGTATCCAGCGTCGAATCGTCGTCGTCCTCGTCGGTCTCGTCGTAGAGCACGCCGCCATCGGGCAGTTTTGCAGAATTCATTCATTGATCTCCGCCACATCCGGCGTTTGCCACGCCAGATGCTGGCCGCCGTCGAGCGCCACCATCTGACCGGTGATCGAGGGCGTATTGAACAGAAAGCGAATCGTCGCGCCGAATTCCTCCGGCGCCGGTCCCTGTTGCAATATAAGGGCGGAGAGTTGGCTCTGAAAGTCCTCGTCTGTCTGACGTGGGCTCCTGAAGCTCGGGCCGGGTCCGATCGCATTGACCCGAACCCGCGGCCCATAGGCCTGCGCAAGCGTCTGCGTCGCGGTCCACAAGGCCGATTTTGACAATGTATAGGAATAGAAACGCGGCGTCAGCGCCCAGACGCGCTGGTCGATCATGTTGACGATCAGCCCTGACGCATCGTCAGGCAGCTGAGCAAGAAAGGCCCCCGAGAGAATCGATGGGACTTTGACATGGATGGCGAAATGCTGCTCGAAGGCGCTCGCATCAAAAGCCTCGGCACTGTCTTCGCGAAAGATCGAGGCATTGTTGACGAGAAGGCCGACAGGACCGAGTTCGCCTGCAACGCGGGGGATCAGATCTTTCGCTTTGTCCGGGTCCAGCAGATCGGCCTGGACCGCGATCGCGCTCGCCCCACCCTGCCGCAAACGGGCGGCCAGCCGTTCGGCCTCGTCGATCGTCTCGTTGGCGTGGATGGCGACTGAAAAGCCGTTTGCGGCCAGATCGCTGCATATCGCCGCGCCGATCCTTCTGGCGGCGCCGGTCACAAGTACGGTCCTAGGAGATTTCACAGGTAAATCTACGCTTTCGGCTGCGGGTTGAGGTTTTGATCTCCATATAGACACCGAACCGGTCAGGTGGAAGCCGTCTCGAAATGAGGCTTGCATGCTGTGCCCTGTTGTTTTATTCGAATGCAGCAATGTAATAGAGAAGATTAAAAATAATATACTTGGATAAACTTTTAAGTAAGGTTAACAAATACCGTGTTGCGATGAAGCAACATCAAACTTCAGCCGCCTCGCTGCCACAAACAATTCACATTTTGGCTCTTTCATCTCCGCAATTGACCTCCAATCTCCATCTCAACGGGCCGGACGAACCAGCTCAGGACCTTGCAGTCTTTGCAGCGTTCCGACACCGAGTAAAAGGAGATTAAGTATGCGTACCATCATCGCTTCCATCATCGTTTCCGGCGTAAGCCTCATCGCGGTTTCGGCTGCCCAGGCTGCTGATGCCGTCGAGCAGATCCCGGAAGCCCCGGTTGCCGTCGAACAGCCGGCTCCGGCTGCTAACTGGTCGGGTTACTACCTCGGCGCCACCGGCAACTACGACTTTGCAGGCAAGGCATCCGGCGGCGACGGCGACAGCAAGGCTGACGGTTGGGGCGGTTCGCTCTATACCGGTTACAACTGGCAGAGCGGCCAGGTCGTCTACGGTATCGAAGCCGATGTCGGTTATGCCGATCAGAAGGGCTATGCCGGCAATGGCGTCGACATGAAGGAAGGTTGGAACGGTTCTGTTCGCGGCCGCCTCGGTTACGACCTCAGCCCGGTTCTGCTGTACGGCACGGCCGGTGTCGCAGCCGCCAACAACAAGGTTTCGAACGCCGTCGGTTCCGACGACAAGACAGCCGTCGGCTACACGGTCGGCGCTGGTGCCGAAACCATGGTGACCGACAACATCACCGCACGTGTGGAATACCGCTACACCGACTACCAGGACAAGGACTTCAACATCGGCGGCACCACCTATTCGCGTGGTTTCGACGACCAGAGCGTCAAGGTCGGTATCGGCATGAAGTTCTGATCCGGAATATCTTCGGACAGTCTTTTAAAAAGGGCCGGGAGCGAAAGCTTCCGGCCTTTTTGCGTTGGCGTGAGGGCATGACTTGCCGCCTACCGTCGTCATGCTCGAGCCTGTCCCGACCATTTGCCGCGTTGAATTTGTGGCACCGTGGTCAGATCCTCGGCACAAGGCCGCGGATGACGAAGGAGCGTGCTGCCGTAGCTCAATCCATCTGGATATTGGCGTTCTTGACCACCGGTCCCCATTTCGCCAGTTCGGCTGTCACATGCTTGCCAAGCTCTTCCGGCGTCGACCCAACGATCGTGGCGCTGAATTCCTTCATCCGCTCCACCACCTTCGGATCCTTCAGCGCCGCGTTTGCGGCCTCGTTCAATTTGGCCACCACCTCCGGTGGAGTGTCTTTCGGGGCAAAGAGTGCGTTCCACGTATAGGTCTCGTAACCCGGCACGGTTTCCGCAACCGTCGGCACTTCGGGGAAGGAAGGCGCGCGTTCCTTCGTTGTCACGCCCAGCGCCCTCAGCGTCTTGCCCTTGATATGGCCCGAAGAGGAGGGCAGGTTGTCGAACATGATGGAGATCTGGTTGCCGACCAGATCGTTGAGTGCGGGTCCTGCGCCCTTGTAGGGCACGTGCTGCATGCTGGTCCCGGTCATGCTCTTGAACAGTTCACCCGACAGATGCAGCGGCGTGCCGTTGCCGGACGAGGCGTAGGAATACTTATCCGGTTCCTTCTTCAACAGGTCGATCAGTTCCTGCACCGAATTGACCGGAAGCTGCGGATTGACAACCAGCACGTTCGGCACCACGACAAGCAGCGAAACGGGTGAAAAATCCTTTTCCGGATCGTAGGGTTTCGTCTTCAGGATCAATGGGTTCAGCGCGTGTGTCGCCACCGTTCCCATCAGGATCGTGTAGCCGTCGGGTTCGGCGCGCGCCACCCGGTCGGCACCCAGATTGCCGCCGGCGCCGGCGACGTTTTCGACCACGACCTGCTGGCCGAGGATCTCGCCCATCTTCTGGGCAACGACACGTCCGACCACATCGGTCGACCCGCCGGCGGCAAAGGGCACGACCAGCGTGACCGTGTTGCCGGGAAAATTCTGGGCCCTTGCCGAGCCGAGCGATATCAGGGTCAGGGCCGAGCCCGCCAGGGCAAGCGCCGCCCGTCGCGTGAACGCGAGGTGTTTCATGACATCTCCTCCATAGCGGCCTCCCGCCGCTCAACGGATACTAGCGAAGGAGATGGGGAGAGCAAGCTTTGCAGCCGGCTCTCCGCCTAAGGTCGCATGGAGCGTATCGGACGACCGACTTATGCGTTCGACTTCATCTCGTCATAGGCGCCAAAACGCTTGGCAAAGGTTTCGCGCCAGGCCGCCAGGAAAGGCCGTTCCTCTTCCCATTGACCGGCAAAACGCAGATCGAGATAGCCGAGAAGGGCTGCAAGCGAAAAATGTCCGCCATTCAGTTTCTTGCCGGTTTTCGGCAGGTTCTTTTCCAGATGGTCAAGGCCGCGTGTCACCTTCTCCCACTGCTTGTCGATCCAGGGCTGGTGAATCTTGTCTTCCGGGCGGAAACGACGCTCGTATACGATGGCAAGAAGGCAGTCGGTTATGCCGTCGCACAACGCCTCCAGGACTTCCGCATCCGTGCGTTTTTCATGTTTTTTCGGATAAAGCCGGCCGCCGGAGACGCGATCGAGATAGGACATGATGGCGACGCTGTCATAGATGCCGCGCCCGTCGTCCCGGATCAGCACCGGGATCTTTCCCAGCGGATTGCTGTCCAAAAGATCGGCCGGTGCCGCGTTGGTGTCGGTTTTCACGTTTTCGACATCGAGGCCGAGATAGCGCGCAGCCATGCGGCACTTTGCCGAATAGGGCGAGGCGGGCGAATAGAGAATTTTCATACGGGTTCCTGTGGACGGTTGGGTGTCATGGTGCGGCCGGCAGGGTGAGGCTGGTGAGCGAGCAACTGCGTCTGTCGACTTCCGCGCAGGGCCGGAAAGCGAAATCCTTGGTCATGCAGATGCGCACCTCTTCCAGCTTGTCGCGTTCGCAGGTGACGGCGATCCCCTTGGCATCCATGCCGGGATTGCTCTCGACGAACGCCTCCTCGACGGCGCGGGCGGAAAGCGTGCGGGCCTGCGCGGCGTCGGTCAGCGCGACCGGTAGCTTGACGCGCTGATAGGCGGTGCGGATGGCGGCGAGATAGTCGCGCTGCGACAGCCCGCTACAGGCGCCGTGCTTGCGCCATTGATGACCGATCAGCCCCATCGACGGCATGATGTCGAAAAGCGGCTCGCCCAGCGCATTCGGCACACGGCCCGGCTCATCGACCTTGCAGAATTCCGGGTAGCCGCGCTCGTATTGCGGCCATAGACCATGCACGATGAAGCCGAAATCGGTGGTGCTGCCGCATTGCTGCGCATTGCGGCCGCTCTTTTGCGCCGCGCAGAAGGTGGGCGACCATGACAGCGACAGGACGTAGAAATCGAATACGCCGGCTTGCCCGCGCGCCTGATTGCGCGACTGATTGTTCTCCTGCGCGAAGGTGGCGTTGGCCGGCAGGAGAACGCAGCAAAGCACTGCCATGGCAAGCGTGGCGTGCCCAAGGGCAGACAAGAGTTTTCCCGTCATCAGCAAAAAATCCCGGTCAGTGGAACACGAATGCGTCGGCAAGGTTGAATGGTTAGCAATTTGGCGGCTAAGCTGCTGCTTCGCGGTCGGCGGCGAATGGCTGTCGTGGTGAGGAGTGAAGAGCGAAACGGCTTGATGACATTGAGGAAATACCTTTGGCCGGCTGTGGGCGCGTTGACGATAGCGCTTTCGGCCTGGCTTCTCTACAAGGAATTGCGTGGCCTGTCGCTCGACGATCTGTGGGACAGTCTTGTCGCCATTCCCGCGACGCATTGGGTGCTGGCGGCGATATCCACGCTGGTCGCCTATGCGGCGCTTGCCGGCTACGACCGCATCGCGCTTATGCATCTTGGCAAAAAGATCGACTGGTGGTTCATCACCATCTGCTCTTTCACCACATATGCTCTGTCCCATAATGTCGGCGCCTCGGTCGTTTCCGGTGCCGTCGTGCGTTATCGGGCCTATTCGACGCGCGGCCTGACGCCGGCTGAAATCGGCGTTCTCATCGCCATCTGTTCCTTCACCTTCATCCTCGGGACGCTGCTTCTGGCGGGGCTGGTTCTGGTCTATGAGCCGGAACTGATCGATCGTTTCGGCGATCTGGTTCCAGTCGAGGCATCGGCGGCAACCGGCGTGCTCATCCTCGCCCTGATCGGTCTCTACGTTGTCGCGAGCTTCATGAAGCTGAAGCCGCTGAAACTCGGCTCGATCAACATTTTCTATCCGGCCCCGAAAGTCGTTCTCCCGCAATTGCTGCTGGCGCCAGTCGAGCTGATCGGGGCCGCAGGCATCATCTATTTTGCGCTGCCTGAGGCCGGCAATCCCGGTTTCATGATCGTGCTCGGCATATTCCTGATCTCGTTTTCGGCAGCGCTCCTTTCGCATGCGCCGGGCGGGCTTGGCGTGCTCGAACTCGTGTTTCTGATGGGGCTGCCCGACATGAACCAGGCCGACGTCATTGCGGCTCTGTTGGTGTTCCGGCTGTTTTACCTGATCATTCCGTTCGTCATGGCGCTGGTGGTCATCCTGATTTTCGAACGCTCGCAATTCAGGCTGAACAATGCGCCCGATCTCCGTCGCGGAGAACAACACGAAAGCTGATGGAAAAGGCGCCTGACGACGCCATCCTCAGCTATTCGTCGTCGCGCTCAATCATCTCTTCGCCGCGCAGCCAGAAAGCGCGCTGCGAGGCGTAGCGGTCTTTCGCCATAACGTCCTTCAAGGCCGGCAGCAGCAGATGCAGGTCGTCCTTCAGCGTGAAGGGCGGATTGACGATGATGAGGCCGGAACCGTTCAACCCCGTCGTTTCGCGATCGCTGATGACCGTCAGTTCGGCGCAGAGCATTTTGGGGATGTTCAGAGCCTGCAACTGCTCGTGAAACGCCTTGATCGGCGCGCCCTTCTTCAACGGATACCAAAGGCAGTAAGTGCCACCCGGAAAACGCCTGTAAGCCGTGGCCAGACCCTTTACCAGCCGATCATATTCGCCCTCGATCTCGAAAGGCGGATCGACCAGCACCACGCCGCGCTTTTCCTTCGGCGGCAGATGCGCGCCGAGTGCCAGCCAGCCATCGAGCTCGGTCACGCGCGTCTGGAAATCGCCCTCGAACAGGCGCGACAGGCGGTTATGATCGTCGGGATGCAGTTCCATCGCCGCCAGCCGGTCCTGTGGGCGAAACAGCATGCGCGACAGTTTTGGCGAGCCTGGATAGAGTTTCAGCGCGCCATCGGTATCGAAACCCGGGTTGAGTTCGCGCACGGCATCCATATAGGGTTTCAGCACGGCGGCGACCTGTGGCGAAAACTCCGCCGCCATCACCTTGCCGATGCCGTCGCGCCATTCGCCGGTCTTCTGAGCCTCTTCGGAGGAAAGATCGTAGAGGCCGATACCCGCATGCGTATCGAGCACGCGAAAGGCCTTGTCCTTCTTCTGCATGTAGACGACCAGCTGCGCCAGCACCGCATGCTTGAGAACATCGGCAAAATTGCCGGCATGATAGATGTGGCGGTAGTTCATGAATGCTCCGGATGAATAATCGTGATGAGCCGCAGATCGTGCTTTTGACGGCTCCGCCCATGCCATATAGAAAACCGATGAACATTGCGACGCCCATCTCCGCCCTAGGCCTGCCCGGACACAATTCGGTGGCCCATACCGTCTGTCCGCACGACTGTCCCTCCGCCTGCGCGCTCGATATCGATATCACCGCCGAGGGGAAGATCGGGCGGGTGCGTGGCTCGGCCGACAATACCTATACGGCTGGCGTCATCTGCGCCAAGGTCGCGCGTTATGCCGAGCGGCTCTATCACCCCGGTCGCCTGATGGTGCCGCAGCGGCGGGCAGGGGCCAAGGGCGACGGCAGCTGGCAGGAGATTTCCTGGGAGGCAGCGCTCGACGAAATCGCCAATGCATTCGTAAAGGCCGAAGCCCGCCATGGCTCGGAAGCGGTCTGGCCTTATTTCTATGCCGGCACGATGGGCCAGGTGCAGCGCGACAGTATCGAACGCCTGCGCCATGCCAAGAAATATTCCGGTTTCTTCGGCACGATCTGCACCAACATGGCCTGGACCGGTTATGTCATGGGCACGGGCGACCTGCGCGGTCCCGACCCGCGCGAGATCGGCAAGTCGGATTGCGTGGTGATCTGGGGATCGAATGTCGTTTCCACCCAGGTCAATGTCATGACCCACGCGATCAAGGCCCGCAAGGAACGTGGTGCAACGATCGTCGTGGTCGACATCTACGACAACCCCACCATGAAACAGGCAGACATGGCGCTGACGGTGCGTCCCGGCACCGATGCGGCGCTCGCCTGCGCCGTCATGCATATCGCCTTCCGCGATGGATATGCCGATCGTGCCTATATGGCGAAGTTTTCCGACGACCCTGCGGGGCTTGAGGCGCATCTGAAAACCCGCACGCCGGCATGGGCATCTGCCATCACGGGCCTGTCGGTGGAAGAGATCGAGGCCTTCGCGCGACTGGTCGGCACGACCAAGAAGACCTTCTTCCGCCTCGGCTATGGTTTTGCCCGCCAGCGCAACGGCACCGCTGCCATGCATGCTGCGCTTTCGATCGCCACGGTGCTCGGCTCCTGGCAATATGAGGGTGGCGGCGCGTTTCACAATAACGGGGCGATCTACCGCCTCGACAAGGCGCATCTGATGGGAACGGCCTTTGTCGATCCCGATATCCGCATGCTCGATCAATCGCAGATCGGCCGCGTGCTGACCGGCGACGCCGAGGCGCTGCGCCATCGCGGCCCGGTCGATGCGCTGCTGATCCAGAACACCAACCCGATGAATGTCGCGCCCGAACAGCGCCTCGTCCGCAACGGTTTCTTGCGCGACGATCTGTTTGTCGCCGTGCACGAGCAGTTCATGACCGATACCGCCAAGGTCGCCGATATCGTCCTGCCGGCCACCATGTTCGTCGAACATGACGATCTTTATCGCGGCGGCGGCCATATGCACATCCTGCTCGGGCCCAAGATCGTCGAGCCGCCGTCAACCGTGCGCACCAATCTCTTCGTCATTGAGGAGCTGGCGAAAAGGCTCGGTGTCAGTCACCTGCCAGGCTTCGGCGAGGACGAGCGCAGCCACATCGACCGCATCCTTTCCGATAGCGGCTGGCCGGGTTACGCCGATCTTGCCCGCGACAAATGGATCGATGCGCAGCCCGATTTCGACACCGCACATTATCTCAACGGCTTTGGCTACGATGACGGCAAGTTCCGCTTCAGCCCGGATTGGGCCAACGGCCCTTCGCCGGACAAGCCGCCGGAAAACGTCGGGCCGCTCGGGCCGGTTGCTCATCTGCCGGCCTTCCCGGATCATGTGGACCTGATCGAGACGGTAGATGAAGCGCATCCATTCCGGTTGGCGACTTCGCCGGCGCGCAGCTTTCTCAATTCCTCCTTCACCGAAACAAAAGGCTCGGTGCAGAAGGAAGGCAGGCCGGACGTGATGATCGAACCCTCCGATGCAGCGCGTGTTGGTATCGCTGAAGGTGACATCGTGCGCATCGGAAACGGGCGCGGGGACATTCGCCTGCATGCCCGCATCGTTGCCGGTGCACGGCCCGGCGTCCTGGTGGCCGAAGGCTTGTGGCCCAACGCAGCGCATCTGGACGGCGAAGGCATCAATCTCTTGACCGGTGCCGATGCAGTTGCTCCTTATGGCGGCGCCGCCTTCCACGACAACCGGGTCTGGATGCGGAAAGCGTGATGGCGCAGCCGGCCAATCGAAAGACAGGAATGGACATGATCGACATCGACACCGCCGAAACCGAACGCGTGCGCCTTGTCGGCCGCCGAAACCTGTGGAAGGGCTTCGTGCAACTGGACATGCTCACCTTCGAGCAGCGCATGCCGAACGGCGATGTCGTCACGATTGATCGCGAGGTTCATGACCACGGCAATGCGGCCGCCATCCTGTTGCTGGACGTGAAGGAAGACCGGGTCGTTCTGGTAAGGCAGTTCCGCCCCGGCGCCTTCGTCAATGGTGATCCCGCTTTCATGCTGGAACTGCCGGCCGGCATCATCGACGATGGCGAAATATCTTCCGAGGCGGTGGTGCGCGAAGCGATGGAGGAAACCGGGTTCAGGATAGAGCAGCCGCATTATATCTGCGAAGTCCATGCCAGTCCCGGCGCTCTGACCGAAAGGCTTTCGCTTTTTGCCGCGGCAATCAGGACCGATGACAGGGTTGGTCTCGGCGGCGGGCTTGCGGGCGAGGGCGAGGACATCGAGGTTGTGACGCTTGGCCTCGACGAGGCCTATGGCATGATCACCACCGGTGGCATCACCGATGCGAAGACGATTATCGCACTGCAATGGGCCAAGCTCAATCGCGGCGTCCTGTGATCGGAACCTCGGCCGCAGCACGACGTTGGGATGGCGCTGACACTGTCGAGAGGCAGACGTCAGGGAGCCAGCAGCGGCACACCTTCCCGTGCCGCTGCTGCGCGTAACGGTTTGTCGAGCGTGGCGAGCGGCAGGTGCGACGCGAGATGCCGACGCCTCAGGGGTGCGGCTATTGCCTTCGCAAATCGCGGTGGTTTGATCGCCGCCACGCCAATAGCAAAGCCGTCGCGATGTCGACTGCTCCAGCCAATACAAGGAATGCTGAACGTCCGTAGCAGTCGATGACGGCTCAGAGACCGGCCGAAACGATCCTTTGGTCCGTACCGCTGGCATCCGCACCGGGTACGGAAACTGCCTTGCCACCTTCCATCCGCACCTTTTCTTCGGCCAGCGCTTTCAGTGCCAGAGGATAGAGCTTGTGCTCGACGGTCAGCACACGCGCCGCCAGCGTCTCGGACGTGTCACCGGCAAGCACTGGCACGGCCGCCTGGGCCACGATCGGGCCTTCATCCATGCCCTCCGTGACGAAATGCACGGAACAGCCGGCGATCTTCATGCCCGCATCGATGGCGCGCTGATGGGTGTGCAGGCCGGCGAAAAGCGGCAGCAGGGACGGGTGGATGTTGATGATCCGGCCTTCGTAACGGGAAACGAACGCGCCCGAGATCAGCCGCATGTAACCGGCAAGGCAGATGATGTCGGGCTTGATCACATCGAGCGCGTCGAGGATCGCCATTTCGTGCTCGATCTTGCTGCCATAGGCGCGGCGTTCGAACACCCGGGTCATGATGCCACGCGCGGCCGCCTTGGCAAGCCCGCCGGCATCCGGCTTGTCGGAAATGACGGCAACGATCTCGGCCGGGAAGCCTTGAGAGGCGCAGGCGTCGGCGAGCGACACCATGTTGGAACCGCCGCCCGAGATGAAGACGACGACGCGCTTGCGGCCACAAACCGGTTCAACCGATATCATAGGCCAAGCGTGCCCTTGTATACGGTGCCTGCGCCGCCTTCTTCGCGCGCAACGATGCGGCCAAGCTGCACGACGGTTTCGCCCTCAGTGGCCAGCGCCTCGGTCACGGTCTGTGCGTTTTCAGCCGCAACGACGACGATCATGCCGACGCCGCAGTTGAAGGTGCGCAGCATTTCATTAGGCGCAACGCCGCCGGTCTTCGCGAGCCACGAGAACACGGCCGGAACCGGGATGTTGCCGAGTTCTATTTCGGCAGCCAGATGATCAGGCAGGACGCGCGGAATATTGTCCGGAAAACCACCACCGGTGATGTGGGCGAGTGCCTTGAGGGCACCGGTGTTGCGGATCGCGGTCAGAAGCGGCTTCACATAGATGCGGGTCGGCGTCAGCAGGGCTTCGCCGAGTGTCTTGCCGTCCGCGAACGGGGCAGGGGCGTCCCAGCTCAGGCCCGAAAGATCGACGATCTTGCGCACCAGCGAAAAGCCGTTTGAGTGAACGCCGGAAGAGGTGAGACCGAGAATGACGTCGCCTTCGGCCAGATCACCGGCCGGCAGAAGCTTGCCACGCTCGGCTGCGCCGACGGCAAAGCCGGCGAGATCGTAGTCACCTTCGGAGTACATGCCGGGCATCTCGGCGGTCTCGCCACCGATCAGCGCGCAACCGGCCTGACGGCAGCCTTCGGCAATCCCAAGAACGATGGCTGCACCCTGTTCCGGGTCGAGCTTGCCGGTGGCGTAATAGTCGAGGAAGAGCAGCGGCTCGGCTCCCTGCACGACGAGATCGTTGACGCACATGGCGACAAGGTCGATGCCGACGGTATCGTGACGGTTGGCGTCGATGGCGATCTTCAGCTTGGTGCCGACGCCGTCATTGGCGGCAACCAGGATCGGGTCGTTGAAACCTGCCGCCTTGAGATCGAACAGGCCGCCGAAGCCGCCGATTTCGCCATCGGCGCCGGGGCGGCGCGTCGAGCGCACGGCCGGCTTGATCTTTTCAACCATCAGATTGCCTGCATCGATATCGACGCCCGCATCGCTGTAGGTCAGACCGTTCTTGCCCGCCGCCTCGCTCATCGCATCTTCTCCAGTGAAGCTGTCGCATGTCTGCCGGAACGCCTGCGTAAACGCTGAAGCCAAGCGAAGCCCGGTCGGATGCATGCATGAAATCGTTTGGCCCGCCATGGCACGACGGGCCTTCGGATGCAAGCGCCGCCATGGGTTGCCCGTGCTTTTCGGCTTCGTTCACAGGCTTTTGCCCGAGGCGATCCACAGACGCCCGCTTATCCCGCCGCCCAAGCTTGACCTTCCCCGGTGCCGCCTTCATATCCCAACTGCACGGAACACGGCCGGAAGGACCACTCATGCCCTATCATGTCAGCGGAAGCAGTCTGCGGCGCTATATCTATTTCTGGCTCGTCGTCTTCCTGCTGTTCGTCGTTTTCCTGTGGTTCTTCCGCACCATCCTTCTGCCCTTCGTGGCGGGCATGGCGCTTGCCTATTTCCTCGATCCGGTAGCCGACTGGCTGGAGCGGCGCGGCCTCAGTCGCATGATGGCGTCGGTACTGATCCTTGTCGGCTTCGTACTGATTTTCGCCCTGTCGCTGATGCTGGTCATTCCGGTGGTCGTCAACCAGTTCAGCCAGTTCGCGGCAGCACTTCCGGGCTATATCAGCCAGTTGCAGCAGATCCTCTCCAGTCCCGAAACCTCGGTCCTGCCCGGATGGGTGACGAGCCAGGTCGAGACGGTCAAGGACAATTTCTCCGAGGTGCTGAGCCAGGGGGCCGGGTTCGTCGGTACGCTGTTCGCGCAGGTCTGGAATTCCGGCAAGGCGATCGTCGACGTCGTGTCGCTTCTCATCGTCACCCCGGTCGTTGCCTTCTATCTGCTGCTGGATTGGGACCGCATGGTCAGCAAGGTCGATAGCTGGGTGCCCCGCGATCAGGTGCAGGTGGTGCGACAACTCGCCCGCGAAATGGATCGCTCGGTCGCCGGCTTCATCCGCGGTCAGGGCTCGCTCTGCCTCATCCTCGGCATTTTCTATGCGGTCGGCCTGTCGCTGGTCGGCCTCAATTTCGGCCTGCTGATCGGTTTCGTCGCCGGCATGATCTCGTTCATTCCCTATATCGGTTCGCTGATTGGTCTCGTCCTGTCGGTCGGCGTCGCGCTGGTGCAGTTCTGGCCGGAATATACCTGGATCATTGCGACGGCCGCCGTGTTCTTTCTCGGCCAGTTCATCGAGGGTAACATCCTGCAGCCCAAGCTTGTCGGCTCCAGCGTCGGCCTGCATCCGGTCTGGTTGATGTTTGCGCTGTTTGCCTTCGGCGCCATGTTCGGCTTCGTCGGCCTCCTGGTCGCCGTCCCAGCCGCCGCCATGGTTGGTGTTCTTGTCCGCTTCGTCCTGTCGCGATATCTTGACAGCGACATGTATTACGGGCGTTCGGAAGCGCTGCCATGGGAGGAGGATAGAGCCTCCGCGGTAGACCATGCCGGGACTAACCAGATTACCGTCCAGAAATCAGAATGAGCGAAAACGGCAGGCAGACGCAAAAGCGCAGCGAGCAACTGGCGCTGTCCTTTTCCCACGACCCGGCAACGGGCCGTGACGATCTGCTCGTGTCCGGCCCGGTCAGCGCCGCCGTTGCCATTGTCGACAACTGGCCCGCCTGGCCGTCGCCGGTCATCGTGCTTGCCGGTCCCGCCGGTTCCGGCAAAACCCATCTGGCCAGCATCTGGCGCGACAAAAGCGGCGCGCGCGATATTCACCCGCTGCCGGGCCAGCACGCCAGCCGGTTTGCGGCCGACGGCCCGGTCCTGTTCGAGGATGCCGACCGTCGCGGCTTTGACGATACCGAGTTGTTCCATGTCATCAACAGCGTGCGCGAGAACGGGTCGAGCCTGCTGATGACGGCGCGCACATGGCCTTCGGCCTGGGGCGTGACCCTGCCCGACCTGCGCTCGCGGCTGAAGGCTGCAACCATCGTCGAGATCGGCGAGCCGGACGAGGACCTTCTGGCGCAGGTGATCGTCAAGCTGTTTGCCGATCGCCAGCTTAATATCGATGACAAGATTGTCGCCTATATCGTGGCGAGGATGGAACGGTCGCTTGCCGCCGCGCAGCATATCGTCGAACGGATCGATCGGCTGGCGCTTTCGCGCGGCACCCGTATCAACCGCAGTCTTGCGGCCGAGGTTCTTGAAAGCTTCGGCGAGGAACGCGGCGTCGACGAAGCGGAAGGTTGACTGTCACAGTTCCGTCGTCAAAACGTTATACCGCCGCAAGGTCACTATTTCAGGGGATGGACAATGGACCAGATCGCCGACACGCATGAAGCTCAGGACATCGAGGTGACCCCGAGCTTCGACGAGTTGATCGCCAGCCCCGAACGCTTCATCAACCGCGAATTTTCCTGGCTGCAGTTCAATCGGCGTGTTCTTGAAGAGACGCTCAACACCGATCATCCGCTCTTGGAGCGCATCCGCTTCCTGTCGATTTCGGCCGCCAATCTCGACGAGTTCTTCATGGTCCGCGTTGCCGGCCTCGAAGGCCAGGTACGCCAGAACATTCTCGTGCGCAGTCCCGACGGCAAGACGCCGGCCGAGCAGCTTGAAGAAATCCTCAAGGAAATCGATAACCTGCAGATGGAGCAGCAGGCGTCGCTTGCCGTTCTGCAGCAATATCTCGCCCAGGAAGATATCCTGATCGTTCGCCCGGCAGCGCTAACCGAGGAAGATCGCAACTGGCTGGCGACCGATTTCGAGGAGGACCTCTTCCCGGTCCTGACGCCGCTTGCCATCGATCCGGCGCATCCGTTCCCGTTCATCCCCAATCTCGGCTTTTCGATGGGTCTGCAACTGCACAGCAAGCTTGGCCGCGAGCCAATGACGGGTCTGCTGCGCCTGCCCACGACGCTGGATCGCTTCATCCGCCTGCCGGATGCCGGAACGACCGTCCGCTACATCACGCTCGAAGACGTGGTCAGCATGTTTACCGACCGCCTTTTCCCCGGTTACGAGGTCAGGGGCGCCGGTACGTTCCGCATCATCCGCGACAGCGATCTGGAAGTCGAGGAAGAGGCCGAAGACCTCGTGCGGTTCTTCGAGACGGCGCTCAAGCGTCGCCGCCGCGGCAAGGTTATCCGCATCGAAACCGATTCCGAAATGCCCGCCTCGCTGCGCCAGTTCGTGGTGCAGGAACTCGGCGTGCCAGAAAACCGCGTCGCCGTTCTGCCGGGCCTCCTGGCGCTGAACACGATATCCGAGATCGCCAAGGCGCCCCGCGATGACCTGCGATTTCCACCCTACAATGCGCGATTTCCCGAACGCGTCCGCGAACACGCCGGAGACTGCCTCGCCGCCATCCGCGAAAAGGACATGGTGGTTCACCATCCGTACGAAAGTTTCGACGTGGTGGTGCAGTTCCTTCTGCAGGCGGCGCGCGACCCCGACGTGCTTGCCATCAAGCAGACCCTCTACAGAACCTCCAACGACAGCCCCATCGTCAGAGCCCTGATCGATGCCGCCGAAGCCGGCAAGTCGGTGACGGCGCTGGTCGAGCTGAAGGCGCGCTTCGACGAAGAGGCGAACATCCGCTGGGCGCGCGACCTCGAACGCGCCGGCGTGCAGGTCGTGTTCGGTTTCATCGAGCTGAAAACGCACGCCAAAATGTCGATGGTCGTGCGCCGCGAAGACGGCAAGCTGCGCACCTATTGCCATCTCGGCACCGGCAACTATCACCCGGTGACCGCCAAGATCTACACCGACCTGTCATTCTTCACCTGCAACCCGAAGATCGGCCACGACATGGCCAATATCTTCAACTTCATCACCGGTTACGGCGAGCCGACCGAAAGCATGAAGCTGGCGGTTTCGCCCTACACGCTGCGTCCGCGCATCCTGCGTCATATCGAGGAGGAGATCGCGCATGCAACCGCCGGCAAGCCGGCCGCCATCTGGATGAAGATGAACTCGCTTGTCGATCCGGAAATCATCGATGCGCTTTACCGCGCCAGCCATGCCGGCGTCGAGGTCGATCTCGTCATCCGCGGCATCTGCTGCCTGCGACCGCAGGTTCAGGGTCTGTCCGACAATATCCGCGTCAAGTCTATCGTCGGCCGCTTCCTCGAACACAGCCGCATTTTCTGCTTCGGAAACGGCTTTGGCCTGCCATCGGAAAAGGCGCTTGTCTATATCGGCTCGGCCGACATGATGCCGCGCAATCTCGACCGCCGCGTCGAGACGCTGGTGCCGCTCCTCAATCCCACCGTGCATGAACAGGTTCTTTCACAGATCATGCTGGGCAATCTCATTGACAATCAGCAGAGCTACGAGATATTGCCCGACGGCACGTCACGGCGGATGGAGGTTCGTCATGGAGAGGAACCTTTCAACGCCCAGCAGTATTTCATGACCAACCCGTCTCTTTCGGGACGCGGGGAAGCATTGAAATCGAGTGCGCCGAAACTGATCGCGGGCGTCATGTCCGGACGAAAGAAATAAGGCCCAAATTATAGGCTCGCATGGTACGAACAGAAGCTCAGGGGCGCGTCCAGGGTAGCGCTCCTGTTTCCGTTATCGACATCGGCTCGAACTCCGTTCGGGTCGTCATCTACGAAGGCCTTTCCCGCGCGCCGACGACGCTTTTCAACGAAAAGGTGTTGTGTGGTCTCGGCAAGGGATTGGGTTCGAGCGGCCGTATGGATCCGGAGGCGGTCGAGCGGGCATTGGCGGCCTTGCGGCGTTTCAAGGCGCTGTCGCTACAGGCTGGTGCGACGGAGATCTATGTTCTCGCCACCGCTGCCGCCCGCGAAGCTTCCAACGGTCCCGAATTCATCCGCGACGTCGAGGCAATCCTCGGTCAGAAACCGCAGGTCTTGTCCGGCGAGGAAGAAGCCTATTATTCCGCGCTCGGCGTCACCAGCGGTTTCCATCACGCCGATGGCATTGCCGGCGATCTTGGCGGTGGCTCGCTGGAACTTATTGATATTCACGACCATGAGCTTGGCAAGGGCATCACCCTGCCGCTCGGGGGCTTGCGCCTTTCGGAATATTCGGGGGGTTCGATCGCCAAGGCGCGTGCCTTTGCGCGTCAACAGGTCAGGTCCGCCAAACTGCTGGAAAAAGGGCAGGGGCGGACCTTCTACGCGGTCGGCGGCACGTGGCGCAATCTGGCCAAACTGCATATGGAAATGCGCGACTACCCGCTCCACATGATGCAGGGTTACGAACTGCCGCTTGCCGATATGCAGGCTTTCCTGAAGGACATCGTCGACGGCACCGCTGCCAAAAGCCCGGCCTGGCAGGCCGTTTCGAAGAACCGTCGTGCGCTCCTGCCTTTCGGCGCCGTCGCCATGCAGGAAGTGCTGGCGGTGATGAAGCCGTCGCGCATCATCGTGTCGGCGCAAGGGGTGCGGGAAGGTTACCTCTATTCGAAACTGTCGGCCGAGGAAAAGGCCTCCGACCCGCTGCTGGTTGCCGCTGATCAACTGGCCATCCTGCGTGCCCGTTCGCCCGAACATGCCCGCGAGCTTGCCGACTGGACCGGTCGCATGGTGCCGGCCTTCGGTATCGAGGAAAGCGAGGAAGAAAGCCGCTATCGCCGCGCCGCCTGCCTTCTCGCAGATATCAGCTGGCGCGCCCATCCAGATTATCGCGGGTTGCAGGCGCTCAACATCATTGCCCATTCATCCTTCACCGGCATCACGCATGCGGGCCGCGCCTATATCGCGCTTGCCAATTATTACCGGTTCGAAGGCTTGAGCGATAACGGCGCTACCGGCCCCTTGGCGGCCATCGGCACACCGCGCCTGCTGGTGCTGGCAAAACTGCTTGGCGGCCTGTTGCGCGTCGTCTATCTGTTTTCGGCCTCCATGCCGGGCATCATCAACCACCTGCGTTTCCAACCGTCGGCCCAATCGGATATCGATCTGGAATTCGTCGTTCCCGCGGCCTATCGCGATTTCGCCGGTGAGCGGCTGGATGGTCGCCTGCAGCAGCTTTCCAAGCTGACTGGCAAGCAACTGGCCTTCCGCTATGAGTAAGCGCCAGCTGGCGGAATCCGAGCCATAACCTGAGGTTGTGATTATCGGCTCGCACTCGGAGATAAACTGTGCTATTGTCACATTATTTCACGAGGATACAGGCGATATGGTGCTGGTGCTGGGGGAGGCGGACTGGCGTGCAATCTTTCCGCGCGCGCCCACATCCGTTGTCGAGGCCTTTGTCGGCGGCGCGGCCCTGTTGGCCGTTGCCGGGATCACCATGAGCCGCACCCGGCTTGCCTATGCCCTGGCGAATGTCGCGCATGAATGCGACGGTTATGCGCTGCCGGCACTGACCGAGAATATCCATTATTGCGCCGAGAGCGTGGCCCGCACATGGCCGACGCGTTTTCCCGATGCCGCGGCTGTGCGCAAGGCCTATGGAACGGGCTACGGTTGGCAGCAGAAAGCGATCGACGAGGTTTACGGCGAGCGCATGGGCAATGGCCGCGGCACGAACGACGGATCGCGCTACATCGGCCGCGGCGGCCCGCAATTGACCGGCCGTGAGGAATATTGGGAAGTCGGCCAACGATGCGGCCTTGATCTCGTCAACCGGCCGGAGCTGGCCGCGCAACCCCGGTTCCAGCCGGCCATTCTTGCAGCATTCTGGAGCTGGAAAGGGCTGAACGCCCAAGCCGATGCCGGCAATTTTCACGGTTGTGTGGAGAAATGGAAAGGCCGTCGCATCGGTATCGCCGATCGCGAAGCCCGTATCGCGGGTCGGGATACCATGTTGAGCCGTCTGATGAATCTCGCGGCGCTGATGCCTGTGCTCGAACCGATCAGACCGGCTCCAACGATTCCCGCAGCCCTGGCGCCTCGACGTTGTTCGATCTGAACGGATCGGCGCCGAGGTCTTCAGAGCCGCGTTATGGCGGGCACAGCCCGGACAAGGCGCGGGTCCGCGTTCTTGATAGGGCGATCCTGGTGTCCGCTGGGCTCCATATGGGGGGATTTCGCGCCTAGGGTCAGCCACTAATTTTTAGAGCGAAAGCTGAGGTGGACGGTCCATTCCGATCAGAGCACAGGTCGGGACGCGCGGCATACGGGCGGGATCCCGGGTGTTTCCGCCCGCACGCGTGACAACTTTCGGGCGACCGCGATCCGGGCGCAATCCAGCTCTGATCCGTCACATGCATCGGGGCCCCTGCGACAGGCGCCCCGATGCGAGGTATTACGCGGGCAGCGGGGCCTGCGGATTGACGAGGCCCTCGGAGCGCAGTTCCCGCCAGAATTCGGCCGGGACGGTTTCTCGAAGCGCTGCCCCATCTTCGGCGATGCGCGACGGCTGGCTGGCGCCCGGAATGACCGCGGCGACCGCCGGGTTGGCCAGGGAAAACTGCAGCCCCGCCGCTTTCATGCTGACGCCGTGACGGTCGGCGATGGCCTTGATCCTGTCGATCCTCGTCTTCATGTCCGGCTTGATCGGCGCATATTCGAAATTCGGTCCGCCCACGAGTGCGCCCGAACTGTAGGGGCCACCGGCCACGACACCGAGGCCGCGCTCCGCCACCATCGGCATCAGCCGTTGCAGCGCCCTGTCATGGTCGAGAAGCGTATAACGACCCGCCAAAAGAAATGCGTCCGGCTTAGGCTCGTCGAGTTCCAGCACCAGTTCGATCGGCTCGACCCGGTTGACGCCGAGTCCCCAGGCCTTGATCACACCCTCGTCACGCAGGCGGTCGAGTGCACGGAAGGCGCCCTTGCGGGCCTCCTCGAATTTTTCGAGCCAGATATCGCCCCAGAAATCCTGTGCCAGGTCGTGCACGAAGGCGATCTCGATATGGTCCGTCCTCAAGCGTTTGAGACTGCCTTCGATGGAGCGCAGGGTGGCATCGTGACCATAGTCCTGGACCACCTTGTTCGGCCGTCCGTGACCGAACAGGCCCACCTTTTCTCCGGGCTCGCGGTCGCTGCGCTCCTCGACCTCGTCAAGGATCACGCGGCCGACCTTGGTGGAGATCACATACTCGTCGCGCGGCTTGCCGGACAACGCCTCGCCCATGCGGATTTCGGCAAGACCGGCGCCGTAAAACGGGGCGTTGTCGTAATAACGGATGCCGTCGTTCCATGCCGCCTCGACCGTGGCCAGCGCCTCTTCCTGCGGAATGTCGCGGTACATGTTGCCGAGCGGTGCCGCGCCGAAACCGATCCGACCGGGTAGAATATCCTTGAGCGCCATAGTGACTTGATCCTTTCTTGAGCCGAGGTTTTGATCAGAACGTAACTTCGGCCCTCGCTGCCAACCTCTCAACCGGTCAGGTGGGGACGCCCCCGGCATGCGTCAACCGCCAGGAGCGGCGACGGCGTCTCAACAAGAATTGTACCGGACGGGCCAATGAGCAGAGCCCGCGCTCGCACGCCGGCACGCACGAAATCCCGCGGCAGTCGTCTTAATCGAAGAAGGGAAACGCCCGGCTTTCACCGCGCGTTTCCCCCTTGTCGAAGCATTGAGGTGCTGAGACTTATTTCGCCGACAGAAACTCGCCGACTTCCAGCAGGCTGAACTCGTTGTCGTCGGCCTTGTCGACGGCGCGGCCGGCAGAGAAGGGCAGGTTGTTGTCATTGCCGATGACGATATGGGTGGCATCGACCACATCGACATTCTCGATCGTGACGAACGGCATGTCGTAGATGCCGTCCTTCGATCCGGCCTTCTTCTTGCCGTCGGGATCCTTGATGTTCATGAGGTCGATATAGCCGATCTTGCGCACGGCCTTGCCGACATTGGCTTCGCTCATCTCGATCTTGTAGACGCGTTTCAGTTCGGCCGGTGCGTCGAAGCAATCCGGCTTCGGCTGTTTCGGATCGGCGCAGGCCTTGTCCTTCGTGCCGGCGCCATTGTCTCGCTCGATGACGAGGGCCGTCGTGTCGTCGATCATGTTGAAATCGCCGATCGCAACGCCCTTTTCGGCAAGCGGATAAAGCCAGGAGCGGCCGGTCCAGTTTTTCGAAGCGATGTCGAATTCGATGACGCGCAGCGTCGTGCGACCGTCGGCCTGTTCGACCTTGCCGTCTTCGAGAAAGAGCGGACCTTCGAGCAGGCCGTAAAGCTTGGAGCCGTCCTTCGACATGGCCAGGCCTTCATAGCCGCCGGAGCGTTTCAGGTTGAAGACCGGCAGCTTGGCAGCCGGATTGGCCGGCATGACCAGGGTTGGGTTGTCGGGAGACTTGACAGGCTTGCCATCGACCATGGTCGCGACAACGTCCGTCAACTGGCCGAGCGCATCGACCTTGATGAGATAGGGGCCGAACTCCTCGCCGAGCCAGAAGCCGTCGCCGACCGGCTGGATGGACTCGATGTCGAAATCGGCGCCTGTCAGGTAACGCTTCTCCGTTCCTTCCATGACGATCGGGAAGGGCGCAATGCGGTTGGGATCGGACAGGAAGATGTTCTTGAGCACCTCGACCTTGTTGGTCGCCCAGTCGAATTTGACCTGATGCAGGAAAAGCATGGCATCGGAGGAGTTTGCCTTGGAGCCGAAGCCGTTGTCGGACAAGCTCCAGAACGTGCCGACGGCCATGGTCTTGATCCCGGAAAAGCCCTGGATCGGCTGGCCATCGAAGGGCAGTTTGACATCGGTGACGCGGGCGCCGTCCTTGCCATCGACGGTGCCGAGCTTTTCGACGCGTTTGCCGGGCGTCGTGAACTTGCCCGAGGTCTTGAGGAAGTCCGGTGCGTCGGCGGGAGCCGGAGTGACTGTGTTGGCGGGAAGAAGGGCCTGTCCAGCAAGCTTTGCCGGATATTCCTTGTCGTCCGCAATGGCGGCGCCGGCAAACAGAGCGGCAGCAGCAACGGTGCTGAGAAGAAGTCGGATCATGGATCACCTGTGTTAGGGGTCTCGGACACAGGATCGCATTAAGCGGCGCGCATGACGCTCAGGTGATCGTCATTTGACAGATCGATGAATGTTGCCCGGCTGATTTTCGTAATGCCTATCAAGCATTCGGCGTATCGTGGCAGTCGCACGAGACGTCTATTGCAGGTTCTTTCGCCATGCCAGCCAACGTCCCGGTGTGATGCCGAAAGCCCTGCGGAAATGGCGTGTCATATGCGCCTGATCGGCAAATCCGGCATCGGCGGCCGCGTCCGCCAACTTGCCGCCCGCGGCTAGAAACTGCTTCGCGTGGTCCAGCCGCCGCATGACAAGGTAACGATGCGGACTGGTGCCCAGTACGCGACGGAACTGCCGGGCGAGTTCATAGCGGTCGAGCCCGCTTGCCGCTTCCAACGTGTCGGAGCGAATGTCCTTACTGCTGCAGTCCTTGAGAACGTCGCGTGCGCGCAAAACCGCGGCGCGTGCGGCTGCATGCACCATGCGGTGGCGGTCGCCGGCCTGCCGTCTCAGCCCGGCTTCCACTCGCATCACCACATCATCCACAACAAGGTCGCCCGGTTCGTGGTCGAGATCGCAGAGAATGTCGGCGAGCGCGGACCACAGACCCATGTCGCTCACAACCGGATCGGGGACAAAGGGCAGGGCGGTACAATGTCCGTTGACCGCGCCAATCAGCTCCGGTGGCAGATAGATCATCCGGTAGATCAGACCATCTTCTGTGCCGGCCGCACCATCATGCACTTCGTCGGGATGCAGGACGATGACATTGCCGGGATTGCTGAAACGCTCGGCCCCCCGATAGCGAAAGGTCTGCACGCCATGCAATGTCAGCCCCAGCGCATAGGTATCGTGCCGGTGCGGCGAAAAACCGCTACCGTGAAACCGTGCCTCGATGCGCTCGATCCCGCGTGATGATGCGGCAATGCGCATGCCATCGATGAAGCTCGGCTTGCACGAATGTTCAAGACCGTTCGCCGCGCTCGGCGCTAATGGCTCTGTTTCTCGAAAACCGTGAACGGAGTTCTGCTGCATGTTCGACACCAAGATTGCCATCGTGATCCGCGATGACCTTGCCACCTGGCAAAAGCTCAACGTCACCGCCTTCCTCACGAGCGGCATCGTCGCCCAGTCGCCGGCGATCATTGGCCAAGCTTACCGGGATGCGCAGGGCCATGTCTACAATCCGATGACCATTCAGCCGATCGTGGTGCTCGCGGCCGATCAGGAGGGGCTGCGGACAATTCACCGCCGCGCGCTGGATCGCGGCGTGATGACCTCTGCCTATATCGAGGAAATGTTTGCAACGGGCGACGATGCCGCCAATCGCGCGGTGTTCTTGCAGTTCGGTCCCGAGGATGCAAAGCTTGTGGGCATCGCGCTGAGATCGGACAAGAAGCTGGTCGACAAGATCACCAAAGGGGCGAGAATGCATCCGTGAACATCGCCCGGCGGGTTAAACGGGACCCGTGGCAGGCACACCAAGTCACCGTTGTCTTCGCGCGATAGCGCCCATCGGACGCCCCAGTCCGGCGGTTATCGATCCGGATCTGTCACAGGGCGTGCTAAAGCTCGACCGCCTCGACCTTTTTGTCGACGAAGCGCAGCGCCACCCCGCCATTGATCAGGCGCAGCGCCATGTCGCCGAACAGATCGCGGCGCCAGCCCGACAGCGCGCCGACCTGCGCGTTTTCGCCGTCGGCGGCAATCTTCTCCAGATCGTCGGTGTTGGCGATGATCTTGGCCGCCACGCCTTGGCGGTCCGAGACGAGTTTCAGCAGGACCTTGAGCAGTTCCACTGCCGCGGCGGTGCCCTCCGGCACGTGAACATGTTTTGGCGCATGCGGCATTTCGGTTTTCGGCAGCGCCAGCGCGGCATTGACCGCCTCGATGATCGCCTGGCCGGAAGCGGAACGCTCCCAGCCTTTCGGGATCGTACGAAGCCGGCCGAGCGCTTCGGTATCCTTCGGCTGCTGCTGGGCGACCTCGTAAAGCCCGTCGTCCTTCAACACGCGCGAGCGCGGTACGTTTCGGCTGCGCGCCTCGCGTTCGCGCCAGGCTGCCACGAATTTCAGGATAGCCAGCTCGGTCGGCTTGCGCAGACGCGATTTCAACCGCAGCCAAGCGTCATCCGGATGCATGTCATAGGTGGAGGCGCTTTCCAGCACCGCCATTTCCTCGCTCACCCACAGGGCGCGACCTTCGCGCTCCAGCTGTTGCTTCAGCGACAGATAGACATCACGCAGATGGGTAACGTCGGCGGCGGCGTAATCCAGCTGCTTGTCGGTGAGCGGCCTACGGCTCCAGTCCGTGAAGCGAGACGACTTGTCGATCTGCACGCCCTTGATCCGGCTGACGAGCTGGTCATAGGAGATCGAATCCCCGTAGCCGCAGACCATGGCAGCGACCTGCGTATCGAAAATCGGGTGCGGAACGAGATTGCCGAGATGATGGATGATCTCGATATCCTGGCGCGCCGCATGAAAGACCTTGATCACAGACGCGTTTGCCATCAGCGCGAAGAACGGCGCCAGATCGATCCCCTTGGCGAGCGGATCGACGATCACTTCGAGATCGGGGCTTGCCATCTGGATAAGGCACAGTTCCGGCCAGAACGTCGTCTCCCTCAGGAACTCCGTGTCGATGGTGATGAATTCCGACTTTGCCAGCTGGAGGCAGGCTTTTTCGAGGGCAGCAGTGGTTTCGATCATTGTCTTCGTCAGGCGGGAAATAAAGGATCAACCTTCCTTTCTCTTTCAACCGCCCGTGTCAACCACAAGCGGTACGGATGTGGCGTGAAACTGCGGCAAGACGCCATGAAGTCACGCGAAATCGTGGCAAAGGTTCAGTCGGCCCCCGTTCAATACTGCACCACGCTCAGCTTAGTCTTAGACCGAAGCTGGCAAGCGAGTGTGCCAGGTAATCGCAGCAGCTCTGGAAACGCCCTGGATCCGCGGGCTGGTCCGGTTCGGCAGGAGCAGGCACCGTCCCGGGTCGACAGACGTCCTTGCCGAGCCTGGGTGTTTTCGCGCTCAGGCCTGAATGCCGACCCGCAAGGTGGCCAACCATCAGGTTCAGACATGCCCACATACCCGCAACCCTTGACAAATCGGGCCGCCCATGCGCTTTTCGCGCCGATTTTCCATGATTTCGGCCGGGCCGCTTCGCGCGCCCATGAAGGCCGTTCAAAGCATTAGTCCAGGATAAAAGACATGCACCGTTACCGCAGCCACACCTGTGCCGCCCTCCGCAAGTCGGATGTCGGCTCCAATGTCCGCATTTCCGGCTGGGTTCACCGCGTGCGAGATCATGGCGGCGTTCTGTTCGTCGACCTGCGCGACCATTACGGCATGACCCAGGTCGTCTGCGACCCGGATAGCCCCGCCTTCAAGTCGGCCGAAATCGTGCGTGGCGAATGGGTCATCCGCATCGACGGCGTGGTCAAGGCGCGTTCGGAAGACACCGTCAACAAGAACATGGCGACCGGCGAAATCGAACTTTACGCCAAGGAAATCGAAGTGCTTTCCGCCGCCAAGGAACTGCCGCTGCCGGTGTTCGGCGAGCCGGAATATCCGGAAGACGTGCGCCTGAAGTACCGCTTCCTCGACCTGCGCCGTGAAACGCTGCACAAGAACATCGTCAAGCGCACCCAGATCATCGCCGCCATGCGCCGCGAAATGACGGCCGGCGGCTTCACCGAATATTCGACGCCGATCCTGACCGCTTCCTCGCCGGAAGGCGCTCGTGACTTCCTCGTGCCGTCGCGTATCCATCCCGGCAAGTTCTTCGCCCTGCCGCAGGCACCGCAGCAGTACAAGCAGCTGATGATGGTTGCGGGTTTTGACCGTTATTTCCAGATCGCACCCTGCTTCCGCGATGAAGACCCGCGCGCCGACCGTCTGCCGGGCGAATTCTACCAGCTCGACCTCGAAATGAGCTTTGTCACCCAGGAAGAAGTCTGGGAGACGATGGAGCCGGTCATGCGCGGCATCTTCGAAGAGTTTGCAGAAGACAAGCCTGTCACCCAGGAATTCCCGCGCATCCCGTATGACGTCGCGATCCGCAAATACGGTTCCGACAAGCCGGACCTCAGAAACCCGATCGAGATGGAAGCTGTCACCGAGCATTTTGCCGGTTCCGGCTTCAAGGTGTTCGCCGGCATGATCGCGTCCAACCCGAAGGTCGAAGTCTGGGCGATCCCGGCCAAGACCGGCGGCTCCAGAGCATTCTGCGACCGCATGAACGCCTGGGCACAACAGCAGGGCCAGCCGGGCCTTGGCTACATCTTCTGGAAGGAAGAAGAGGGCAAGGTTGCCGGCTCCGGTCCGCTCGCCAAGAACATCGGCGAAGAACGCACCGCAGCGATTGCGGCTCAACTCGGTCTGGAAGCGGGCGATGCCTGCTTCTTCGTCGCCGGCGAACCGGAAAAGTTCTACAAGTTCGCAGGCGAAGCCCGTAACCGCGCGGCCGACGAGCTGGGGCTCGCCAACAAGGACCAGTTCGCGCTCTGCTGGATCGTCGACTTCCCGTTCTTCGAATATAACGAGGAAGACAAGAAGATCGATTTTGCCCACAACCCGTTCTCGATGCCGCAGGGCGGCCTCGACGCGCTGGAAAACCAGGATCCGCTGACGATCAAGGCCTACCAGTACGACATGGTCTGCAACGGTTTTGAAATCGCCTCGGGCTCGATCCGTAACCAGCTGCCGGAAGTCATGGTCAAGGCTTTCGAAATGGTCGGCCTTTCGCAGCAGGACGTAGAAGACCGTTTCGGCGGCCTCTACCGCGCCTTCCAGTACGGTGCGCCTCCGCATGGCGGCATGGCAGCCGGCGTCGACCGCGTCGTCATGCTCCTGACCGGTGCGAAGAACCTGCGCGAAATCACGCTGTTCCCGATGAACCAGCAGGCACAGGATCTGCTGATGGGGGCCCCCTCCGAAGCGACCCCGACCCAGCTGCGCGAACTGGCGATCCGCCCGATCCCGCCGGTGAAGAAAGACTGAGTTTTCGAAAGCTCTTGAAGAATGCAGCGGCGGCCTTAAGGTCGCCGTTCGTATTTTACGTTGTTGTAGCTGCCTGCCGTCATGAAAATGTCATTGTAATTTCATCTCGGATTTGAAGGTTCGTTAAAGTCCGTCGGGGCACAAGGCTGGCAAATTCAGTTCTTTCGAGGATTTTGCCTTGTCGTTCTTTTCAAATCTTCGGATTTCTCAACGCGTCCTGTTGCTGGCCATTCTGGCCTTTGCGGGCATTATTGCCATCGCCGCTATTTTTCTAGGGCAGCGCCAGATCGAGGACGGCTATCGTAGCGCGGCCGAGACGCTGTCGCAGCGCCGTGCGCAAGTCGCAGCCATGTCGGCCAGCGTCCGCGACAGCCTTCTCTGGGAACAGTATTTCCTGCTGCACAAGGACATGGCCGCTGTTGACAGGTTCTCCGCGGCAACCACGGAAGTGCGCACCATTCTCGACGGCCTGCGCGCAACCGCTGGCCCGGAACTCGTGGGTCAGCTCGACCAGCTGGGAAATGGCCTGACGGCTTATGAAACGAGCTTCGCCACGCTGGTGAAGAACGATCAGGAACTTGGTCTGGACCAGGACAGCGGCCTGCAGGGTGCCATGCGCTCGGCCGTGCATTCGATCGAAAACCGCCTTCAGACCGTCGAGGAAGCCGACATTCGCGTGAGCATGCTGATGCTGCGTCGTCACGAAAAGGATTTCATGCTGCGCGGCGATGCGTCCTATTTGGAAAAGCACGCAGCCGAAGCCGAGACCTTTGCCGCCCTGGTCAAGGAGGCCTTTCGTCCGGGTGCGCAGCGCAGCCGGGTTATGGACGGGCTCGAGGTCTATCGTTCCGCCTTCCGCCTTTACGCCGAGGCAAGCCTCAGGGAAGCGCAGAGCCAGAGGGACGTCTCCGCCGCCTACCAGGCGCTCGAGCCGCAGGTCCAGGCCGTCAGTGCCGCCTACGAAGCCAGGCGTGATGCGACGCTCGCCGAAAATACCCGCGTTGCCGAACGCAATCTTTTGATTGCCGCTGCTTTGATCGCCATCGCCATTGCCGCACTCGGCCTCGGCGTGTGGCTGATCGGCCGATCCATTACCCGACCGGTGGTGGCGATGACGACCGCCATGCGCAAGCTTGCCAGCGGCGAAACGGAGCTTGCCATTCCTTCGCTCGGCCGCCGCAACGAATTCGGCGCCATGGCCGGCGCGCTCGATACTTTCCGACAAGCGGCCATCGCCAACCGTCGACTGGAAGAGGAAGCGGCGCAGGCCCGCGCCAATGCGGAAGGCGAGCGTCTCCGCCTGCAGCGCCAGGCGGAAGCCGAGGCCCGTGCACGTCTGATGCAGGCGACCGAGGGCCTTGCCGATGGTCTGCGCCGTCTTGCCGGCGGAGATCTGGCCTTCGAACTGACTGAGCCTTTCGCGCCGGATTTCGAGAGCCTGCGCGGCGATCTCAACCAGACTGTCGCCCGTCTCGGCGACGTCATGGCCTCGATCGCCCACGCCGCTCAGGCCATCGATGGCGGCAGCCGGGAAATCGCCGGCAGCGCCGGCGACCTGTCCGGCCGAACCGAACGACAGGCGGCCTCGCTGGAAGAGACCGCATCTGCGCTGGAACAGATCACCGCCAATGTCCGCAATTCCGCCAAACGCGCGCAGGACGCCAACCGCATGGCTGGCGAAGCCGATGCCTCGGCCACCCAGACGCGGGTTCTCGTCACCGGCGCCCTGGAGGCGATGGGGCGTATCGAGGCATCGTCCCAGCGTATTGCCGGCATTATCGGCGTGATCGACGAGATCGCCTTCCAGACCAATCTTCTGGCGCTCAATGCCGGGGTTGAGGCGGCAAGGGCGGGGGAGGCCGGTCGCGGTTTCGCCGTCGTTGCGCAGGAAGTCCGCGCACTGGCTGGCCGATCCGCTGATGCTGCGCGCGAAATCAAGGAACTGATCCGCGTGTCAGGGATGGAAGTGACGGACGGCGTGCGTTCGGTACGAGAGACCGGCGAGGCGCTGACCGGCATCGGAAGCCGGGTCGAGGCCATCAATATCGAGGTTCAGGCGATCGCCCTCTCGTCGCGCGAGCAGTCCGTGGGCCTGAGCGAGATCAATACGGCCGTCAACCTGCTCGATCATAACACGCAACAGAACGCTGCCATGGTGGAGGAGAACAATGCCGCAAGCGCGCTTCTTCTCAATGAGGCGCAGCGCCTGCGCGACCTGGTTGGCCTGTTCAGGCTGACCGACGGCGCAACTCCCGCTTTTAGCGACAGCCGCGCGGCCTGGAAGCGGACAGCCTGATACGATGGCGAGCGCCCGCGTGAAAGCGGGCGATCCTGCATATTGCGGCAGGTTGCCTTGATATTTGTCCGAATGGGGCGGGCGGCGAAACGGAACCAAGTTCACGGAAGCGTGTTTCTATTCCAGCAATTCGCTCAAGGAGAAGCAATATGCGCAAGTTTACCATGGCTGCCACGGCAGCGTTTCTCACTCTGTCGGCTTCGGCCTATGCGCAGAGCACCGTCATCATCGAGCAGCCGTCCGAGCCGGTCGTCACGCACTCAACCACTCACGTCCTGCCGGGCGAAGTCCGCACCTATGTGATGCAACAGCAGCCGGTGGAATCGATCCCTTATGACGGCGACGTCCTTGTCGGCCGCGTCCTGCCGGAAAGCGTCGAAGTCCGTCCGGTCGAAGGCTATAGCAATTACGGCTATACGATCGTCAACGAACGCCGGGTCATCGTCGATCCGCAGACCCATACGGTCATCCAGGTTCTCGACTGATCCGCTGACGACAGTTTGGATTGAAAAGAAGGCCGGGATCGCGTCAGCGGTTACGGCCTTCCTTGTTTATCTGGCGTGCGAAATAAAGACCTGCAACGCCCATCAGAAGGCCAGCGGCAGGAACAATCAGGATTGAAATGACCACTGCCAATGTCATGGCCGCAATCCTCTAAGAACGATGCTCGCCACATAATGTCGTCCGGAAGACCCAGGAACATAAAGGGTGAGTGTTAAACCTGCTCCGATGCCAAGCCCACTCGGTCGGTCCATGCTCGAGATCAGCGGAGCGGGCGCGCCGACTACAAACATCGCAATCGCCAAGCCGTAGAGAAACGTGGCCAGCAGCTTCAGCCGCTCGTTATTCGCCAGCTTCCGTTGTTCTCGCCTGATCATCGCCCGATCTTCCGAAATCCCCCGTCACATCTTATCCGCAACCACTCTCGCCTCAAGAGCCATATCCCGCACTTGGCATTTGTCCGGTTCGCCGCTATAGCTTGCCCATCACAAGGACTCGGGTGAAACTCCCGGGTGGCTCTTCCGGCCGCCGATCCGCCGGACAACGCAAAGCATCAGCCTAATCCAAGACGTCAGTCACACCAGGATACCCTCCCGGCGGATGCGCTCCCTTTTGCGAAAAATCCAAACCCATGATCTCTTTGACCACCTACCGTCGTGAATGGTTTTCCAACATTCGTGGCGATATCCTTTCCGGCATCGTCGTCGCCCTCGCGCTCATTCCGGAAGCCGTCGGCTTTTCCGTTATTGCAGGTGTCGATCCCGCCGTCGGCCTGTTTGCCTCGGTGCTGATCGCCTGCGTCACCGCCATTTGCGGCGGCCGTCCGGCAATGATTTCCGCCGCCACTGCCGCCACCGCCGTGCTGATGGCGCCGCTGGTGCGCGATCACGGCATCCAGTACCTGTTCGCCGCCACCATCCTGATGGGCATTCTCCAGATCATCGCCGGCCTTCTGAAACTCGGCCGCCTGATGCGGTTCGTGTCGAAATCGGTGATGACCGGCTTCGTCAACGCGCTCGCCATCCTGATCTTCATGGCGCAGCTGCCGGAACTGACCAACGTTCCGCACATCACCTACGCGCTGATCGCGGTCGGCCTCGCCATCATCTATC
This sequence comes from Neorhizobium sp. NPDC001467, assembly GCF_050275975.1. Taxonomy (NCBI): domain Bacteria; kingdom Pseudomonadati; phylum Pseudomonadota; class Alphaproteobacteria; order Hyphomicrobiales; family Rhizobiaceae; genus Neorhizobium; species Neorhizobium sp. NPDC001467. The sequence continues at coordinate 156,032 of NZ_JBNNPS010000005.1, read as the reverse complement.
TCTTGCCATACGTCACCAAGGCGGTGCCGTCGCCGCTAGTCGCCATTGCCGTCGTCACAATCGGTGTCCTTGTCTTTGGTGTCGAAGTAAAGACGGTTGCCGACCTTGGTGCCATGCCGACATCGCTGCCGGGATTTGCGTTCCCGATCGTGCCCTTCACCTTCGAGACATTGCAGATCATATTCCCGTATTCCCTTGCGCTCGCCGCTGTCGGCCTGCTGGAATCGCTGCTGACCGCCCAGATTGTCGACGACATGACGGATACGACCAGCAGCAAAAGCCAGGAATGTTTGGGGCAGGGCGCCGGCAATATCGTCTCGGCCCTGTTCGGCGGCATGGGTGGTTGCGCCATGATCGGTCAGTCGGTCATCAACGTTTCATCCGGCGGCCGAGGTCGTCTGTCCACCTTCGTCGCTGGCGCCTTCCTGCTGATCCTGCTTCTGGTTCTCGACGACATTCTCCGCGTCGTGCCGGTCGCGGCGCTGGTGGCGGTGATGATCATGGTGTCGATCAACACGTTTTCCTGGAAATCCATCGTCGATCTGAAACGTCATCCCGGCACGTCCTCCATCGTCATGCTGGCGACCGTCGCCGTAGTGCTCGCCACGCATGACCTGTCGAAGGGCGTCATCGTCGGCGTGCTTCTCTCAGGCGTGTTTTTTGCCGGCAAGGTCGCACGCATGTTCCGCGTTTCTTCGGAGCTTTCGGATGAGGGCGAAAAGCGTATCTACCGTGTCGAAGGCCAGATCTTCTTCGCGTCGGCGCAGGCCTTCATCGGCGGGTTCGATTTTACCGAAACGCCGCAACGTATCGTCATCGATGTCACCCGCGCGCATTTGTGGGACATTTCCGCCGTGGGCGCGCTCGATCAGGTTGTTCTGAAGTTTCGCCAGCGCGGAGCTGAGGTCGAGGTCGTCGGTGCTAACGAGGCAAGCGCCGGCATGATCGACCGTTTTGGGCTGCATGATAAGGAGCACGCCTCCTTCAGCGCATCGGCCGCGCATTAAAACGCAAAAAGCCCGGCAGTCACCTGCCGGGCTTTCTTCATAAGGCGTGAGCGAGAAGCTCAGTCGTTCGCGGTCACGGTGACGCCGAGAACCTGCGGGATCGTGTTCGGCGCGGCCATGGCGGCACCCATGATCGTCGGAACAGGAACCGAATTTTCCGGCTTTGCGCTGATCGTGAAGCTGCCAGGCTTGTCGAGATAGGTATTGAGCGCCTCGCTCAAAGCCTTCTGCAGTTCCGGCATGTTGTACTGGGCCAGCATCATCGGCGCCATGGCCTTGATCATCTGCGCCAGCTGGTCGCCGGTCGTGCCCTGCTTCTTGGCGACGACGTCGAGGGCCTTTGTGGTAATGCCGGCGTCGTCGAAACGGATTTCCGCGCTGTCGAAGCTGAGCTGCTGGATCAGGCCAAGCATGGCGAGGCCTGCCGCCTGCTGTGCCTGTTCGTCATTGGCGCTGGCTTCGGCCTTCTTTGCAGCCTCCTGAACGGAGCGCAGGAAATCCAGCGTGTAACCGGACAGGCTGAACGCCATGTTCAGGCGGCCGATATTCGCGAAGTCGAAGGCGTATTCCTCTGTTGCCAGCGTGCCCGAGGTCAGGTCCCAGCTGCCGGTCATGCTGATATTGCCGTCGATCTGGTTGATGCCGAGGTCATCGATGGTCTTGCGTGCCTCGACATCCTCGACAGTGCTCAGATCACCCTTGATATCGGCAACCTTGACGTCGAACGTCATCGACTTCTTGTCGTCGGAAGCTTCGCTGGTCATTTTGGCCGAGCCGATCGACGCCACGCTTTTGCCGTCGAGCTTGACCTCGATGGCGCCAACGGTTGCCTCCCCGTAGAACAGCACGGCATCCGTGGTGTCGCCAGCCGAGCTGGCAGGGATGCGCATGTCGGAGATGGAAAGGTCCGCTGCCGTAAAAGCGGTCTTTTCCTGGGTGATATCGATGTTTTCGAAAGACACGGTTTCGATCGTGTAAGCGCCGGCATCCTCCTTGACGCCTTCCAGCTCGATTGTGCCGAGCGGCACGCTACCCTGACCGTTGCCTGCCTCGAAACGGCTGTCGGTGAGCGTCACGTCCGATCCGTCGACGGTGATCGAGCCGGCAACGATGCCCGTGCCATCCTGGAAGTTCAAGGCGGCGTTCAGCTTGTTGACCAGATCGTTGCCATCGAGCGCCAGTGCGGGCGTGCCAAAAGCAAACAGGGCGATGCTGGCCGAAAACAACTTGGCCGAGGCAGTGTAACGCATGAATAGTCTCCTCACGAGGCAGAAGATCTGCCCGAAAAATTACTGGAATGAATAGGTCGCGCCAATAAAGCGTCCAGTTCTCCCTGTGAAGTCTATCCGGACCTTTTTATGGCGAGGTTTAGCGGGAGAGGACCGAGGCGCCGGTTCTCCACAGCCTGAGTCTCTGGCTTTATTGCCGGGAATCGGGCTTTCCGGTAGTCAAGCGACATGGGAAAAAGTCTGACTCCGCCGCCAGAAGATGGCGACGACCACATTCTGCCGGTCGACCTGAAGGCGGCGCTGGAAGAGCGCTACCTCGCCTATGCGCTGTCGACCATCATGCACCGCGCGCTGCCGGACGTTCGCGACGGGCTCAAGCCCGTGCATCGCCGCATCATCCACGCGATGAGCGAAATGGGTATTCGGCCGAATTCGGCCTTCAAGAAATGCGCCCGTATCGTCGGTGACGTCATCGGTAAATTCCACCCGCATGGCGACCAGTCGGTCTATGATGCGCTGGTGCGTCTGGCCCAGGATTTCTCGCAGCGCTACCCGATCGTCGATGGCCAGGGCAATTTCGGCAATATCGATGGCGATGGCGCTGCCGCCTATCGTTACACCGAAGCGCGCATGACCGAGGTCGCGGCGCTGCTTCTGGAAGGCATCGATCAGGACAGTGTCGATTTCCGCCCGACCTATAACGAGGAAGACTCAGAACCGGTCGTCATGCCCGGCGCCTTCCCGAACCTGCTTGCCAACGGTTCCTCCGGCATCGCCGTTGGCATGGCCACATCGATCCCGCCGCACAACGCGCACGAACTCTGCGACGCGGCGCTGCATCTGATCAAACATCCCGATGCGACGGTCGAAAAGCTGGTCGAATTCATTCCCGGCCCGGATCTTCCCACCGGCGGCATCATCATCGACAGCCGTGAATCGATCATCGAATCCTACCGCACCGGTCGCGGCGGTTTTCGCGTGCGTGCCAAGTGGGAGACGGAAGATCTCGGTCGCGGCGGTTATCAGATCGTCGTCACCGAAATACCCTATCAGGTGCAGAAATCGCGCCTGATCGAAAAGATCGCCGAACTGCTGATCGCCCGCAAGCTGCCGCTTCTCGAAGACGTGCGCGACGAATCCGCCGAAGACGTCCGCGTCGTGCTGGTGCCCAAGAACCGCACCGTCGATGCGACGCTGCTGATGGAATCTCTGTTCAAGCTGACGGACCTGGAAAACCGGTTCCCGCTCAACATGAACGTGCTGTCCATGGGCAAGGTGCCAAGGGTCATGGCGCTCAATGAAGTGCTGAAGGAGTGGCTGGCGCATCGCAAGGAAGTGCTGATCCGCCGCTCCAATTTCCGGCTTGCGGCGATCGATCGCCGGCTGGAACTGTTGGGCGGCTTCCTGATCGCCTACCTCAATATCGACGAGGTGATCCGCATCATCCGCGAGGAGGATGAGCCGAAACAGGTGATGATTGCCCGTTTCGGCCTCACCGACATTCAGGCCGAAGCCATCCTCAACATGCGCCTGCGCTCCCTGCGCAAGCTGGAGGAGTTCGAGATCCGCAAGGAATTCGACGACCTCACCAAGGAAAAGGCCGATATCGAGGCGCTTCTGGCATCCGACGAGAAGCAGTGGAAGGTCGTCGAGATCGAGATCCAGGACGTTCGCAAGGCTTTTGCCAAGGGCAAGGGCAAGCCGTTCGCGCGTATGACGCAGTTTGCCGATGCGCCGCAAGCCGATCTCGAAGCTATCCAGCAGGCAATGATCGAAAAGGAACCGGTCACCGTCGTCATTTCCAAGAAGGGCTGGATCCGAGCGCTCAAGGGCCATATCGCCGATACGTCGACGCTGACCTTCAAGGAAGGCGACGGCCTGCATCTGGCATTCCCGGCGCAGACGACGGACAAGCTGCTTCTGATCACCACCGGCGGCAAGGTTTACACGCTTGGCGCGGACAAACTGCCGGGCGGCCGCGGCCATGGCGAACCGATCCGCATCATGGTCGACATGGAGAACGATCAGGATATCCTGACCGCCTTCGTGCATGACTCGACGAGAAAGCACATTCTCGCCTCGACGGCGGGTAATGGTTTTATTGTGGCCGAAAGCGAAATGATCGCCAATACCCGCAAGGGCAAGCAGGTGATGAATGTCGGCATGCCGGACGAGACCAAACTGGTGGTGCCGGTCAGTGGCGACCATGTCGCCGCTGTCGGTGAAAACCGCAAGATGCTGGTGTTTCCGCTCGCGCAACTGCCGGAAATGACGCGTGGCAAGGGCGTGCGCCTGCAGCGCTACAAGGATGGCGGCATTTCCGACATCAAGTGCTTTGCCATCGAAGCGGGCCTGACCTGGGAAGACAGCGCCGGGCGCCAGTTCACCAAGACTAAGGACGAGCTTCTGGAATGGAGCGGCGACCGCGCCTCGGCCGGTCGTACGGTGCCGAAGGGCTTTCCGCGGAGTGGAAAGTTTGCGGGGTAATCAGGGATAGGGGACGGTATGATCGCGCAGGAAGCGTGTCAGGCCGTCCTCATCGATTTCTCCAGCGGCGACACCCAATATGAGGGTGACGATCTGCGCCTGCGTTGCCTCAATCAGGTAACCGTTCACCAGAAGAAAGGTGAAGGCTGCCAGATACGCGGTGCGCTTGTTTCCATCTAAGAACGGATGGTTTCTCGCAAGTCCATACACGTAGGCTGCAGCAAGAACGAAGATATCCTCCTCGCCATACGTGTTTTTGTGGAGCGGACGGGCAAGGGCAGCTTCGAGAGCATTTTCATCTTTTATGCCGACCGGTCCACCATGTTCGGCTAGCTGTCCGCTATGGATGATCTCAATAGCCTGGCGTGACAGCCATTTCATGGCTGTCACTTGGCAAGTTCTCGCAAAGCGATCCGGTATTTTTCCATGCCAAGACGCGCGGCCTTAAGCTGCTCAGCGAGATCGGCTTGCTCGGGCACGAGGGCAATATTGCCATTTTCCTCGCGAATTTCGAGCGTGTCGCCAGCCTTCAAACCCATTCGATCAAGAACATCTTTGGGAATGATGATGCCTTCGGAATTACCGATTTTACGGATGGTTGCGTTCATGGCCAAAACCTCTGTTCTAACCATGTTATAACAGCATCACTCGATGCGGGCAATATCTTTAATGAAGCGCTTTGGATACAAACGGCCTTACCCCTCATCCTCGCCCGAATACAATTCCCAGCCCCGTGCCGTCAGATGCTCCTGCGGCTGGTACCGCGTCTTGTATCCCATCTTGGCCGATCCCTTCACCCAGTAGCCGAGATAGACATGTGGCAGGCCGAGCGTGCGGGTGCGGTTGATGTGGTCCAATATCATGAAGGTCCCGAAGGATCGTTTTTCCATCGCCGGATCGAAGAACGAATAGACCATCGAGAGCCCGTCGCTCATCATGTCGGTCAGGGCCACGCCAACAAGCTCGCCCTTGGCTGCACCGATGCCGGAGCCTTCTACACGACGGCGGTATTCGATGACGCGGGTGTTTACATGCGTGTCCTCCACCATGATCGCGTAATCGAGCGCCGACATGTCCGACATCCCGCCGCGCTGGTGGCGGCTGTCGAGATAGGTACGGAACAGCGAAAACTGCTCGGTCGAGGGCTGGGCCGGGTAGATCTCCGCTGTAATGTCACCGTTTGCGGCAAGCACGCGGCGCATCGTCCGTCCGGGCTCGAACTTATCGACGAGGATGCGCACCGAAACACAGGCGCGGCAGGCCTCGCAGGCCGGGCGGTAGGCGATATTCTGGGATCGGCGGAAACCGCCCTGCGTCAGAAGGTCGTTCATCTCGGCGGCGCGCGGGCCGACAAGATGCGTGAAGACCTTTCGCTCAAATTCGCCCGGAAGATAGGGACACGCTGCCGGAGCCGTCAGGTAGAACTGCGGTGATGGCGAAATCTGCGAGTTCATCCCAGATAGAGGTCCCGGTTGTGGCGAATGCGCGTTGAAGCGAGTATTATTAGCATGACCTAAGTTCGCAAAACGTCAACATGCGGGCAAGGTCGACCGCCGGTATGTCGTTGTGTGGTTTCGGTCGCGCGGATGCCGGCTTAGCTGACGCGGGCAATCACCGTGCCGAGCAGGAAGTCATGCACAAGCCGCGAGCGGTCGGTAAACAGGCCGGCAAGCAGGATCAGCGGCGTCAGAAACGAATTGATCACCCAGAACAGCACCGTGTGCACCATGGCAGTCAGAAAATCCATGCTTCGGCCATCCACACGCAGCATGGTGATGCCCGCAGCGCGCATGCCCGGAGAGGCCTGTGCCGGGCCGCCCAGCGTCATGCCGAAATAGAGAAGTGCCACCACGACGAACAGCGCGGGATAGAGCATGAAGCCAAGCCCCAGCGTCAGCACGCCGAGAAAGAACACGATGATCGCCGCCGGGATGCAGAGCAGCAGCACGATCAGGTAATCGAGGATGAAGGCAAATGAGCGCCGCAAAAGCACGCCGCTATAGGCGCGCCAGTCTTCCGGTGCGACGACGGCAGTGTTGGGGTCAAGGCTCATGATCTTTATTTCTCCTGCGCCCGAGGCGGGTTTTACACCTCTCAATATGGTGGAGAAATCCGGCGGCACAAGACCGCCGGAAAATGCCCCGTCTTCCAGATCGGCAAAGCGCGCTCAGCCCTTGGCCAGCTTGCGGGCCACGTCGACGGCGAAATAAGTCAGGATGCCGTCGCAGCCGGCGCGCTTGAAACAGAGCAGCGTTTCCATCATCACCCGCTCCTCGTCCAGCCAGCCCTGCATGGCGGCGGCCTTGATCTGCGAATACTCGCCGGAGACCTGATAGGCGTAGGTCGGAAGCCCGAACGCTTCCTTCACGCGCCAACAGATATCGAGATAGGGAAGGCCCGGCTTGACCATCAGCATGTCGGCACCTTCCTCGACATCAAGCGCGGTATCGCGCAGCGCCTCCGTGCCGTTGGCGGGAGAGACGTAATAGGAGTTCTTGTCGCCCTTCAGAAGCCCGCCTGTATTGATCGCCTCGCGATAGGGGCCGTAGAAACCGGACGAGAACTTTGCCGCATAGGACATGATGCCGACATCCTGATGCCCGGCGGCATCGAGACCGCGGCGGATCGCGCCGATGCGGCCATCCATCATTTCGGACGGCGAGATGATGTCGGCGCCGGCATCGGCTTGAAGAATGGCGGCCTTCACGACCTGATCCACCGTCTCATCGTTGAGGATCACGCCATCGCGCATGATCCCGTCATGGCCGTGGCTGGTGAAAGGGTCGAGCGCCACGTCGCTGATGACGCCAATATTGGAGACCGATTTTTTGACCGCGCTGGTAAAGCGGTTGATCAGGTTGTTGGGATCGAGAATGCCGGAACCGGTCTCGTCGCGCAGTGCCATCTCGATATCGGGGAAGGGGGCAACGGCCGGAATGCCGAGATCGGCCGCTTCCTTGACCGCTTCGACGGCCTTGTCGACACTCATGCGATAAACGCCGGGCATCGCCCTGATCGGATCGACGATGTTTGTCCCCGGCACGATGAAGATCGGCCAGATCAGATCGTCTACCGTCACTCGGTTTTCCTGAACCATGCGCCGCGTCCAATCGGCCTTGCGATTGCGCCGCATGCGGCGGTGTCCGGTGATCTCGTCCACCAGATGTGTCTTGTCGGACATGATATGCCTCTTCTTACTCTTCTTTATATTGCTGCCGCTCCCTTACCATGCGGCCCGGCCTTTGCGAATTGATCTGACACCGCATCTTGTATGCGCTCAGGTCATAAGGATGCCGCGGTGTCCACGCCTCTGGCGAAGCGCGACAACCGTCGCTATCGTTCGCCTTATGGCCGCTGATTCTCTCAATCACCCGAAACGCTCGCTGACGCAGCTCCTCTATGTCGTCTTCCTGCGGCTGGTCGCGGTGTCCTGTTTCTGGTTCGGGCTGCAATATTGGGGCATGATCACCGGCTACAGTTTCGATGGGCGCGGGCGGTTCGATCTGCTGAGCTTTCCCTGGCGGGCGGCGGCCTCGATCCTGTCGGTGCTGTTTCCCGTCGCCTCGCTCGGCCTGTGGCTTGCCGTCTCCTGGGGACCGGTCCTCTGGGTTCTGGCCGCCGGCACACAGCTTCTGATGTATCAGGTCTGGCCGGAAATCTTCGGGCGCAGCATCCTGATTACCCTGATGCACGGCTTCGTCGCCGCCCTTTATGTGCTCTTTCGTGTCGTGCTCCATCTCGAGAACCGCAAGAATGCCGAGCGGGTAACTACCGATTAACCAGCTTTGCCAAGCAATCTTCGTTAAAATTGAAACGAAAATCCTCGCTAAGTCCTTGAAACGTAATGGGGTGGTTTGCTTAACGCAGGGCCTGCCCCAGCCATGACACAATGGCGAGGCTTGCGTTTACCGGCTGTTAGCCGTGTGTTTTAAGTCGAATTTTATGCGCATTCGATAGTGTCTCTCACAAGGCGGGAAGAAACAAACACACCGCCAAACAAAACAGTGAGGCAAGACATGTTGAACGCAAAAATGAAGCCGCAGGCTGCGGCAGTCGCCAATCCCCAGGAAGACTCGATCCGCGGTCTTTACATGGAATCCCTGCATCTGGTCGAGCGTCTTCACCGCCGCCTTCTCGATGTCATCAAGGACGAGTTCGACCGCCAGGGTCGCGACGACGTCAACGCCGTTCAGGCACTGCTCCTGTTCAACATCGGCAATTCCGAACTGACCGCCGGCGAGCTGCGCTCGCGCGGTTACTACCTCGGCTCCAACGTTTCCTACAACGTCAAGAAGCTTGTCGACCTCGGTTTCATCAACCACCAGCGTTCGCGCATCGACCGTCGCTCGGTTCGCATCAGCCTGACCAAGGAAGGCCAGGAAATCGCTGAAACGGTTGCCAAGCTTTACGATCGCCACATCGGCTCGATCGAAAAGGTCGGCGGCATCGGCGAAGGCGAATTCAGCCAGATGAACAAGCTGCTGCAGCGTCTCGACCGTTTCTGGAACGACTCGATCGCCTACCGCATGTAATCGGTTCCCTTAAGGGGACATCATGCCATGCCTCCGCGCGGCCAGGCCTATCCACGGGCCGGCCAGTGGCAAGAACAACAAAAGACCTCCAGAAGCGATCAATACCGGATGCGTTCCTGCGCCTCCGGTTTTTCGCGTTGATAAAGCGCTGCGGTCATGCTGCGGACGTTCGCATCTGGGGCTAATCCCTGCAACGCCGCCTTGTCCGGCGACGGGATTGGTTAAGTTTGCGCGTATTCTGTGGCGGCTTTGTTCAGCCCTGCCATGCGACAGTCCTGCCTTCTTACGGCTCGGGTCGAACCCGGGAGGGCAGGGGTGCCAATGACATTCGGGAAACGGGGCGTATCGACGCCTGACGGCGGCGGCAAGGACCGACCGGCGACCAGACGCGGCTCGACGGACTGGAGCGTGTCGAAGACGGACATCGCTCTGGCGCTCGGCGTCGCAACGGCGGTTTTTACGGGCGTATATCTGTTTGCAGGCGAGGCAATCAGCGCTTTCGGCCCGGCGCGGTCCCAAGCGCCGGCAACCCCGGTTTTTGCCTACCAGGCTGAGCGGTTCGAACGTACCTATGGCGCGCAACGATCCGCAGAACTTCCGGATGGCCACGATGGCGCGATGGTGCTCGCCATGACCGGAGCGCCAGGCAGGCTCGACGCAATCGACGACGAATTGCAGGAACGCTGCCTGAGGCTGATCGATGGAAACGCCGCACGCTATGCTGAGCAGAACGGCCGGGTTGCGCTGCATGCCCAGACCGGCGCGCGTCTTCTCGTCTGTTCCATGCAGGTTTTCAAGGCCCGCATGTGCGAACCGTCCTACAAGAACCGTCTTGTCGCCCAGCTCCAGGAATTTGTGCGCGCACGCCGCGCGGGGCTCGGCCTCCAACGGGAGGCGCCCGGTCCCGCAGCCGCCGTTCCAGGCCTGGATGTCGCCGGCACCAAGACGGCGCGCGCGCCAATACAGGTTGTTCCGGCCATTCTCGCCGACCAGTTGCGTGCCTTCTCCGACCAGTCGCTGCTGTCGCAAAACGACTTCGGACACGCCATGCCGGAAGAGTTGAGACCCTATGTCGGGCCTGCTGCAGCGGCTTCCCCCTGCGCCTAGCCTGCTCGCACTGTGGCGCCTCTATGTGAGGTCGAAACGCTTGCAGACTGCGCCGTCGGCCAGCCGGTAGGTCACGAAGCCCATCCGATCATAATAGGCCTGACCGTCCTGATTGTTTTCGCCGATGAAGGCTTCGATTGAGGCCAGGCCTGCCGCGATGGCTGCTGGTCTGGTTACCGCAAACAGTTGTCGTCCGATGCCGCGCCGGGCGGCCAGCGGTGAGACATGCGTCCCGATGATGCCCCAGCCGGCGGGCGTGCCATAGGGGTTGTCCTCCCGGGCATGGATCAACGACTGGAAGCCGACAGCCGTGCCATCATCCTCCACTGCCAGAGCGCACAGTATTCCGTCCGGGTTGAGGACGTAATGGGACAGCACAAAGGCCTCGTCCGCGCGGGAGGTGCGCTTGCCGGCCTGTACGAGCATTTGCAGCATGACGCTCATGGCCGGCGCGTCGTTCGGGATTGCGGGTCTGATCTTCATGCTGTCGCTATCAAGCTATTATGGCTGCCAATCACGCAACGAGCCGGCCGGATGTATTGCTCCGGCCGGTCGCATTCTCACTGCAAGGGTATGTCGGCAGCCTTGATGACCTCCGCCCATTTCGACGTTTCGCTGGCGATAAAGGTCTTGAACGCGGCTGAAGTATTGCCGACGGGGGTTGCGCCCATGCCCTTGATCTTGGCCACCATGTCCGGGTCGGCCATGATCGCCTGCACTTCGCTGCTCAGTTTCGCGACAATCTCCGGCGGCGTGTCGGCAGGCGCAAACAGGCCGTGCCAGGAAGTCGCTTCGAAGCCGGGAATGGTCTCCGCCATGGTCGGGACGTCGGGCAGGAGCTCGGCTTTTTCGAGGCTGGTCACGGCCAGCGCCCGGACCTTGCCGGCCTTGACCTGCTGGGCGGCCGTCGGAATGTTGTCGAACATCATGTCCACATGGCCGGCGACCACGTCCATGATGGCCTGGCTCGATCCCTTGTAGGGAACATGGTTCATCGTCACGCCCGCCTTGGTGGCCAGAAGCTCGCCGGCCAGATGGATCGATGTGCCGGTGCCGGAAGACGCATAGCTGATCTCGCCAGGCTTGGTTTTAAGGAATGCGATCAGTTCGGGGACGGTTTTGGCCGAAATCCGCTCGGGGTTGACCACCAGTACATTGGGCAGGGTGGCGATCAGCGAAATCGGCGCAAATCCCTTGGCCTTGTCATAGGGAAGTTCCTTGTAAAGTGTCTGGTTGATGGCATTGGAACTGACGGTGCCCATGCCGATCGTGTAGCCGTCGGCTTCAGCGCGTGCAAGTTCGCCCAGGCCGATATTGCCGCCCGCGCCCGGCTTGTTTTCGATGATGAAGCGCTGGCCGAGCCGCTGGTCCAGCCTCTCACCGACCAGCCGCGCGAATGCATCGGTATTGCCGCCGGCCGCAAACGGCACGATGATCGTCACCGTCTTTGACGGATAATCCTGTGCGGCGGCAAGCGTGGAAAACACGGTCGCGACCGTCGCCAGCATGAAAACACGCGAAAATTTCATGAAACATTCTCCCGTTGAGTGCCATGCGCCAAACGCCGTCCCTCGAAACCCTCCTCAAGGACGGGGGGCAAGGACACTGTCCGCGAGAATGTCAGACAACGCAAGTAGGTCTCATATTATCTCTTGGTAGAAGCCGCGGTTGAGGCGGGTCAGTTGCACGTCTGACGATCCGATTGAGGTTTGGCGCAAAGGCCGTTATTTCTGCCACGGGAATGGAGACGGGCGCTGGCGCCGGTCAATTGTAATGGGGTAGTCTATGCGCAGGTTGAGACCTGATCCGGTTTTGAGTTCGGTTTGGCCGGCAAGCATCAGGACGGCTTCATCCGCCTTTCTGCCGTCGATCGCTTTGGCCTGTGCGCTTCTGACATCGACCGCAAGGGCGCAGACAGCGCCTGCCGGTTCGAGCCCCGATACCGCCGGGCCGGAAACCTGTGTCGCTGTTTTTACCGTCATGGCTTACGCCTATGCCGACGACGATCTCAAGGAGCGGCTGCTGGAGGAAAAGAAGCTGCTGGCGCTGACCGATATGGCGGCGCAATCGCACGGGGCGGAAACGGACGTTCAAGCGCAGGAGCCCGGCTCGATGCCGACCGGCACGGCCGAAGAGCGCCTCGCGCAGCAGGTCGATAGTCTGACCGGAATGATGCTTGATCAGCCGGCACAGGCCCAGGCCGTTGCGGCAGCGTGCTTCGCAAAATATCCGCCGGCGATCGAACTGAACTGACCGACCTCAAACGGTTCGTCGGTCCGATTTCGCAAAGGCAAATCGCCTGCGCTGAGCCAATTGCCGACATGCTAATCCGGTCACGTCCCAACACAGCGGCGTGAGCGGGACTTTTCATGACACGAATCGGCCATATTGCTATGGGACCGGCAACTATACAAAGCCCGTCATGCGTCACTCCCTTGCGCGCCTTGCCCGCGGCGCGACGCAACGATTTTTAACCATATCCGTTTAGGCAACTGGCCGTGAGGCTTACGGATGAAATGGACAGGAAGATGTCGAAGAAGATTGGATCTGAACTGATTTCCCGCCGCACCATGCTGCGCACGGCGGTTTCGGCCGGTGCCGCGGCTCTGGCTGCACCGGCACTGGCGCAATCGGCAATCGACGATCTGATCAATGCGCCTCGCCGCGGCGGCTGGGACGACCAGTTCGACGCGCGCTCCTCTTCCAGCGCCAGCGTCAGCACTAACAACCCGGTTCTTGGGCCGTCCGGCCCCGGCAATATCCAGACCGCGATCATGGAATATCAGGGCATCGTCCAAAACGGTGGCTGGCCGGAAGTCAATTCTGGCCAGACCCTGCGTCTCGGGGTCACCGATCCGGCCGTGCAGCAGTTGCGCCAGCGCCTGATGATTTCCGGTGACCTGTCGCGACAGGCCGGCATTTCGCCGGCCTTCGACAGCTATGTCGACGGTGCGGTGAAGCGTTTCCAGTCTCGCCACGGCCTGCCGGCTGATGGCGTTCTCGGCGAATTCTCCGTCAAGGCGCTTAACGTGCCGGCCCGCACCCGCCTGATGCAGCTCGAAACCAACCTCGTGCGCCTGCAGGCGATGTCGGGCGATCTCGGTCCGCGCTACATGATGGTCAACATTCCCGCCGCCTATGTCGAGGCCGTCGAGAACGATCGCGTGGCGCTGCGAAACACGGCCGTCGTGGGCCGTATCGACCGCCCGACCCATGTCATCAATTCCAAGGTCTATGAGGTCATCCTCAATCCGTACTGGACCGCGCCGCGCTCGATCATCGTCAAGGATATCGTGCCGCTGATGCGCAAGGACCCGACCTATCTTGCGCGCAACCAGATCCGTCTGTTCGACGGCCGAGGCCAGGAAGTTTCGCCCGAAACCGTGGACTGGCATGCCGAAAAGGCTCCCAACCTGATGTTCCGTCAGGACCCGGGCAAGATCAACGCCATGGCCTCCACCAAGATCAACTTCCACAACCCGAACAACGAATACATGCACGACACGCCCCAGCAGGGCCTGTTCAACAAGCTCATTCGGTTCGAATCCTCCGGCTGCATGCGTATTCAGAACGTGCGCGATCTGAATACCTGGCTGTTGCGTGACACGCCCGGCTGGTCGCGCCAGGAAATGGAGCGCGTCATCGCCAGCCGCGTGAACACGCCGATCAAGCTGTCGCAGGAAGTGCCGGTCTATATCGTCTACATCACCGCGTGGTCCGCCAAGGACCGTGTCGTGCAGTTCCGCGACGATATCTATCAGCAGGACGGTAACCAGGAATTGGCGCTGCAGACCACGACGGGCATCGAACAACGCCAGGGTTCGTTGACCGAAAGCGACATGCTGCCGCAATAAACATGCGGCCTATACCGGCTTTCATGAACCCTCCCGTGCTGCGGGAGGGTTTTTTGTTGCCCTTCGCAGGCGCTTGGATTTCGGGCCGGTGAGCGTCTTCGGACCTGCAAATGTCGTTCTTCGTATTGCCCTGATCTCGCCGGACCGCTAAGACGCGAGACATCGCTTGCCCACCCCTTCGAGGAGCCATGCCTATGTCGACGACCGAGGTTTTCTTTTCCCGCCCGCTGGCCGAGACCGATCCCGAAATCTTCGGCGCGATCGGCAAGGAGCTTGGTCGTCAGCGTCACGAAATCGAACTGATCGCCTCGGAAAACATCGTCTCGCGCGCCGTGCTCGAAGCCCAAGGCTCGATCATGACCAACAAATATGCGGAAGGGTATCCGGGCAAGCGCTATTACGGCGGCTGCCAGTTTGTCGATATCGCCGAAGAGCTCGCCATCGAGCGCGCCAAGAAACTGTTCGGCGTCAACTTTGCCAACGTCCAGCCGAACTCCGGTTCGCAGATGAACCAGGCCGTGTTCCTCGCCCTGCTGCAGCCGGGCGACACGTTCATGGGCCTCGACCTTAATTCGGGTGGCCACCTGACCCACGGTTCGCCGGTCAACATGTCCGGCAAATGGTTCAACGTCGTGTCCTACGGCGTGCGTGAAGACGACAACCTTCTCGACATGGACAATGTCGCCGCCAAGGCACGCGAACACAAGCCGAAGCTGATCATCGCCGGCGGCACCGCCTATTCCCGCATCTGGGACTGGCAGCGTTTTCGCGAAATCGCCGACGAGGTCGGTGCCTATCTCATGGTCGATATGGCCCATATTGCCGGTCTCGTTGCCGGTGGCCAGCATCCGTCGCCGTTCCCGCACTGCCATGTTGCGACGACCACGACCCACAAGTCTCTGCGCGGTCCGCGCGGCGGCGTGATCCTGACGAACGACGAGGATCTGGCGAAAAAGTTCAATTCGGCCGTCTTCCCCGGCCTGCAGGGCGGTCCGCTCATGCACATCATCGCCGCCAAGGCCGTTGCCTTCGGTGAAGCGCTGCAGCCCGAATTCCAGGATTACGCTGCCCAGATCGTGAAGAACGCCAAGGCGCTTTCGGAAACGCTGGTGGCCGGCGGCCTCGATATCGTGTCCGGCGGCACCGACAACCACCTGATGCTGGTCGACCTTCGCAAGAAGAACGCCACCGGCAAGCGCGCCGAGGCAGCACTTGGTCGCGGTTACATCACCTGCAACAAGAACGGCATCCCGTTCGATCCTGAAAAGCCGTTCGTTACCTCAGGTGTCCGTCTCGGCACGCCGGCCGGCACGACACGCGGCTTCAAGGAAGCGGAATTCCGCGAAATCGGCAATCTCATCGTCGAACTTCTGGATGGCCTCAAGGCCGCCAACTCCGACGAAGGCAATGCCGCCGTCGAAGCGTCGGTGCGCGAGAAGGTCGTGGCGCTCACCGATCGCTTCCCCATGTATCCGTACATGTAATCGCCAAGGACCGATCGCGCATGCGCTGCCCCTATTGCCAATCCGAAGACACGCAGGTGAAGGATAGCCGTCCGGCGGAGGACGCGACGTCCATCCGCCGACGCCGCATCTGCCCGGATTGCGGTGGACGGTTCACTACGTTCGAGCGCGTGCAGTTGCGTGAGCTTCTGGTCGTCAAGAAGACCGGTCGCAAGGCGCCTTTCGACCGCAACAAGCTGGTGCGGTCGTTCCAGATCGCCCTGCGCAAGCGGCCGGTCGATGCCGACCGCATCGAGCGGGCCGTGTCGGGCATCGTGCGGCGTCTGGAAAGTTCGGGCGAGGCGGAAATCTCCTCGGAAGAGATCGGTCTGCAGGTTCTTGAGGCCCTGAAGAGCCTCGATGATGTCGCCTTCGTGCGCTATGCCTCCGTCTATCGCGACTTCTCCCATGCGGAAGACTTTGAGAAGGTGATCGCCGAAATCAATGCCAAGATCGGCCGCGACAGCGTCGTGGAGCCCTGATCGTGGTGCCGAAAAGCACGCCGGAAGATGACCGCCGCTTCATGCGGCAGGCCATCGAACTGTCGCGCACGCATACCGGCCTGACCGGCAGCAATCCTTCCGTCGGCTGCGTGATCGTCAAGGATGGCGCGGTTGTCGGGGCGGCGGTGACCGCTGTCGGCGGAAGGCCACATGCGGAAACGCAGGCGATCGCCATGGCCGGCGACAGCGCGCGCGGCGCCACCGCCTATGTCACGCTCGAACCCTGCGCTCATTTCGGTCGGACGCCACCCTGCGCCAACGCTCTCGTCGATGCGGCTGTGGCCCGCGTCGTGGTTGCGGTCATCGATCCCGATCCGCGCGTGGCGGGGCAGGGCGTAAAAATCCTGGTTGATGCCGGCGTTGCCGTTGAAACCGGCCTGCTGCAGGACGAGGCAAGGCGCCCGCTGGCGGGCTATCTGATGCGCAAGCTCCGTGGACGTCCTTTCGTGACCCTCAAACTTGCGGTTTCCGCGGATGGAATGCTGGGCCGCCGCGGCGAAGAGATCGCGATCACAGGCGAGGCCGTGCGTACCGAAGTCCACCGCCTGCGTGCAGAACACGACGCCGTCCTTGTCGGGATCGGCACGGTCCTGGCCGACGATCCGGACCTGACGGTGCGCATCCCTGGGTTGGAGCACCGCTCTCCGCTGCGCATCGTGCTCGACCGGAACGGGCGTTTTGCCGAAACGTCGCGACTGGCGCAGACGGCAGCCCGGGCGCCGGTCATCGTGGCATCGACGGGCGGGACGCCGGACGGAGCCAAGGACGCGGCGATACCGCCCGCATCCTGCTCATGCCGACAGCAGGATCATGCCGGAGAAACGAACAGGCTAACGGCGCCGATCACACGTCTCAGTGCCGATGGACTGGGAACCCTGCTTCAAACCCTTGCCGGCATGGGCATTTCCAGCCTGCTCGTCGAAGGTGGCGCAACGGTCGCGGCCGCGTTTCTCGCCGAGGGTCTCATCGACCGCATCGTCCTTTATGTCGGCGACAGGGTGATCGGTAACGGCGGCCTTGAATCGCCGCTTACGCCTTCCGATATGCCGGCCAGCTTCACATTTCTTGGCACCGCCGCGGTCGGCGCAGATCGCCGTCATGATTACGAAAGGTCCGCCTGATGTTCACTGGTATCGTCACCGATGTCGGCACGGTTTCCGCCATCACTCCCATGGACGAAGGGGTGAAACTGCGCATCGACACGGCCTATGATCCGAAAACGATCGATATGGGCGCTTCTATTTCCCATGCCGGGGTTTGTCTGACCGTTACCGGCCTGCCGGATGAAGGCAGCAATGAACGCTGGTTCGAAGTCGAAGCCTGGGAGGAGGCGCTGCGCCTGACCACGATCGCCACCTGGCAGCAGGGTGCGAAGGTCAATCTGGAGCGTGCGCTGAAGATCGGCGACGAGCTTGGCGGACACATCGTGTCCGGCCATGTCGATGGCACGGCGGAAATCCTCTCCGTCGAACCGGAAGGCGAAGCTGTCCGCATCCGCCTGCGTGCCCCTGAGCATCTCGCCCGCTTTGTTGCCCCCAAGGGCTCCGTCGCGCTCGATGGCACGTCGCTCACCGTCAATGCCGTTGATGGCGCTGATTTTGATGTCCTGTTGATCCGTCACACGCTCGGCGTGACCAGTTGGGCGGAGCGCAAGGCCGGCGACCACGTCAATTTCGAGGTCGATACGATGGCCCGTTATGCCGCGAGACTGGCTGAGTTTCCGCAGCCGCAGGCCCAACCCTAAACGCATCCCGCCTCGGCGCGGAACGAAATCGCGTTGAGGGCGTTACGGAGAACTGCGTTTCGGAGGTGCAAGCATGAAGCTGGTGCTGATTTCCACATCCCTCGGCGTGGTTCTGCTCGCCGTCGCCGCGACCTACATATTGCCGTCCATGCCCAACGCCTCCAAGCCGCGGGACTACGCGCAATCGAGCTTTACCGGGCCTCACAGAAACTGATCGTGTATCCTGTCTTTACTGTATTATTGGCAGTTGCGTCGGTATCGCAACCGGCAAGCGATGGCCATATGCCGGATTTTCCACAGAGGATTGCAGTGTTGCGACAATAAATCGCAAATTGGCATTAAGTCTCTTTAGATATTGATATAATTACTTCTGTTGAATCGTGATTTAATCAAATTTAAACCACGCGGTGGCTAGGACTATAGTCGGCAATTAACGCCGTATGGACCGCGATGCTGCGGCTCCGGCAGCCATGTTCAGTATTTTCATCAAACAGATCTTACCAGGTTCGGCGCATTGTGCCGGGCGCGGTCGTCTGTGCGCCACTCGGAACCCGCCATGTTGCAATATCTCGATAATGCAAAAATCCGCACGAAGATCGTCGTCCTCGTCGCCCTGACGGGCATCATTTCCTTTTCCGGTCTGGTTTATGTCAGCACCGAATTTAGCGATGCCGATCAGCGCTATTCGAATTTTATCGGCCATGAGAGCTTGGCGTCCACTCTCAACGCGCGCGCCACCGGCGGCCTGCTCCAGATGGGGCTGCAGCTCGGTCTGATGCAGGTCAACGATCCCGCGTCGCCGGAATTTGCAGCCGCGGTGGCAAAGTATCAGGGCGATCTCATCCTGATGAAGGAACGCGTGGCCAAGACCGCCGAGCTGGTCCCGTCCCGTGCAACTGCCGTAGCGGCCATGCTGAAAGCCGTCGGTGAGGTCGATCAGGTCGGCCGGCGCGTCATCGAGCTTTCGCAGGCAGGTCAGGCGATCCAGGCGCGCGCGGCGATGCGTGAGGCCGGCGCCAAGGTCATGGCCACGCTGCCGCTGTTTGCCGCCGCCAACGACGAGCTGATGAAGGCCGCTGAACAGGGGGCCGCGCATCTGAGCGCGGAAAACGGCTTTACCATCATGGTCGCTCCGACCGTGCTCGGTATTATCATCCTGGCCCTGGTTCTGCTGGCGCTCTATATCGCGACGGTCAGCATTGTCGGCCCGATCAACCGCCTGAACAGCCGTATGGTCTCGCTGTCCGAGGGGGATACCGCCGGCGAAATTCCGGGCCTCCTTCGCAAGGATGCCGTTGGTCAGATGGCCAAGGCCGTCGCCATTTTCCGCGACCATGCGCTCGAAAGCGCCCGTCTGTCCCGTGAAGCGGAAACCGGTCGTAACCAGTCGGAAAAGGAAGCCCGTGCCCGTGAAGCCGCCAAGGCGAAGGACGCGGCAGACACCAAGGCCGCCGTCGAGGCCCTGGCACTTGGCCTGCAACGCCTGTCGGACGGCGATGTCGCCTATCGCATCACCGAACCTTTTGTCGATCAGCTCGATATGTTGCGGGGCAATTTCAACGCTTCCCTGGAAAAGCTTCAGGCAACGCTCAAGACCGTTGGTGGCAATGCCGCCGCGATCTCCTCGGGCGCCGATGAGATCCGGTCGGCTGCCGACGATCTGGCCAAGCGCACCGAAAAGCAGGCTGCTTCGCTTGAAGAAACCGCTGCCGCCCTCGATGAGATGACCGCCACCGTGCGCGACAGCGCAAAGCGCGCCGAAGAGGCCGGTTCGCTGGTCGAAAAGGCCCGCACCGAGGCCGAGCGGTCCGGTGAGGTCGTTCGCCGTGCGGTTTCCGCCATGGAAGAGATCGAAAAGTCCTCCGGCGAGATTTCCAACATCATCGGCGTCATCGACGATATCGCCTTCCAGACCAATCTCCTGGCACTCAACGCTGGTGTGGAAGCGGCGCGCGCAGGGGAAGCCGGCAAGGGTTTCGCCGTCGTTGCCCAGGAAGTGCGCGAACTGGCCCAGCGTTCCGCAAACGCGGCCCGCGAGATCAAGGCACTGATCGGCAATTCCGGCAATCACGTCCGCTCCGGCGTCGATCTGGTCGGCAAGACGGGCGAAGCGCTGGAGGCGATCCAGGACGAGGTCAAGGAAATTTCCCTTCTGGTGCGTGCCATTATCGAGGCGGCCCGCGAACAGGCGACCGGCATCCAGGAGATCAACACGTCGATCAACACCATGGACCAGAGTACCCAGCAGAACGCTGCCATGGTCGAGGAATCCAATGCCGCAAGCCATGGTCTTGCCAGCGAGGCGGCGGCGCTGACGCATCTGCTCGGCCAGTTCAATCTGGGCAATGGCGGTGCTTCCGGCCGCCGGCCGGGTCAGCCGCAGGCGGCAGCACCTCATACCCGTCCGGTGGCCTCCCCGGCGCGCCAGATGGTCAGCAACCTGGTGCGAAGGGTCTCCGGCGGCAACGCAGCACTCGCGACCTCGGGCGAGGCCTGGGAAGAATTTTGACCAGAAATTTTGATCAAGCGCTTTCGACGAGAATTTTTTAGGCAGCAATTTTCAATACGCATCAAAGGCCGGACGAGCGATCGTCCGGCCATTTTCTTTGACCTGGAGCGGGGCACAGAGGCCGGTGCCAGCGTTTGTGGCTGATAATTTAACTGCCGGCTCGGGTCATACGCACGGTTCGTCAGGGCCCGATACGCCTTCGGGCGCTCGGCGGCTAGGGAATAACGCGGTCGCTGTGAAGTGTCGCTGTCATGTCGGCGCGCCGCCGCATCAAGCCCCTTGCCGACAGGCTGCAACGGGAGTATCAGCCGCGCACATATCAGCGTCGAACCGGCCGGCCAGGCCTTCAAATCCTGGCTCGAAACCGTGTCGCAACCGGCGTGCTGGAGCGCCTCCACATCATGAACAAATCATTGGCGCCTGCCATAGGCGGCAACGCGGTTGCGATGGGCATCATTCTGATGCTCGTCGGCATTCTCATGTTCGCGCTCAACGATGCCATGGGGAAATGGCTGGTGGCCAGCTTCTCGGTCGGGCAGGTTCTGCTGATGCGATCGTTCGGCGCCTTTGTCGTGCTGGGCCCGATGCTCGCCCGCCGGCCGCTGTCCTCGCTGGTCAATGTCGAAAAGCCGCATCTGCAACTGGCCCGCGTCGTCATGGCGACGGCCGATACCGGCCTGTTCTATGCCGCCGTCGTTTATCTGCCGCTTGCCGATGTCATGACCTTCTACATGGCCGGCCCGATCTATGTCGCCGCGATTTCGCATTTCCTGCTCGGTGAACGCATCGGCTGGCGGCGGTGGCTGGCCGTCACCATCGGCTTCATCGGCGTCGTGGTGGCGCTGCGACCGTCCGAAGCCATGCTGTCCTGGCCGTCGATCTTCGGCCTTGTCGGCAGCCTGTCCTTCGCATTGTCCATGGTGCTCGGCCGGGTATTGCGCTCGACATCGGATACCACGCTGGTGACCTGGCAGACGCTCGCCTGCCTCGTCACCGGGGCCGTCTTGTGCATTGGCGGCTGGAGCCCGTTCGATCTGAAGCAATTGCTGGCTCTGCTCCTACTGGGCATCGTTTCCTGCTCGGCGCATCTGATGATCACCCGATCGCTGAAGCTTGCGCCGGCCTCGGTACTGGCGCCGCTGCAATATACGCTCCTGCTTTGGGCGATCCTGTTCGGCTGGATCTTCTTTGCCGAGTTTCCCGATCTCCAGACGCTGATTGGCGCTGCCATCATCGTGCTGTCGGGCCTCTTCATCTTCCACCGCGCCAAGGTGAAGGACGAGCAGCCGCTGGTGCCGAACAATTCCGGCCACGGGTGAGCGGAGGCCTGTCGGCGGCTGCAATTTCCTGTGGTTTTCGATCGGGCGGTCTTCCACCCGTCGTCGCGGCGGATCACAACACCGGCATGGCAAAGCTGTATTTCCACTACGCAACGATGAATGCCGGCAAGTCGACCATGCTCTTGCAGGCGTCCTACAACTACCGTGAACGCGGCATGCGCACGGTCATCTTCATCGCGGCGCTGGATGAGCGGGCCGGAAAGGGCAGGGTGGCATCGCGCATCGGCCTGTCCTCCGACGCCATTCCGTTTCATGCCGGCGACGATCTGTTCGCCGAGATCGAGGCGATGCACGGACACGAGCCGATCGCCTGCGTCTTCGTCGACGAGGCGCAGTTCCTGTCGCCCGCGCAAGTGTGGCAGCTTGCCCGCGTGTCGGATCGCATTGGCATCCCGGTCATGGCCTATGGCCTGCGCACCGATTTCCAGGGAAAGCTGTTTCCCGGCTCGCATGAATTGCTGGCGATCGCCGACGAGCTGCGCGAAGTCCGCACCATCTGCCATTGCGGCCGCAAGGCGACCATGGTCGTGAGGGTTGGGGCGGATGGCGCCGTGGTGCGAGAAGGCGCGCAGGTGGAGGTCGGCGGCAATGATCGCTACGTCTCGCTTTGCCGCCGCCACTGGGAAGATAAGATGGATGGCGGCTGAGGCCGGAGAAACCAGCCCGTCCTATTGCGCCCTCACGCACCCGTCACCCGCCAGATGACATCGCCCACATCGTCCGCCATCAGTACGGCACCATCGGCGGCCAGGGCCACGCCGACCGGGCGGCCATAGGAGTATTTTTCGTCCGGTGACAGGAAACCGGTGAGTATGTCGCGGGGCAGGCCGATGGGCTTGCCGTTTTCGAACGCGACGAAGGCAAGTTTGTAACCCGACAGTTTCGAACGGTTCCACGAGCCGTGCTGGCCGATTGCCATGCCCGCCGGAAAGCCCGGCAGCGTTCCCGCCGGCACCCAGCAGAGACCGAGAGAAGCGGTGTGGCCACCCAGCGCGTAATCGGGTTGCAGGGCGGAGGCCACCTTGCCGGCGTCCTGCGGCACGCGATCGTCTACCACCCGGTCCCAGTAGCAATAGGGCCAGCCGTAAAAGCCGCCATCGACCACCGAAGTCAGATAGTCGGGCGGTGTTTCGTCGCCCAGTCCGTCGCGCTCGTTGACGACGGTCCACAATACTCCGCTTTCCGGTTCGAAGGCCATGCCGACAGGATTGCGCAGGCCGCCGGCAAAGATGCGCGCCTGCCCAGTCGCAATATCGTATTCGTGAATGCAGGCGCGGTTTTCTTCGACCGCCATGCCGCCGTCGGCAATGTTGGTCAGCGATCCCACCGCCACATAAATCTTGGTGCCGTCACGACTGGCGATCAGATTGCGCGTCCAGTGCCCGCCGGGCACAAGGTCCATCAGTTTGCGGCCCGGGACAGTGATCCTGGTCGTGCCCGTTTCGTAAGGATAGGCGAGAAGCGCGTCGCTTGCCCCGACATAAAGCGTGTCGCCGATCAGCACTATGCCGAACGGCTGGCGCACGTTTTCGATCAGCGCATGGCTCTCCTCAGCCGCACCGTCGCCATCGGTATCCCGCAAAAGGGTCACACGGTTGGCACTGATGCCGGCAGCCCTTGCGCGCTGCATCGTTGCCGACATCGCATGATCGAACAGACTGCCGGGTTTGCCTTGCTCGCCCATGGATTCCGCGACCAGCACATCGCCATTCGGCAGGACATGCATATTGCGCGGATGCACCAGTCCCCGTGCGAAGGCGTTGACCTTCAGTCCGGCGGCCGCAGTCGGCTTGTGGTCGCCCTCCCAGCCTCTGGCTGTCGGCATCTTCAGGGTTGGCATCCGGCCTTGCGGCTTGGCAAGCGGAATGGCGGGCGCGCTGCCGTAGACGGGCGGGCGGGCCTCGTCGCGCGAATGCCGGATGGCGACGATGCATTCGCCGATAACGGCGACCAGGCGGGCGAAGACGGAAGGCTCAGTCATGAAAGAAACCTCGGTGGCTGAGGAGGACGCTGACCAGAGACGAAGCTAAGCCTTTTTCGCTCCAGAACCAGAGGAACGCTGAAAATATTGCCAGAACCGGCACCGCCACATGAAGCCGTGACTTTGGCCAGGGGGATTCTTAATGGGTGCACGAGAGATGTAAGCCGGTGCCGTCCCGGCTGGCCGTGTTTGTCGTGTCTACAGCGAGCATCGCTCTGTGAAAAGAAAGGCATGGGCATTCGCGCTCACACGGCTCAACTGCAGCCTTGTAATCGCGACACTCAAAGTCGAGCAGCAAAGAATGCCGATGACGCATGTGATCCGCTCTGCCGCTCTCGAAACGTACTGATAACGCCCTTGCCAATGCGCAGGGCACGGCGCAAGCATGCGCGTCACACGGGGCAGCCATGGCTAAAAAGGCTTGCCATTCCCCGCCCGACATGGTTTGACCCGCCCAATTCGCGGCGCTTTGCGTCGCTGTCACTATCAGGACATCGCAAATGCCTACGGAAAACCCTCATCTTCTGATCGTCGAGGCGCGTTTTTACGACGATATGGCCGATGCGCTGCTTGATGGCGCAACGACCGCCATCACCGCTGCCGGCGCAACCTTTGATGTGATCACCGTTCCCGGTGCGCTCGAAATTCCCCCGGCAATTGCCATGGCGCTCGATGCTGCCGAAAACGGTGGCACCTTCTATGATGGTTTCGTAGCGCTCGGCATGGTCATCCGCGGTGAAACCTATCACTTCGATATCGTTGCCAATGAATCCTCGCGCGCGCTGATGGATCTGGCCGTGTCGGAATCGCTTGCCATCGGCAACGGCATCATGACCGTCGAAAACGATGAGCAGGCCTGGGCTCGCGTGCGCCGGTCGGACAAGGACAAGGGTGGTTTCGCCGCCCGCGCCGCTCTCACCATGATCGCGCTTCGTGAAAAGTTGGCGGGCTGAACCATGGCACGGGATCTCGATCAGCCGGTCAAGCCGGCAAACCAGCGCGGTGCCGCACGTCTCGCCGCCGTTCAGGCGCTCTATCAGATGGATATCGGCGGCACCGGCGTGCTCGAAGTCGTTGCCGAATACGAGGCGCATCGCCTCGGCCAGGAACTTGACGGCGACACCTACCTCAAGGCCGATGCCTCATGGTTCCGCTCGATCGTTTCCGGCGTCGTGCGCGATCAGGACAAGATCGACCCGCTGATCCGCTCGGCGCTGCAGGAAGACTGGCCGCTGTCGCGCCTCGATTCGACACTGCGGGCTACATTGCGTGCCGGCACGTTCGAATTGATCGAACGCAAGGACGTGCCCGTCGCCGTCATCGTGACGGAATATGTCGAGATCGCCCGCGCCTTCTTCGAGGGCGAGGAGCCCAAGATCGTCAACGCGGTCCTTGATCGCCTGGCAAAGCAGCTCCGGGGCGACACCAAGAAGTAAGCAGGGAAGAAGATAATGGATGCGTCTGGAGCAACCGGTCATTCACAAGACCTCGAAGGTCCGTTGAAAACCGCCAGACGCAATGTTCTCATCTTTTCGGGCGCGCAGGCCATTCTGGGCTCGGTCGCGCCGCTCACCATCTCGATCGGCTCGCTTGCCGGTTATCAGCTCCTCAGCCTCGACAAATCGCTGGCGACGCTGCCGGTCACCGGCTTCAATGTCGGCACGCTGCTTGGCGCGGTGCTGATTGCGTTTCTTGCGCGGATGCTGGGCCGTCCGCAAGCCTTCATGCTCGGCGCTGTCATTGGCGCTCTCGGTGGTGCGCTCGCCACCATCGCCCTGTTTCGCGGCGATTTCTGGCTTTTTGCCGCAGCCCTGACCCTGATCGGCACCTGCAGCGGCTTTACCCAGAAAATCCGGTTTGCGGCCGCCGATGCCTCGCCATCGTTCTTCAAGGCGAAAGCGATTTCGTGGATTCTCGGGGCCGGGGTGATCTCCGCTGTGATCGGCCCGCAGCTTGCCATCTGGGCAAAGGATCTTTTCCAGCCCTTCACATTCGCCGGAACGTTTCTCGCCATCGTGCCGCTGGCGATTCTCTCGATCTGCATCCTGCTTTTCCTGAAACTTCCAAAGCCCTCCGCCGCTGCTGGCCAAGCCGAACCGGCACGTCCTCTGCGGCAGATCGTCGCCACGCCGCGCTTCCTCACCGGCATGATCTGCGGTATCGGCACCTATTCGCTGATGAGTTTCGTGATGATCGGCGCACCGCTCGCCATGGTCATCGGCTGTGGTTTCCCCACCGAAATGGCGACGCTCGGCATCCAGTGGCATGTGCTTGCCATGTTCGCGCCGAGCTTTTTCACCGGCATGTTGATCACCCGTTTCGGGGCTGAAAAGCTGGTCATATCTGGCCTCCTTATCCTCATGGCCTGCGCCGTTGTCGCGCATGCGGGTATCGAACTGTGGAACTTCTGGGGTGCTTTGGTGCTCCTCGGTGTCGGCTGGAATTTCGGTTTCATCGGTGCAACCGCCATTGTCGCCTCCAGTTACCGCCCGGCGGAAGCCGACAAGGTACAGGGTTTTCACGATATCGTCCTGTTCGCCTGCGTCGCGGCCTCTTCCTTCTCCTCCGGCAAGGTTTTCAGCGCCTATGGCTGGTCAGTGATGAACCTCGTCATCTGGCCGGTGGCGCTTGTCTGCCTGTTTCTGGTGCTCAATCTCCTGCGCCTGCAGCGTAGCCGGTCTGTCGCATAAGCCCGCTGCCTCCATAATCCCGACAATCATCAACGTCAGCGCATGCTGGCCTACCGCCAGCGTACAGTCGCCGACGGTTGCCAGGCGGGACTTGACGCACCATCGCGCGCGCCGCAATCTCGCTTTCGCGCCGCATCACCGTCCTTGGGAGGGGAGGGTTTCGGCGCCCGGCCTTGTGAGGCCCGTACCTAATGCATTTTTGGCGTTGCGTTTTTTGGAGAGGAAAAACGAATGACAGTGCTTACAGGGGTAATCGTCTGCGGACTTCTGTCGATCGTCTACGCCGTCTGGGCGACGCGATCGGTTCTTTCCGCGGATCAGGGCAATGCCCGCATGCAGGAAATCGCATCCTTTATCCGCGAAGGCGCGCAAGCCTATCTCACCCGCCAGTATGTCACGATCGGCATTGTCGGCGCCATCGTTACGGTCGCCGTCTGGCTGCTTCTGTCGGGCCTTGCTGCGTTCGGCTTCGTCATTGGCGCGGTTCTGTCCGGACTGGCGGGCTTTATCGGCATGCATGTGTCGGTTCGCGCCAATGTCCGCACCGCGCAGGCATCATCGGTAAGCCTTGCCGCCGGCCTGGATATCGCCTTCAAGTCGGGCGCCATCACCGGCCTGCTGGTTGCGGGCCTGGCGCTTCTTGGCGTCTCCATCTATTTCGCGATCCTGACGGGCGCTCTGGGCTATGAGCCCGGTTCGCGCGCGGTCATCGATGCCCTTGTATCGCTTGGTTTCGGCGCTTCACTGATCTCCATCTTCGCCCGTCTCGGCGGCGGTATCTTCACCAAGGGCGCCGATGTCGGCGGTGATCTGGTGGGCAAGGTCGAGGCCGGTATTCCCGAGGACGACCCGCGTAACCCGGCGACCATTGCCGATAATGTCGGCGACAATGTCGGCGATTGCGCAGGCATGGCCGCCGACCTGTTCGAGACCTATGCGGTTACCGTCGTCGCCACCATGGTTCTGGCGGCGATCTTCTTTGCCGGCACGCCGATGCTTGCCGTCGCCATGCTGTATCCGCTGGCCATCTGCGCCGTCTGCATCCTGACCTCCATTGTCGGCACCTTCTTCGTGCGTCTTGGCGCCAACGGTTCGATCATGGGCGCGCTCTACAAGGGTCTGATCGCAACCGGTCTTCTTTCGGTCGTGGGCCTTGCTGCGGCAACCACGTTTACCATCGGCTGGGGATCGATCGGTACCGTCGCCGGTATCGAGATCACCGGCGGCAACCTGTTCGTCTGCGGCCTTATCGGCCTCATCGTCACGGCGCTCATCGTCGTCATTACCGAATATTATACCGGTACCAACAAGCGGCCGGTCAACTCCATTTCGCAGGCGTCCGTCACCGGCCATGGCACCAACGTCATCCAGGGTCTGGCCGTATCGCTGGAATCGACCGCATTGCCGGCCGTCGTCATCTGCGCGGGCATTATCGCCACCTATCAGTTCGCAGGCCTGTTCGGCACCGGCATAGCCGTCACCACCATGCTCGGCCTGGCCGGCATGATCGTCGCGCTCGACGCTTTCGGTCCGGTCACGGATAATGCCGGCGGTATCGCCGAAATGTCCGGCCTGCCGCCGGAAGTGCGTAAAGCCACCGATGCGCTCGATGCGGTCGGCAATACCACCAAGGCCGTCACCAAGGGTTATGCCATTGGCTCTGCTGGCCTTGGCGCGCTCGTGCTGTTTGCGGCTTACGCCAACGACCTGCAGTATTTCGCGGCCAATGCCGCCCAGTATCCGTATTTCGAAGGCATCGGCGACATTTCCTTCAGCCTGTCCAATCCTTACGTCGTCGCTGGTCTCATCTTTGGCGGTCTCATTCCCTACCTGTTCGGTGGCATTGCCATGACGGCCGTGGGCAAGGCGGCAGGATCGATTGTCGAGGAGGTCCGTCGCCAGTTCAGGGAAAAGCCCGGGATCATGCAGGGCACCGAAAAGCCGGATTACAGCCGCGCGGTCGATCTGCTGACGCGGGCCGCCATCCGCGAAATGATCCTGCCGTCGCTCCTGCCGGTTCTGGCGCCGGTCATCGTCTATTTCGGCGTGTTGCTGATCTCGGGATCCAAGGCCTCGGCTTTCGCGGCCCTTGGCGCGTCCCTGCTGGGCGTCATCGTCAACGGCCTGTTCGTGGCGATCTCGATGACGTCGGGCGGCGGTGCCTGGGACAATGCCAAGAAGAGTTTCGAAGACGGTTTCGTCGATAAGGATGGTCAGCGGCACCTGAAAGGGTCTGATGCCCACAAGGCTTCCGTGACCGGCGATACGGTCGGTGACCCATACAAGGATACGGCAGGTCCTGCGGTCAACCCGGCCATCAAGATCACCAATATCGTAGCGCTGCTACTGCTGGCGATCCTCGCTCATTAGCCCGCACATCGATACCAACAAAAAGCCCGCGAGACCGACCGGTTTCGCGGGCTTCTGGTTGAATGACCGGCTGCCTTACGGCTGTGCCTGCTGGAACATGCTGCGGGCCGCGGCGGCAGCGGCGCCCGGGCCGGAACCACCCGAAAGAAGCTGCTGCAGGAAGGTCAGATCCTTGCCGCCGGTGGGCGTGGTGCGCGAGATCGTGTCGAAAACCTTGCCATCCTGCAACGTGTAGCTGGCGCGGCGTTCAACGACGCCGTCCTTGCTGAAATAGACGGCAACCACAGTCTGGTCGACCAGCCTCGGCTTCATGAAGGCGGCGCTGCGCCGACGCACCTGCGAGATGTAGTAGAAGACTTCGTTGTCGAAGGTCGCGGTGGTCGAAGGCGTACCCATGCTCAGAATGACCTGCTCGCGGCTGGAGCCAACCGGAATGAGGTCCAGCGCCTGCTTGTCGACAACGTAGCCGCTGTAGATCGTATCGCCGATACCGGTGGTGCAGCCGGAAAGGCCGAGCGTTGCGATAACCAGCGCGATTGCGGTCTTGTTCATCAGTTTCATGTCAGGCCCATAAACGCGCTTCGTCACACCAGTCCTCATGTCTTCCACCTCGCCGCAAACCGGCAAACCTCTGCACACAGCATTGTGGCTATTCCGCGAACGGGACCATAAAGATGACCGATCGCGGCCTGTGGAGGCGTCGCTTTGCCGCGTTCCGCTGAACGGCGTTGCAATTCGTGCCTGCTTCGGTAAACCAGCTTTCGTTTGCATGCAACAAGCCGCCGTTCGCAGGGGCGCTTTTGCTGGCAGTGTTTGACGGGATTTCTCATGTTTTTCGGTCTGTTCGGCGCAAAGAACCAGAACCGCGTGATCGTCGACCGGCAATATGCGACGCTGACGGCGATAGCGCGCGAGCCGCGGTTCTATACCGATCTCGGCATGCCCGACACGGTCATGGGCCGGTTCGAAATGCTGTCGATCGTGATGATCCTGTATTTTCGCCGCACCCGCTCCTCGTCGCGCAGCGGTCAGGAGATCGCGCAGGAAATCGTCGATGCCTTCTTCCAGGATATCGATCATTCAATCCGCGAACTCGGCGTCGGCGACCACGGCGTGCCCAAGCGCATGAAGAAAATGGCCGGCATGTTCTACGGGCGGCTGGAAGCCTACGCCGCCGCGCTCGACGCAAAAGACGAAGCGGCATTGGCGCAGGCGCTCGGACGGAATATATACCCTGAAAAGCACGAGGGCAGACCGGCCCTTCATGATCTGGCGCGCTGGATGACGAAGGCGGACGCCGATCTTGGTGCAATCGACGAAGACAGTATTTCCCGCGGCCAGGCGCAGCTGCGCAGGCCGGGAAGCGAGGCATGATGCAGAACCATATCCAGGATGAGAAACCGCCGTTTTCCTATGGTGTCAAGGTCGGCCACGTGTCGACCAATGCCGTTTCTGTGCATGTCGAGGCCGATGCGCGCGAACGGACGGACCTGGCCGCGGCATGGAAGATCGAATCGGTCGAGGCTCTTTCCGCCGATTTGCAGATCAACCGATGGAAGCGGGACGGTATTCGCGTCAAGGGCACGGTTTCGGCCCGGCTGACGCAGACCTGTGTCGTGACGCTCGAGCCGATCGAGACCAGGATCGACGAGGAATTCGAGCAGATTTTCGTGCCGGAAGGTTCAAAGCTGGCTCGCATCGCAACCGGCACGACCGCCGAGATGGTGCTTGATCCGGATGGGCCGGATCTGCCCGAGACCTTCAGCGGTGACACGCTCGACGTCGGGCCGATCATCAGCGAGTTCGTGGCGCTCGCCATCGACCCCTATCCGCGCAAGCCCGGGGCGGAATTTGCCGATCATATCGAGATGGGGGACGAGGAGGCAGCCAAGCGTCCGTCGCCTTTTGCCGCCCTGAAAGACTGGAAAAGCGGGCAATAGCGTTTCGCTTTCGTCATAATTGAGTTGTATGCGGTCCGAAAAGCATTATTTTGGCCGCGATTTCGCCTGCGGCGAAACAGAAGGAAAAGAACAAGCGTGATCAGAATCTCTATCGATGCCATGGGTGGCGATGCTGGCCCCGCGGTCGTCATCCCAGGCGCCGCCAAGGCGCTTGAGCGTCATCCCGATGCGACGTTTCTGATCTTCGGCCAGAAGGATGCCTGCGAGCCGCTGCTCGCCCACTATCCGAAACTGCGCGAAAAATCGGTCTTTCATCACTGTGAGGTCGCCGTCGGCATGGACGAGAAGCCGTCCGCAGCGCTTCGCCGCGGTCGCAACGTCTCCAGCATGTGGCGGGCCATCGATGCGGTAAAGATCGGCGAGGCCGATGTCGCGGTTTCGGCAGGCAATACCGGCGCGCTGATGGCGATGGCGAAACTGTGCCTGCGCATGCTCGATGGTGTCGATCGTCCGGCCATTGCCGGCATCTGGCCGACGCTGCGCGGCGAAAGCATCGTCCTCGATATCGGTGCCACCATCGGCGCCGATGCCCAGCAGCTTCTCGATTTCTCCGTCATGGGTGGCGCCATGGCGCGGGCGCTGTTCGAGATCGAGCGTCCGACCGTCGGCCTTCTCAATGTCGGCGTCGAGGAAGTGAAGGGTCAGGAAGAGGTCAAGGAAGCGGGTCGCCTGATTCGAGAGGCCAATTTCGCAACCATCGATTATCACGGTTTCGTCGAGGGCAACGATATCGGCAAGGGCACGGTCGATGTCGTCGTCACCGAGGGCTTTACCGGCAATATCGCGCTCAAGACCGCCGAGGGCACGGCACGGCAGATCGCCGAGCTTCTACGCGCCGCCATGTCGCGTACGCTGCTTGCCAAGATCGGCTACCTGTTCGCCAAGGGCGCGTTTGACCGCCTGCGTGAGAAGATGGATCCGCGCAAGGTCAATGGCGGCGTCTTTCTCGGTCTCAACGGCATCGTCATCAAAAGTCACGGCGGCACCGACGCGGAAGGGTATGCCGCGGCAATCGACGTTGGTTACGACATGGTTCGCAATGCGCTGAACGAAAAGATCGCGCATGACTTGAAAACATACCACGCCAATCACGAGCCCAATCAGGGCCCCGAAGAAGCGGCGTGAGGACAGGACAAATAGTATGATCCGTTCAGTGGTACGGGGTTTCGGGGCAGCGCTTCCGAAACGGGTTGTCAGCAATGCCGAATTGGAAGGCATGGTCGAGACGTCGGACGAATGGATCGTCCAGCGCACCGGCATCAGGCAGCGCTACATCGCCGGCGAGGGCGAGACGACGGCTTCGCTAGGCGAGGCTGCGGCCCGGGCGGCGCTTGAGCGCGCCGGTCTGACGGCGGACGATATCGATCTGGTTATCGTCGCCACGTCCACTCCCGACAACACGTTTCCGGCGACCGCCGTCAACATCCAGCATCGGCTGGGCATGACTAAAGGCTATGCGTTTGACGTTCAGGCCGTCTGTACGGGCTTCGTCTACGCCATGGCGACAGCGGACGCCCATCTGCGCGCTGGCCTTGCCAAGCGAGCGCTGGTCATCGGTGCGGAAACATTCTCGCGTATTCTCGACTGGAACGACCGCACCACCTGCGTGCTGTTCGGAGACGGCGCCGGCGCTCTGGTGCTCGAAGCGCAGGAAGGCGAGGGAGCGATTGCCGACCGCGGCGTGCTGACCGCGCATCTGCGTTCCGACGGTTCGCACAAGGACAAGCTTTACGTGGACGGCGGCCCGTCTTCGACCGGCACGGTCGGCCATCTGCGCATGGAAGGTCGCGAAGTCTTCAAATATGCGGTCGGCATGATCACCGACGTCATCGAAGCCGCCTTCGAGGCGACCGGCACGACGGCGGAAACGCTCGACTGGCTGGTGCCGCATCAGGCCAACCGCCGCATCATCGATGGCTCCGCCAAGAAACTCGGCATTCCGGGCGAAAAGGTCGTCGTCACGGTCGACATGCATGGCAACACGTCCGCGGCATCCATTCCGCTTGCCTTGTCCGTTGCCGCCGGCGATGGCCGCATCAAGCAGGGTGATCTCGTCATGCTGGAAGCCATGGGCGGTGGATTCACCTGGGGTGCGCTTCTGGTGCGCTGGTAATCGGCGAAACCTGCCCTATCTGCCCAAAAGTGTCGGGGAGCGGTTCGCGGCTCTGCGCCGGATAAGCGAATGGAAGCAGACGCTTGACCGCCGCCGCCAAGAAACATAAGCTCCCTTCTGCTTTGATAACGATAATTCTGATGGGCGGGGGTCATGGCCGGTAAGACAGTGACGCGAGCAGACTTGGCGGAATCGGTTTTCCGCAAGGTCGGGCTTTCTCGGACGGAATCCGCTGAACTTGTCGAAACCGTCATCGACGAAATCTGCAACGCCATCGTACGCGGCGAAATGGTCAAGCTGTCGTCGTTTGCGACTTTTCAGGTGCGTGCCAAGAACGAGCGTATCGGCCGCAACCCGAAGACAGGCGAGGAAGTGCCGATCTCGCCGCGCCGGGTGATGACCTTCAAGGCATCGAACGTGCTCAAGCAGCGGATCCTCAAGGCGCACACCCAGCGCAAGAGCAAGCAGAAGCCTGCCAATCCGGCGGCATGATCTTTCGCATCTCCTGTGGCAAACGCGAGCGGGTGCTTGAAACCGGGCAGCCGAACCGTTGATATGCGACGAATTGTGAATCGTCGGCGATGTCGCCACGGCATGGCCGGCACGCGCAGGAGACCCGCCCTTGGACAAGAGCCCTGATGCTTTTCGCACCATCAGCGAAGTTGCGGACGATCTGGACCTGCCGCAGCACGTCCTGCGTTTCTGGGAGACCCGTTTTCCGCAGATCAAGCCGATGAAACGCGGCGGTGGGCGCCGGTATTACCGCCCGGACGACATCGATCTGCTCAAGGGCATCAGACACCTGCTTTATGACCATGGTTATACGATCAAGGGCGTTCAGAAACTTCTGAAGACCAACGGCAACAAGTTCGTTGCCGCGATCGCTTCGGGCGACCTTGCCACGATGGAAGCGATCATGGCGGCCAACAGCGAGAAGCAGGCTGCCGAGCCGCGGGTGGCGAACCCGGACGAGGACCAGATCGTCGGCCGCCCGAAGGCGAAGCCGTCGGGCCGGTTCTTCGGCTTTGGCGGTGGTGGCGACGACGCGCCGGAAATTTCCGTGGGCAAGAGTTCCGTCGGCAAGGAAGACCGGGCGCTCTTGCAGGAAGCGCTTTTCGACCTGCTGGAATGCAAGCGGTTGCTCGATCAGGTACGTTGATCGACACGAGAGACCCCGTAGCGAAGCTCGGTGTCGTGAATGGTTCCCTCAGCCACATACACGATTATTTGTCCGTTCACCGCTGGTTCATCGCCGAAACGCAACCATATCCTCATCAGAAAGCTAGGTGAGGAAGATGAAAATGAAAAAACTCGCGATCATCGCCCTGTCCGTTGCAACAGCATTCATGGGTGTTGCTCCGGCACAGGCATTCCCGTCTGTTGCATCAGCGCCGAAGATCGAGCGGTCGGCCGATGTACAAACTGTCCAGACGCTGCGTTCGGAACGTTACTGGCGTCATGGTGGCCGTCACTGGGATCGCGGCCGCGGCTGGGACCGGGGTCGTAACTGGGATCGGGGTCGTAACTGGGATCGTCGCCGCTACTATTCCGACCGCTACTACCGCCGTCATCATCGCAACAATGCGGGCGCGGTGATCGGCGGCCTGGCACTCGGTGCGATCGTTGGCGGGGCGATTGCCTCGCAGCCACGCTACGCGCCGGCACCGCGCTATTCGAACGCCAGCGCCCATACCCGTTGGTGCGCCAACCGCTACCGTTCGTACCGCGCCTACGACAACACGTTCCAGCCGTATAACGGCCCCCGCCAGCAGTGCTACTCGCCCTACTGATGCGTTGCGCCAGGATATGAGCAACGGCCCGCTCTCAGGCGGGCCGTTTGCGTTTTCGGTGCCTGATGGCTGAAGGTGCGCCTGATGCTGCGAGCGCCCCAGTCTCCGGAAGTATTAAATGCTTTTTTCAACCGTACGTTATCGTACGACATGGAACTCTCAGGCGTTTCATGTGTTGAGTGATCAGGCGGGCAAGAGAACCACGAAAAAGGAACACCCAATGATCAAGCTTCTTACTGTCGCAGCTCTTTCGCTTGGCCTCGCAACCTCGGCAATGGCACAGGGTGCCAGCGGCGGCAGCGGTGGCGACGGCAGCAATAGCAGCAGCGCGAATTCCGGCAGCGGCAGCAACAATGGTGGTGGCAACGCCGCCGGCGGTGCATCGGGTTCGAACCAGGGCAATACCCCCGGCAGTTCCCAGTCGAATTGTGGCGCTCCGGGCGGCACGCAGGGCGCAGCCCAGTCCACGCAGAACAATGCGGGCAGCACCAATCCGGGTGCAGGCACGGCCGGAACCTCCTGCTGATCGCATCGGCAAGCAAATTATTAAAGGGCGGGTCATTCCCGCCCTTTTTGCGTGGAAGAAAGGTGTGGGTCGTGCATCAACTGGATTACGGTTCAAAGGCAATCGGCAAAGCGGCCGGCTGCGATAACGGATGTCAGGGAGGAGAAATCGTCGCGCCGCACGTCCAGGGACCGGCGGCGCAAGGCGTGAAGCGACAATCGCGCGAAGAGAAGAAGATGAGGGGGAGAAATGGTCGGAATGGCGGGATTCGAACCCACGACCCCTTGACCCCCAGTCAAGTGCGCTACCGGGCTGCGCTACATTCCGACCTGCCCCTTGCGAAGCAGAACCTCCATAAATGCTCGCCGCGGTGGGCGCAAGAGCAAATGTCGGAGATTGCAGAGAGTTCAGGCGTAAACTGCTGCCCGGCTCGCGTTCTTCAGCAGTTCATGTTCCGAGGCGACGGCGCCGAGCAACGCGACAAGCCGTTCCTCTTCCTTCGCCTCCAGCCGGTAGCGTCTGGCAAAATCGCTGACGTTCCAGACCTTACCAACGGGGCTGGTCTGGTTGGATAGTCCAGATGGATCTGCGCTCATGATGTTCCCCTGACTGCGCGGCTACGGACATGCCGCGCATCGCCTCTTGAGAAGATTGGCCCAGCCCATCGAGGGCTGTAACACCGCCATGCCCGTCGCGAAACTCAGTTCTCCTCGACCTTCACGCCGTCCTGTCCGATGCTCAGTTCGACGCCTTTCGGCTTGCTCTCCTCGTTGATGACATAGGCGCCCAGTCCGATGACGGCGACAACGAGCGCGCCGATGATGAGGTAGAGACCGTTGTTGCGGGCCATGATATATAACTCCCTGAGTATCGATGCGTCGCAGCGGCGCGACATCCGCCACGCCAAAAGCCGCTGCCAACGCGGATCGCGAAGAAATGTTCCAGAAACGCTCAGCGTTCAGTCGTCATTGGTAGCATTCAGTCGTTCTGGGCGCAGACCCTCATCGATAGAACCGGTCCGCAGGCGCAGACCCGGACCGACAGACGCATCGTCCTGCCCGGTCGCGAGAAACACGATCCCGCGGCTTTCCAGCGCGGATTGCAGCCGGCTGGCCATGAGCGCGTCGGCCAGCGTTTCCGAGTTTTCGGCGGCGTCGATATCTTCCGGGGAAAGGCCGGTCGAAGCAGCAAGATCGTCGATCGTCAGACCGGCCATGGCGCGCCCGGCGCGCAGTTGTGATGGTGTTATCATGACACGACATCTGGAGGCCGCAGAGGCGAAGTCAAGACCGGACCAGTGCGCCTTCAGCAGTCCAGCAGCGGGCGGGCGGCAGCCGTCCCCTCGGGCGCTGCGCGCTCCAGACCCTTCTCCCGGTCTGCTATCCTGAGACGCCTCAGGTCGCTCTGGTAACGGCGTTCCAGCGCGGCGCAGCCCCAGATGATGCCGAACAGCAGGTAGACGTGCCGCCAATGGTCGATATCGATGACATTGCCGATCAGGGCATGGCCGGCCAGCATGACCCAGGCGATCATCAGATAGGGTTGCCATGGGCGGTTGCGCAGCAGGCTGCGGAAGCCAATGATGAGCGTCCACCAGATGAGCACGATGTAGCAGACGAAGCCCAGCCAGCCGTAGGTCGTCAGCGATTTCAGCCAGATATTGTGTTCGTCTTCGCCGAACATCTTGCCGAGCACCATCGGGCCGAGGCCCAGGGGATGCTCCATCGACATCAGGAAGCCCATCTTGTGGCGCTCGAAGCGTCCGAGCCGCGCACCGTCATAGTCCTGCACCAGTTTCGCACGGCTTTCGAACAGGTCGTGCACCTTTTTCGACTGCATGGCGGCGGCCAGGCCGAGCGTCATCACCAGGATCGCGGCAATCGAGAGCGACAGGATCTTCAGGCGGAAAGCCCCCGTTCGCTCCTTCAGGAGCATGATGGCGACGATGGCGATGGCGGAAAAGGCAAACAGCGCCCATGCGGCACGGGAGAACGACAGGAGCACGCCGAGAGACAGGACCAGCAGTCCTGCAATCGCCAGCGGCGCGCCGGCGGCGCGGCCGGTCAGCAGGCGCCAGATCAGGTAAAGGGCAGGGGGTACGAGATAGGGTCCGAAGACATTCGGGTCCTGGAAAGCGCCCTTCGCGCGATCGTAGAGCGTGAAGACCTCGAAACCGGGCAGGGCGTGGAAATAGCCGATAATGCCCAGGATCGATGTAATCACGGCGGCCGCAACCCAGGCCTGGAAGATCAGCGACAGCCGCTTATGATCGTCCTCGACGATTGCCGCATAAAACACCGCGCTCAGCGCCAGAAACAGCGACACGGCGACATACATCGGGCCGCCCGACATGTCCTGCATGACGGTGAGCGAAAACATGCCGCCGATATTGAACAGAAGCAGCAGGATCAGCAGCGGCGCGACGGTCCGCGAGATTTTAAGCCCCAGCAGGAACCATAGAGGGATCTGTGCCGCCATGACCAGCTCGTAAGGGGCCGGTTCGGAAATGACGAAACCGGACAGGAACACCCCGAGCGCAACCATGGCCGAGCCGCAGATCCGCAGGGCGGCCAGCTGGGGGCGCAGGGGGCGTGGCGGGCCGTCGACGATCGCGCTCAATAGGCATTATCCGTGTTGAGAAGGCGGATCGGTGTCAAAAACAGGATTTTCAGGTCGAGCAGGATCGACCAGTTCTCGATATAGTCGAGATCATAGGTGATGCGGGCGCGGATCTTGTCGTCGGTGTCGATTTCGCCGCGCAGGCCGTTGATCTGTGCCCAGCCCGTCACCCCGGGCTTGACGCGGTGGCGGGCGAAATAGCTCTCGACCACGTCGACATATTTGCGGTTGCCGGTCTGCGCCTGAACGGCATGCGGACGGGGGCCGACCAGCGAAAGATCGCCACGCAGGACATTGAAGAATTGCGGCAACTCATCGAGCGAGGATTTGCGAATGAACCGCCCGACCGGGGTTACGCGCGGATCGCCCTTGGTGACGGCCAGCCTGGCGGTCGGATCGCTCAAATGCGTGTACATCGAGCGAAACTTAAGGACGCTGATGATCTCGTTGTTGAAGCCGTGGCGTTTCTGCACGAACAGAACCGGGCCCGGCGAGGTCATCTTCACCGCGAGCGCTACGCCGAGCATGACCGGCCAGAGAAAGACGATCGCCAGAACCGAGAAGAAGATGTCGAAGACGCGCTTGGCAACCGAATCCCAGTCCCGGATCGGCTTGTCGAAAATGTCGAACATCGGAACGGTGCCGACATGGCTATAGGCGCGCGGGCGAAAGCGCAGGCGGTTGGCATGGGCCGCCAGCCGGATATCCACCGGCAGAACCCAGAGCTTGCGGATCAGCTGCAGAATGCGATCCTCCGCCGTCGGCGGCAGGGCGATGATCAGCATATCGATGCGGGCCAGCCGTGAAAACTCCACCAGTTCGGCAAAGGTGCCAAGCTTGGGATAGCCGGCAACCACTTCGGGCGAACGATCGCTGCCGCGGTCATCGAAAATGCCGCAGATGCGGATATCGTTGTCGGGTTGGCGTTCCAGCGCGCGCGCAAGATCCCGGGCAGGCTGCCCCCCGCCGACGATGACGGCGCGCCGTTCCATGATGCCGTTGCGCGACCAGTTGCGGATGCCGAAGGCGATCAGGAAGCGCTCCAGCAGGAGGAGGACGGCACCACCGACCATCCAGGCGATCAGCCCGGCAACGGTCGGCCCGCCATCGGCGATCCAGAGAAGCGCGGCACTGATGCAAACGCCGATCACCCAGCTGCCGAGGAGCCGCAGACGCGTTCGACCAGGGGCGCGAATGCTCGGAATCTGGTAGGTGTCCGACAATTGGAGCATAAGGACCGTCAGGACGGCCCCGGCTCCGATCCCGCAAAAGCGCAGGGCGAGCGAACGCTCCGTCGGTCCGAAGAAGAGTTCAACGGACAGACCGACCGCCAGCATCAGCAGAAATTCCGCCAGCCGGTACTGACCGATCAGCATGGCCGGCGAATAATTGTCGTCGCGGAACTGTTCGGCAATCTGGCGGGCAAGCGGATTGAGTTCCACGGGCCGCTCCGGGTCCGGGGCGGAGCCAACGCTATCCGAAACCCGACGGCGCAGCGCCTCGATATCGAATTGCTCCTGTCCTTCGAGCTTGCTCATCAGGTGCGATCTCGTCCTCGTTGGCAAAGGATGTATCACAACATTCGGTAAGAAATCGTTTAGAGATTGCCGGTGCGACCCCCAAGCTCACGATAGAGCGCCAGCATCTGCCCGGCCATCGTGGAGGCGGAAAACACCGCTTTGAAGGCATCTGGCGCCGGCATCACGTCATCGCGCCAAGTCGGATTGGTCATCACGTCGACCATCACATGCGCAAGATCGGCGGCGTCCCCCGGCGTAGCAAGCGCCGCGCTTTCGCTTCCGAGAATTTCGGGAATGCCGCCGACGCGGGTCGCGATCACCGGCTTTTGGGCCGCCAGTGCTTCAATGACGATATAAGGCATGGCTTCGGCGCGCGAGGGGACGACAACATTGCGCGCGAGTGCGAAAGCCTGCCGCGCCGGCATGGCTTCCAGCATGCGGATGCGGCGACCGAGGCCGCGTTCGGCCATCATCCGGAAATAGCGATCGCGGTCGGGCCCGTCACCGACCATGACGGCGGACAGGGGCCGGCCGATGGCGCGCTCGGTTCGACCAAACGCGTCGATGAACTTGTCCGGCCCTTTAAGGTCGCGCAGCATGCCGATATAGAGGAAATCGGCATAGTCCTCCGCCGGTGTGACCGGGCCAAATTCGCTGTCGCGCACGCCGTTGTAGATGACCTGTGCACGCGTGCTGATCGGTCCGACCTTGGCTTCATAGGCCCGGCGCTCGAATTCGCAGACAAAGACGAGACTGTCGGTGAAACGCTCCTGAAAGCGTTCCAGCCCCAGTACCAGCCGGCCGGACAGCTTCGACCGGTCGTAATGCAGGCTGCCCCCATGGGGCGAATAGAGGCGGGCTACGCGATACCTGTTTACCCGCAGGGCTGAGCCGATGAGCCGTGCCAGAACGCCACCCTTGGCGCCGTGGCCGTGCAGAACATCCGGCTGCAAACTTTTGATGTGCATGTAGCTTTTATAAAGCGCACTGATATCCGAAGGCGCAACGGACCGCCGGATCGGAATACGGATGAGACCGAGGGAAAGCAGTGGCCTGATCGCTTCGAACAGGCGCTCCTCGTGCGCGCCGCCGGTCGAACTGTCGCAGAGAATTCCGACCTCGTGACCGGCCGCCCGGTGTTCTTCCACCAGATCGCGGACGTGGCGGAAAATGCCGCCCACCGGTGACCTGAAGCAATGAATGATCCTCAAGGGGCGTTCAGCGGGCGTCATGGCAGCGCGGTCAGAAAAGACGCTCGCGGACGTAGATCGTGTCGCCGGCAAGCACGGCGGCGGAGATCGAGGTCCGGCCGGTGATGCTGCGACCGTTGATCTTGCGGGTGACATCGATATCGCGCTGGTTGCCACGCGGCGTGAAGCCGCCGGCAATGGCAATCGCGTTCTGTGCCGTCATTCCCGGTACATAAGAATATTGTCCGGGCCGGCCGACCTCACCCATCACGAAAACGGGGCGGTAGCGATCGACCTCGATCGTCACGTCGGGATCGCGCAGATAGCCCTGTTTGAGCTTGGCGGCGATCGCACCTTCGAGCGCAACCATGGTCTGGCCGCGCGCGGCGACCTGACCAATTAGCGGGAAGGAAATGTAGCCGGCCTGATCAACGGTATAAGTGTTGGAAAGACCCGTTTGCTCGAAGACGCTGATGCGCAGGCGGTCGCCGCTGTCCAGCCGGTAGGGCTGGATCGTCGCCTCCTGGAAGCTCTTGGGCGCCGGCTGATAGGTGGTGCAGGCGCCGAGCATGGTCGTCGCGGCCATCGCGATGGCCAATGCAATCTTGGATCTTGAACGGGCGAACGACATCTCGCGACAGGGCTCCGGCAGTCAAACCATAGCGAATGTTATCGATGCATTAGGGTTAATACCCGGTAAAGACAGTGTCGATTTCGTGTATTGCGGAAGAAATCGCGACGCCACAACTTCAGGCGGTCAGTCATTAACGCTCGGGTTACCACGACGCTTTACTGTGCAGGTCTCGGTGCAGGATCGACAGGCCCCGAGTATGGAGCGCGACATGTCAGCAGGCAGCAATCAGGACGTGGATATCGATCTCGGGCAGCTGTTTTCGGCCGTCTGGGAACGAAAGAAAACGATTCTGGCGACAACGGCAGTCGCCGGTGTGGTTGCGTTTGTGGGCGCGAGCCTCATGACGCCGGCCTACAAGGCGGAGACCCGTCTGCTGATCGAAAACCGCGCCCCCTCGCTCAGCGGCCTGCCGGATCCAGCCGGGGCGAACGACCCCGTGCTTGACGCGCTCAACATCCAGAGCCAGGCTCAGCTCTTGCAATCGACCGACCTCATCAAGCAGGTCGCGCGCGAGATGAAGCTGAGCGAGCGCAAGGAGTTCGATCCGGCCGCGCATTCGTCGCTGCCCAACCCGTTTGTCATGCTCGGCCTGCAGCAGAACCCGCTTGATCTTCCGCCGGAAGACCGTGTCATGAAGGCGTTCCGCGAAAAGCTGCAAGTGTTTCCGATCGAAGGCTCGCGCGTCATCGCCATCGAATTCAGTTCGGAAGATGCCGCTCTGGCCGCTGCCGTGCCCAATCGCATGGCCGAAGTCTATCTTTCCCTCCAGAGCGGCGCCAAGCTCGATAGCCATGCCGAGGCCGCTAAATGGCTGGAGCCGGAAATCGCCGCCCTGACCAAGCGGGTCAGCGAGGCCGAAAAGAAGGTCGCGGACTATCGCTCCAATTCCGGGCTGTTTCGCACCAGCGACACCAACAATCTGTCCAACCAGCAGCTCAACGACATCGCGGCGGAACTGGCGCGGGTGAGGGGCGAACGCGCCAATGCCGAAGCACGCGCGCAGAATGTCCGCAACGCGCTCGAGGCCGGACGCCCGTCCGATACGCTGAGCGACGTCGTCGGATCGGCAATGATCCAGCGTTTGAAGGAAACCGAAGCCAGTCTGCAGGGCCAGATCTCCGATCTATCCACCTCGCTGATGGACGGCCATCCGCGTTTGAAGGGGTTGCGTGCCCAGCTTGCCGGCATCCGCACGCAGATCGACACCGAGACGCGCAAGATTCTCGCCAGCATCGAAGGCGAGGCGAATGTGGCGCAGCTGCGCGAAACCCAGCTGGTACAGCAGTTGAACGGCCTGAAGGCGGATTCGGCGCGCGCCGGCGAGGAGGAGGTCGGCCTGCGGGCGCTCGAGCGCGAGGCAACCGCGCAACGCCAGCTGCTCGAAACCTATCTTGCCCGCTACCGCGAGGCAACGTCGCGGATCGACCGCAATTCAACGCCGGCCGATGCCCGTGTCATTTCGACGGCGGGCGAACCGGCTGAACCCTATTTCCCCAAAATAATCCCGATCACCATCGTGGTCGCGCTGGCGGCTCTCGTCATCAGTGTCATCGTTGTGCTGGTCATCGCCTTGTTCAGCGGACGGGCACTGCGGCAAAGCGATGGCGAGGTGGCGGCAATCGAGCCGCGGCGCCGCGTCATCGAGCCGCCGCTTCGCCCGGAAGCGCCCGCTCCGACCCGTGCGAAGGATGTGGCTGAAACGGCCGCGAAAACCGTAGTCGCGAAACCCGCCGACGTGGCTGCAAGAGAACCGGCCGCCACGACGATCGAAACGGTTGTCGCCAGCGAGGTGGTGAAGGCGCCGGACGATGCGTTCAGCATCGAAGCCGTCCGCGATTACATCATCGGCCGGAAGGTCGGCGTCGCCGCCGCGGTATCACCCGGGGGCGACGAGGGATCGACCGCCACCGTCATGCTGGCGCGTGAATTGGCGGAAGCCGGCCGCACCGTCGTTCTGGTCGACATGACCGGTTCGGCCTGCCCAACCCGCCTGATGGCCAAGAGCAAGACTTTGCCGGGCATTACCGATCTCCTGACCGGCGCTGCCGCCTTTGCCGACACGATCCATCCTGACCGCCTTTCCGATGCCCATGTGGTTCCGCGCGGCACGGCGGATGGCGCGACCGCCATGCGCGGCGCCGACCGGCTCGGCATGATCATCGACGGTCTGGCAGGCGCCTATGATGTGGTTCTGGTCGAGTGCGGTCCGGCAAGCATCGCCAACCTTTCCCGCCTGACGCGCGGCAAGGATACCGATATCGTCATCTCGGCCCCCGGTTTCGACGAGGCCCGGCTGGCACAGACCGCCGAAGGCTTCGAGGCCGCAGGCTACCGGAACCTGATGATCATGGCCGGTACCTCGCTCACCCCCCCGACTAATCGGGACAGCCACGGACGCCGAGCCGCCTGAGATCACGCAGTCCGGCCAGTCCATGCGGTCCCGTTCACGCCGGCTGCCGTCGCGCACGCAGATGCTGCAGCCAGGTATAGAGCGCGTCGTTACGCTTGATCGCGCGTTTGGCCCGAATGCTTGCGGCGCGCATCCAGATCATCGCGCGACCTTTTGCCGTGATGGGCAGCAGAAGGTCATGCGTCACGGTTTCGACCGTGCACCAACTCCGTTTGTAGGGTTGATCGCCAACCCCGAAATCGAAAAGCGCGGCGCCGTTCCGGCACGCTCTTTCGATCATCAGCCAGAACAGCAATTCCCCCGGGCTGGCCTCGGGCGCCAGCGTGTCGTCGATCGAGCCGAACTGGCAGATCACGTGATCGCCCATGCGTGACAGGCCGGATATCGCGGCGATCTGACCTTCGAAATCGCCTTTGAGGCGGATGGCGTGCAGCTCGAGCGGCGTGTCATGCCTCCGCGTCGCGACCTGCGTGAGCAGACGAAAGAATGTTTTTGTCCGGGGCGCCTGGAACACGTCCGGCAGGCCTTGCAGGCGAAAACGCGCCGCCTTCTGTTCGAAGAAGAGTTCGAGGAGGGCCCGGCGTTCGGACTCGTTGCCAGCGACGACGTACTCGTAGCCGCCCTTTTCCGCCAGGCGGCGTTCCTGCACCCGGAATTTCTTGCGCCGCCGCTTGGCATGAATCTGCGCAAGCGTCTGCTCGAAACTCTGCAGAAGCGGCAGCTGGAACGTGCGGTTGGCATTCTCGATGGCCGCAAGGCCGGTCAGCGGATGGGCGATGTCACGCCAGATCAGGGGGACGGTTTCGAGCGCCAGAAGGTCGACCCGACCTTTCAGCAGACGACGCAGCCGGGCCGCGATCGCCTGTACGGCTTCACCGTCCAGATAGCGGAAATCGTCGTCGAGAAGGCCGCTGTTGATATTGTTGAACCGACCGCCGGGGAAGCGTGCGACAAGGCCGAGGGTTTCGCGGACCACTTCGAGCGGAAGGATAAGCACCGTTCGGCCATCGAGCCGTCCGCGCACGAGGAGAGCGGGATTGTCGTGGGCTTTGTACCAGGCATCGCACCAGTCATAGCTCTGATGCAGCGCGTTTTGAGGAAGGACCTCGAGCCTGCGCCAGTCTTGCTCCATGAGGTCCA
Organism: Neorhizobium sp. NPDC001467; assembly: GCF_050275975.1. Classification (NCBI taxonomy): domain Bacteria; kingdom Pseudomonadati; phylum Pseudomonadota; class Alphaproteobacteria; order Hyphomicrobiales; family Rhizobiaceae; genus Neorhizobium; species Neorhizobium sp. NPDC001467. Next base: position 111,295 of record NZ_JBNNPS010000005.1, on the reverse strand, counting down.
TGCGCTCGGCGAGATCGAGCCGTAGTCTGTCGACGGGAAACGACTTCGGTGCAGCAAACGCGTCTGTCGGCGCAGTGACGCTCGCCAACACGGTTTCGAAATCGGTTTGCGGCTTGTCCACGCCTGTCTCCGCATCACATTCGCGTGCGATCGTAAGCGACGATCTGCAATATTCGGTTTATGCGCCGAGGGCATTTGTGGCCATCGGGCATGGTGGAAAAGGCGGCGTCAGCCGATGGTCATCGGTTACGTGGCGGTATAGACCCCGCCATCCATTTGATGATCGCCATGGCCGGCAGGATCCACAACAGCCCGGAGAGCAGGAAATACAGGAAATGTACCCACCACGGCGAGGTCGCGAGAAGCAGCGAGGCGACCGTGGTGGCGACCAGCGCGTATATAATCACGAGGAGGATGATGAGGATCGTGCCGATGAAGCTCCTCAAACGCGAATGCATGTCGCCGATCCTCCTCCAGGCTCTCCGATCCGAACCCTGTCCGGCCGCGACCCCATGCCGCAAAGCCCGAGGACTTGTTTTGCACCGGGGCATGGGGCAAAGCAACGTGCAATCGGCGCGGAATGACGCGCATGGCTATCATCAGCAGGGACGGACCGAAATGTCGGTGATCGATACCGCAACAACAGATTTTTCCGCAGACCGGGCAAGACTGGCGACAAACCGCCGGGTCATCCGGCTTTGGCTCGGTCTCGTCATCGTCACGCTTTTCTGTCTGGTGCTTGTGGGCGGCGCCACGCGGTTAACCGATTCCGGCCTGTCGATCACCGAGTGGAAGCCCATTCACGGCGTCATTCCACCACTCAATGCGGCCGAATGGCAGGAAGAATTTGAGCTTTACCAGCGCATTCCGCAATATGAGCAGCTCAACAGCCATATGACGGTCGAGGATTTCAAGTCGATCTTCTGGTGGGAATGGGCGCATCGCTTTCTGGCTCGCACCATCGGTCTGATCTTTGCTCTGCCGCTGGCATTCTTCTGGCTGAGCGGGCGCATCGAACGGCAGATCCGCTGGCCGCTGGTCGGTACGCTGGCACTGGGCGGCTTTCAGGGGTTCATCGGCTGGTGGATGGTATCGTCCGGTCTGACCAAGCTCACCAGTGTATCGCAATATCGGCTTGCGACCCATCTTGTCATTGCCTGTCTGATCTTTTCCGCCTGCATCTGGATCATGCGCGGCCTGGCGCCGCAACGCAACGATGCGCCGCCGACCCGCTATTCCGGCTGGGCAGCCGGCGGCATCGCCTTTCTGGCGGTGTTTCAGATCTATCTCGGGGCACTGGTCGCCGGTCTCGATGCCGGTCTGAGCTTCAATACATGGCCGCTGATGGACGGCGCCTATATTCCGGCGGATCTCTTCCTTCGCGATCCGTGGTGGATCAACCTGTTCGAAAACCACAAGACCGTGCAGTTCATCCACCGTTGCGGCGCCTACCTGCTCCTTGCCGCAACGCTGGCACACATGCTGGTGACGCTGACGAAAGTACCGTCCAGCGTCCATGCCCGCCGCGCGATCATCCTCTTCGCGCTGGTCTGCTTGCAGGCGGCGATCGGCATTGCGACGCTCCTGGCGCAGGTGCCGCTCGATCTGGCACTGGCCCATCAGGGTGGTGCTCTGGTCGTGCTGGGTTATGCGGTTGCGCACTGGCGGGGATATGTCGGGGAATATCCTATAAGCGAATAGTTTGTCGCGACTAGAGAATAGCGAGTGGGAAATCGTTTTTCGGCCTCGACAAAGGGCGGAGCCGCAACCACGCTATCGCTATTCCGCCATCACGCCGAGAGCATCAGATCCATGTTCTGGACGGCAGCACCCGATGCGCCCTTGCCGAGATTGTCGAGCAGCGCCACCAGGTTGACATGAGTGCCGCCCGGCGTGCCGAATACGAAGAGCTTCATGCGGTCGGTATTGACCAGTTCCTCCGCATCGATGCGGGGCAGCTTGGCGCTTTCTTCCAACGACACGACCGATACGATGTCCTGACCGGCATAATGCTCGACCAGCACATTGTGGATGCCTTCGATCGTCGCGCCGTCCTTGAGGTCGTCAAGAAACAGCGGAACCTGCACGATCATGCCCTGCGCAAAACGTCCGACCGAAGGCGAGAAGAGGGGGGCGCGGTCGAGAAGGCCATGGGTCTGCATTTCCGGCACGTGCTTGTGCCTGAGCGCCAGGCCATAGAGGAAATTATTGGCGGAGATCGCGTCTTCGCGTGACTGATCTTCCATCTGGCCGATCAGCTGCTTGCCGCCGCCGGTATAGCCGGAAATCGCGTTGACCGAGACCGGGTAGCCGTCAGGCAGCAGGCCGGCGGCGCGCAGCGGCCGCAGCAGCGAAACCGCGCCTGTCGGATAGCAGCCCGGATTGGAGACGTGGCTTGCAGAGCGAATCCTGTCCGCCTGACCCTTGTCCAGCTCTGCGAAACCATAGGCCCAGTCGGGCGCGACGCGGTAGGCGGTCGAGGTGTCGATGATACGCACGTTGTTGTTGCCGGCCAGCATCGACACGGCTTCTTTCGAGGCGTCGTCGGGCAGGCACAGGATGGCGATGTCGGCGCTGTTGAGCAGATCCTCGCGCATCGCCGCGTTGCGGCGCTCGGCTTCGGGAATGGACAGAAGCTCGACGTCGCGGCGGCCGGCCATGCGGGTGCGGATCTGCAGTCCCGTGGTGCCGTGTTCGCCATCGATGAAGATCTTTGCTGCCATTGTCGTTATCCTGTGATTTCAGTGGTTTGCGGATCGGGCCGACAGCGGTGCCGCAGCCTGTTCATGTGCAAATTCAACGTGAGCCGAGACACTCCGTCCTCGGCCGAGCATATACATGGCAACAGGTGCAACGGCAATGGCGGGCGTCTGGGAACATAGAAGGTGGCGAAGGCAGCAGCATCGACGCTCCTGACGACTTGCTGCGGCAGCGCGCATGATTCCATGCCAAAACGGCCTTCAACCAGGGCAGTCGAAACCATAGGCGCGGTCAACCCGGGCAATACGGACCCGGTAATGCGCATACCAGCGTTCCCGCCCAAGCTCTTGCGCGGCGGCGTGCGAGACGACGGCCTTCCAGGCACGAATACTGTCTTCGTTGCGCCAGTACGAGTTGGTGATGCCGAAACCATCATCGCCGCGCGCGCTTTCTATGCCGAGGAAGCCGGGCTGCCGGCTCGCAAGTTCCACCATTGCGTCCGCCATGTTGCCATAGCCGTCGTCCCTGTCGGTGCGACAGGAGGAAAAGGCGACGACGTAGTAGGGCGGCTCTGGTAGGTGAGCGAAAGGAGAGGGGGAGGACGATGACATCGGTTAATCCCGTTCGGATCGGTTCGTACAAATGTTTACGCATGTCCGCTGATACGCAAATGCCAAACTTTGGTCGATGCCGCCAAACGAAAAAAGGCGGGGCCGAAGCTCCGCCTTTCCAAAAGTCCGTAATTCCTGAAACGATTAACGCTTCGAGAACTGGAACGAACGGCGGGCCTTGGCCTTACCGTATTTCTTACGCTCGACGACGCGGCTGTCGCGGGTCAGGAAACCACCCTTCTTCAGGACCGAGCGCAGGCCCGGTTCGAAGTAGGTGAGAGCCTTGGAGACGCCGTGACGAACAGCACCGGCCTGACCGGACAGACCACCACCGGCAACGGTGGCGATAATGTCGAACTGACCCGTACGCGCTGCTGCGACCAGCGGCTGCTGCAGGATCATCTGCAGAACCGGACGGGCGAAGTAGGTCGTGAAGTCACGGCCGTTGATGATGATCTTGCCGGAGCCAGCCTTGACCCATACGCGGGCGATGGCGTTCTTGCGCTTGCCGGTGGCGTAGGAGCGGCCCTGTGCATCGACCTTGCGGACGTGAACCGGTGCAGCTGCCTGACCTTCCGCCGAAGCGAGGTCCTTCAGGGAGGAGAGATCGGCCATTATCAGGCGCTCCTTACGTTCTTGCTGTTCAGCGAAGCCACGTCGAGAGCGACCGGCTGCTGTGCTTCATGAGGATGGTTCGAGCCGGCGTAGACGCGCAGGTTCTTGAGCTGGCGACGGCCGAGCGGGCCACGCGGGATCATGCGCTCGATAGCCTTCTCGAGAACGCGCTCCGGGAAGCGGCCTTCGATGATGGCGCGTGCGGTGCGCTCCTTGATGCCGCCCGGGTGACCGGTGTGCCAGTAGTACTTCTTGTCCGAATACTTCTTGCCGGTGAAGACGCACTTTTCCGCGTTGATGATGATGACATTGTCACCGTCGTCGACGTGCGGGGTGTAGGTGGCCTTATGCTTGCCGCGAAGGCGCATGGCAACGAGGGTGGCGAGGCGACCGACAACGAGCCCTTCGGCGTCGATGATGATCCACTTCTTCTCCACCTCTGCAGGCTTCTGAACGAAGGTCGACATGATGTCACTCTTTCTTTTGAACCCGTGACCGCGGATAAAACCGTCGGATGGGCGTTTCTTGTTGCTTGGTTTGGTGGCTTTCGGCACCAAAAAGAAAGCGGGCCACGAGGGTCCGTATTTCTGCTGCGGCTTATAAGGGTACGGTTGCAGAGCGTCAAGGTGACGACATTTGCACGGCGGAAAATTACACACGCAAAAACAATGACTTATTGATGTGGTATTTTGAGACCACACAAAAGACTAAGCAGAAGAGGTGGTTTCGATGCTGATGTCGCCGCATATAACTTTGAGGATAATCAAAGGAGAGCCTGTGATGAACCACGACAGCTATGACCCCGCCTATATCTCCAGCATCCTGAAGGACACGAAAACCATCGCTCTGCTCGGGGCCTCGCCCAATCCGGACAGGCCCAGCAACCGGGTCATGGCCTTCCTCCTGTCCAAGGGCTACCGGGTGTTTCCGGTCAATCCGGGGCAGGCGGGCAAGCAGATCCTCGGCCAGACCGTTTACGCCAAGCTCGAGGATGTGCCGCAGCCGGTCGATCTCATCGATGTTTTTCGCGCGGCCGAGTATCTGGATGGCGTGGTGGACGAGGCGATCGCGCTCGACACGAAACCCAAGGCTATCTGGGGCCAGCTTTTGGTGCGCGACGACAAGGCGGCGGCGAAGGCCGAAGCTGCCGGCATCAAGGTCGTCATGGATCGCTGCCCGGCCATCGAATATCCGCGCCTAGACTTTTGATCTTATCTCTGGCGCATCTCCCGCCTTCGCGCTAGTCTCGGTGCCAAGGCCGGAGGCGGCCTGCAGTCCGCGGTTTGATAAACCATGGCGAACGCCTCCAGACACCGATCCTGAACGTTTCCCGTCAGGCGAAGGCGTTGGCAATGCGGGCACCGACGACATCTTCGCCGTCTGACGAAGGAACGGATCATGCGCGATTATCGCGATGCAAAGGCTATGGCTAAAACCCTGCGGGAAGAACTGGCCACCCGCGACCTCTCCATTACCCATTCGGAAGCGCTGGAACTCGTTGCCCGACAGTTCGGACTGGCGAACTGGAATATCCTGAGCGCAAGGATAGAACCGCAGACAGGCGATGGTTCGATCGTCTTCGAGCGGACCATGCCGATCGTGCGCATTTTCGATGTTGCTAAGGCGCATGAATTCTACCTCGGTTTTCTCGGGTTTTCAGTCGACTGGGAACATCGCTACGGCGACAATTTTCCGCTCTATACGCAGGTTTCGCGAGGCGGCCTGCAACTGCACCTGTCCGAACATGCCGGCGACGCCACGCCGGGCGGCACAACGGTGGTTTACATGAAGGGCGCGCGTGCGTTCCAGAAAGAGTTGATCGAAAAGAAATACCGCTACATGAAGCCGGGTCTGGAGGAGGTGGACGGTCGGTTGGAAGTGACGGTGATCGATCCGTTCAACAACCACATCCGCTTCATGGAAATCGTCGCTTAACGACACGCAACGCGCGTGCCGCAGGCGGAGCATCCGCTACAGCACGCGCGTTGCGGCGCGACCTGGCGATCCCACCAACTGATAACGTCGCAATGCCGCCGCTTCACGTTTTTTCCCACAAGGCACCGCGGGGAAATGATATGCCTTGAATACCGGCAGCTAGGGCGTTTTTCTGTGTATCCAGGCGCCTGCGGCTTGGTAAACCGGCGCGAAAATGGGACGAGGCGAGTACAGGCCCCAACCGAGCAAGGACGATGACATGCCGACACGCGATCCCGGATTTTCGACGCTTGCCGTTCATGCCGGCGCCGCACCTGATCCGACCACCGGCGCACGCGCCACACCGATCTACCAGACGACCTCCTTCGTCTTTCAGGACAGCGACCACGCAGCAGCGCTTTTCGGTCTGCAGCAATTCGGCAATATTTATACCCGCATCATGAACCCCACCCAGGGGGTACTGGAAGAACGTGTCGCAGCACTGGAAGGCGGCACGGCGGCGCTGGCGGTGGCCTCAGGCCATGCGGCGCAGATGCTGGTCTTTCACACGATCATGCAGCCGGGCGACAATTTCATTGCGGCCAAGCGGCTTTACGGCGGCTCGATCAACCAGTTCGGCCACGCCTTCAAGAACTTTAACTGGCACGTGCGGTGGGGCGACGTCTTTGATCCGCAAACGTTCGAAAGCCAGATCGACGACCGTACCAAAGGCATCTTCATCGAAAGCCTTGCCAACCCCAACGGCACATTCGTCGATATCGCTGCGATTGCCGACATTGCGCGCCGCCACGATCTGCCGCTGATCGTCGACAACACGATGGCCAGCCCCTATCTCGTGCGCCCGCTCGAGCACGGCGCCGATATCGTCATCCATTCGCTGACCAAATTCCTGGGCGGTCACGGCAATTCCATGGGGGGCATCATCGTCGACGGCGGCACGTTCGACTGGTCGCAATCGGGCAAATATCCGATGCTGTCGGAACCGCGCCCGGAATATGCCGGCATCGTGCTGCATCAGACCTTCGGCAATATCGCCTTCGCAATCGCAGCGCGTGTTCTCGGCCTGCGCGATCTTGGTCCTGCGCTCTCGCCATTCAATGCCTTCCTCATCCTCACCGGCATCGAAACCCTGCCGCTTCGCATGCAGAAACACAGCGACAACGCGGCTGCGGTCGCTGTGTGGCTGAAGGGTGAGGAAAAGGTCAGCTGGGTCAGCTACGCCGGTCTTGCCGACGATCCGAACAACGAATTGCAGAAACGCTATTCGCCCAAGGGCGCCGGCTCGGTCTTCACCTTCGGCCTCAAGGGCGGTTACGAGGCGGGCAAGACGCTGGTGGAGAACCTGAGATTGTTTTCGCATCTCGCCAATATCGGCGACACCCGCTCGTTGGTCATCCACCCGGCCTCGACCACGCATCGCCAGCTTTCGCAAGACCAGCAGGCGGCAGCCGGTGCCGGGCCGGACGTGGTGCGTCTCTCCATCGGCATCGAGGATGCGGCCGACATCATTGCCGACCTGCGGCAGGCTTTGGCGAAAGTGGGGTGAGATAAGCCAACCATCTGGCGTGCGGGGCCGGTCAATGGGGCAGGCTTTGTTCGCGTGACCGAACCCGGCTTCGCTGTCCGCACCGGGCCTTAGCCATGCCTCGCAGGGACATCGCCATTGCCGATAAGGTCGATTACGATCTTGCCCGCGACGGCGCCGATCGCGCTTTCGATGGCGAAGTCGCTGCACGTCCGAGGCGTATGAAGGGTTTTTCGACGGCGTAATGCAAGACGACGGCAACGCAGTAAGACGTCATCATCGCGATCAAGATTGCCGCATGGGGACCATATCCCGTTCCAATCAGGACATACATGATGGCATATCCCATCAGGGCATGGACCACGTAAAGCGGGTAGCTGATATCGGCCAGATGGGAGAGAACGGGTCCCGCCCTGATGTGTGACCTGCATACATATCCCGTGGCGAATACCAGCATTGCCAACAGATAGCCGGCAGGCCATTGCCAGTGATAGACGCTGCGATCGGAAAACAGCCAGACTGTCCCCATCAGCGCGGCGATGGCCACATGAATGCGACAGAACTGCGGGACGGTGACCTGGGCCCTGAAAAGCGCGTGATAGGCAAGGCCTAGGATGAGCAGCATGCTGGCCCAAAGTTGGAAGCCTGTGCCGCCGACGAGATTGTAGTGACCGGTCCGCAGAAGGTGCGTGGACACAATCGACAGCAGCGCGATGAAGACCGTCGCCACGTAGAATGCCTTGGGACCGCTTCGAAACAGCCAGAACCCCCCGATGGCCATGGCAACGTAAAACCACAGTTCGACCTCAAGCGTCCAGCTTATGCCGTCGATGCGGCTATAGCCCAGCAGTCCTCGGCTGATGATCCCGAAATGCGAAGCGAGATGGCCGAGCGAATAGTCAAACGGTGTTCCGTAGGATCGCGTCAGCAGCCAGATCGATAATGCGACCGCCGAAAATCCAGCAATATAGACGGGAAAGATGCGGAAAACGCGCCGGAGAACAAAGTTATGGCCGTTTCCCGAGGTCATCGAAAAGGGAATGACGAAACCACTGATGATAAAGAACACGCCCACGCCGAACTGGCTGAGGACAATGCCAAAACGCCCCGCGATGGCCGCGATGCCGCTGACCTCCGGAACGAGCGGCAAGGACGGCACCAGGAGGAGAGCCGCAATCGCCGGATGATGCTGGAAAAACGTGCCGCAGTAGTGCGCGATCATCACCGACAAGGCGGCAACGCCTCGTAGCGCGTGAGCGAACTCGACCTTGTTGGCCATGGTGTATCCCTCGTGGTTCGGCGACGTGCCGAGCCCAGCTTCTGCGGTGATGACAGCGTTGAGCCTTCTGATACGCCGGATCGTGCTTTGCAGGCAACCCGGCGTTATTCCGAACGTTTGTCGCCATGCAAACACGGTTGGTTTGCGGGCAGGCTATTCTAGAGTCCCGGCAATCCGGCCGGGACGAAGGAGCCCCGGAGCGCCTTCGTCTCGGACACCGGTCTGCCAACCTGATCTCAGGATTCGGTAGGAGCCGGCTGCGGCGCGGAGGAACCCGGACGGTCCAGAGCCCGTGGACGGAGAGAATAGCGGGGCCTGAACGAGACAAACCCCAGTAGAAGCCAGGCAAGCGCACCGGCACTCGGCACGTATAATATGTCCCAGGTCAGTGCCATCGGACCGAATGCCAGCGCGACGGCGCTGACGAGATAGAACCCTTGCGCGGTTCGCCATGGTCTGTTGCGAATGCCGTCGAGGGCAACCATGGCCAGCAATGCTGCCAGGGGCAGGCCGAACACTATGCCGCCCTTCCAGAAAATCGTCAGGTAATAGACGTGGGTCGAAGAATTCGCAGACTGAAAGTCACTCCGCTCCTTGGTGCTGAAGCGCCCATAACCGCTGAAGCCGTTGCCGATAACCGGCGATGCGATAAGTTCCTCCAGGCCTGCCTTGATGAGATCGACGCGTCCGGTGGTGATATCCACCTTTTCGGGCGGCGCCTCATCGCCCTGCAGGATTACCGAAGCGCTCTTGTAGATGCGCAGTTCGGTGGTCGGAACACGCATCAGTGTCCCGCCGACGCCGATGGCGATTGCAAGTAACACCAGTAGCGAACGTAACGCCTGACCGCGGAAAAAGGCGGCTGCCGCGGCGGTCGCCGCGAGCCAGAGAATGCACAGTTGCGCAAATCGGGAATCGCTACCCATGACCATGAAGACGGATCCGGTCAATCCGGCAAAGACCAAAAGGGTGATCCACGTCGCGTTTCTGCGGTAGAGAGCCGCGGCGAGGATGAACATCTGCAGACAGAAGAGATAGGCCAGGCTGAGGACGCCAAAGCTGGCGAACACGGGCAGGCCAAACCAGTAGGCGTTGAGGACCGCAAAGCCCTGCCATCCGATATAGGCGCGGACAGGCTCACCGTTCAGCAGCAGCCGCACGACTACCGGCACAACGAAGACGGCTGAGAAGAGTGCAAACCAGAAACACAGGTCCCTTACACGCAGGCCCCTATGCCGCATCCACCTGCCAAGAAACAGGAAACTCGGGGCAATAAGTGCTAGCGTCAGCCCGAAGAAAGATCGAACGACATTGGATGGATCGATATAGTGTGCCACGAGCACGGACGTCACGCCGCCCAAGCCTGCGGCGCAGAACGCCATACTGTATCTGTTTGGCAATTCGCTGAAGAGCGCGAAAGCGACGAGGGGAGCAAGCACAAAGGCCGGATTGATCTCGTATTCGAGAACGGAAAATACGACTAGCGGCAGCGATAAAGCCATCGCGACGAGCGGGGGAACAACGGCCTTCATTTCATTTCGCCCGTCAACGGCATCTTGCCTTGTCTCAAATCCATCATGCTCTCAAGATCCTGATTTTGAAAAGACGGTGTTTTAAGCCGGCAGCGGACTGCGCACAACGACTTTTACCAATCGGGCGCGCCTTCCACATGCTTGAGCAATTCAAGCGCATCGCCACCTATGCGCCTGGGATCACTAAACCGAAAATAGAAATGAGATGCAGGGGCCTGCGTCCGGTTCTGGTGGAGACATGTGTCGACATCGTCCGTCCCGGATAGTCGGCGCCATTATGCTCGTCCGGGAACCGGCTTTCCATCTGGCAACCTGAGAGGGCATGTGGTACTTCCTCAGATTGAACCGGCTGGGGAGTCGCAATGCTTTTCTTTGAGATAAATTTTTTCGTCAAATTTCTATTGCCTGTAATCTGTGGCGCATTCGTTTTAAAGAAGTTCGGATTCTCTCGGCATCTGCCGTGGTTGTCAGCAGGGGCGTCGCTTTATTTTCTCTATGATTTCAGTGCCATCAGCGCTGTTATTGCTGTTTTGTCGCTCAGTATAAATTATCTGGTTGCCAGGCAGTTGCTCGTCCGCCGGAATGTATACATATTCGCGACGGCAATTGCTGCCAATTTGGCGGTTTTGGCATACTTCAAATACTCCATCCTGTTCGAGCGGACCTTTTTCAGCGAGAAGGATCTCTCCTTTACGTGGCGCATTGCGCTGCCGCTCGGCATCAGCTTTTACACATTCCAGCAGATCGCTTTCCTGTCCGATATCTATCGATCGAAGATCAAGGAAATCGACGTCAAGACCTATGCGATCTTCAAGCTGTTTTTTCCGCAATTCGTCGCCGGTCCGATCGTTCACTACAACCGCGTTGCTGCCAGCTATAAGAGGTGGCCGACATTCAATGCTCGATCAGTCAAATTCGGCTTGATCATCCTCAGCATTGGTCTTTGCAAGAAGCTTTTCGGCGATCATTTCGCCGTCATGGCCAATGCCGCATTCGACAATCCATCCGATCTGACAATGGTCGAAGCCTGGATCGGCATGTTGTCCTTCTCCTTCCAGATCTATTTCGACTTTGCCGGCTATAGTGACATGGCGGTAGGATTGGCGAGGATGTTCGGCGTCAGCCTGCCTTTCAATTTCAACTCGCCCTATAAATCGGCTTCTGTTAGCGAATTCTGGCGGCGCTGGCATATCACGCTATCCAGCTGGCTGCGGGATTACCTCTACATCGCGCTGGGCGGTAACAGAAAGGGACGTGTGCGCACGTCCGTGAACCTGTTTCTGACGATGGCGATCGGCGGCCTCTGGCACGGCGCATCCTGGACATTCCTCGGATGGGGCGCGCTTCATGGGGGTGCGCTCGTCCTGATGAGAAAGGTCCGGGCACCAACTATCCCGCGCTGGATCAAGGTCGGCGGTGTTTTCACTTTCGTGACGTTCGTGTGGGTCCTGTTCCGGGCGCAAAGTTTCGATGGAGCTGTCGCGTTCTATGCCGCGCTCTTCAACGTGAACGCTGTTGGCATGGGTGAGGAACTCGCGCGGGCCCTGTTGTCCGTCGTGCCCTTCACGAATTACGAAAATGTCGGCCAGACGCGGCCGCTGGGCGAAATCGCGTCGTTGCTGCTAGCGATGGTCATCTGCTTTTCCATGCCGAATTCGCAGCAAATCTCGCTCTGGCTGGTGGCTCGACGGGTAGACGTGGCACGCCTTGCCGAACTCCCCGTGCTTGTCGCGATCACCGTCCTGCTCTCCCTGGCATTCATCTCTCCGGATACAAGAAATGCGTTCATCTATTTCGAGTTCTAAGCTGAGCCGTTGGGCCACGGTTGCGGTCGTCTCCGCAGCAATTATTTGCGCCGCTACTTGGGTTGTCCGGGTGCAGCAGGGTTATGCCGTAAGGGGCGAACTGACAGAGGGATGGCTGACGGATGTCGCGCGCGTACGGGAGGCGATATACGCCGCCCAGCCTGCGGATAAGAAGACCATCTGGATCGTTGGCGGTTCGAACGCGCTTTTCGGCATCAATAGCGCGCTGCTGTCGGAGCTTACCGGCTACAACGTTCGCAACTATGCCCTGCATGCCAGCTTTCACAGCAATATACTTTATTCACAGATCCGGTCCAAGGTAAAGCCAGGAGACATCGTCGTATCCAGCAGAGAATTCTCGGTCATCGACCTCGAATTCGGCAGCAAGTTCGACTATTCGAACTTCCTGGGTCATTTCTCCCAATTCGCGGATCTGTCCCTGGTCGATACGATGGACCTGTTCATGAAAATTCCGCTGACGCGCTGGTGGGATGGTCTGGCCGCCTACTCTTCGACAGCGCCCGGAACGCTTCCCTATGGCGCTCGCAAGCCTGTTGCAGCCCTGCTGCAAGAGCGTGAACAGGGTTACGGGCAGTCGTATTTCTATACGCACGCCGCTTTGACCGCTGCCGGCGATATCAATATCGATACACCGATGGCGCGGGCCGCGTGGGTCGATCAGCCGGTCACATTCGTTCCCGATGCCATCGCGGCTGAAGGAATAGCAGACCTGCAAGCGTGGCGTGCGCGTTTCGAAGCTAGGGGTGCCAAGTTTTTCAGCATCATGCCCGCCGTGATAGAAAACAGCAGCAGGCAAATGATCCAGCCGGGTTTGTGGCAGCAGATCGATACGCAGCGCAGGCAGATGGACGAAGCCAGGGTTCCACTCCATTGCGATCCGCTTGCCTCGACCTTCAGTGCGATTTATCGTCTCGATACGCCCTATCATCTCAACGCCGGCGGCGCCCGGCTGAGAACGTTGGGCCTTGCCGATTGTCTTCGCCAGGAAATTGGCGGCCAGAACACGGTCATGAAGCCTTTCCAACCTCAGGCAATGGCAAACGCCGTCGCACAGAGACTGGAAAAGCAACGCGAGAATTTCGGCGAAGGTGATTTGCCCTATCAACGCGATCTCCGGGCGCTGAAACTGCTGGCCGAAGCGCTCCAGCGCCGGTATTTGCCGGGGACTTATCCGCCCACACAGCCGGTAGAAGCCCTGGCGACGACACTGGCGGTCGGACCCGTTCCGGCGGGGTTGGCCTATTTTTCGGACGGAACGCATTTCGGGTTGTACGGTTACTCAAAAAATCAGGCGAACTGCACGGTTATCGCCGCCAACTGGCCGGCCTTGATCTTGCCGGAAGCGACGACCGAAGGGGACTTGACCCGCTGTTACGCCTTCGGCTACCGCAATTAGGAGCCGGGCTTTCCGGTAAAGCGCGGGGTTGACCTGGCTTATTTTGCCGAGCAAAGCAGAGCAGGGAGACGGAGCCGAAGCTCCGCTCCAACGGAGAATCGACGTGAGCGAACAGGCGCTGCTTCGGCTGTCAATTGCCGTCACGGTCGCGCTTGCGGCATTCGGCATCACGGTCGGCCTCATCTCCGGCTCGTTTGCCATCGTCTTCGACGGGTTCTATTCGCTCACCGATGCGTTCATGACGCTTCTGGCTCTGCTGGTGTCGAGACTGATCGTCACATCGGCGCAGCCGACGGCGAAAGGCAAGTTGATCGATCGGTTCAGCGTAGGCTTCTGGCATCTGGAACCGATGGTGCTGGGCCTCAACGGCACGCTGCTGATGGGGGCGGCGATCTATGCCTTCATCAGCGCGGTCGAGAGCCTGACCTCCGGTGGACGGCCGATCGATTTCGGGCCCGCGGTCATCTTCACCGTCGTTACGGTCACGGTATCACTCGGTATGTGGATATTCAGCCGTCGCGCCAACGGCAGCCTGAATTCCAGTTTCGTCGCGCTCGACACGCAGGCATGGTTGATGACGGCGGCGCTGGCCTCCGCGCTGTTGGTTGCTTTCGGCATCGGTCATGCGATCGAGGCAACGCCCTATGCCTGGGCGACGCCCTATATCGACCCGGGTGCTCTGGCGATCATTTGCCTCATTATCGCGCCGGTGCCGCTTGCCCATGTGCGCCAGGCGGTGGCGGATATCCTTCTGGTGACACCGGTCGAGTTGAAGAACCATGTCGATGCCGTGGCTGCGGAAATCGTCGACCGCTACGGCTTTCTGTCATACCGCGCCTATGTCGCGCGGGTCGGCCGCGGCAAGCAGATCGAACTCTTCTTCATCGCCCCGTCCGAATGGCCGGCCCGCCATCTATCGGAATGGGATGCGATCCGAGACGAAATCGGCGAGGCGATCGGCGACGAGGGGCCGGACCGGTGGCTCACCATCGTCTTTACCAGTGATCCCGAATGGGCCGATTGAAGCGCATGGTTGCCAAAGCGCTAACCGACTCATTAGGAATGTATTAACCACGTTTCATAATGGCACAGTCCGTGCCGCAAACATTTCCCATGCATGTGCGTTCATGGTTCGACCTTCAACAAAGGGGAGACCGGACATGAACACGAACCGTCACACGGTATTGGTGGTCGAGGACGAAGCGCTCATCCGATTTGCGGTGGCCGACGCTCTCGAAGATGCAGGTTATCAGGTGCTCGAAGCGGCAAGCGTGCTGGAGGCGGTCGGCCAGCTCGGGCTCAACGAGGATATCGATCTTGTCGTGACCGATGTCGACATGCCGGGCGCTCTCAACGGTCTCGATCTGGCCCGCATGATCAGCGAATGCGCCCCACATATCGGCGTTATCGTATCGTCAGGCCGTGGCCGCGATGATATGACCGATTTGCCGCAGACCGTCCGGTGCCTACCTAAACCCTGCACGGCGGCGATGATGCTTTCCATGGTTGCCGATATGCTTAAGCGTAGGGCGCTCGTCGGCGACGAAAGCTTTCGGCGCATCGCCTGAACGCGTTCCCGGCGATCGTCTTCGAAGGTTGGCGCGCCGTCCGGGAATGCCGGTCGCGCAGGCCGGACGGGCGTCTCTGGTCAGCGGCACGCGGTTGCCCTAAATGCTGCCGCGTTGCAACGGATTGGGGCCGTCCATGAAAAAGATAGTAAGCCTGCTTGTCGCCATCATCGTCGCGGTCACCGTCACCTTTGGCACGCGCTGGTATGCCTATATCCACAATACCGAAAGCCCCTATGACGAAATCGGCATCGAGCTCCATAGCCGCATGCCCATGCCGATCCGCAAATGGGGCTGCGACAAGCTGCATGCGACCTTTGCCAATGCCATTCCGCCCTACGGATGCCAGAAGCCGGAGGACATGGGCCGCAGTTGGCTGTGAGATCCGCGCCCGGCCTCACTCGCCGACCGCTACGCCCTCCCGTCGCGGATCGGCGCTGCCGGTCAGGCCGTCCCCGGTGATCTCGATCGCGTGCAGGCCGGAAGTCATCTCGCCGGCCTTCACCTCGTAACCCATGGCCTTCAGCGGTTCTGCGAACCGTTCTGCTGCGGTGCCGGCCTCGATATCATAGGTGCCGAAACGGTTAATGAGGTGCGGCTGTGAAACGATCTGCTCAACCGGCATGCCCCAGTCGATATAGGCGATCAGCGCCTGTGCCACGTAACCGATGATCTGGCTGCCGCCAGGCGAGCCGATGGCGAGCAGCGGCTTGCCGTCCTTCATGACGATGGTCGGCGCCATCGACGAGCGCGGCCGTTTACCCGGTTCGACGCGGTTGGCGATCGGCAGGCCATGGTCATGCGTCTTGAAGGAAAAGTCGGTCAGTTCGTTGTTAAGCAGGAAGCCGTTGGTCATCAGCCGCGAGCCGAACCCGTTTTCGATCGTTGTTGTCATCGACAGCACGTTACCCTGGCGGTCGACAATGACGAAATGGCTGGTGGAGGGCATTTCAAGGGCTGCGTCCCTACCGAACAGCAGCGCGTGATCCCATTCCGGCTCGCCTGCCTTCACGGCCTCCTTGGTCAGTGCCTTGTCGGTGTCGAGCAGTTTGGCACGCTCGCCCAGATAGGTCTTTTCGGTAAGGCCGCGGATCGGCAGCGGCACGAAATCGGTGTCGGCAAGATAGCGTTCTCGATCGGCGAAGGCGAGGCGCTGCGCATCACCGAGGAGCCGCCAGCTTTGGACATTGCCCGGACCGAAACCCTTTATGTCGAAATTTTCCAGCATGCCCAGCATTTGGGCGATGGCCACGCCGCCGGAGGAGGGCGGCGCCATGCCGCAAATATCAAGAGCTCGATACGCGAGGCACACCGGCTCGCGTTCCCTGACGCCGTAGTTTTCAAGATCGGCAAGCGACAGCACGCCGGGGTTGCCGGCTGCGTTACGCACTGTCCTGACGATCGCTTCGGCAATAGGACCGCGGTAAAAGGCGTCCGCGCCGCCCGTGGCGATGGCGGACAGCGTTTCGGCGTAGGCCGGGTTTTTCAGCACATGCCCCGCTTTAAGCGGTGCGCCGGCCGGATCGAAGAAATAGCTCCGCGTTCCCTCGTATGTCTTCAAAGCATCGCCCTCTGCGGCGATCAACCCCGCCAGACGCGGCGAGACGACAAAGCCGTCCCGCGCGAGCTTTTCCGCAGACACAAACAGACTTGCCCATTGGGCCGTGCCGAAACGCTTATGGACATCTTCCATGAGCCGCACCACACCCGGCGTACCGACCGAACGGCCGCCGACCACGGCATTCATGAATTTCAGCGGCTGGCCCTGTTCGTCGAGAAATAGTTTCGGCGTCGCCTGCATGGGCGCCTTTTCGCGGCCATCGAATGTGGTAAGCTTTTTCGACGTGGCATCGTAGTAGACGAGAAATGCGCCCCCGCCGAGACCTGAGCTTTGCGGTTCGACGAGCCCCAGCACGGTCTGCACCGCGACCATCGCATCGATGGCATTGCCGCCGTCCGCGATCACTTTGCGCCCAGCCTCCGCGGCCAGCGGGTTGGCGGCGGCAACCATGAAGCTTTTCGCTTCGACGCGTTTGCTGGCGCTCGTTGCCGTGGCGCGCTCGGGGGCAATCTGGTCCGAAGCCTGCTGTGCCGCCGCGCCGGAAAACAATCCGCTGCCGAATACGGCGGCGGCAATGACGATCCTGCCGAATTTTGTACTGTTGCGCATGTCCGTTCTCCCTCCATTCCTCTGAACGGATGTGGATCACCGCAAGGCGACGGCAATGGTTTCGTCTCATATCGATAACGGCGCCGATCGCGGCTAACGATCTTCATGACGGCTTTACCATGTCGGCCTGAATGTCTGTGGGCGGCAGGGGTGGTGCAGCCGGTGCCCTTCACACGGCCTGCAAAACGGCGCACCGGGGTCCGGATATCCCACGGGGTTAAGGATATCCGCCCTTCACGACTTGAAGTGCGGCCTGTCCACACTCTATGTAGGGGGCTGACATATTCCACCGATTCCCGGCCTGCCGCAGGCGGGGACCACATGTGAAGGACTGACATGAGAAATCCCGTCGATACCGCCATGGCTCTGGTGCCGATGGTCGTGGAACAGACCAACCGCGGTGAACGCTCCTACGATATCTACTCGCGCCTGCTAAAAGAGCGCATTATCTTCCTGACCGGCCCGGTGGAAGATCACATGGCGTCGCTGGTCTGCGCGCAGCTGCTTTTCCTCGAGGCGGAAAACCCCAAGAAGGAAATCGCGCTCTATATCAATTCGCCGGGTGGCGTCGTTACCGCCGGCATGTCGATCTACGACACGATGCAGTTCATCAAGCCGGCCGTCTCGACGCTGTGCATCGGCCAGGCCGCATCCATGGGCTCGCTTCTCCTGTGCGCCGGCGAAAAGGGCATGCGTTTCGCCATGCCGAATTCGCGCATCATGGTGCACCAGCCGTCGGGCGGTTTCCAGGGTCAGGCCTCGGATATCGAGCGTCATGCTCGCGACATATTGAAGATGAAGAAGCGCCTCAACGATGTCTACGTGAAGCACACGGGCCGCACTTACGAAGAAGTTGAAAAGACCCTCGACCGTGACCATTTCATGGATGCCGACGAGGCGCAGGCCTGGGGCGTTGTCGACAAGATCCTGACATCGCGTCAGGAAATCGAAGGCGCGCCGGCAGCCTGAGAGGCTTCCTTCCTGGCCGGGCCTCACCCCGTTGTGACCGAAAAAGGGGCTGTGAACTGGTCAGGAATAAACTAATAGTCCATATTAAGGCTGTGTTGTAATCTTATGACATAGCATTCGGTCTGGAAGGGGTTTCGTTGCCACCGGTCCAGGACGGTCGTCCGGTCCGGTAGAGTACCCTTAAGGCAAAGCGGGCAGTGGCCTTCGTGACGAAGGCCTGCCGGCTGGCGGTAAAAGTTGTCCGCCCCCGCGTCTGTTCAAAGGCGGGGCGGCGTGCTGGAAGGAAAGTGATATGAGCAAGGTCAGCGGCGGCAACGGCGGCGACTCCAAGAATACCCTATATTGCTCCTTCTGCGGGAAGAGCCAGCACGAGGTCCGCAAGCTGATTGCCGGACCGACCGTATTCATCTGCGATGAATGCGTCGAACTGTGCATGGACATCATCCGCGAGGAGAACAAGAGTTCGCTGAACAAGTCCCGCGAAGGCGTTCCCACGCCCCAGGACATCATCGAGGTTCTCGACGAATACGTCATCGGCCAGAAACAGGCGAAAAAGATCCTGTCGGTAGCGGTGCACAACCACTACAAGCGTCTCGCGCACGCCTCGAAGAACAACGAGATCGAGCTGGCGAAGTCGAACATCATGCTCGTTGGTCCGACCGGCTGCGGCAAGACCTATCTTGCCCAGACGCTCGCCCGCATCATCGACGTGCCGTTCACCATGGCGGATGCCACGACCCTCACCGAAGCCGGTTATGTCGGTGAGGATGTTGAAAACATCATTCTGAAGCTGCTTCAGGCTGCGGATTACAATGTCGAGCGCGCCCAGCGCGGCATCGTCTATATCGACGAAGTCGACAAGATTTCCCGCAAGTCCGACAATCCTTCGATCACCCGCGACGTGTCGGGCGAGGGCGTGCAGCAGGCGCTTTTGAAGATCATGGAAGGCACGGTTGCATCGGTTCCGCCGCAGGGTGGCCGCAAGCATCCGCAGCAGGAATTCCTGCAGGTCGACACGACGAACATCCTGTTCATCTGCGGCGGTGCCTTTGCCGGTCTCGACAAGATCATTTCGGCGCGTGGCGAGAAGACCTCGATCGGTTTTGGCGCAAGCGTTGCCGCACCGGACGAACGCCGCGTCGGCGAAGTGCTGCGCGAGCTGGAGCCGGAAGATCTGGTCAAGTTCGGCCTCATCCCGGAATTCATCGGTCGTCTGCCGGTACTGGCAACGCTCGAGGATCTCGATGAAGACGCGCTGATCCAGATCCTGTCGGAGCCGAAGAACGCTCTGGTCAAGCAGTACCAGCGGCTGTTCGAGATGGAAGACGTCGAACTGACCTTCCACGAGGATGCGCTGCGCGAGATCGCCCGCAAGGCGATCGTGCGCAAGACGGGTGCCCGCGGCCTTCGCTCGATCATGGAGAAAATCCTGCTCGACACCATGTTCGAGCTGCCGACCCTCGAAGGCGTGCGCGAAGTCGTCATTTCGGACGACGTCGTCAAGGGCAATGCCCGCCCGCTTTATATCTACGCCGATCGTCAGGACGAGAAGGCCAACGTTTCCGCCTGATGGCGTGACGCCGACACTGCGGCGGAGAGGTCATGCCTCTCCGCCGAACCGTTTTGAAAGCCGCGCGTTTTGTCTGGAGTTTGCGTCGCGGCAGATTGCTTCCCACGGTATTCGCCGGCAGGGCAGCAGCCGAAACGAGGCCGCTGGCTGGTTTTCCCGCCGTCACGGTCGACCGAATGGACGCGCCGCCAAACGGCGCCGCCAGCGATCCGTTCGAAGACATGCCCAGATGTTTTCCAGTCTGACGTAAGCATCATATGTCACAGTTCTAATACTGTCGCAGTTTTGTCACGCGTAGGCTGGATGGCTTGAAAAAAGCCTCGTAGGTTACCACTTTGGGCAGGACCAAATGCCTGGAGTTGCTTGCAGGCATGCTCCCGGAAACGGGACGAGAAAGGAAATGACATGACGAATACGACGTCTGATGCACAGGGCCCCGCGACCTACCCGGTCCTGCCGCTGCGCGATATCGTGGTCTTCCCGCATATGATCGTTCCCCTGTTCGTCGGACGTGAGAAATCCATCCGCGCGCTCGAGGAAGTCATGGGCTCCGACAAGCAGATCATGCTTGCAACCCAGATCAATGCCGGCGACGACGATCCGGAATCCTCGGCAATCTACAAGATAGGCACCGTAGCCAATGTCCTGCAGCTCCTGAAGCTGCCCGATGGCACGGTCAAGGTTCTGGTCGAAGGCCGCGCCCGCGCCAAGATCAGCGAATATACCGATCGTGCGGAATTCTACGAAGCCCATGCCGAGACGCTCGACGAACCGCAGGATGATGCGGTCGAAGTCGAAGCGCTGTCGCGCTCCGTGGTTTCGGAGTTCGAAAACTACGTCAAGCTGAACAAGAAGATCTCCCCGGAAGTGGTTGGCGCCGCCAGCCAGATCGAGGACTATTCCAAGCTTGCCGATACGGTTGCCTCGCACCTCTCCATCAAGATCACCGAAAAGCAGGAAATGCTCGAAACGGTGAGCGTCAAGTCGCGCCTTGAAAAGGCGCTTGGCTTCATGGAAGGCGAGATTTCCGTCCTGCAGGTCGAAAAGCGCATCCGCTCGCGCGTCAAGCGCCAGATGGAGAAGACCCAGCGCGAATACTACCTCAACGAACAGATGAAGGCGATCCAGAAGGAGCTCGGCGACGGCGAGGACGGCCGCGACGAGATGGCCGAACTGGAAGAGCGCATCGCCAAGACGAAGCTGTCCAAGGAGGCCCGGGAAAAGGCCGATGGCGAGCTGAAGAAATTGCGCCAGATGAGCCCGATGTCGGCCGAAGCCACCGTCGTGCGCAATTATCTCGACTGGCTCTTGACCATTCCGTGGGGCAAGAAGTCCAAGATCAAGGCCGATCTCAACAATGCCGAACAGATCCTCGAACAGGATCACTTCGGGCTTGAGAAGGTCAAGGAACGCATTGTCGAGTACCTGGCGGTCCAGGCGCGCGCGACGAAGATCAAGGGGCCGATCCTCTGCCTCGTCGGTCCTCCGGGCGTCGGTAAGACGTCGCTCGCCCAGTCGATCGCCAAGGCGACCGGCCGCGAATATGTGCGCATGGCGCTCGGTGGCGTTCGTGACGAGGCCGAAATCCGTGGTCACCGCCGCACCTATATCGGCTCGATGCCCGGCAAGGTCATCCAGTCGATGAAGAAGGCCAAGAAGTCCAACCCGCTTTTCCTGCTCGATGAAATCGACAAGATGGGTTCGGATTTCCGTGGCGATCCGTCGTCTGCTCTGCTCGAAGTACTTGATCCGGCCCAGAACGGCACTTTCATGGATCACTACCTGGAAGTCGAATACGATTTGTCCGACGTGATGTTCATCACCACGGCGAATACGCTGAACATTCCGGGTCCGCTGATGGACCGCATGGAGATCATCCGTATCGCCGGTTACACAGAAGATGAGAAGCGCGAGATCGCCAAGCGTCACCTTCTGCCGAAGGCGATCAAGGAACATGCCCTGCAGCCGAACGAGTTCTCGGTTTCGGACGATGCCCTGATGGCCATCAGCCAGCAATATACCCGCGAAGCCGGTGTTCGCTCCTTCGAGCGCGAGCTGATGAAGCTCGCCCGCAAGGCCGTGACCGAGATCATCAAGGGCAAGACCAAGTCTGTCGCCGTAACGGCGGAGAACATTTCCGACTATCTGGGCGTGCCGCGGTTCCGCCATGGCGAAGCCGAGGGCGAGGATCAGGTCGGTGTCGTGACCGGTCTCGCGTGGACGGAAGTCGGCGGTGAGCTGTTGACGATCGAAGGCGTGATGATGCCGGGCAAGGGTCGCATGACCGTGACCGGCAACCTCAAGGACGTCATGAAGGAATCGATTTCGGCGGCGGCCTCCTATGTCCGCTCGCGCGCCGTCGATTTCGGCATCGAGCCGCCGCGTTTCGACAAGTCGGACATCCACGTCCACGTGCCGGAAGGCGCAACCCCGAAGGACGGCCCGTCGGCCGGCGTCGGCATGGCCACGGCGATCGTCTCGATCATGACCGGCATCCCGGTTTCCAAGGATGTCGCCATGACCGGTGAAGTGACCCTGCGCGGTCGCGTCCTGCCGATCGGCGGCTTGAAGGAGAAGCTGCTTGCAGCGCTTCGCGGCGGCATCAAGAAGGTGCTGATCCCGGAAGAAAACGCCAAGGACTTGGCCGACATTCCGGACAATGTGAAGAACGGCATGGAAATCATTCCGGTCTCGCGCATGGGCGAAGTCATCAAGCATGCACTCATTCGCCAGCCCGAACCGATCGAATGGGACGGCTCGATTGAGACCCCGGTGATCGCGACCGTTGAGGGTTCCGACGAATCGAGCACCACGGTTGCCCATTAAGGCGGCTTTCCGCAGGTCGTTCGCGACCTGCGGGATTATTGCGGGCCAAGTATTTGCGTCGCCAAAAAGCCTTATTTTCCGGGCGTTCCAGCAATACTAGGTATTTATTCCCTGTTTTAATTGGACGCTTCGATCTTTTCCGAAAATGGCCGGCTTTTTGCCGGCCTTTTTTGTGAAAAATGATCCCGCCCCCCTTGTTTTTCAGGCGTTTCCAGAGCTTTTGGGTGCGCAGGGGACGCTCAAAATCATTGTCGCCCCGGAGCTGAACTTGATACGTTTCAAACCATTGAAAGGGGTGGAAACATGAACAAGACCGAATTGGTTACCGCCGTTGCCGAAAAGGCTGGTCTGTCGAAGTCCGACGCCGCATCCGCAGTCGACGCTGTTTTCGACACGGTCCAGGCCGAACTGCAGAAGGGCGGCGACATCCGTCTCGCCGGTTTCGGCAGCTTCTCCGTTTCGCACCGCGAAGCCTCCAAGGGCCGCAACCCGTCGACGGGCGCGGAAGTTGACATCCCGGCGCGCAACGTGCCGAAGTTCTCGGCCGGCAAGGGCCTGAAGGACGCTGTCAACAACAAGTAATTGTCGGACGGGGCAGTCTGCTGCCACAGTCTTGAAACCCCGGAGCATCTCCGGGGTTTTTTGTTGATCGGGCCGCGGGTGTTGCCGTGCCACGCGGCCGTTGCTTTGACCTGACGGGGAACAGGCCGAAGTCATGCCCGGGCCATGTCATGCGCATGTCATGTCAGGCCCCTAGGTGAAGCGCCTCACTGATAAAAATGGGGTCTCCATGAAAACGCTTCTCATCGCCGCCGCCGTTCTGTCCGCCACCGCGAGCATCGCTGCTGCTGATTACGTCTCCTATCTCGACTTTCCGCAGAAGACGGATGACGGCAAGGAATTCAACGTCGCTATCGAGATCCCGCAGGGTAGCTTCACCAAGTATGAAATCGATGCCAAGACCGGTCATGTCGTCGTGGACCGTTACCAGTCCATGCCGGTCGTCTATCCCGGCAATTACGGCTCGATCACCAGTTCCCTTGGCGGTGACAACGATCCGCTCGACGCGATCGTCTACACCCGCGAACCGATCGTTCCGGGCGCCATCATCAAGGTTCGTCCGATCGGCGTTCTGAAGATGATCGATGGCGGTGAAGTTGACGACAAGATTGTCGCCGTGCCGACCAGCAAGATCGATCCCACTTACGACAACATCAAGGAAATCACCGACCTCCCGCAGATCGAGCAGGAGCGCCTCCAGGCCTTCTTCCGTGTCTATAAGCAACTGCCGGCCGGCCGCAAAGCTGTCGAGCTGAACGGCTTTGAAAACGCCGCGCATGCGGAAGGCGAGGTGGCCGAAGCCATTAAGGCCTACAAAGCCAAGAAGTAATCGCGGTTACCTGTGCCGACGATGGGAAAGGCCGGGTTCACCCGGCCTTTTTCGTGCTTCCTCCTTCTCGCCAGAGAGAGGAGACGTTCGAGCGCGAGCCGCCGGGGTGGCAACGACCTGCGCTCCAGCGGAGGATCGTCACCCATGGGCGCCTGCTCCCATCGGTGAGTGGTAGGGAGGGAAAGGGGAGGTACATGACGCGAACCCTGTACGCCGCGATGGCGCCTGTCAGTGATGGTCACAAGGGCTGGGGAACGGCGTCAGCCGGAGACGAAGGACGGCAGCCGCTATTGCTGACCTGAAGCGGCACGCGACACAATCTCGACCATGCTGTTGTGAATGGACGAAGGGACGCCGTGCGTTGCTTCCAGTTTGAACATACGCTGCGGTTTAGCGCTCAGCTGACCGGTTAAGGTCATGCCGCGTGAACAAAAAACCAAACTACATAAAGGAGATGAAAATGGTGGGCGATGAGAGACTCGAACTCCCGACATCCTCGGTGTAAACGAGGCGCTCTACCAACTGAGCTAATCGCCCTACGCTTCAAGCGGATCGTGTCCGCCGCGTCGGTGGCCGTGAGATATGCGGAAGCGCGGAAATCCGCAAGAGGCTTTTTCCGTTTTTTTGAAAAATTTGCGACAGATATGGGGAAATCTCCGTCTGGCGGAGAGCTGGTTGGGGAAAGTTGATTTCGTCATTCTTTTGTCGTCAAAACTTGTTGACACCCGTCCGCGAACCTCTTAGTGAGCGCTCATCCCAAGCGGTTGAGGCCGCCGGGGGAAGGGAAGCTTCTTATTCGAATGCTTCGTTTCGAGATAAGTGCGGGTGTAGCTCAGTTGGTTAGAGTGCCGGCCTGTCACGCCGGAGGTCGCGGGTTCGAGCCCCGTCACTCGCGCCACTATCTCTTCCTCAAACTCTTCTTTCACTTCGGTGGAAGATCGCCGCAAGGCAAAATGCGCGGGTGTAGCTCAGTCGGTTAGAGTGCCGGCCTGTCACGCCGGAGGTCGCGGGTTCGAGCCCCGTCACTCGCGCCATTTCTCTTCATTCTTCCAAGTTCCTAGAGTCCCATTTGTTGGTGCGCATCGGTTCTGCGAACCATCTCGTGCCCATGAGTTCTGTCAGGCAATCTGCGCTTCCCTCTTCCAGAGGCTCTTCTGATGCGTGGCTACATGCCTGCGGTCGCAAACGCATTGCTGGGACTGCCATAGGCTGACCAGCATGGTGCTAGGTATGTGCTGCTGCAGGAGCGACGTCGTCCCGTTGGCAGCCGCGCGGCGCAGCCGTCCTCCTCGCGTGGGAAGCTAAGCTACTGATTGCATTGGGCATGTAGGTGTGCGACGTGACGGTTGATTCCGATTGCGCGATGCCTGCGCGCTATCGTCGCAGCTGAGCGACGATTGTGCCGGGGTCGCCCGCAAAATATGCCGACAAGATCGCGCAAAAATCCCCGAAAAGCTTGATGTTTTCAGTCCAGTTCCTAAATTAGGTGCAATGCCACCGATCGTCATGGCGGGGCTTTCCCGGCACTTCATGGCTTTTCTCCACATGCTGCGACCTTTCGTCGTCTTTCGCGTCATTTTGGAGTGGGGGTTGGGGGCTAAACCTCTTGCGCGTGGGGCTGTCCTGCGATAGTCAGCGCTTGTTGCAATGCACGTTCGCTTGGCCAGTGCATAAGTGTTGGGCGCTTGCCCCTCGCTTGCGGTCAGGCAGGGATGAAATACAATGACTGAACTTCTCAGTTCCTATCTCCCGATCGCGATCTTCATCGGCATTTCCATGGTGATCGGTCTGGCGCTGCTGATCGCGCCCTTCGCGGTGGCCTACAAGGCACCGGATCCGGAAAAGCTCTCCGCTTTCGAATGCGGTTTCAACGCCTTCGATGACGCGCGCATAAAGTTCGATATCCGGTTCTATCTGGTTTCGATCCTGTTCATCATCTTTGATCTGGAAGTCGCCTTCCTGTTCCCCTGGGCCGTGTCCTTCGGTGAAATGGGCTGGTTCGGCTTCTGGTCCATGATGGTGTTCCTTGGCGTGCTCACCATCGGCTTCATCTACGAATGGAAGAAGGGAGCTCTCGAATGGGAATGACCGGAAACACGCTCGTCGCGCAAAAGCCGAAGGGCATCCTTGATCCGGCGACCGGCAAACCTGTCGGCGCCACCGATCCGTTTTTCACCGATGTCGATAACGAGCTGGCCGACAAGGGCTTTCTCGTCACCTCGACCGACGAGCTGATCACCTGGGCGCGCACCGGCTCGCTGATGTGGATGCAGTTCGGTCTGGCCTGTTGCGCCGTTGAAGGCCTGATGCAGGCCTCCGGTCCGCGTTACGACATGGAGCGCTTTGGGGTCGCGCCGCGCGCTTCGCCGCGCCAGTCGGACGTGATGATCGTTGCCGGCACGTTGACCAACAAGATGGCGCCCGCACTCCGCAAGGTCTACGACCAGATGCCGGAGCCGCGTTACGTCATCTCCATGGGTTCCTGCGCCAATGGCGGCGGTTATTATCACTATTCCTATTCGGTGGTGCGCGGCTGTGACCGCGTCGTGCCGGTAGACATCTACGTGCCGGGCTGTCCCCCCACGGCAGAAGCGCTGCTTTACGGCGTGCTTCTGCTGCAGAAGAAGATCCGCCGCACCGGCACGATCGAGCGCTGAGGGGAAGTCATGAGCGAAGTTCTCGACCAACTTTCGACTTATATCCGTGAGGCGCGGGGCCATCTGGTTTCCGCAGCCGAGATCGCCTATGGCGAACTCACCTTGACGACGAACCGCGACAATATCGTTGAGCTCCTGGCATTCCTGCGCGATGATCCGCAGGGCGGTTTCGTGAGCTTCATCGATGTTTCGGGTGTCGATTGGCCGCAGCGCCCCGACCGTTTCGATGTGGTTTATCACCTGCTCTCGCCGAAGCGGAACCTTCGTCTGCGTGTGAAGCTCTCGGTCGCCGAGGATGTCTCGGTTCCGTCCGTCACGGGCGTTTACAAAGGTGCCGACTGGTTCGAGCGGGAAATCTGGGATCTCTACGGCGTGCCGTTCTCGGGCCATCCGGACATGCGCCGTATCGTCACCGATTACGGTTTCCAGGGGCATCCGCTGCGAAAGGACTTTCCGCTCACAGGTTTCGTCGAGGTCCGTTACGACGACCAGCTCAAGCGCGTCGTCTATGAGCCTGTCGAGCTGCGCCAGGAGTTCCGCAATTTCGACTTTACGTCGCCATGGGAAGGCACGGACTATGTGCTGCCCGGAGATGAAAAGGCGCAGTCATGAGTGGCGAAGCGCACGGGCAACAGGGGCAGTGCCTCTGCGGCGCTGTCCGTTTTGATGCTTTGATCGCGAAGCAGGAATTTTCCGCCTGTCACTGTTCCATGTGCCGGCGGTGGACCGGCGGTGTCTTTCTCGCCGTGGAGTGCGAAAGCGTCGAGCTGAACGAGCGGGCGCCTTTGGGTGTCTACACGTCTTCGGAATGGGGTGAGCGCTGCTTCTGCATGGCCTGCGGCACAACAGTCATGTGGCGGTCCAAGGACGGCGCGCATAGTGCGGTGTCTCTCCAGGCTTTCGACAACCCGTCCGAATTCACGTTCGCATCGCAGATTTTCGTGGATGAGAAGCCGTCGAGCTACTCGTTCTCGAACACGACACGGAACATGACCGGTCCCGAATTCATCGCCATGGTTACGGCCGGAGCGCAACAATGACTGAACATAACGTCCGCAATTTCACGATCAACTTTGGCCCGGAGCATCCTTCCGCGCACGGCGTTCTGCGCCTTGTGCTGGAACTCGACGGCGAAATCGTTGAACGCGTTGATCCGCATATCGGTCTGCTGCATCGCGGCACCGAAAAGCTGATGGAAACCAAGACCTATCTTCAGGCGCTGCCATATCTGGACCGTCTCGACTACGTCGCGCCGATGAACCAGGAGCATGCCTACTGTCTGGCGATCGAGAAGCTGTTGGGTCTTGAGGTTCCGATCCGCGGCCAGCTGATCCGCGTTCTTTATTCGGAAATCAGCCGTATCCTGTCGCATATCATGAACGTCACGACCCAGGCCATGGACGTCGGTGCCATGACCCCGCCGGTCTGGGGTTTCGAAGAGCGCGAAAAGCTGATGATCTTCTACGAGCGCGCTTCCGGCGCCCGTATGCACGCAGCCTATTTCCGCCCGGGCGGCGTTCACCAGGATCTGCCGCAGCAGCTTGTGGAAGATATCGGCGCGTGGTGCGATGCTTTCCCGAAGGTTCTCGACGATATCGAAGGCCTGCTCACCGGCAACCGCATTTTCAAGCAGCGGAATGTCGATATCGGCGTGATCTCGCTGGAAGACGCGTGGAACTGGAGCATGTCGGGCGTGATGGTGCGTGGCTCGGGTGCCGCCTGGGACTTGCGCAAGTCGCAGCCTTATGAATGCTACGCCGATCTGGATTTCGACATCCCGATTGGCAAGAATGGTGACTGTTTCGATCGCTACCTCGTGCGCATGGCCGAAATGCGCGAATCGGTAAAGATCATGAAGCAGTGCGTTGCCCGCCTGCTTGGTGATGCCAAGACCGGTCCGATCTCGGCTGCGGACGGCAAGGTTGTCCCGCCCAAGCGCGGCGAGATGAAGCGCTCGATGGAAGCGCTCATCCATCACTTCAAGCTCTATACCGAGGGTTTCCACGTACCGGCCGGCGAAGTCTATGCGGCCGTCGAAGCGCCGAAGGGCGAATTCGGTGTCTACCTCGTCGCCGACGGTTCCAACAAGCCTTACCGCTGCAAGCTGCGTGCGCCTGGTTTCGCGCATCTGCAGGCCATGGATTACATGTCGACTGGCCATCAGCTGGCGGACGTTACCGCAATCCTCGGTTCGCTCGATATCGTGTTCGGGGAGGTGGATCGCTGATGCATTCGCTCCCGACCATGATTGCAATATTCTGAATAGGACGTGATCTAGAATGTCTGTTCGTCGACTAGCCGAAGACCAGTTCCAGCCTGCAACTTTTGCATTCAACGCGGAAAACACCGTGTTCGAAGCCGCGACCATTGCAAAATATCCCGAGGGGCGTCAGCAGTCTGCCGTCATCCCGCTATTGATGCGCGCGCAGGAACAGGATGGCTGGGTTACCAAGGCAACGATCGAATATGTCGCCCAGAAGCTTTCCATGCCGTATATCCGCGTGCTGGAAGTGGCGACCTTCTATACTCAGTTCCAGCTGAAACCCGTCGGCACCAAGGCGCATATTCAGGTCTGTGGCACGACCCCCTGCATGCTGCGCGGCTCCGACGAGCTGATCAAGGTCTGTCAGAACAAGATTCATCACGATCCCTTCCATCTCAACGAGGGCGGCACGCTGTCCTGGGAAGAGGTCGAATGTCAGGGCGCATGCGTCAACGCGCCAATGGTCATCATCTTCAAGGATGCCTATGAGGACCTGACGCCGGAGCGCCTCGAGCAGATCATCGACGAGTTTGAAGCCGGCAGGGGCGCCGACGTTCCCGTTGGTCCTCAAAACGGTCGTCACCTGTCGGCACCTGAAGGCGGACCGCTGACGCTGACCGGCGATATTAAGCCGGTGCGCACCAATCTGGAGCCGAAGCCGGAGCCCGTCGCCGAGGGCGCGTCCGTGCCGCCGTCGGATGCAGGCCGTCCGAAGGACACCGCAGCGGAAACGGATCCGACCCTCAAGACCCCGGCGACCGCACCGGGCGCCGCAGCGGCTAACGCCAAAGAAGCGGAAAAGGGCAAGTCCACCACGACGCCGGCGCAAAAACCCGATGTCAAGCGCCGCGGCAGCAAGGCCGAGGGCGCGCCAGCCCCGGAAGGCGCCATTGCCGGTGAAGACAAGCCAAAGCGCACGCGCAAGGCCAAGCCGGAAGGGGAGGCATGATGACCGCCGTGCTCGCATCTCGTCATGGAACCCGCTACACTGCTCGCAGCGTCGAGCGGTAGGGGGAGAGCCATGGCGGAAGTCACCAACGATCTGATCTACGAAAACTTGAAGTCGATGCAGGGACATCTGTCCAATGTTGATGACAAGCTCGCAGCTATCGATGGGCGGCTGGATTCACTTACGTCTCAGGTCCGTGGCCTGGCTATGGAAATGAACGGTGCTCACGGCGATATCGCCAACATCTATAAAATTCTCGGACGCATGGACGGGCGCATCACGCGCATCGAAAAGCGCCTCGACATTATCGAAGAACCGGCGGAATAGGCCATGTTGAACGATCAGGATCGCATCTTTACGAACATCTACGGTCTCAAGGACAAGTCCTTGAAGGGCGCGATGAGCCGTGGCCATTGGGATGGCACCAAGCAGATCATCGAAAACGGCCGTGACTGGATCATCAACGAAATGAAGGCCTCCGGTCTTCGTGGTCGTGGTGGCGCCGGCTTTCCGACCGGCCTGAAATGGTCCTTCATGCCGAAGGAATCGGATGGTCGTCCGCATTACCTCGTCGTCAATGCCGACGAATCCGAGCCGGGTACCTGCAAGGATCGGGAAATCATGCGCAACGATCCGCATACGCTGATCGAAGGCTGCGTGATCGCCGGTTTCGCCATGGGCGCGCACACTGCCTATATCTATGTTCGCGGCGAATACATGCGCGAGCGCGAAGCCCTGCAGGCGGCGATCGACGAATGCTACGATGCCGGCCTCTTGGGCAAGAACAACAAGAACGGCTGGGATTACGACATCTACGTCCACCATGGCGCGGGCGCCTACATCTGCGGCGAAGAAACGGCGCTGCTCGAAAGCCTTGAAGGCAAGAAGGGGCAGCCGCGTCTGAAACCGCCTTTCCCCGCAAACATGGGCCTCTATGGCTGCCCGACCACGGTCAACAACGTTGAATCCATCGCTGTTGCTCCGACCATCCTGCGTCGTGGCGCCGGCTGGTTCTCGTCGATCGGTCGCCCGAACAATGTCGGAACCAAGCTGTTCATGATTTCCGGTCACGTCAACAAGCCGTGCACCGTCGAGGAAGCCATGAGCATCCCGTTCCGCGAACTGATCGAGACCCATGCCGGTGGCATTCGCGGCGGTTGGGACAACCTGCTTGCCGTCATTCCCGGCGGCGCCTCCTGTCCGGTCATCAAGGGCGAGGACATGGGCGACGCGATCATGGATTTCGACGGCATGCGCGACAAGAAGTCGTCTTTTGGCACGGCCGCGATCATCGTCATGGACAAGTCCACCGACATCATTCGCGCCATTGCCCGTCTGTCGGCCTTCTTCAAGCATGAAAGCTGCGGCCAGTGCACGCCGTGCCGCGAAGGTACCGGCTGGATGTGGCGCGTGATGGAGCGCATGGTGAAGGGCAATGCCCAGAAGCGCGAAATCGACATGCTGCTGCAGGTCACCAAGCAGATCGAAGGCCACACCATCTGCGCGCTCGGTGACGCGGCTGCATGGCCGGTTCAGGGCCTGATCCGCAATTTCCGCCCGGAGATCGAAAAGCGCATCGACGAATACACCTACCGCTCGACGTCGGAAGGCGCCGTGCTGGAAGCTGCGGAGTAAGGCATGGCTTCGCCGGAGGAGAGAGAGACAGGGCAGGGGGCATCGACGGCAAAGCCGGCGTTCGGCTCGTCCTGGCCCGGTTTCGATCCGGCCTCGCTGACGCTCAATCCGATGATGACCAATCCTGCGGCCGCCATGGCAGCGATGACGCAGATCGGCATCGAGTTGCAGACGCAGTTTGCGAGCGCGATGTTCGGCATGATGCAGAACGCCATGGACGCCAGCCAGCGTCTGTACGAGACGCTGGAGGACATGGCCCGCGAACCTGCTGCCGCAGAAGCCGAGAAGGCCGAAGCCCCGGCGCCAACGGCCGCGAAGACAGGAGCCGGCAAGGCTGCTGCACCGGCCAAAGCGAAAGATGATTTGAAACGGATCTCGGGTCTCGGGCCCAAGATCGAGACGAAGCTGAACGGCCTAGGTGTCAACACCCTGGCCGAGATCGCCGAATGGAGCACTGAGCAGGCTGCCCGCGTCGATGCCGAACTTGGCCTGGATGGCCGCGTGACGCGCGATGACTGGGTTGGCCAAGCGAACGCGCTGACCTCCGGCGCACAGGAATTGCCACCGGTTAGGGCCCAGAACACAACGGCTGGGGCCCGCAAGACCGGCGGACGGAAAAACAGGACGTAACGATGACGAAGCTCAAGGTTGACGGCAAGGAAATCGAGGTTCCGGACCACTTCACGCTGCTGCAGGCATGCGAGGAGGCGGGTGCCGAAGTGCCGCGTTTCTGTTTCCACGAACGTCTGTCTGTTGCCGGCAACTGCCGCATGTGTCTGGTCGAGGTGAAGGGTGGGCCACCGAAGCCGGCAGCCTCCTGCGCCATGGGCGTGCGCGATATCCGCGGTGGTCCGAACGGCGAGCTTCCGGAAGTCTATACCAACACGCCGATGGTCAAGAAGGCCCGCGAAGGCGTGATGGAATTCCTGCTGATCAACCACCCGCTGGATTGTCCGATCTGCGATCAGGGCGGTGAATGCGACCTGCAGGACCAAGCCATGGCTTTTGGTATCGACAGTTCGCGCTACACTGAAAACAAGCGCGCCGTCGAAGACAAGTATATCGGCCCGCTGGTGAAAACCGTGATGAACCGCTGCATTCACTGCACGCGCTGCGTCCGCTTCACCACGGAAGTTGGCGGCATTTCGGAACTGGGCCTGATCGGCCGCGGCGAAGATGCCGAAATCACCACCTATCTCGAGCAGGCGATGACGTCTGAGTTGCAGGGCAACGTCGTTGACCTTTGCCCGGTTGGCGCGCTCACCTCCAAGCCGTTCGCCTTCACTGCGCGTCCGTGGGAACTCGGCAAGACCGAATCGATCGATGTCATGGACGCCGTCGGTTCGGCGATCCGCGTCGATACCCGCGGTCGCGAAGTCATGCGCATCATGCCGCGCGTCAACGAGCAGGTGAACGAGGAGTGGATCTCCGACAAGACCCGCTTCATCTGGGATGGCCTGAAGACCCAGCGTCTCGATCGTCCGTATGTGCGCCGCGATGGCCGCCTGCAGGCGGCGACCTGGGGCGAAGCCTTTGCCGCCATCAAAACGGCGGTGGCCGCGGCGGCCGCTGACAAGATCGGCGCGATCGCCGGAGACCTCGCCTCTGTCGAGGAAATGTACGCGCTGAAGGCGCTGATCGCCTCGCTCGGATCGGAAAACCTTGACTGCCGTCAGGACGGTGCAGCGCTCGATCCGTCGCTCGGCCGTTCAAGCTACATCTTCAATCCGACCATAGAAGGCATTGAAAAGGCTGACGCGCTCCTCATTATCGGGGCAAACCCGCGCTACGAAGCGGCTGTTCTAAACGCCCGTATTCGCAAGCGTTTCCGCCGCGGCAATTTCCCGATCGGTCTGATCGGCGAGCCGGGCGTCATGCGCTGGGATTTCGAATATCTGGGCGCTGGCCCGGACACGCTCTCCGACCTCGTCGACAACGGCAACAGCTTCATCGACAAGCTCAACGCCGCCAAGAACCCGATGATCATCGTCGGTTCGGGCGCGGTTGCCCGCGCTGATGGTGCGGCGATCCTTGCCACGGCCGCGCGTCTTGCCGCTTCCGTCGGCGCCATTACCGAAGAGTGGAACGGCTTCGGCCTGCTCCACACCGCCGCCTCGCGTGTCGGCGGCCTCGACCTCGGCTTCGTGCCGGGCGCCAACGGTGCCGATGCCGCCACCATGCTGAAGGCGATGGACGTGCTCTTCCTGCTCGGCGCCGACGAGATGGATTTTTCCGCCAAGGGCGCAAAATTCACCGTTTACATCGGCAGCCATGGCGATGCCGGCGCGCACACCGCCGATGTCATTCTGCCGGCTGCAGCCTATACCGAAAAGTCGGGCACCTGGGTCAATCTCGAAGGTCGCGTCCAGATGGGCAACCGTGCCGGCTTCGCGCCGGGCGAAGCGCGCGAAGACTGGGCCATCCTGCGTGCGCTGTCCGACGTTCTCGGCCACAAGCTGCCGTTCGACAGCCTTTCGGCCCTTCGCGCCCGACTCTATGCGGATCATCCGCATTTTGCCGCGCTCGACGAGATCGCCGTCGGCAGCGTCGATGACGTGGCAAAACTGTCCCTGAAAGCCGGCCGCGCCGACAAGGCGGCCTTCACGTCGCCGATCAAGGACTTCTATCTGACGAACCCGATCGCCCGCGCGTCTGCCGTCATGGCGGAATGCTCGGCATTGGCCCGCAACAACTTCCAGGTTGCAGCGGAGTAAGGGCAAGACAATGGATTCTATCTTTTCGACCTATATCTGGCCGGCCCTGATCATTGTCGGGCACTCGCTGCTGACGCTGGTCTGCCTTCTGGTCTTCATCGCCTTCATCCTGCTTGCCGACCGTAAGGTCTGGGCAAACGTGCAGCTGCGCCGCGGCCCCAACGTCGTCGGTCCGTTCGGCCTGTTCCAGTCCTTTGCCGACCTGATCAAGTTCGTCCTGAAAGAGCCGATCATCCCGGCAGGTGCCAACAAGGTGGTTTTCCTGCTCGCTCCGCTCGTTTCGGTGACACTGGCGCTTGCCACCTGGGCGGTCATCCCGCTCAATGATGGCTGGGCGGTTGCCAACATCAATGTCGGTATCCTCTACATTTTCGCGATCTCCTCGCTCGAAGTCTACGGCGTCATCATGGCCGGCTGGGCGTCGAACTCGAAATATCCGTTCCTCGGCGCGCTACGCTCGGCGGCGCAGATGGTGTCCTACGAAGTCTCGATCGGCATCGTCATCGTCACCGTTCTTCTCTGCGTCGGTTCGCTGAACCTGCAGGATATCGTCTACGCCCAGAGGACCGGCCTCGGCACGATGATCGGTCTGCCGAACACGTTCCTCGACTGGCACTGGCTGTCGCTCTTCCCGATGTTCGTGGTGTTCTTCATCTCGGGCCTGGCTGAGACCAACCGTCCGCCTTTCGACCTTCCGGAAGCGGAATCCGAACTCGTCGCCGGTTACATGGTCGAGTATTCCTCGGCGCCGTACATGATGTTGATGCTCAGCGAATATGCGGCCATCATGCTGATCTGCTCGCTGACCACGATCCTGTTCCTGGGAGGCTGGCTGCCGCCGTTCGATTTCTGGCTGATCAACTGGGTTCCGGGCGTCATCTGGTTCCTGCTAAAGGTCATCTTCGTGTTCTTCGGGTTCGCGATGGCCAAGGCGATCGTGCCCCGCTACCGCTACGACCAGCTGATGCGTCTCGGCTGGAAGGTCTTCCTTCCGCTCTCGCTCGGCATGCTGGTCATTGTTGCATTCGTACTGAAGCTGACGGGATGGGCTGGCTGATGACGGCCCGCCACCCGCTCGGTTCATTTGGAGAATAAAGATGGCCGCTCTGTCACAAGCCGTCGGTTCGCTGTTCCTGAAGGAATTCGTCGCCGCTTTTGCGCTGACGTTCAAATATCTGTTCTTCCGTCAGAAGGCGACGATCAACTACCCGTTCGAAAAGGGCCCGGTTAGCCCGCGCTTCCGCGGCGAACATGCGCTGCGCCGTTATCCCAACGGTGAGGAACGCTGCATCGCCTGCAAGCTGTGCGAAGCCATCTGTCCCGCTCAGGCGATCACCATCGAAGCCGGCCCTCGCCGCAATGACGGCACCCGCCGCACGGTGCGTTACGACATCGACATGGTGAAGTGCATCTATTGCGGTTTCTGCCAGGAAGCTTGCCCGGTCGACGCTATCGTCGAAGGCCCGAACTTCGAGTTCTCGACGGAAACCCGCGAAGAACTCTATTTCGACAAGGCCAAGCTGCTCGCCAACGGCGATCGCTGGGAACGGGAAATCGCCCGCAACCTGCAGCAGGACGCGCCCTATCGCTGATAGGGCCGGCTGAACAGCAGTTGAAATGTCCCGCGGCCATCAGGCAGCGGGAACGTAGATGACAAATGTCTGGACGGCAGCGGCCGCCAGGTCCGACGGGGAGGGGCCTTTGTTCAAGGGCCTTGCCGGGGAAGACGAGAAGGCACCAAGATGGGTCTGCACGCTATATTCTTTTATCTTTTCGCCTTCGTCGCGGTGGCGTCGGCGGTCATGGTCGTGTCGGCCCGGAACCCGGTCCACTCGGTCCTCTTCCTGATCCTCGTGTTCTTCAATTCGGCAGGACTGTTCCTGATGACCGGTGCCGAGTTTCTGGCGATGCTGCTTCTGGTCGTCTATATTGGCGCGGTCGCGGTTCTCTTCCTCTTCGTCGTCATGATGCTCGATATCGACTTCGCTGAATTCCGCTCGGGCGTGCTGCAGTATGCGCCGATCGGCGCGCTGGTCGGCCTCG
Source organism: Neorhizobium sp. NPDC001467 (assembly GCF_050275975.1). Taxonomy (NCBI): domain Bacteria; kingdom Pseudomonadati; phylum Pseudomonadota; class Alphaproteobacteria; order Hyphomicrobiales; family Rhizobiaceae; genus Neorhizobium; species Neorhizobium sp. NPDC001467. The sequence continues at coordinate 75,122 of NZ_JBNNPS010000005.1, read as the reverse complement.
TGGTCGCCGCCGAACTGATCCTCGTGGTCGGGAGCTCGGTTCTGTCGCCCCAGGCGGCCAAGTCGGTCGCCATGCCGATGCCGCCGGTTGGTGACCGCCAGAACACCGCCGCCCTCGGCGATGTGCTCTACACCCATTACGTCTACTTCTTCGAAGTGGCCGGCCTCGTGCTCCTCGTCGCCATGATCGGCGCGATCGTGCTGACGCTGCGCCATCGTCAGAACATCAAGCGGCAGAATATCGCCCGCCAGGTTGCTCGCACGCCGGAAACCGGTGTCGAGATCGTCAAGGTCAAGTCGGGCCAGGGCCTCTAAAGAGCGGGACAAGGACAAGAAATTATGGAAATCGGACTTTCCCATTACCTGACGGTCAGCGCCATCCTTTTCACGATCGGCGTGTTCGGCATCTTCCTGAACCGAAAGAACGTCATCATCATCCTGATGTCGGTCGAACTGATCCTGCTCGCGGTCAACCTCAACATGGTGGCCTTCTCGTCGTTCCTCAACGACATCGCCGGCCAGGTGTTCGCATTGTTCATCCTGACGGTTGCTGCGGCGGAAGCGGCGATCGGGCTTGCAATTCTCGTGGTCTTCTACCGCAACCGCGGCTCCATCGCGGTCGAAGACGTCAATATGATGAAGGGCTGATCGGGTCATGATCTACAAGGCAATCGTCTTTCTTCCCCTGATCGGCTTCCTGATCGCCGGCCTTTTTGGCCGCCAGATCGGCGCCAAGGCATCGGAATACGTCACCACCGGGCTGATGATCGTCGCGGCAATCCTGTCGTGGATCGTCTTCTTCGACGTTGCGCTCGGTCACTCAGAGGGCGAGGTCATCAAGGCCGTCGTCATGCGCTGGATCCAGTCCGGCGGCATCGATGTCGAATGGACTTTCCGCATCGATACGCTGAGCGCGATCATGTTCGTCGTGGTCAATACCGTGTCGACGCTCGTGCATCTTTATTCGATCGGCTATATGCATCACGACGAGCATCGTCCGCGTTTCTTCGCGTACCTGTCGCTTTTCACCTTCGCGATGCTGATGCTCATCACCGCCGACAACCTGCTGCAGATGTTCTTCGGCTGGGAAGGCGTGGGTCTGGCGTCCTATCTGCTGATCGGCTTCTGGTTCAAGAAGCCGTCCGCTTCGGCTGCCGCCATGAAGGCCTTCATCGTCAACCGCGTCGGTGACTTCGGTTTCATCCTCGGCATCGCCGGCGTCTTCGTGCTGTTTGGTTCGATCAATTTCGAAACCATCTTCGCCGCGGCCGCCACCTACCTGCCGCATGAAGGTGCTGCCGACGCCAATGCTGTTGTCGCCAACTTCTTCGGCATGGAGCTGACCAGGAGCACGGCCATCACCGTCACGTGCCTCCTTCTCTTCATGGGCGCGATGGGTAAGTCGGCGCAGTTCCTGCTGCACACCTGGCTGCCGGACGCGATGGAAGGCCCGACCCCGGTTTCGGCCCTCATTCACGCTGCAACCATGGTCACCGCCGGCGTCTTCCTCGTCGCCCGCATGTCGCCGATCTTTGAACTGTCGCCGGATGCGCTTCTGGTCGTCACCATCATCGGTGCCATCACCGCCTTCTTCGCGGCAACTGTCGGCCTCGTGCAGAACGACATCAAACGCGTCATCGCCTATTCGACCTGCTCGCAGCTCGGTTACATGTTCGTGGCGCTCGGCGTCGGTGCTTATGGCGCGGCCGTCTTCCACCTGTTCACGCACGCCTTCTTCAAGGCGCTCCTGTTCCTTTGCGCCGGTTCGGTCATCCACGCCGTTGACGGAGAGCAGGACATGCGCCACATGGGCGGCCTGCGTCCGCACATCAAGGTCACCTTCGCGATGATGCTGATCGGCACGCTCGCCATTACCGGCGTCGGCATACCGTTCACTCCGGTCGGTTTTGCCGGCTTCTTCTCCAAGGACTTCATCATCGAAGCGACCTACGCATCGCATTCGCCGGCTTCCGGCTTTGCCTTCACGCTTCTGGTGATCGCGGCGATGTTCACGAGCTTCTATTCGTGGCGCCTGATCTTCCTTACCTTCTTCGGCAAGCCGCGTGCGAGCCACGAGGTCATGCACCACGTGCATGAAAGCCCGCAGGTCATGCTGGTACCGCTTTACATCCTCGCCATCGGTGCGGTTGTCGCCGGCTTCGTGTTCAAGGAATTCTTCTACGGTCACGAATACGATGTGTTCTGGAAGGGCGCGCTGTTCACATCCGAGCACAACGAACTGCTGCACGAATTCCACCACGTGCCGGCTCTCGTTGCTCTGGCGCCGTTCATTGCCATGGTCATCGGTTTTGTGACCGCCTGGTATTTCTACATCAAGTCGCCGGAGACCCCGAAGCGTCTGGCCGCGTCGCAGCAGGGCCTTTACCAGTTCCTGCTCAACAAGTGGTACTTTGACGAACTCTACGACTTCCTGTTCGTTCGTCCTGCCAAGGCTTTCGGCCGCTTCCTTTGGAAGAAGGGTGACGTCGCCGTCATCGACCATTACGGCCCGAACGGCATCGCCGCCCGTGTTGTCGACGTCACGCGCAATGTCGTGCGTCTGCAGTCCGGTTACCTTTATCATTATGCGTTTGCGATGCTGATCGGCATCGCCGCCCTCGTCACCTGGATGATGCTCGGGAGTTCCTTCTGATGACCGATTGGCCCATTCTCTCAACGGTCACCTTCCTGCCGCTGGTCGGCGTGGTGCTCCTGCTCCTTACCGGGCAGGAGGGCGCGAACGGCCGCCGCAATGTCCTGAACATTTCGCTGGCGACCACCGTCGTCACCTTCATCGTGTCTCTGTTCATCTGGATCGGCTTCGACAATTCGAACGCCGGCTTCCAGATGGTAGAAAAGCATGAGTGGCTCGGCACCGGCATTTCCTACCACCTCGGCGTCGACGGCATTTCCATGCTGTTCGTCATCCTCACCACTTTCCTCATGCCCTTCTGCGTGCTGGCAAGCTGGGAAGCGATCGAACACCGCATCAAGGAATACATGATCTCCTTCCTGCTTCTGCAGGTGGCGATGACCGGCGTGTTCGTTTCGCTCGACATCGTTCTGTTCTACGTATTCTTCGAAGCGACCCTGATCCCGATGTTCATCATCATCGGCGTCTGGGGCGGCAAGGATCGCGTCTACGCATCCTACAAGCTCTTCCTCTACACGCTGCTCGGCTCGGTTCTGATGATGCTCGCCATCATGGCCATGTACTGGAACGCGGGCACGACAGATATCGTCGAACTTCTGAAGCACGGCTTCCCGGCCGGCATGCAGACCTGGCTTTTCCTCGCCTGCTTCGCCGCCTTTGCCGTCAAGATGCCGATGTGGCCGGTCCATACCTGGCTTCCGGATGCGCACGTTCAGGCCCCGACCGCAGGTTCGGTCATCCTGGCCGGCGTCATGCTGAAGCTCGGCGGTTACGGTATGATCCGTATCCTCTTGCAGATGTTCCCGCTGGCGTCCGACTACTTCGCGCCGATGGTCTTTGCGCTCTCCGTCATCGCCATCATCTACACCTCGCTGGTGGCGATGATGCAGGACGACATCAAGAAGCTGATCGCCTATTCCTCGGTCGCCCACATGGGCTACGTGACCATGGGTATCTTCGCCGCCAATATGCAAGGCGTGCAGGGTGCTGTGTTCCAGATGCTGTCGCACGGTATCGTCTCGGGCGCGCTCTTCCTCTGCGTCGGCGTGGTCTATGACCGCCTGCACACCCGCGAGATCTCCGCTTACGGCGGCCTCGTCAACAACATGCCAAAGTATGCCGTGGCGATGATGATCTTCACCATGGCAAACGTCGGCCTGCCGGGTACGTCGGGCTTCATCGGCGAATTCCTGACCCTGATCGGCGTCTTCCGCGTCAACACCTGGGTCGCGCTGTTTGCCGCAACCGGCGTCATCCTTTCGGCTGCCTATGCTCTTTGGCTCTATCGCCGCGTCATCTTCGGGGCACTCGAAAAGGAAAACCTCAAGCAGATGCTTGACCTGTCGACGCGCGAGAAGGTGCTTCTCTACCCGCTGATCGCGCTCACCATCTTCTTCGGCTTCTACCCTGCGCCGGTATTCGACGTGACTGCCGCGTCGGTCGACGCGCTGGTCAACAATTACTCGGCAGCCCTGCAGGCAGCGCAAAAGCTTGCGCTCGCAGTAACGCACTGAGACGGGACGGACTGATATGACCGCTGAACTACTCCTTGCCAGCCTGCAGATCTCGTCGCCGGAAGTGATTCTGGCGCTCGGTGCGCTGGCGCTCCTGATGATCGGCGTTTTCAGTGGCGACCGTTCGTCGCCGCTCGTAACCGGCCTTACCATCGCCGTCATGATCGTGGCGCTCGTCATGATCATCTTTGTCGCTCCGCAGGGCGAAGCCTATAACGGCGCCTTCCTGATGGATGGTTTTGCCCGCTTCATGAAGGCGACCGCGCTGTTCGGCTCGATCGTCGCGCTGCTGATGACCTATGCCAATGCCAAGTCCGATCAGATCGACAAGCCGGAATTCCCGGTTCTCGTCCTGCTGGCCACGCTCGGCATGATGCTGCTGATCTCTGCCAACGACCTGATCGCGCTCTATCTCGGCCTCGAACTGATGTCGCTGTCGCTCTATGTCGTCGCTGCCTTCAATCGCGACAATGTTCGCTCGACGGAAGCCGGCCTGAAATATTTCGTTCTCGGCGCGCTCTCCTCGGGCATGCTGCTTTACGGCATGTCGCTTGTCTACGGTTTCACCGGCAACACCGGCTTTGAACAGATCGCCCAGGTTCTCAGCCAGGAAACCCGTCAGCTCGGCCTTGTGTTCGGTCTGGTCTTCGTGCTCGCCGGTCTGGCGTTCAAGATCTCGGCCGTGCCGTTCCACATGTGGACGCCGGATGTTTATGAAGGTGCGCCGACCCCGGTCACCGCCTTCTTCGCTGCCGGTCCCAAGGTTGCCGCCATGGCCATCCTGGTGCGCATCGTCTCCGATGCCTTCATTCCGATCGTTGCCGACTGGCGTCAGGTCATCGTGTTCATCGCGATCGCTTCCATGCTGCTCGGTTCCTTCGCGGCCATCGGCCAGAAGAACATCAAGCGACTGATGGCCTATTCCTCGATCGGTCACATGGGTTACGCACTGGTTGGCCTGGCCGCCGGTTCGGAAACCGGTGTGTCGTCGGTCGCGCTCTATATGCTGATCTACATGGTCATGACGCTTGGCACCTTTGCCTGTATCATGTCCATGCGCCGCCTCGATGGCACCGCCGTCGAGGCGGTGGATGATCTGGCCGGTCTGTCCGCGACGCGTCCGTTCATGGCCGTGGTGCTCACCGCGCTGATGTTCTCGCTTGCGGGTATTCCGCCGCTGGCCGGCTTCTTCGCCAAGTATTTTGTCTTCCTCGCCGCGATCGAGGCCCAGCTCTACGGTCTGGCCGTCATCGGCGTGCTGTCCTCGGTTGTCGGCGCCTACTACTACCTGCGCGTCGTCAAGCTGATGTGGTTCGACAAGCCGACCGGAGAATTTGCCCGCACCTCCGGCGTACTGAACCTGGTCTTCGGGTTCTCCGGTCTGTTCGTGACGGCTTATGTGCTGTTCGGCGGCCCGGTCGGCACGGCAGCGTCTGCGGCAGCAAAGTCATTCTTCTAAGATGACGGAAAACAGACGCCGCTTCCCGCTCGAGGCCTTCCGGCATCTGGCGCTGGACGAAGTCGGCTCCACAAACACAGATGCCCTCGCAGCCGCGAGGGCAGGAGACCAAGGTCTTCTCTGGATCACCGCCCGGCGCCAAAACGCCGGGCGTGGTCGTAGAGGGAGGGCCTGGACCTCCGAGACCGGCAACCTTTACGCCACGCTTCTGTTGATCGACCCCGCGCCGATCGAACGCACCGCGTCGCTTCCGCTTGCCGTTGCACTTGCCGTGCGCAACGCGATTGCCGCCGTCATGCCGCCCGGCACACCGCCGGTCGAGGTCAAATGGCCGAACGACATTCTGTTAGAACGCAAAAAAACCTGCGGCATTTTGCTCGAAGCAGAGATGCTGCCGGACGGAAAACGCGCTCTCGTCATCGGCATCGGCATTAATATCCGCCACAAGCCGGACAGCGCCCAATATGCCGTGGCCTCGCTTGAAGATTACGGCGTGATGGCTTCGGCCGACGAGCTTTTTGCGCATCTTTACAAGGAGATGGCGGAGGTTCTGGAATCATGGAACGAGGGCAGGGGCGTAGCGGACGTGACGGCCCAATGGCGCAGTGTCGCCTGCGGTATCGGTGAGAAGATCACCGTTAATCTGCCGGACCGTTCGATTTCCGGGCGCTTTGCCGGAATTGATGATAAAGGCTTGCTGATGCTGGACACGGGCACAGAACTTATGCCCATAGCTGCCGGCGACGTATTTTTTGCATGATCAAGAATCGAGACAAGATGGCATCCAAGGACGAACTGGTATTTTTGCCGCTGGGCGGCGTAGGCGAGATCGGCATGAACCTCGCGCTCTACGGCTATGGCCCCGAGGCAACCCGCCAGTGGATCATGGTCGATTGCGGCGTGACCTTCCCCGGTCCCGACCTGCCGGGTGTCGATCTTGTCCTGCCCGATATCCGCTTCCTGAGCGACAAGAAGAAGAATCTCAAGGGCATCTTCATCACCCATGCACATGAAGACCATTACGGCGCGCTGAACGATATCTGGCCCGGCCTCAACGTGCCGGTCTATGCCTCGCCCTTCACCGCCGGCATGCTGGAAGCCAAGCGCAATTACGAAGGCACCCGCGCCGAAATCCCGATCACCATCTTCAAGGCCGGTGACCGTATCAAGGTCGGCCCGTTCGAGGTTGAAGCCGTTGGTGTGAACCACTCGATCCCCGAGCCGATGTCGCTGGTGATCCGCACGGATCTCGGCAATGTCATCCATACCGGCGACTGGAAGATCGACCAGAACCCGTCGCTCGGACCATTGACTGACGAAGCCCGTTTCCGCGCCATTGGTGACGAGGGTGTTCTCGCCGTCATGTGCGACTCGACCAATTCCATGCGCGATGGCATTTCGCCGTCGGAAGAAGAAGTCTCGCATGGCCTGCAGCAGGTCATCGAGGCCGCCGAAGGCCGCGTCGCCGTCACCACCTTCTCGTCCAATGTTGGCCGCATCCGCTCCATCGCATTGGCCGCCGAAGCCGCCGGCCGCGAAGTGCTGCTGCTCGGTTCGTCGCTGAAGCGCGTTGTCTCCGTTGCCCGCGATATCGGCATCATGGATGACATCAAGCCTTTCATCGCCGAGGAAGAATTCGGTTATATCCCGCGCGACAAGGTCGTGGTCATCCTCACCGGCAGCCAGGGCGAACCGCGCGCAGCACTTGCCAAGATTGCCCGAGACGAGATGCGCAATGTCGCGTTCACCGCCGGCGATACGGTCGTGTTTTCCTCTCGCACGATCCCCGGCAACGAAAAGCCGATCCTCGAAATCATGAACGGCTTGATCGAGCAGGGCATCAAGATCGTCACCGATGCCCAAGCGCTCGTGCACGTCTCCGGCCACCCGCGCCGCAACGAACTCCTGAAGATGTACGAGTGGACCCGTCCGCAGGTTCTGGTTCCCGTTCACGGTGAAGCTGCCCACCTGACGGCGCAGCGCGAACTGGCGCGGTCCGCCGGCATCCCCACCGTGCCGCGCGTGCGCAATGGTCATGTGCTGAAGCTCGCTCCCGGCGAGATCGAAATCGTCGCGGATGCGCCGGTCGGCCGTTTCTACAAGGACGGCAAGCTGGTCGGTGATTTCGATGAAATGGGTATCGGCGAACGTCGCAAGCTCGCTTTTGTGGGCCATGTCGCCGTCAACGTCCTGCTCGACAGCCGTCACGATTTTCTGGCCGATCCCGATATCGTCACCTACGGCCTGCCGGAATTCGACGACGAAGGCGAAAGCATGGAGGACACGCTCTATGACGCTGTGCTCGGCGCCGTCGAAGGCATTCCGCGCGCCCGCCGCAAGGATCTCGACACGGTGCGCGAAGCCGTGCGCCGGGCCGTCCGCTCCGCCGCCAACAATGGCTGGGGCAAGAAGCCGATCGTGACGGTGTTCGTGACCCGCCTCTGAGTCTGATCGGCCACACGCGGCCTGCAGTGACACGTGTGTGATGCAATGGCGTCGGGTTGTGAAAGCCCGGCGCCATTTTCGCATGCTATCTGTTCAGCCGGCTGGGACGATTCGGAGACATTTCATGAGATCTGCAAATTTTCTGGGCGCTGCCGTCATCTGCTTTGCGCTGTTGGCGATCGTGTCCGTTGCGTCGGTCGCTCAGGACAGCGCTGCCGAGATGGCCGCGGCGCCGATCACTGCGGTTCGCTGACATATGGTGCGGGGCAGTTTGCCCCGCATCGACGCATGGTCCGGCGGATGCCATGATGATCTCTTATCCTCTCCGGCCAAGAAAGAGGCCGCCTTCTGCAACCATAACCGTATCGGGCGATTGTGATTTCGGTCTTCCGGCCTTAACTGGTTGATGAAAATCGCAAGCCAGATGATCCTGTTGGGAAGGGTAGCTGATGTTGGGGCGTATAAATCACATCGCCATCGCCGTTCCCAATCTGACTGCGGCCGCAATGCCTTATAGGAATTTGGGCGCGAAGGTTTCCAGCGCGCAGCCGCTGCCGGAACACGGTGTCACAGCCGTGTTCGTAGAATTCGACAATACCCGAGTGGAGCTGCTCGAACCGCTCGGCGAAAATTCGCCAATTGCCGGCTTTCTCCGAAACAACCCTTTCGGGGGCATGCACCATATCTGTTACGAGGTGGCTGACATTCTTGCGGCCCGCGACCGCGCCGTGGCGCTCGGTCTGCGTGTGATCGGCGATGGCGCGCCCAAAATCGGCGCGCACGGCAAGCCGGTCCTCTTTCTCCACCCGAAGGATTTTTCCGGCACGCTGACCGAACTGGAACAGATATGAATCAAAATTCAAAAGCTTAGCTCCATCGCCGGACTCTCTTTGTGAAAGCCTTGAAGCGGTCTCGCAATTGAGATCTGGCGCATTTCCTTTATGATCGGGGCTGCGCATCACGGGGACCAAGCATGCCTTTCCTGACGACACTGGCGGTCTATTTCGTCATCTGGTGGCTGACCTTGTTCATTGTGCTGCCCATCGGCATGCGCAGCCAGCAGGACGAAGGCGATGTGCTGCCGGGCACGGTAGCAAGCGCACCGGCCAAATTCCGTGGCGTGCGCGTCGTGCTTCTCACCAGTCTGCTCGCGGCACTGATCCACGGCGGCTGGATGCTTGTCTCGCATATCTTCGGCATCAGCGTCAGCTCGCTGCCGGTTATCGTTCCGGATTTCGGGTAGATCTCCACCGTCATCATTCCGTAACGTTTGCTGGGCATAAGCTCCCGGTGATCGCTCTTCGGAGAGAAGGCCAAAAAAAAACAAGGCGATGAAGCCTTGTTTTTCAAGTTTCGCGTGATCTTTCCGTTACCGGGGCAGCGAGCAAGCGCGCCTAAGATCTAAATCCTCCCAAGACTTTGACCGCGAAATAGGCAAGAATTTGATCGCCTTGCCCGTTTTGTGAGCTGAAACTAGCTCACATGGGACATCTTGTCACCCCAATATTTTGCATTTTTGTTACACGGGGGCAAAAAAATCCCGTGAACAAATATGTCGCAGCCCCTCTCCCTCAAAAAACCATGTTTTGCCTACCTGTGGCGGTGCGGCTTCGCTCTGGTGCACGCCGAAGCTGCTGCGAAGATCGGTCTTTCTGGCATTTGTCCGGTTGTTTGCGGCCCTGTTCCCAACCGGGTTTCCATGTGCAGCCGAACCGGTTATGAACGCTCCCACTATCAGCCCTCGAAACGTCGATTCCACTATGGAAGCCGGCTCGCAAATCGGAAACCGCGATGCGCCTGTCCCGTTATTTTCTGCCCATTCTGAAGGAAAACCCCAAGGAAGCGGAGATCGTTTCCCACCGTCTGATGCTGCGCGCGGGCATGGTGCGCCAGCAGAGCCAGGGCATTTATTCCTGGCTGCCGCTGGGAAAACGCGTCATGGACAAGGTCAACAAGATCATTCGTGAGGAGCAGAACCGCGCCGGTGCCATCGAGCTTTTGATGCCGACCTTGCAATCGGCCGAGCTGTGGCAGGAAAGCGGTCGTTACGAGGATTACGGCAAGGAAATGCTGCGCATCACGGATCGCCAGGAGCGTCCGATGCTCTACGGCCCGACCAACGAGGAAATGATCACCGACATCTTCCGTTCGGCGGTCAAATCCTACAAGAACCTGCCGCTCAACCTCTATCATATCCAGCTAAAGTTTCGTGACGAGATCCGTCCGCGTTTCGGCACCATGCGCTCGCGCGAATTCCTGATGAAGGATGCATATTCCTTCGACCTGACCAAGGAAGGCGCGATCCATTCCTATAACAAGATGTTCGCGGCCTATCTGCGTACCTTCGATCGTCTCGGCCTGCGCGCTATTCCGATGCGCGCCGATACCGGCCCGATCGGCGGCAACCACAGCCACGAATTCATCATCCTAGCCGAAACCGGCGAGAGTGAAGTTTTCTCGCACCGCGATTTCACCAATTTCGAAATCCCGGCCGCCGATATCGATTTCGACGACGTCGCCGGCATGCAGGCGATCTTCGACAAGTGGACCTCGGTTTACGCCGCCACTTCCGAGATGCACGACGAAGCCGCATTCGACGCCATTCCGGAAGGCGACCGCCTGTCGGCCCGCGGCATCGAAGTCGGTCACATCTTCTATTTCGGCACCAAATATTCGGAGCCGATGGGCGCCAAGGTTCAGGGCCCGGATGGCAAGGAACACCTTGTCCACATGGGATCCTACGGCATCGGCCCGACCCGCCTTGTTCCCGCCATCATCGAAGCCTCGCATGACGAGAACGGAATCATCTGGCCGGCCTCGGTCGCGCCGTTCGATGCCATGGTCATCACCATGAAGCCGGGCGATGAAAACTGCGACCGCGTCTGCGACGGTCTTTACACCGGCCTCACAAATGCCGGTTTGGACGTGCTCTACGACGAAACGGACGATCGCGCCGGCACCAAGTTCGCCACCGCCGATCTGATCGGCGTGCCGGTGCAACTGATCGTCGGCCCGCGTTCGGCCGCGACCGGCGAAGTCGAGGTGAAGGACCGCAAGACCGGTGCGCGCGAAACCATGACGATGGAAGCCGCGCTGAACCGTCTGACGGCCAAGGCTTAAGCAATGCCGTTCGGGCGATCTTTCCCAAGGTCGCCCGAACGCCAAGACAATGACCGCTCATGCGCGGTGACCGAGGAGAACACATGGCGAAGGTCGTGAGCGAAGGTGATGGCACGCGGCAGGGCGCGCCCTCGGCTGGTCCGTTTTCCGGGTTCGAACGCATGGTCGCCTGGCGTTATCTGCGCTCGCGCCGCAAGGAAGCCTTCATCTCCGTCATCGCCGGCTTTTCCTTTGTCGGCATCATGCTCGGCGTTGCCACGCTGATCATCGTCATGGCGGTCATGAACGGCTTTCGTACCGAGCTGATTTCGCGCATTCTTGGCATCAACGGTCATGTCGTCGTCCAGCCGGTCGATCGCCCGCTCAATGACTATGCCGATCTGACCGCCAAGTTCGCCGCCGTTCCCGGCGTGACCATGGCCCTGCCGCTGGTCGAAGGCCAGACGCTGGCACAGGGCAATACCGGCGGCGGTTCCGGTGCTCTGGTGCGCGGCGTGCGCGCCGAAGATCTCGAAAAGCTCAAGGAAGTGTCCGGCAATATCAAGCAGGGCGATATCGTCGGTTTCGCTTCCGGCGATGGCGTGCTGGTCGGTTCGCGGCTGGCCGCATCGCTCGGCCTTTCGGCGGGCGACCGCATCACCCTGGTTGCGCCGGAAGGCGACGTCACGCCGATGGGGGTTAGCCCGCGTGTAAAATCCTATCCGATTTCCGGCACGTTCGAGATCGGCATGTCGGAATATGATGCGTCTATCGTCTATATGCCGCTTGAGGAAGCGCAGGCCTATTTCAATGCCGACGGGATCGTGCAGTCGATCGAACTCTTCGTCGAGCACCCGGATGCGGTCGATGGCATCCGGCCGCTGATCGAGATGGCGGCCGGCGACCGCCAGATTTTCCTGACCGACTGGCGCCAGCGCAACCAGACCTTTTTCTCGGCCCTACAGGTCGAGCGCAACGTGATGTTCATGATCCTGACGCTGATCGTGCTGGTGGCCGCGCTCAACATCATTTCCGGCCTCATCATGCTGGTAAAGGACAAGGGATCCGATATCGCGATCCTGCGCACCATGGGGGCAAGCTCGGCGGCCATCATGCGCATCTTCTTCATGACCGGCGCAGCGATCGGCGTGGTCGGCACGCTTGCCGGTGTTCTTCTGGGCGTTGTTGTCTGTCTCAACATCGAATCCATCCGCCAGTTCTTTTCCTGGCTTTCCGGCACGGTCCTGTTCAACCCGGAACTCTATTTCCTCAGTGAACTGCCCGCCGAAATGACTTTCAGCGAAACCGCGACCGTGGTGGTCATGGCGCTGACACTTTCGTTCATTGCAACCATTTTCCCGGCATGGCGGGCCTCCAGGCTCGATCCCGTGCAGGCGCTGCGCTACGAATAGGAACGCACACCTCCATGGCAGTCAAAACCATTCTGAAGCTCACGGGCGTCGGCCGTCACTACGGCCAGGGCGATACCGTGCTCTCCATTCTGAAAGGCGCGGACTTTTCACTGAAAAGCGGGGAAATCGTAGCGCTTGTCGCGCCATCCGGCACGGGCAAATCGACGCTCTTGCATCTTGCCGGCCTGCTGGAACATCCTGATGAGGGCGAAATTCATATCGACGGAGAAGCCTGCGGCAATCTTTCGGACGACCGCCGGACCGCGATCCGTCGTGGGGATATCGGCTTCGTCTACCAGTTCCACCATCTCCTGCCGGAATTCACCGCGCTCGAAAACATCATGATGCCGCAGCTGATCGCCGGTCTGCCGCACAGGGAAGCCAAGGAACGCGCCGCAGCGCTGCTCGATTACATGCGCATCGGTCACCGCGCCGAACATCGCCCAGCCGAGCTTTCGGGCGGCGAACAGCAGCGCGTGGCGATCGCCCGCGCCGTTGCCAATGCGCCGCTTCTGCTTCTCGCTGACGAGCCGACCGGAAACCTCGACCCGGAAACCGCATCCTACGTGTTCGACGCGCTGGAAGCACTGGTGCGCCAGTCCGGTCTTGCGGCGCTGATCGCTACCCATAACCACGAACTCGCCGCCCGGATGGATCGGCGTGTGACGCTGGAAGGTGGCAAGATCGTCGAGTTCTGAGTTGCCGGCCCGCTGCCGGAAAGGCCGGTGATACGCGGTCCGCGGCGCTAAGGCGTATCAGCTGATAACTGAAACACGACCTCCAAATGATGGCCGTCATGCGCGATGACCCGGCAGGCGGTCTCGATCCCATCGGCCGGGATCTGCAACAGGAACTCATCCGGCAGGCCACGCGTATCGGACACCACAATGCCGGCGCTGTCGGCGCCGAGGGACTTCACCGTGCAGGTGACGCGGGTCTCGCCTCCGTTGAACAGGATGACGCCGCTGCGCAGGACAGGCCGGCGCTCCCCCGTCAGCGCGTCACCGGTCTGCGGCGTCCAATAGGAAAGGCAGCGGTTGCGGCCTTCCTGTTTGGCGCGGTACATGGCGGCATCCGCCTGCGCCAGCAGCGTCTCGATATCCCTGCCGGCAGACGAACGCGTCGCAACGCCGAAACTGGCGGTCACCGAAATCGTCACGTCGCCAATATTGACAGTCAGTGCGGCAATCGACCGGCGCAGGCGCTCGGCGGTTGCCAAGGCGCCGTCCTTATCCACGAAGGGTAGAACCACAACGAATTCCTCGCCGCCGAAACGGCCGAAAAGATCGGTTGCCCGCAACGTCGCCCTGCATGTGGCAGACACGGCCTTCAGTACGGCGTCGCCCGCAGCATGGCCATGGGTATCGTTGATCGACTTGAAGTGGTCGATGTCGAGCACGATGCAGGAAAGGTCATGGGCGTGGCGGGCGGCCAGCAACACCATGTGATCTGCTTCCTGCTTGAAGGCGCGCCGCGTCAAAGCGCCGGTCAGGCTGTCGGTCGCGGCCGTCTGTGCCAATTCGATCCGGTCCATGGCGACGCCGGCCAGTTCCTGCATGATCGCGATATCTGCCGCGCCGAATGCGCGGGGACGCTTGCCGACTGCACAGACCGTGCCGACCACATGCCCCGTCTTTGTGGTCAGCGGGATGCCGGCATAAAACCGTACCTGCAGCGCGCCGGTCACGGCGGGGTGGTCGGCAAAGCGCTGATCGCGCGCCGCATCCGGCACGATGATCGCTTCCTCGGATGCCACCACATACTGGCAGAAACTCGCCTCGCGCTCGATTTCGCCGAAATCCAGTCCGCTGCAGGCCTTGTACCATTGCCGATGCGCGTCGATCAGTGACACGAAGCCGATCTCGACGTCGAAAATCTGCTGTATGAGCCGGGCGATCCGATCAAAGCCCGCGTCACGCGGGCTGTCGAGCATGTCGAGTTCCTGCAATGCCGCCAGCCGATCGGTTTCCCGTTGGATCGGCACGTCCGATGCCTTCCCCGGCGCTGTTATGGCCGTCATCATCCGTCTCCCGGCCAAAAAGCGGCCGCTGTTTACTCTATGGAAAAGGCATAGATCCATGCCGCGTCCGGCGCAACGGCGGCAGTGCAACGGACGCGATCCACCAGCTCCGATCGCGCATGGCCTGCGTCACCATGGGTCACTATCGTAACAACGCCCGTCGAACGCCTCCAGCGCACATGGGTACGGCGCACGATTCCGACGGTGTTCAACATCCGTTTACCGGTCCATGAATTCCATGCGCACCTGTGACCGTTGCTTCACGGCGTCTTTCGCAGCCCTGCTGCGGGGCAGGGTAGTGGACTGCTGGTTGGCGGCAGAAAGGTGCGGATGTTCGACTGCGATGATTTCCAGCATGCCGGTCGCCATGCTGGGCAGCCCGTCCCGATATCGGAAACACGTGCCGCGGTTGCGGATGGTGAGAATGTCCTTGCCCCGGCAGAGGCGGCAGATCACCATGTAAGGCTGACCGGTCAGTACTGCAATCTGGGTCGCCCTGACGACCTGCTCCCGATCGTCGGGATGAACGATCTCCATGTAACGCAGCATCGAAAACCCGTTATCCGCCGTTGCCGGGTCCAGCCCCAATATGCCGGCAAATGTCGCATCGCCCCATATCGAATCCTCTGCGATGTCCCAGGTGAAATAGCCGTGCTGTGGCCGTCTGCTGCCCGGATAGGTGTCTCCCATCACCTTTGCCCCTCCCCAGATGCTGTCGGAGTTTGACTACCGCCAATCCATACTCGCTACATCTTTCGCGCTAAGGGCTCCCGACAAGGGCCGAACCGGCGGTTTCTTCACAATCCCCCGGATTTGCACGGGTTTGCATATCATAATACCGCATTACGCAGCAAAATGGGTATTTTTACCTCTGGTTGCAGTCGCCGATTTCCGGCCGGCGGATGTGGCTCCAACTTTGGCGCCACGCATTGACGCCTTGAGAAACGCCGTGCCGGTTGTTCTGCCGGCCGATGGTGCACAGGAGGCGCGGGGGCGGGGTCCGGCAACTTCACGCGCTTGATCGGCCGTCCGGTCTGCATGAGACGGGTCCCGAACATCGACGGGCGCAAACGTCATTGGTCACGCACATGATCGGCCCCCACAAGATAGGCCCTACCTGTTGTCAGGCGCCGCCTGCGCGATCGACCGGGCTTCTCATTCCACAAGCCCGATCATCGGGCCATATCCGCCATGCCAGGACCAGTCGGCCCGTTTCAATGCCGGACTGAAGAGACCCGCCCCCTGACCGCCATCGAGAAACAGCGCATCGGGGCAGGAAAGGTGGTTCTTGAACACCGCGGCGAAATCGAAGAAATTGACATCGTCTTCGCTGATGACGAAGCGCAGGTCGCCGCCGGCGCACACACCGACACCGCTGCGGCGGGTGCGATCGCTTGATCCGGCGATGAAGATCGGGTTCACCTCGTTCGCGGTTACCAGCATCGGTCCGGATTGTGTGGCGAAATCCGACTTCGGCCTTTCCTTCAGGAACGCCGCCGTCGTCAGAATGCCGGCTTCCCCCGATCCGAAATAAAACACGCCGTTCGGCTGCTTGTAGAAATTGGGAATTTTCGCCTGGGGGCCATCCATCGTCTTGAGATCGGCCGGCCGCAATTGCCGGCCTTCTTCGACATAGACACCCATCGGTGTGAAGTCATCGCCATACATTCCGGCGTTCATGGCAAAGACCAGCGTCCTGCCTTGCGCCTCGATCCTTTCTGCGAGCGTGCCGAACCAGCGATAGGGCGCACCATCCGGCTTCTGCCAGAACAGCCTGAGCCGCGCATCGTCCTTCTTCACCGTGCAGACCACATAGTGCGCGTCGCCCAATGTCCGCCGTTCGCAGGGCTGTTCCGCCGCAGCGCCATGGCCGGCTGCGGCGAGCAGGAGGGCGGCCGTTAGGGACCAATGGCGGAAAAAATTCATGCGAAGCTCCTGTTTCGAACGCCGGGACTAAAAGCGCATTTGGCTGAGGGTGCAAGACCGTTTCAGTCTCTGGTGTCGGGGGTACGCGAAAGTGCATCGGCCGACAGACGGAAGAATCTCGCCGGCCTGTCTGTTTCCTCTTGACTAATCGTACAAAAGCGGAACAAAATGGAAACATAACGGACACGGGAGACCGCAGATGACCGACCTTTTGCGTGATATTGCTGCATTTGCCTCGATCGCGACCTTCCTCGCCAGCCTTCTGCTGCTGATGATAGCGATGTAACGGAAAGCGGCCGGATTGCATGAAGGCCGTCAGCGCGCCGCTACTCGATCCGTTCAGCTCTTCGCACCGGACGAAGATTCGGGCCGGCTTCGCGCCCGTGAAGGCTTGGGGCCCGGGGTCTGAGGCCTGTGAAACACGGTGAGAGCCACATTCGAAACTGGACTCTTTCCCGCTCAAGCCGGACAATAGGCCGATTCATAAAAAGGCATCGGCGATAGCATGGCAGAGCATAAGGACGCGACAGGGGCAACGGCTGGGATGGGCGCCGACACGCCGCAATTTGTGCATCTGCGTGTGCATTCGGCCTATTCCCTGCTTGAAGGCGCGTTGCCTTTGAAAAAGGTGCTCAGCAAGGCTGTGGCGGATGGCCAGCCGGCCATTGCCATTACCGATACCAACAATCTCTTTGTTGCACTGGAATTTGCGCAAAAGGCATCCGGCGATGGCTTGCAGCCGATCATCGGTTGCCAGTTGTCGATCGACATGGAGGATGCCGGAGAGGAAAAACGCGGCAATGGTCTGGCAAAGCTGCCGGCCATCGTGCTGCTGGCTGCGACCCAGAAGGGCTATGAAAATCTCGTCGATCTGGTCAGCCGCGCCTATCTCGGCGGGGAGGGCAGCAATGGGGGTATCCATATCCGGCAGTCATGGCTGCAGGAGATGGGGGTCGAGGGCCTGATCGCGCTGACGGGGGCGAGCAGCGGTCCGGTCGATATGGCTCTGAGGGCCGGCCATCGTCCACAGGCCGTCGCCCGGCTCCTGCAGCTGAAGGAAATTTTTGGCGATCGGCTCTATATCGAACTGCAGCGCCATGGCCGTTACGATCGCCGCCACGAAAAATCGATGATCGCGCTCGCCTATGAGCACGAAATTCCGCTGGTCGCCACAAACGAGGCGTTTTTCCCGAGTCGCGACGATTACGATGCCCACGATGCCCTCATGGCCGTCGCCCACGGTGCAATCGTGTCGGACGATACCCGCTTCCGCCTCACCCCTGACCATTACCTCAAAAGCCGGGCGGAAATGGCAAAGCTTTTCGCCGATATCCCGGAGGCGCTGGAAAACACGGTCGAGATAGCCCGGCGTTGTTCTTATATCCTCAAGACACGCAATCCGATCCTGCCGCGCTTCACGGGTGTGAGCGATCAGCCGGAAGAGGACGAACGCAAGGAGGCGGCCGAACTGCGACGCCAGGCGGTCGAGGGCCTCGACATGCGTCTTAACGCGCTCGGCATGGCTGCGGGTTATGAGGAAAAGGATTATCGCGAGCGACTGGATTTCGAGCTCAGCGTCATCGAGAAGATGAAGTTTCCCGGCTACTTCCTCATCGTTGCCGATTTTATCAAATGGGCCAAGGAGCAGAACATTCCGGTCGGCCCGGGACGTGGTTCGGGTGCCGGCTCGCTGGTTGCTTATGCGCTGACGATCACCGACGTCGATCCGCTGCGTTTCTCGCTCCTGTTCGAACGTTTTCTCAATCCCGACCGCGTATCGATGCCGGATTTCGATATCGATTTCTGCCAGGACCGCCGCGAAGAGGTGATCCGCTACGTGCAGCGCAAATACGGGCGCGAGCAGGTGGCGCAGATCATTACCTTCGGTTCGCTGCAGGCGCGCGCCGCACTGCGGGACGTCGGACGCGTGCTGGAAATGCCCTATGGCCAGGTCGACAAGATCTGCAAGCTGGTGCCCAATAACCCGGCCAATCCCACGCCGCTCTCAAAAGCGATCGAGGAAGAACCGAAACTGCGCGAGGAAGCCGAGGCGGAACCGGTCGTCGCCCGCCTTCTCGATATCGCCCAGAAGATCGAGGGTCTTTACCGCCACGCTTCGACCCATGCTGCCGGCATCGTCATCGGCGACCGCCCGCTGTCGAAACTGGTGCCGATGTATCGCGATCCGCGGTCAGACATGCCGGTCACGCAGTTCAATATGAAGTGGGTGGAGCAGGCCGGTCTGGTCAAGTTCGACTTCCTTGGTCTCAAAACGCTGACCGTGCTGAAAACGGCGGTGGATTTCTGCCGCAAGCGCGACATCCATGTCGATCTTGCCACCATCCCGCTCGATGACCAGCTGACCTACGAAATGCTGTCGCGCGGCGAAACCGTCGGCGTGTTCCAGGTGGAAAGTGCGGGCATGCGCAAGGCGCTGATCGGCATGAAGCCCGACTGTATCGAGGACATTATTGCGCTCGTCGCGCTTTATCGTCCCGGCCCAATGGAGAATATTCCCACCTACAATGCCCGCAAGCACGGGGAGGAGGAGATCGAGTCCGTCCATCCCTCCATCGACTACCTGCTGAAGGAAACGCAAGGCGTTATCGTCTACCAGGAACAGGTCATGCAGATCGCGCAGGTCCTGTCCGGCTATTCACTGGGCGAGGCCGACCTTCTGCGCCGCGCCATGGGCAAGAAGATCAAGGAGGAGATGGACAAGCAGAGCGAGCGATTTGTCGATGGTGCCGTCAAGAACGGCGTGTCCAAACCGCAGGCCAAGAACATATTCGAGCTTCTCGCCAAGTTCGCCAATTACGGTTTCAACAAATCGCACGCTGCCGCCTACGCCATCGTCTCCTACCAGACGGCCTATATGAAGGCTCATTACCCGGTCGAGTTCCTGGCTGCGTCGATGACTTACGATATGGCGAATACGGAAAAGCTCAACGATTTCCGTCAGGACGCCGGACGTCTTGGCATCAAGGTTCTGGCGCCTTCGGTGCAGACCTCGTTCCGCAAGTTCGAGACCGGCGACATGCGCATCTATTATTCGCTTGCCGCCATCAAGGGCGTGGGCGAAGGCGCGGTCGATCACATCACAGAGGTGCGCGGTGACAAGCCTTTCGAAAGCCTTGAGGATTTCTGCCTGCGCATCGATCCCAAACAGGTCAACCGGCGCGTGCTGGAAAGCCTGATCTTCGCCGGCGCCTTCGATTGTTTCGGCATCGATCGTGCCGCCCTTGTGACAGGCATGGACCGCATCATCGGTTACGCCCAGCGGGCCGCAGAAAACAAGACCAGCGGCCAGTTCGACATTTTCGGTTCGGGCGGGGGGGCGGGCGGCAGTCTTGAAAAGATCACCATGCCCGGCTTCGATCCGTGGACGCCTTCCGAAAAGCTGATGAAGGAATATCAGGTTCTGGGCTTCTATCTCTCAGCTCATCCGCTCGACAGCTACAAGGAAACGCTCGCGAAACTTCGTGTGCAGACCTTTGCGGATTTCTCCGCTGCGGTGAAGAAAGGTGCCAGTGCCGGGCGCCTTGCGGGAACCGTTACCGGCCGCCAGGAACGGAAGACGCGCACCGGCAACAAGATGGGTATCGTGACCTTCTCCGATTCCTCCGGCGGTTACGAAGCCATCCTGTTTTCGGAAGCGCTGGCGCAATATCGGGACATGCTTGAACCCGGCAAATCGCTGGTCATCATCGTGCAGGCCGACGAGCGGCCGGAAGGGATCGGCCTGCGCATTCAGAACGTCCAGTCGCTGGAAGAGCAATCGGTGCGCATGCAGAAGGCGCTGCGGATTTTTGTGCGCGATGCGAGCCCGATGAAGATTGTCGCAAAACACCTCAACGGCCGCGGCGACGGCCAGGTCTCCTTCGTGGTCATCAAGGATGATGGTCGCCGCGAGATCGAGGTCTCGCTCAACGACCGCTATCGACTGTCACCGGAAGTCGCGGCAGCCTTGAGGGCCGCTCCCGGCGTGCTGGATGTGGAACTGGTTTGACGAAGGTGACGTGCTTGAACCCGCGCACCATAATGCTGGATGTGAACGGCGTACTGATCTGCGGTCGCCCGCAGGACGGTGCGCCCGTTTTTTACCGATCTTCAGGCCGACCTCGGACTGTCTCTCGCCGAACTCCAACGCGCGTTCTTCGTGCCGCGGTGGGCCAATATCATCACGCGACGGACGGCGCTGCTGCCGGAGCTTTCGCAGGCGCTCGCTTAGATTGCGCCGACGCTGAAACCTGAGATTTTGTTGGACTTCTGGTTCAGGAACGATTCACGCATCGTTGAAGATGTGCTGACGGATGTCCACGATCTCAGGGCCCGCGGCCACCGCGTCTATCTCGCCACAAACCGAGAGCATGTGCATGCTACCTATTTGATGAAAGGACTGGGGTTCGAAGGCCAGGTCGACGGCATATGTTATTCTGCGGCAATCGGGCACCGAAAGCCCGCCCGCGCGTTTTCGATCAGGCTGCCCGGCAGGTCTTGTAGGATGTGCAGAACATTGTGTTCCTCGACGATAGCAAGGACAATGTCGCGGCGGCGCGCGCCTATGGCTGGCAAGCCATCCATTGGCAGAAAGGCATGTCTTTATCCGGACAGGTAAACGCTTTCCGGTAAAGGACGGCGTCAGGCTTCAATACAGCCCCACGCCCAGCGGCACAGCCCGTACCTTTCGGGCCGGCTTGTCGGCCCGCTGCGGCTTGCTCGATACCGTGGTTGCCTCGATCCGTTCCGGCGAGGAGCGGGTGAGGGTGATGAAATCGGTGCCTTCGCCCGTGTCCTGGCCGACGCCCTGATCGTTGATGGTGATCGAGCTGCCGCTGGTCAGCATGGTCTCGATCCGGTCTCGCAGTTCGGCGGAAATCTCGATCCGGTCGAACGCCTGCTGCGCCGCCGGCTCGGCGGTCGTGAAACCCGCGTCACTGTTGGTGATCCCGAGCCGTTTCATCATCGCTTCCGGCAGCCGGTTTGGCAGTGTCAAAGCCTGCCAGCGGGCCGTTCCCTCTGTGCGATCAAAATCGGTTGCGGTGAAAAGATGGGTGCCGAGGGCCGTTTCCGGATCCTTGATGCCGACGGGAACCGACAGGATGGGCTTGAAACCCTGGCGGATCATCAACTGTCCCGCCGGCGCCTTCTGTCTGCCGCTCGCCGCGTAGAGCGACGTCATGAATTCCTCGGTGAGGAACCCTTTTACCTTCAGGCCCTTCCAGCGCTTGAAGCCCTCGATGGCGGAGCGCGTCATTGGGCCGGCGAAACCGTCATGAGAGCCGGCATCGAAGCCGAGCTCGTTGAGCATTTCCTGTACGTCCGCCACCTGCTCGCGTTCCTGGCGACGGGTGATGAGGATGCGCAAGGGCGCCGCCTCGGGCACTGTCGCTTCGGTCTTTTTCGGCGCTGTCGGTAACGGCGACGACGGGGCCATGTTCATCGCCACTTCGAGCTGCCTGGTCGTGCGGGCAAAATTGTCGGCCCGAAGCGGAACATCGGACATCAGGTTGGGCGGAACCGGCCTTTTCGGCGAAAATAGTCTTCCGTCGTGGAGCAGAACCGGCGTCACCGGGGCATCGGTAATGATCACGTGAACGCCCCGTTCGGTCTGGCCGTAAAGCGATTGCGCGAAGGCGGCAGGCAGGCGCACGCAGCCGTGCGAGGCTGGATAGTTCGGCACGCTGCCGGACTCGTGCAGTGCGATGCCCGACCATGTCAGCCGCTGCATCCACGGCATGGGCGCGTTCGAATAGATGTTCGACTCGTGATACTTTCTTTTGTCGAGGATGGAAAAGATCCCAGTCGGCGTATCGTGGCCCTGTTTGCCGGTAGAGACCTTCGAGGTTGCCACGACCTTGTCGCCGTCATAGACCGCCAGCGACTGCTTGTCCTTAGAAACGATGATCTGCAGCGTGCGCGCGTTTTCCGCCACCGCCGTTCCGGCAAGCATGCAGCTTGATATCAAGGCAAGGCCGAAGGCCGCAATCCGGGACATGGAAACCTCATACGCAATACAGACTCACAGTCTATCCGGACATGCTTAAGAAAGGCTTGAGCCGCGCGGCTGACCGTCCCCGATCGGCACGACAATGTCTCACATTTCGGTGATGACCCGCTCTTGCGGCGGTTACAGATACGGCCGTTTCGGTGCGACAATGGACAAGGGCATTGGAGGGCGTCCGACGGCGTGGGAACCGTAGCCGTCAGCTGCCAGGCCATTGCATCTGCTAAGAGTCAGCGTTTGCGCTCCCTGCCGCCGAACGTGTAGCCGGTTTCCACGGCGCGCTTGCCGAACTTGTCGCGCAGCTTGTCGATCGCAGCTTCCGCCTGCGCGCGGCGGGTGGCCTGCTGATCGACGAGATCCGGCGGATCGGCCCGCGAGGACCCCTCCAGATCCGTGACGCCGATGCCGAGCAGGCGGAATTTGGTGCCGTCCGTCTCGCGTTCCATCAACTGCAGGCCGGTGCGAAAAATGCGGTCGGCGAGCTGTGTCGGGTCCTCCAGCCGGCGGTTTCGCGTGCGGCTTTTGAAGTCCGACGTCTTCATTTTCAGCACGACGGTATGGCCGGCGATGTCGTGTTTCTTGAGGCGGGTCGAAACCTTTTCCGACAGGCTGCGGAGGATCGGCACCAGTTGCTCATGGCTGGAAATATCATCGAAAAAAGTTGTTTCGGCAGAAACGCTCTTGGCCGCCTCGTTCATATGGACGGTGCGATCATCGATGCCGCGCGACAAGCGAAACAGTCGCTGCCCCATCACGCCATAACGGCGCATCAGGTCGCTTTCCGCCATGCCCTGCAATTGTCCGATGGTGCGGATGCCGTCAGCCTCCAGCGTGGCGTTGAAGGCGCGACCGACCCCCCAGATCGTCGTGACGGGGCGGGTGCTCAGGAAGGTTACTGCTTCGGCCTTGCCGATCACCGAAAAGCCGCGCGGCTTTTGCAGGTCTGAGGCGACCTTGGCCAGGAACTTGCAATAGGAGAGGCCGACCGAGATGGAAATACCCAGCTCGTTTTCGACCCGCCTGGCAAACCGGGCAAGCGTGCGGGCCGGCGGATCACGGTGCAGACGTTCGGTCCCGGCCAGTTCGAGAAATGCCTCATCGATGGAAAGCGGCTGAACCAGCGGTGTCAGGTCCTGCATCATGGCGCGCATCTGCCGCCCCACACCCACATATTTCTCCATATCCGGCTTGATGACCACGGCATCCGGGCAGGCCTCGAGCGCCTTGAACATAGGCATGGCCGAGCGCACGCCGCTGATGCGGGCGATATAGCAGGCTGTCGACACGACGCCGCGTTTGCCCCCGCCGATGATGACCGGCTTGTCGGCAAGGTCGGGATTGTCGCGCTTTTCGATGCTGGCATAGAATGCATCGCAATCGATATGCGCCAGCGTAAGGCTATGGAGTTCCGGGTGGCGCAGGAGCCGCGGACTACCACAGGCACTGCAACGACCGCGACCTTGCGGCTGCTCGCTCAGGCAGTCGCGGCAGAAGGCACCCGGTTTGTCTTGCGCGTCTTTGTCTGTCGCCATCTTCGGAACAAATGTTGAACGCTTCCACATTAGGCCGTAAGATCGCAGGGCTCAAGCGATTAGGAAGCAGACATGCGCGCCTTCCAAAGCTATTCATCGAGCTGGCGTTCAGCGCGGCAGCCAATGCGCCCGGATCAGATCCTCGGCATGCCGCCAGTCGCGGGCGCGCGCGATATCCTGCGCAGGCTTCGGCGCCATTCGATGCAGCGGACTGTCCGGCATTATGTGAATGAGCAAGCTGTCCGGCATGTGCGTGCGCACGGAATCGAGATTGTGCGCCATGTCATCGATGAATGTTGTCGGGAACAGCCGTTCTGCATTCAGCCGCCGCATGATCGGACCCTTCGGCTCCTCGCTGGCAATCAGCGGGAACGCAAGGCCGAGCCTGTCGAGGAGCCGGCGGCGTTGTACGCTATAGCGGGGCGGCATTGCAGTCAGGAAAACCACGTCGGCATCGGTGGAAAGCGCCTTGAGCGTTTGGGCAACGTCCTCGACGGGCAGCTGCCATTGTTCCTGA
The DNA here is from genome assembly GCF_050275975.1 of Neorhizobium sp. NPDC001467. Lineage (NCBI taxonomy): Bacteria > Pseudomonadati > Pseudomonadota > Alphaproteobacteria > Hyphomicrobiales > Rhizobiaceae > Neorhizobium > Neorhizobium sp. NPDC001467. Next base: position 50,539 of record NZ_JBNNPS010000005.1, on the reverse strand, counting down.
ACGTCGAAAAAGGTCTCGATCAGCTGGCGCACGGCATCGGCATCCAGTTCCAGACCGGTATCGGAGGCGACAATATTGCCCGTCAGACGAAAGGAACGCGGCAGGAGTTCATGGCCGCAACCGCGCAGAAAATCCTGAAAGGGGGCGGCGAAGTGCAAGACCACGTCATCGACATCGCAGACGACAAGCGGGCGCTCTGTCACCTGCACATGCGAGAGGTCGAGAAGGTCGCCGATGCCGTTCTTCATCGCGCTCGCCTCTCAATCCATGGCCGGGCCGGAATAATGGTGCCACGCGGCGACCACGGTTTCCGGCCTCGTATTGGTGGACTCGCAAAAACTCATCAGCGACGGTTCGTGGGCCATCACGAAATCCAGCACTCCGGCCAGAAATCCGGGATCGTTGATTGCCTGCCGCAATTGCGGCGCCTGAATGCCTGTCAGCGAAAGAAACCGACCCATCATGTCCGGTTCGCTCGCAAGCCAGCCGAGCAGGGTGACAGCGGTCTCTTCCGGGTCAATGGCAGCCGCCTTGTCTTTCTGTCGCGGCTCGAACGGTCCTCGCATGATCAAAGGTTACCTTTTATTCAAACAAATGACTCTAGACTGACATGAACAAGAGTCTTTGGATTCGGTCGTGGGGTGAACTTATAACTTCGCGATGTCGTTACAAGACCGGAACCGCCCGTACCCGGCCAACTTTCCGTGCGCAACAAGGATCGCTCCTCCAATGCCCAAGCAGGTTATGATCGTCGAAGACAACGAGCTCAACATGAAGCTCTTTCGCGACCTGATCGAGGCTTCAGGCTATTCGACGATCCAGACGCGCAATGGCATGGAAGCGCTCGATCTGGCGCGCAAGCATCGACCCGACCTCATCCTCATGGACATCCAGCTGCCGGAAGTCTCCGGGCTGGAAGTGACCAAGTGGCTGAAGGAGGACGACGAGCTGCATGTCATTCCGGTCATCGCCGTGACCGCCTTTGCCATGAAAGGGGACGAGGAACGGATTCGACAAGGCGGCTGCGAGGCCTATGTGTCGAAGCCCATCTCGGTTCCGAAATTCATCGAAACCATCAAGACCTATCTGGGTGACACCTAAAGCCTCGGGAAAATAGCCATGACGGCGCGCATCCTTGTTGTCGACGATATACCGGCGAACGTTAAACTGCTCGAAGCCAGGCTTCTTGCGGAATATTTCGATGTACTGACGGCCGAGGACGGTCCGAAGGCGCTTTCCATCGTGGAAAGCACCAGCATTGATCTCATTCTGCTCGACATCATGATGCCGGGCATGAGCGGGTTCGAAGTCTGCGAGCGGCTGAAGGCAAATCCACGCACCGCCCATATTCCCGTCGTCATGGTGACGGCGCTCGACCAGCCGTCCGACCGCGTGCGTGGCCTCAAGGCGGGTGCCGACGATTTCCTGACCAAGCCCGTTAACGATCTGCAGCTGATCTCGCGGGTGAAGAGCCTCGTGCGGTTGAAGACGCTCAGCGACGAGTTGCGCATCCGCTCCGAGACCGCCCGCACCATCGGCATGGAAGACATGCTGAAGAACGATGGTCGCGACGATTCCGGGCACATCCTGCTGGTCGACGGCCGCGCCAGCTCCCAGGAACGCATCATCAAAGCGCTGAAGCCGATCGGTGACGTGATCGCCATGTCGGATCCGCAAGCGGCTCTGTTCGAGGCAGCGGAAAACCCGATCGATCTCGTCATCGTCAATGGTAATGCCGGCGAATATGATCCCTTGCGCCTGTGTTCGCAATTGCGTTCGCTGGAGCGAACCCGCTTCATTCCTCTGTTGCTGGTCACCGATCTTGGCGATGAGGAGCTCATCGTTCGCGCACTCGATCTGGGCGTCAACGACTATATCGTGCGCCCAATCGACCCGAACGAATTGGTGGCGCGCACGCTGACGCAGATCAAGCGCAAGCGCTATAACGACCGCCTGCGCTCAAGCGTGCGCGAAACCATAGAGCTTGCCGTCACCGACGGTCTCACAGGGCTGCAGAACCGGCGTTATCTCGACAATCATCTCAAGACCCTGTTCAACCGCGCCGCTGCACGCGGCCGTGCGCTGTCGATCTGCCTGATCGATATCGACCGCTTCAAACAGGTCAACGATACCTATGGTCACGATGTCGGCGACGAAGTTCTGAAGGAATTTGCGGCCCGCATCCGCTCGACCGTGCGCGGGGCGGATCTGGCCTGCCGTTACGGTGGCGAGGAATTCGTGGTCGTCATGCCCGATACCGATCCGGGGCAGGCGGCGCTGATCGCGGAACGCCTGCGCTCCATTGTCGAGGCGCAGGCCTTCCCCATCCGCAGTCTCGGCATTGCCCTGACGGTGACCGCATCGCTCGGCATCGCCGGCAACGAGCCTGGCGTGGAGACGCCCGATCAGCTGCTGAAGCAGGCGGATCGTGCGCTTTACGAGGCAAAGAATGCTGGCCGCAACCGCGTTGTCGCTTTCGCCGCGTAACGGCCGATTCGCGATTCAGGTTTGTGGAGTGCGATCGAAGCGACGAAAGCGGTGAGGGCGCATCCGCTGAAAGCCGCGCGAGCGAAGAGGCGGCCAAGATCGCTCGCGAAGCTCATCCAAGTAAATATTCGCGGCAGGCAGCAGTGGAAATCCGCAACATAGTCGCATCTCTCTAAGCTATTGTGACAAGGTGAGCGATTATTCTCCATTACGTATCAATTTGTACTTTATGATAATTGCATATTAACGCGCGATTTTATTCCTAGTTAGCCTAAATTATTGTTTTCAATGAGAAGATGCTGGGGGAAGCGTGGCTCTTGCTAATGTAGAACTTACGCCCTGCGGCAGCGTTGCGCGTCATTTTTAACCATAGCGGTGCAAAAATGCACCGCTTGTTAAGATTATGTTGCATTTCGAAAGAAATTGCGCGAGTTTGCTATCAACAAGCAGATGTTCCTAACGGAACACGATACCCCATGATGCTCAGGTCCGCCGCATCTCCTGGGTCGTGGGGTCGGTCGATCGGCAGGCATGCCAAAAACGGTTCCTCGTGCCGTGATTGCAGGCTGATCGACCCCCAATCAAAGCGCCGTCTCTTTCGGGGATGGCGCTTTTTTTATGCGCGCCTTTCGCCGAATATTCACCTTGCCAAACGAGAAGCAACAAAAAAGGCGCGGAGCCGAATGGCTGACGCGCCTTAATAGCCGGAACCTCAGACCAATTACTTGATCTTGGTTTCCTTGAACTCGACGTGCTTCTTGGCAATCGGGTCGTACTTGGTCTTGCTCATCTTGTCGGTGAACGTGCGGCTGTTCTTCTTGGTGACGTAGAAGAAACCCGTGTCCGCCGTCGACAGCAGCTTAATCTTGATGGTCGTAGCTTTCGCCATGGTTTTCTGCCTTCTGGAAAATGAAAGCCGTGGACGACCGGTCGGAGCCCACGGCGAAATCTGGCGCGAAATTACAAATCACGCGCCAAAAGTCAACTCTGTTTCGACCGGAAAAGCGGCCTGCTCAGGGAAACCAGCACGTAAAAGGCGAAGAACGCTGCCAATGCCCAGGCAAAACCGTCATTGCCGGCCACATCCATGGCTGCACCTATACCCTGCGGCCCAGCCACTGTGCCGACCGCGTAGCAAAAGATGAAGGCGGCATTGGCGGCCGCAAGGTCGGGTCCGCTCAGGCGGGCACCGAGATGCGCAAGACCCACCGTATAGAGGCCGGAAACGCAGCCGCCCCAGAAGAACAGCACAACCGCCATCATCAGCCAGTTGTGGATGAGGAAGGGGAGGGAGAGCGCCCCGATCACGCCGAGAACGGCCATGGCAAGCAGCAGCGGACGGCGGTCGCGCATCTTGTCGGAGATCAGGCCAAGCGGGATCTGAAATGCCATATTGCCGATGCCCATGACGGTCAGCAACACGGCAGCATCCGGTTCCGGCATGCTTTCGCGAAGCGCGTAGATCGTAAACAGCGACAGGCCGCCGGCCGATACGGCCCCGAAGGCGAATACGGCGGCCGTGGCAGACGGCACCAGCAGGATATAGTGCAGGAAATGCCGTTCCGGCTTTTCTTCGAGCTCCGGGCTCTCCCCACGCGCGACGAAGATCGGGATGATGGCGAGAAGGATGATGATGGCACCGACGGCAAAAGGCAGGACGCCATCGCTGCCCAGTCTGGAAAACAGCAGGGGGCCGACGGCAAAGCCGATCGCCAGGACCGTCGCATAGATGCCGAGCACGAGACCGCGGCGTCTTGGCGGCGCCGCCTGGTTGATCCAGAACTCCGACAGGATGAAGAGCATGGTGGTTGCGCCATGAAAGGTGAAGCGCAGAGGGAACCACATCCAGAAATCCTGGGCGTAATAGAAGCCGAGGCCGCTTAGAGCGGCAATCACGATGGCAAGCATCATCGTGCGGGCGACACCGAAATCATGCGCCAGCCTGGTCGTCAACGGGGCTGCCGCCATCGAGGCCACGCCAGCCATGGCGGCATTGAGCCCGATCAGGGTCGACGAAATCCCCCGCTTTTCAAGAATGATACTGAGAAGCGGCAGGCCAAGACCAATGGCAATGCCGACCGCGCTGATGGCAGCAGTGGCTGCGATGAGAGAGGGCCAGTGAATTTCCTCGACATGGCCGTTCTCGTCAGTCGTCGGCTGCGACATTCAAAAATCCTTACAGTCGGCTGCGGACGAAACGCCCGTGACGCATGAAGTAGAAGGGGATCGGACCGTCGAATGGCGTATCGCTTTCAGCGTCCATCAATCTCTTCACGTCTTCCAGGATCAGCTGCGTGATGCGGGCGAGTTTCACACCGGAAAGCGCTGAAATGTCAAGCCATTGCAGGTCTTCCAATTCGTCCGTATCGCGCAAATGCGTCAGGTCGAAGACGGTTTCGTCGCAAAAGGTGAGAAAGAAGTGGGTATCATAGCGGCGGACATGGCCGGGTGGCGTGATGGCACGGGCGACATAGCGCAGCCGCGACAGATCGGGGACGCCGCCGGCCACCGTGACGCCGGTCTCTTCCGCGACCTCGCGAAAGGCTGCAAGCGCAAGGGCGCGCGCCCGGCTCTGGGTGAAGCGGCCGGCCGCCGTCGCCTGAAGCTTGGTCAGAACCTGCGGGTTGAGATCACCGCTGAATGGCAGGGCGTGATCGCGCGGATCGCGACGGCCACCGGGAAAGACGTAGACATCCGGCATGAAAACATGACCGCTGGCGCGCCGACCCATGAGAACCCGTGGCGTCTCCTTCGAACGGTCGACCAGCACAAGCGCTGCGGCATCCCGTGGCCGAACGCCGACTGCTGCCTTCGGCGTGGCATGATCGTCATCTTCCGGGTATCGGTCGAATGGCGGCGCATTCATTCCGTCGGTCCGCCGCGTCCAGGATCCCGGTCGTCCCGTTCGTCTCCGAAGCCGTGCATCTTCAGGGCCCATTGCAGGCCGATGACGGCACCCTTGATGGGCTGTATCAAGGCGAGCGCGGCCAGCACCGTCAGCGGCGCCCAGACGGCGAGATGCGCCCATGGCGAGATTTCGAACATCATGTCCGTCATCATGAAGCCGCCGACCATGACATGGCCGACCACGAAAATAGCAATATAGGGTGGCAGGTCGTCGGAGCGGTGATGGTGAAGTTCGGTGCCGCAGACTGCGCAGGCATCAACGGGTTTCAGAAAGGCGCCGAACAGGCGACCGTTTCCGCAGGCGGGGCACCGGCATATCAAACCGCGAAGCAGGGAGCGGAAGAGAGGACGATCGGCACGGTGGGCGTCGCGGCTGTCGCCGGCCCCGTGCTCGTATGCCGTTTCATTTCTGGCCTCCTCCCTGACCGTCATGACCCTTATCTCCGTGGTCGCATGCCGGCCTTGCCACGTGCCGTGCGGCGCTGCCGCCCGGCCTTGTGGAAAGAGCGTGTACCGCCTGCCATCTTCCGGCCTTCGCTCAGCATTTCGAAGCGCAGCGCGCCCGCAAGCGGGATCGCCTCGACCAGTTTCACATCGACGCTGTCGCCGAGCTGATAGCCGAGACGGGACTTGTCGCCCACCAGCGCCTGATGTGCTTCGTCGTAGACAAAATAGTCGCGGCCAAGCGTGGAGATCGGCACAAAGCCGTCGGCGCCATAGGTCGGCAGCGACACGAACAGGCCAGCCTTGGTGACACCCGAAACACGGCCTTCGAATTCCTGACCGACCCGTTCCGACAAATGGTGCGCGATCAGGCGGTTGATCGTATCGCGTTCGGCGGCCATGGCGCGGCGTTCGAAGGTGGAGATCTCGGCGGCGATATCTTCGAGCTGCGCTTCTTCCGCCGCCGTGATGGCACCTTCGCCAAGACCCAGCGCGCCGACCAGACCGCGATGCACGATGAGGTCGGCATAACGGCGGATCGGCGAGGTGAAGTGCGCGTATTTCATCAGGTTGAGGCCAAAATGGCCGAGATTGTCCGGGCTGTAGATCGCCTGGCTCTGCGAGCGCAGCACCATCTCGTTGACCATGATCTGATGTGGCGTGTTTGCAGCGCTGGCGAGAATGCCGTTGAACGAATTGGCGCGAACCTGGCCGCCCTTGGCCATCGGGATGGAGAGTGTGGCCAGAAACTCGCGCAGGACTTCCTGCTTGGCGAGCGTCGGCGCATCGTGGATGCGGTAGACGAGCGGCTGCTTTTTCTTCTCCAGCGTCTCGGCGGCGGCGACGTTGGCCTGGATCATCATTTCCTCGATGAGCTTGTGCGCATCGAGACGTTCGGGAATGATCACCTTGTCGACCGTGCCATCTGATTTCAGGAGGATCTTGCGTTCCGGCATGTCGAGTTCAAGCGGCTGGCGACGGTCGCGGCCGCGCTTCATCACCTTGTAGGCGTGCCAGAGCGGCTTGAGGATCGGTTCAAGCAGCGGGCCGGTCTTGTCATCCGGTTTACCGTCGATAGCGGCCTGCGCCTGCTGGTAGGAGAGTTTTGCAGCGCTCTTCATCATGATGCGATGAAAGGTGTGTCCGGCCTTGCGGCCTTCCTTCGAAAACGTCATGCGCACGGCGAGCGCCGGGCGGTCTTCGCCTTCGCGCAGCGAGCAGAGATCGTTGGAAATGCGCTCCGGCAGCATCGGCACGACGCGGTCGGGGAAATAGACGGAATTGCCGCGCTTCAAGGCCTCGCGGTCAAGTTCCGAACCGGTGCGCACATACCAGGAGACATCTGCAGTCGCGACGGTGACGATGACGCCATCCGGATTGTCCGGCGATGGATCGGGCTCGGCGTAAACCGCGTCGTCATGGTCCTTGGCATCGGCCGGATCGATGGTGACGAGCGGCAGGTCGCGCCAGTCCTCGCGTTTCGACATGTTGGCCGGCTGTGCAGCCTTGGCCTCGTTCATGACGGACTGCGGGAATATATGCGGGATGCCGTGGGCATAGATGGCGATCATCGAGATCGCCTTTTCGCTGGCGACGGAGCCCACGACCGACAGGACTTTTGCCCGCGTCAGGCCAAAACGGTTGCCGCGCAGGATATCGGCCTCGATCAGGTCGCCGTCCTTGGCATCGCCGAGGTCATCGGCGGAAATCTGCATTTCCTCGCCACGACGGTCGATCGGCATCAGGCGCGCGCCGCCTTCCGCCATCATGCGGATCACGCCGAGGGCAGCGTTCTGGCGCTTGTCGATGACCTTGATGATGCGGGCGGTATAGGCCGGGCCGGAACGGTCCTTGTTGGGAAAGATCTTTGCAAGGACGCGATCATTGAGACCGGCGGTGACCGCCTTGCCCTTGCCGCGCTTTTCCGACGTCATACGGATCAGCACGGCTGGCGCCGCACCGGCATCCTCCGGCCATTCGGCCGGGCGGCCGATCAACTCGCCATCCTTGTCACGCGTGGTGATGTCGAGAACCGTGACTGGGGGCAGGGCGCCCGGTCTTGATAGCGATTTTCGATCTTTTTTGAGCAGGCCCTCGCTCTCAAGGTCTCGCAACAGATCCTTGAGTTCGACGCGAGTCTCGCCCTTCAGGCCAAAAGCCTTGGCGATCTCGCGCTTGGAGGCGCGATCCGGGTTGTCGGCAATGAATTCAAGCAGCACTTCGCGCGGCGGAACGGCACCGTGGACGATGCCCGAACCCTGGCTTGCGACCTTCGGTTCGCCATTGGCACGCCTGTCGGTGCGCCGGCTTTTCGTTTGGTCGTCGCTGCGGCCGGGCCTGTTCCTGTCGCGAGGTGTTTTCACTGAGCGGTCTTCTTTGCCTTGGTTGCGGCCGTTTTTGCCGAAGCTTTCTTTGCCGGAGCCTTCTTCGCTGCAGCCTTTTTCGGTGCGGCCTTCTTGGTCTCGCCGTCAGCCGTCTTGGCAGCAGCCTTGGCCTTTGCCGGCGCCTTTGTTTTGGCCGGCGCCTTCTTCGCCTTGCCCTTGGCCGGCGTCTTGCCGCCCTTTTCAACGATCAAGGCAAGCGCTTCTTCCACCGTCACCGACTGTGGATCCTTGCCCTTCGGCAAGGTCGCATTGACCTTCGCCCAATTGACGTAAGGGCCGTATTTGCCGTCACGCACGGTGATCGGGCCGCCATCAGGATGCTCTCCGAGTTCCTTCAAGGCTGCCGGCGTGCCGCGGCCACGACCGCCAGGGCCCTTGGCTGCCTTTTCGGCAATCACGGTGACGGCACGATTAAGGCCGATGGAGAACACGTCCTCGATGCTTTCGAGATTGGCATAACCGCCATCATGCAGCAGGAACGGTCCATAACGGCCAAGGCCGGCGGAAATCATCTTGCCGGTTTCCGGATGCTTGCCGACATCGCGCGGCAGATTGATCAGTGCCAGCGCCTTTTCATGGTCGATATCTTCCGGACGCCAACCCTTGGGTAGCGATGAGCGTTTGGCTTCCTTGCCTTCGCCGCGCTGGATGTAGGGTCCGAACCGGCCCGAACGCAGCGTCAGTTCCTCGCCGGTCATCGGATCGGCACCCAGCGCCTTCGGTTCGTTGAGGCCGGATGCATCCGCCTCATTGCCATCGGACGACAGCTGGCGGGTGAAATTGCATTCTGGATAGTTCGAGCAGCCGACGAAAGCGCCGTATTTGCCAAGCTTCAGCGACAGGTTGCCGGTGCCGCAGACCTGGCAGATACGCGGATCAGAACCATCTTCGCGTGTCGGGAAGACCAGCGGCGCGAGCGTTTCGTTCAGGGCATCGAGAACGTTGGTGACGCGCAGTTCCTTCGTGTCCTCGATCTGGGCGAAGAAGTCGGTCCAGAAATCGCGCAGAACCTGTTTCCAGTCGAGTTCGCCAGCGGAAATCCGGTCGAGCTTTTCCTCAAGATCGGCGGTGAAATCGTATTCCACATACTTCGTGAAGAAGCTTTCGAGGAAGGCCGTCACCAGCCGGCCCTTGGAATGCGGGATCAGCTTGCGCTTGTCGACGACAATATATTCGCGGTCCGACAGGGTTTTCAGCGTCGCGGCATAGGTGGAAGGACGGCCGATGCCGAGTTCTTCCATCTTCTTGATCAGCGAGGCTTCCGAATAGCGCGGCGGCGGCTCGGTGAAGTGCTGGGTCGAATTGACCCGGTTTTTGTCGAGCTTTTCGCGGGCGTTGATCTGCGGCAGGCGACCATCGTCGTCGTCCTCGCTCTTCTCGCCTTCTTCCTTCTGGTCCATGTAGGCGCCGAGGAAGCCGTCGAAACGCACGACCGAACCTACGGCACGCAGGCCGGCCTTCTGGCCATTATTGTCGGCGATGATTTCGACCGTTGTGCGTTCGATTTCCGCGGACGCCATCTGGCTGGCAATGCCGCGCTTCCAGATCAGGTCATAGAGACGCTGCTGGTCGCTGTCGAGGTACTGGCGCACCTTGTCCGGCGAACGGTTAAAATCGGTTGGGCGGATGGCTTCGTGCGCTTCCTGGGCATTTTTCGCCTTGGTGGAATAATGACGTGCCTTTTCCGGCAGGTAACGCTGGCCGAACTGGTCGACGATGGCGCTGCGGGCAGCGTCGATTGCTTCCGGTGCCATCTGCACGCCGTCGGTACGCATATAGGTGATCAGACCAACCGTCTCACCGCCGATATCGACGCCTTCATAAAGCTTCTGCGCCACCTGCATGGTGCGCGAAGCGTTAAAGCCGAGATTGGAGGAGGCCGCCTGCTGCAGGGTCGAGGTGGTGAAGGGCGGGCCGGGATTGCGCCTGACCGGCTTGGCCTCGACCGTATCGACCGTATAGGCGGCGCCATCCAGCAAGGATTTCAGGCGACCGGCTTCCTCGCCGTTCTTAATGCCGCGCTGCGGCAGGCGCTTGCCGTCGACCGCCGTGAGCTTCGCCTCGAATTCATCACCACGTGGTGTCTTCAGGAGTGCCGAGAGGTTCCAGTACTCTTCCGAAACGAAACGTTCGATCTCGTTTTCGCGGTCGCAGACGAGACGCAGCGCCACCGACTGCACGCGGCCAGCCGAACGGGCGCCCGGCAGCTTGCGCCACAGGACCGGCGACAGGTTGAAGCCGACGAGATAATCCAGCGCGCGGCGAGCGAGATAGGCGTCCACCAGCGGCACGTCGATATCGCGCGGGTTGGCCATGGCATCGAGCACGGCCTTTTTGGTGATGGCGTTGAAGACGACGCGCTTGACCGGCTTGTCGCCCAGCACTTTCTTCTTTTTCAGAAGATCGAGAACGTGCCAGGAAATTGCTTCTCCCTCGCGATCCGGGTCGGTTGCGAGAAACAATGCGTCGGAGCTTTTCAGCGCGTCGGAAATATCCTTCATGCGCTTCTGGGATGCGGCATCGACCTCCCAGGACATTTCGAAATCCTGGTCGGGAAGCACGGAGCCATCCTTGGCGGGGAGATCCCGCACGTGGCCGAAGGAGGCGAGAACCTTGTAACCCGAGCCGAGATACTTGTTGATCGTCTTGGCTTTGGCTGGAGATTCTACAACGACTACATTCATTTTGATTTTTCTCTGGAACGAGGCAGGCCATGCAAAAACCGCGGAACAAACGCGATTGGGCCGAATTCTGACCTCCCGACATGGAGGGCGTTTGCGCCGGGGTCAAGAGGGCACGGCCAAATTAGCTTACTCAACGGAATGCAACCTATGCGATATTTGCCGTTGGTTGCAATTTTAAATAAATATCTTATCTTTCGATAATCGTAACGCCGAACTAGGGCGCAGGACGGCGGTTTTGCCGCTGGCAGCAGGGATTGTGATGATTTCAGGGTTGGGACATGCCGACGGCCCGGAGCTGTCTCGGCAGAACATCGCGTACATCCATGAGATGCTGGGGCAGTTGCGCCTGGTTGCGCAATCGGAAGGCGCAGACATGCTCTGTTATCTGATCGAAATGGCCTATGTGGAAGCCGGTGACCTGCAGTCGGGCCGGCGTGCACTTTCGCTTCCCAAGCGCAACGGTCCGGATCTGAGGCCCTGACCGTCCCCAGCCATTTCTGGCATCGCGTTTGCGGGAATGGTGGACCAGGGCTCAGTAGGCGAGTGACACAAGTCCGCCGGAATGGCGGTGCAGCCGCCCCGCAAGATCCAGTTCCAGCAGCGTCAGATAGACGGTGGACGCTGGCAGGGCCGTATGACGGATGATTTCGTCGACCTCGACGGGTGTCGGGCTCAGCGCACTGACGATGATGCTACGGGCATCCTCGTCGGGCGGCTGGAAATCCGCGGCAGCTTGCCGGTCCGGTTCCTCCACGATCGGTGGCGTGAACAGGTCGAGTTGCGATAGCGGTGCCAGCGCCGACAGGACATCCTCCGGTCCGGTGGTCATGATCGCGCCCTCCTTAAGAAGGCCGTTGGTGCCATGGCAGCGTGGGTCGAGCGGTGAGCCCGGCACTGCAAAGACCAGGCGCCCGAAGTCCGCGGCCATGCGCGCGGTAATCAGCGACCCCGAGCGCTCGGCGGCTTCAACAACGACAATGCCCAGCGAGATGCCCGCAATCAGTCGGTTGCGCCGGGGAAAGTCGCGCGATCGTGGTTCCCATCCGAACGGCATTTCGCTGACTGCAAGGCCGGACCCGCCGGTGATCTCGCCGAGCAATCCGAGATTTTCGGGCGGGTAGGGCCGATCGATGCCGCCGGCGAGAACGGCGATGGTGCCGGCATCGAGACTGGCGCGATGTGCGGCGGTATCGATGCCGCGCGCCAAGCCGGAAGTGACGACGTAACCCGCCCGGCCGGCATCGCGGGCGATCATGGCGGCAAATTTCGCGCCGCTGATCGATGCGTTGCGCGAACCAACAATGCCGACGGAGGGTGTTGTGGCGGCCGAAACATTGCCTTTGGCGGCGATGAGGGGCGGGGCACCGTCAATCTGGCGCAAGGCCGGCGGATAATCCGGTTCGCCGATGCCGATGAAGACGGCGCCGTGGCGCTCAGCTGCTTCCAGCTCCCTTTCGGCCTCGGCATGCGAGGCTATCCGCACCGAGCGAGTAGCGCCACCGCGGCGCGACAGTTCGGGCAAGGCATCCAGTGCGGCCTCGGCCGACCCGAAATGATTGATGAGATCGCGAAAGGTGGCGGGGCCAACATTGTCGCTGCGGATAAGCCGCAGCCAGGACAGTCTTTGCCTGTCCGTCAGCGCAATTCCGGTCCGTCCTGCGCTGCCTGCCGGCATTTCCTTCCTTTCGGTGCTTTTGCCGGCCTAGCCCTTCTGGCCAATCCTGCTCTCGGTGCCGGCTATCAGCCGTTTGATGTTGGTCTCGTGTTTCCACCAGGAGATTACCGTCATGATGGCCATGAGCAACGCGATCCTCGGCTCATTTATGAACCACAACACAACCGGAATGACAAGTGTTGCAACCAGAGCGGATAGCGAGGAGTATTTGGTGATCTTGGCCACCGACAGCCAGACCGCGGCAAACACCAGCACCATCAGGGGCGCAATGCCGAGAAGCGTGCCGATATAGGTGGCCACGCCCTTGCCGCCCTTGAACCCGAGCCAGACAGGGAAAAGATGCCCGAGAAAGGCCGCAAAGCCGGCCAGCGCACCGGCATCCTTGCCGAAGAAGAAAGAGGCGATCAACGCCGCGACCGTCGCCTTCAGCGCATCCAGCAGCAGGGTCGCGGCCGCCAGCTTCTTGTTGCCGGTGCGAAGCACGTTGGTGGCACCGATATTGCCCGAACCGATCGAACGGATGTCACCAAGGCCGGCAGCGCGCGTCAGGAGCAGGCCGAACGGGATCGATCCGAGAAGGTAGCCGAAGGCCAGCGCGCCAAAGGCGACGGGCAAGGTGATCTGCCAGTTAAAAACTTCGCTCACGCTTTTTCTCCGTTAAAGCGCATGCACGCAGCGAGCGCCGACATAGGTGGCGACCACGCGGCCGGTGAGACGGGCATCATCGAACGGTGTATTCTTTGAGCGCGACAGCAGCATGTCCTTCGACAGCAGCCAAGGCTCTTCCAGATCGATCAAAGTTATGTCGGCTTTGGCGCCCGGCTTCAGCGTCCCAGCGTCGAGGCCGAAAATCTGCGCGGGCCGGGTCGACATGGCGTCGATCAGGCGCATCAGCGGAACCTGGCCGGCGTGATGCAGACGAAGCGCTGCCGACAGCATTGTTTCGAGACCGACCGCGCCATCGGCGGCATCGGCAAAGGGCAGACGCTTGGTATCGACATCCTGCGGATCGTGCGAGGACGTGATTATGTCGATCGTGCCATCGGCCAAAGCATCCACCATCGCCACCCGATCATCCTCGGTGCGAAGCGGCGGCGACAGCTTGAAAAAGGTGCGGTATTCGCCGATGTCGTTTTCGTTCAGCGTCAGGTGATTGATCGAAACGGCGCAGGTGGCATTGGCGCCGCGATTGCGGGCCGTGCGCATCGCCTCCGCCGCTTCCGGCACAGACAGCTGTGACGCGTGATATTTGGCGCGCGTCAACGCGGCCATCCGCAGGTCGCGCTCGAGCGGGATCAGTTCGGCTTCCTTCGGCACACCGGAAAGGCCAAGCCAGCTCGCCAGCAGGCCCTCGTTCATGACGCCGTTGCCCAGATATTTTTCCCGCGGCTGCAGCGCGATGACGGCGTCGAATTCGCGTGCATATGTCATGGCGCGGCGCAGCAGAAGGGAATCCGAAAGGGCCCGATGCCCTTCGGTGAATGCGACGGCGCCGGCCTCCTTCAGGAGCCCCAGCTCCGTCATTTCCTGGCCGAGCAGCCCCTTGGTCAGCGCGGCAGCCGGATACACGTTGACGATCGCCTTGTCGCGCGCCGTCTTCAGCACGAACTCGACGAGCGCGATGTCATCGATGACCGGATCGGTATCCGGCATCATGATGAAGGAAGTGACGCCGCCTGCAGCGGCGGCGCGGGATGCGGATTCGATGGTTTCGCGGTGTTCCTCGCCAGGTTCGCCGACATGCACGCGGGCATCGACGAGGCCGGGCGTGGCGATCAGACCGCGCCCGTCGCGCAAGATCGCTCCTTCGGGCCGGCCCTGGTTGAGCGCCTCGGCCCCGGCTGCCAGAATACGGCCGTCAGCGCCCACGACAATCGCGCCGGTCTCGTCGAGATTGCGCGACGGATCGATGATGCGGACGTTTTCGATGACGAGGGGTTTGTCGAGAACGGGAGCGATCATGCGCGTTCTCCGTTATTCTGGGAAAGGAGCAGGGTTTCCATCACGGCCATGCGCACGGCGACCCCCATTTCCACCTGGCTTTCGATGACGCTCTGCGGACCGTCAGCCACTTCCGAGGCGATCTCGACGCCCCGGTTCATCGGGCCGGGATGCATGACGAGCGCATCCTCCTTGGCTGCCTTCAGCTTTTCCGCATCGAGCCCGTAGAAACGGAAATATTCGCGGACCGAGGGCACGAAGGCGCCGGCCATGCGCTCGCGCTGAAGGCGCAGCATCATCACGACGTCCGCATCCTTCAGGCCTTCTTCCATCGAATGGAACACTTCGGCGCCCATGTCGGCAATCCCCGAGGGTAGCAGCGTCGACGGCGCGACGACGCGCACACGCGCGCCCATGGCATTGAGCAGGAGAATGTTGGAACGCGCGACACGCGAATGCAGCACATCGCCGCAGATCGCGACGATGATGCGCGAAAGCTTGCCCTTGGCGCGACGGATGGTCAGCGCATCGAGCAGGGCCTGCGTCGGGTGTTCGTGCTGACCATCGCCAGCATTGACTACAGAGCAGGCGACCTTCTGGGCGAGAAGGGCCGCAGCTCCTGCAGACGAGTGGCGCAGGACAAGCACGTCGGGGCGCATGGCGTTGAGCGTCATCGCCGTATCGATCAGCGTTTCGCCCTTTTTGACCGAGGAATTGCCGACCGACATGTTCATGACGTCGGCGCCCAAACGCTTGCCGGCTAGTTCGAACGAGGACTGCGTACGCGTCGAGGCTTCGAAGAAGAGGTTGATCTGGGTCAGGCCACGCAGTGTCGACGTTTTCTTTTCCCGCTGCCTGGAAATCTTCACGGCCTCGTCGGCCTTGTCCAGAAGAAGAGTGATGTCCTGTTCGGTAAGGCCCTTGATGCCAAGCAGATGGCGATGGGGAAAGAAGACCACGTAAACGTCCTCCGTGTCAGTCACGCGGTCTATAATCAGTGGGTGAGGCGCCCGCAAGCGCGAACTCGGGCTATCAACTGGTGTCGACGGCGATGTTCAGTGGCCGGGCACGGAGACGATGTAGCGCTCGGCACTTTCCCAGATGACGATATCGGCCTTCTGCTCAGTGACGAAATTCCACACGATATGCTTCGACCACAGGAAAACGACCGTCTTGAAAACGGCCGACAGCACGAAGGTCATGCCCTGGCTGTAGGAATAGCTGTCGCCGAAGACGATGACCTTTCTCTCATCGCGTGCGGCGGGATTTTCGATCGCATAAAGATTGCCGATATGCTTGCCCGTTTTTTCGAGATGCTGGTTGTCCATGACGATCTCGCCCTGGGGTGCAAGTGCAAGATATTCCTCTGACGGCGGATCGACGAAGAAATGTCGGGTCAGATCGTGGGCTCCATTCTCGAGCCTTGCCTTGAGCAGAACCGTACCGATGTCGAATTGCGGAATGATGCTTCTGAGAAGGGGTTGGATCGCCAGGCAGCAGCCCGACACGTTCCAGTGCGAATCGTGTCGGTGATGGGTCGGGACGGTAGCAAGCCCGTCTCGCAATGCCTGTTCGGGATAGATCAGGATCGTATCCGCGGGCAGCTTTGCCTGGAGGTAGCGGATCGGACGGTTGCTGCCGTCTTCAGGCGATTCGGGCCAGCGGATAGGCGCAAGCACGACCTGCTTTTCCGGGATGATGAAATGAAAAAGCTGCACGCTCCGCTCAGCGGCGGTCTGGGACCGTCTGGCGAGGAGCTCGACCCATTTTGCCGTCCAGTCTTCAAGTCCCGTCAGGCCGCCCAGATATTGGGTCTCCCACATGTTGTTGCCATTGGAGATAAAAAGATGGCCGTCTATTGCGGCAATGGCGGCCTTTTTCGGCGATAGCGTGCCCGGCTTGACGTTGCTGGCGGGATGGCCGGGACCCGCGGCGTTATCGAGCTGCCGCTCGATCTCCTGGATCGTTGCCAACTCCAGTTCCACCACGCGTGCCGGATCTACTTTAGCGATCAATGCCGAATCCCCATTTGCCAGTCAGCTACCGGTGTTTCAAAGTTTGTTCGGGCGCACAATGCCCGGGCGAAATAACCCCGCAGAATAGTCCAGATGCACCGTTCCCACGACCTTTAACTTCCGCTAGAACCGCCTGATGATCGATATGTCGCGCGACGAAGAAAAAAATGCCGAACTCAACCAGCCGGGTCTCTGGAGCGGGATCAATGCCTATCGCTCCGATCCGCTGATCGTCGACCTTACGGCCGGGCTCAACCGCAGCCTGCGCGAAGAGTATGATGCGCTCGGCCGTTACGTGACGTCGCCCGAGGCGCAGGATCTGGCGCGCATGGCCAATGAGAGCCCGCCGACACTGCGCACCCATGGCCCGCGTGGCGAACGGCTCGATCAGGTGGAATTTCACCCCGCCTGGCATGCGCTGATGCGCCGCTCGATGGCGAGTGGCCTGCATTCCTCGTTGTGGGAAAGCGTGCCGGAAGCGCGCGGATCCGCGCACCGGGCCCGGGCGGCGCGGTTTTATCTGACCTCTCAACTCGAATGTGGCCACCTGTGCCCGCTCACCATGACCAGCGCCTCGATTGCTGCCATCATGGCCTCGCCGCGGGTGCAGAAGGAGTGGGCGCCGAAAATCCTGTCGCGCAAATACGATTCGAGCAGCAAGCCCGCCCTGCAGAAGACGGCCGTGACGATCGGCATGGGGATGACCGAAAAGCAGGCGGGCACGGACGTGCGTGCCATCCGCTCGGCTGCGGAACGGGTCGGGGAGGGCGTATTCCGGCTTTCCGGCCACAAATGGTTCATGTCTGCGCCGATGAGCGACGCCTTCGTCATGCTGGCGCAGACGCGCGACGGCATGGGCTGCTTTCTCGTGCCGCGCCTGCTCGAGGACGGTTCTGCCAACGGCCTGCGCTTCCAGCGCCTGAAGGATAAGGTCGGCAACCGTTCCAATGCGTCGTCGGAAGTGGAATTTGCCGATGCTTTCGGCTACCTGCTGGGTGAACCTGGAGACGGCATCCGCACCATTCTCGACATGGTGACCCTGACCCGTCTTGATTGCGCCCTGGCGTCGGCCGGCATCATGCGCGCCTCGCTGTCGGAAGCGGTCCATAGTTGCCGGGGACGCAGCGCCTTTGGCAAGAACCTCATAGACCAGCCGCTGATGACGCGTGTTCTTGCCGACATGGCACTCGATGTCGCAGCCGCCACCGCGCTTGCCTATCGCCTGGCGGAGGCCTTCGACAAGGCGGCGACCTCGCCAAACGATGCCGCCTATGCCCGCGTGATGACGCCGGTCATCAAATACTGGAACTGCAAGATCGCGCCATCGCTGATCTATGAGGCGATGGAGTGCCTCGGTGGCAACGGCTATATCGAGGAACGCCCGATTGCCCGCCATTACCGCGAGGCGCCGGTCAACGCGATCTGGGAAGGCTCCGGCAATGTCATGGCGCTCGACGTTCTGCGCGTGCTGTCGCGCGGCCGCGACCTGTTCGATATGGTGATTGCCGGTTTCGAACGCGATCTCGGTCCGGCCGGCAAAAAGACTGTGGAGGTGCTGCGGGCAGCCATGGCCTTGGCGGAACGCGACGAGGGGGCCGCGCGTCTGCTGATTGAGCAACTGGCGCTGGCGGCCGGCGCGGCAGAACTGGCAAGGCTCGGCGCGGGCAAGATCGTCGATGCTTTTGTCGAAACGCGTCTGGCCGGTGGCTGGCGCTCGACCTACGGCATGCTCGATGCGCGCTTCGACGCCTCCTATATCGTCGATCTTCTCTATCCGGCTGCAAACTGAATTCCGCCGTCAGGCGCAACATCGATGTCCACAGGCTTCGCCCCGCCGTTAACCATACGGTGGGGTTTTTGTTGCGGCCCGCGGCCTCGGCTCTAGATTACGGTTAATAGAAGATTAACCAACGCGACGCGGAGAAGGCGCTGGCATGACGACGACCGGTTACCATACGGGTGTACTGATCTCAGCGGCTGCGTTTTTCGCAATGCTTGCACTCGATATCGCGGTTCCTGCCGTCGTGTTGAGCGCTATGGCCATTTTGCGGTGGTTGATGTCGCTGGAAATCGGTTCGACGACAATGACGAAGAGGGCCGCATGAAGTGGTTTCTGATATTGTGGGCGGGTCCCGTCCTGCTCATCGGCGCGTGGTATGGCCTGTCCTACTACGACATCAGCCTCGGCTTCTTCATGCTGACGCGCCAGACACACGACCTTGTCTTCGAGGTCTATAGCCAGATCCTGGGCATTCCGGCGCAGGATATTCCGCCCCTGGTCGCCCGGGCGATCGCCGTCGACAGCCTGATCGTGTTTGCCATCATCGGCTTCCGCAAACGCAAGGCGATTGCTGCGTGGTGGAACGGCCGTCAGCCGGCCGCATCTGTGTCCCTGCCCAGCGACAAGAGCCTGTCCAGGGCGCCCTGAAGAATGAAGCTCGCGGCAGCCGAATCGATGCGTTCGGCCCGCTTGGCGCGCGACACGTCCATTTCCAGCAGGGCCCGTTCGGCCGCAACCGTCGAGAGGCGTTCGTCCCAGAATACGAAGGGCAGGGTGGTCTTGTCCGCCATCGATCGCACGAAGGCGCGGGTCGCCTGCACACGCGGTCCCGCGGAACCATCCATGTTCATCGGCAGGCCGATGATGAAGGCCGCCACCTTTTCCCTTTCCGCGAACGCCAGAAGCACCTCGGCATCCCGGGTGAACTTGACCCGCTTGAGCACCGGGCGGGGTGAGGCGAAACGCCGCCCGAGATCCGACATGGCAAGGCCGATCGTCTTGGTGCCGAGGTCAAGTCCGGCAATCGCCTGGTTGGGCGACAGCATCGCGGCCAGTTCCTCGATGGTCAACGTTGCCATGTCTTTGGTTCCCGTTCAGCTTTTCTTGCGGACGAATTCGGTGCGCAGCACCAGCCCCTTGATGGTATCATGGCGGCAGTCGATTTCCTGCGGATCGTCGGTCAGCCGGATCGAACGGATCACCGTGCCCTGTTTGAGGGTCTGGCCGGCGCCCTTGACTTAGAGATCCTTGATCAGTGTCACGGCATCGCCGTCCACCAGAATGTTGCCAGCCGCATCGCGCACCGCGTTCTGTTCCGCCGTCCTGGCAGCAGCCTCTGAGGCGGGCAGCCATTCGCCCGTGGCTTCGTCATAGACATACTCGTCATCGTTGCCGGCCAAATCCGTATCCTCACGTCATGAAATGATGTTCTGCCTGCATCTGTTCGAGAATGCAGCAATTGCGGTCGCTTAGACTACCGGCCGGAGCCTTGCAACTGGGCCGGCTATGCCATTCCACCGCAGGTCTGTCGCATTGACGTGCTAATGGCCTAGAACCGCTGCGGCGATGTTGCCACCACATCGAACCGCTTTATATTCGTGCCATCATATTTCAAGGAGTTACCCCATGAAGCTCACCTGGCTCGGCCATGCCGCTTTTCGTCTCGAAACCGCAAAAGCCAAAATCCTTATCGATCCCTTTCTGAGACATAATCCGAGCTTTCAGGGTCTGGATCTCAAGGACGTGACGGAAGGCGTAACCCAGATCCTGCTGACCCATGGCCACGCGGACCACGTCGGCGACACGATTGCTCTGGCCCAGGAAACCGGCGCGACGGTGTTCTGCAATGCCGATCTCGGGGACTGGCTATCGAAACGGGGCGTCGAAAAGCTGGAACTGGCCGGTACCGGCGGAACGGTGTCCTTTGACGGGTTTACCGTGACGCTCACGAATGCGCTGCACTCATCGGCAGAAGTGACGGAAGACGGCATTTCGCATTCGCTGGGCAGCGCCAATGGCCTGATGCTGCATATCGACGATGAACCTTCGATCCTGCATATGGGGGATACGGACATCTTTACCGACATGGGCTTGATCAATGAACTGCATGCGCCCGATATCGGCATCGTCCCGGTCGGCGATCGTTTCACCATGGGAGGGGCGGTAGCGGCACTGGCCTGCCAGCGCTTCTTCGATTTCAAGCACGTCATTCCCTGCCATTACGGTACGTTCGGTCTTCTCGAGCAGACCCCGGAAAAGTTCGTGAAGGGGATGGAAGGCATGAAGACCAATGTGGAAGTGCCCAAGCCGGGTTCGGTCCTGAGCTTCGAATAGGCTCCCGAAACATTCGCCCCGCAGCCGAACCGTCGGGGCGAATGTTCTCTCATTCGTTCCCCCGGTGGTTCGACGCGGACGGCAGGCGCGATATCGCTCAATCCATCTTCGACGCTTTGCCGCCGAGCCTTTCGGTAGACCCCGGCCGCGAAGCAGCGGGAAGATCTGTGCGAGGGATTTGCAGGCTCACCCCGAGGTTAGGCAGTTGCGAAGGGCGAGCGCGGCTATTATAGCGGGGGACCATCTATTCCCTCGGAGAATGCCATGTCCGTCGATCTTGCCACCGTCAAGCGGGTTGCCCGCCTTGCTCGTATCGCTGTCAGCGAAGAGGAGGCCAATCGCATGGTCGGCGAGTTGAACGGGATCATCGATTTCGTCGAGCAGCTTTCCGAAGTCGACGTCACCGGTATCGAGCCGATGACATCGGTGACGCCGATGGAGATGCGCAAGCGCACCGACGACGTGACCGATGGCGACAAGGCCGACGATATCGTTGCCAATGCGCCCGAAACCGATCGTAATTTCTTCCTGGTGCCGAAGGTCGTCGAATAAGCGCAGTTTCTTGCGCATTCCGTCCCTTGCCCTGCTCGCCAAAAGCATCCGAAAGCCGCACCCATGACCGAACTGACCAGCCTCACCATTGCCGAAGCCCGCGAGAAGCTGACCTCGAAGGCCATTTCTGCCATCGAACTCACCGACGCTTATCTTGGCGCCATCGACGCTGCGAACGCGACGATCAATGCCTATATTACCGTAACGCCGGACAAGGCGCGCGCCATGGCAAAGGCCTCCGACGAGCGCATCGCAAGCGGCCAGGCCGGCGCCCTGGAAGGCATTCCGCTTGGCATCAAGGACCTGTTCGCCACCGAGGGCGTACATACCCAGGCCTGCTCCCACATTCTCGATGGCTTCAAGCCGAGATACGAATCGACCGTCACCCAGAACCTCTGGGACGATGGCGCCGTCATGCTCGGCAAGCTCAACATGGACGAGTTCGCCATGGGCTCGTCCAACGAGACCTCGCATTACGGCCCCGTCGTTAACCCGTGGAGAGCCGAAGGTTCCAACCAGCAGCTTGTTCCAGGCGGTTCTTCCGGTGGTTCGGCGGCAGCCGTCGCCGCGCATCTGTGCGCCGGTGCGACCGCCACTGACACCGGCGGCTCGATCCGCCAGCCGGCGGCCTTCACCGGCACGGTCGGCATCAAGCCGACCTATGGCCGCTGCTCGCGCTGGGGCACGGTGGCGTTTGCGTCCTCGCTCGATCAGGCCGGCCCGATCGCCCGCGACGTGCGCGATGCCGCCATCCTCCTGAAGTCGATGGCGTCGGTCGATGCCAAGGACACGACCTCGGTCGATCTTCCGATCCCGGATTACGAAGCCGCCCTCGGCCAGTCGGTCAAGGGTATGAAGATCGGCATTCCAAAGGAATACCGCATCGAGGGCATGCCGGAAGACATCGAAAATCTGTGGCAGCAGGGCATTGCCTATCTGAAGGATGCAGGCGCCGAGATCGTCGACATCAGCTTGCCGCATACGAAATACGCCCTGCCGGCCTATTACATCGTGGCGCCGGCCGAAGCCTCGTCCAATCTTGCCCGTTATGACGGCGTCCGTTACGGCCTGCGCGTCGACGGCAAGGACATTGCCGACATGTACGAAAAGACCCGCGCCGCCGGTTTCGGCACCGAGGTCAAGCGCCGCATCATGATCGGCACCTATGTTCTGTCTGCCGGTTATTACGATGCCTACTACCTGCAGGCGCAGAAGGTTCGCACGCTGATCAAGCGCGACTTCGAGACGGTCTTCCATGCCGGTGTCGATGCCATCCTGACGCCGGCGACGCCTTCGTCGGCTTTCGGTATCGCCGACGAAAACCTCGCGAACGACCCGGTCGCCATGTACCTCAACGACATCTTCACCGTGACGGTGAACATGGCGGGCCTGCCGGGCATTGCCGTTCCGGCCGGTCTCGACGCCAAGGGCCTGCCGCTTGGCCTGCAACTGATCGGCAAGCCGTTCGAGGAAAAAACGCTGTTCCGTACCGCTCATGTCATCGAACAGGCCGCCGGCAAGTTCACGCCGGCCAAGTGGTGGTGAGCGGGCTGAAAATTCGAGACATGACAATCGCCGATCACCATGTGGTCGGCGACGTCGGTTTTGCGGCTTGTAAATCCAGTGACGCGTTCGATCCCACCCAATCGAATGCGGAAGTCATCGAGCGTGTGCGACATGAGTTCTCGATCTTTCCTCAAAACACATTGGGCGATGTGCATCTTGCCGAACTAGATGGCGGCGTCGTCGGTTGGACGGCGCGGGACAGTGATCGAGATTACGTTTCCGATGTCTGGGTTCACCCGGATCATCAGGGTAGGGGTATTGGCCGGGCGCTTGTTCTCCACATTCTTGCGGCGATTGACGATGAAGGGCACACGCTGGCGCGGATTTCCACGCATGCCAGCAATGCCACCGCGATCCGGCTCTACGAACGCTGCGGTTTTGAAATCGTCTGGCGCGGCATCGAGTTTTCCAAGAGCATGAATGTGGATCTCGAAAAGGTTCATATGGAGAAGCGACTGGCTTGAGACCGGCAAACAGGCGGAGGGTCGATGGCAAAGGGGTGATCTTTATCCGCCTCAAAGGGTCGCGCTTGTCGCAATTCACTAGCCAAGCCGGTATCACGATGCTCTACTCTTCCCCACAGCAGGGGCCGCCATGATCAGCATTCGCAATGCCCGTGACGACGAGACCGCAACGTTGAGGGAAATCGGCGTACGCGCATGGCAGCAGGCCGTCGCCCCGATCGGCGCTACTGCCGACATGCACGACAATGCGGAAATTGCTTTCGACAATTTCACGCGGTCGTCGTGGCTGACCATCACGGTTGCGGAAGTTAATGGCACCGTCGCAGGCTGGGCGGCGCGCGAGGCGCTGGACGAGACGATCACGGATTTCTGGATCGATCCGCCATTCCAGCGACAGGATGTCGGGACCGCGCTGCTCGGCGAGGTCGAAGGCGAAATCTTGCGGCAGGGTTTTGTCACCGCCAAGCTCGAAACCCACGCCCGCAACACCGATGCGGTCGGCTTCTTCGAGAAGAACGGTTACACCATAAACTGGCTTTCGGTCGCCTACGCGCCAAAACTCGATCAGGATGTGCAGTCCGTCGGTCTGTCGAAGCAGTTGGCCGTGGAAGAGCCGGCAACCTACGGTCCCGATCTCTGATCATTTAAAGAGCGACAGCACGGCCATGAGCGTGCCGGCCGGTGCCAACAGCCAGAACAGTCCGGCCGCGATATGGAACGCCAAGATCATTCTGAGGCTTGACCGGAACGGCTCCTTGCGGGTCTTGTGGCGCAGCAATTGCTGGGCCGTGACCGCGCCAAGACTGCCGCCGAAGAAGGCAAGCGCCAGCAGTGTATCTTCGCGCACGCGCCACTCGCCCTCGATCGCCGCCTGCTTGTCCCACCAGTAGACGCAGAAGACCACGACGTTGAGGAGAAGATAGATCAGGAAGAGCGTGAAAGACTGTCCGAGTTGCATTTTGTGAGGCTACCCGTCGCCGGTTAAGTTTCCATCCTGTTCCTGTGCCGCTGTTTTGGCCGCATCGCCGCCCATGTGCTTGCACCGCCGCGCCATTTGCTCTACCTCCAGACATCAACGCATAGACCATTTTACGAGCATCAGATGACCCTAGTCGACGTCCGTACCCCTGACCCGAAACGCTTCATTCCCGGCGCCACCGGCGATTGGGAAGTGATCATCGGCATGGAGGTGCATGCGCAGGTCCTGTCGAATTCAAAGCTGTTCTCCGGCGCCTCGACCGAATTCGGCAAGCCGGCCAATGCCAATGTCTCGCTCGTCGATGCCGCCATGCCGGGCATGCTGCCGGTCATCAACGAGGAATGCGTGCGCCAGGCCGTGCGCACCGGCCTCGGCCTCAAGGCGCAGATCAACAAGCGCTCGATTTTTGACCGCAAGAACTATTTCTATCCCGACCTGCCGCAGGGCTACCAGATCTCGCAGTTCAAGGATCCGATCGTCGGCGAAGGCCAGATCGTGATCTCGCTGGGTCCGGACCGGCAGGGCCAGTTCGAGGATATCGAGATCGGCATCGAGCGCCTGCATCTGGAACAGGACGCCGGCAAGTCGATGCATGACCAGCATCCGACCATGTCCTTCGTCGACCTTAACCGGTCCGGCGTGGCGCTGATGGAGATCGTGTCGAAGCCCGACATGCGCTCCTCCGATGAAGCCAAGGCCTATATGACCAAGCTGCGCTCGATCGTGCGTTACCTCGGCACCTGCGACGGCAACATGGACGAGGGTTCCATGCGCGCCGACGTCAACGTCTCCGTCCGTCGTCCGGGCGAAGGTTTTGGCACGCGTTGTGAAATCAAGAACGTCAACTCCATCCGTTTCATCGGTCAGGCGATCGAATATGAAGCGCGCCGCCAGATCGGCATTCTCGAAGACGGTGGCGTGATCGATCAGGAAACCCGGCTGTTCGATCCGGGCAAGGGCGAGACCCGCTCGATGCGCTCCAAGGAAGACGCGCACGACTATCGTTATTTCCCCGATCCTGACCTGCTGCCGCTGGAATTCGACGATGCCTTTATCGACGCGCTCAAGGCCGACCTGACGGAACTGCCGGACGACAAGAAGGCTCGGTTCGTCAATGAGCTCGGCCTCTCGGTCTATGACGCCTCGGTTCTGGTTTCGGAAAAGGCGATTGCCGATTATTTCGAGGCCGTTGCCGAAGGCCGCGATGGCAAGATTGCCGCCAACTGGGTTATCAACGACCTGTTGGGCGCCTTGAACAAACTCGGCAAAGACATTGAAGAGACTCCGGTTTCTCCAGCGCAGCTTGGCGGCATCATTGATCTGATCAAGGCCGAAACGATTTCGGGCAAGATCGCCAAGGACCTGTTCGAAATCGTGCTGACCGAAGGCGGCGATCCGGCCGAAATCGTCGAAACCCGCGGCATGAAGCAGGTCACCGACACCGGCGCCATCGAAAAGGCCGTGGACGAGATCATTGCCGCCAACCCGGATCAGGTCGAGAAGGTCAAGGCCAAGCCGACGCTCGCCGGCTGGTTCGTCGGTCAGGTGATGAAGTCCACCGGCGGCAAGGCCAACCCGCAGGCCGTTCAGGCGCTGGTGAAGGCGAAGCTCGGCATCGAGGAGTAAGACCTGATGGTCTACTTCGTCCGAACCGCCGGCCCGAAAGATGTCGATCAGGTGCACAAGCTCCTGATCGAAACTTTCCATTCGGCCTATGACGGCATCTATGGTGCTGAAACGGTAGAAAAACTGCTGCAGTCGTGGAATTCGCCCTCTGCCATCAAGGAACGGGTCGGCCGCAAGGGTGGCGAGTTTCTGGTGGCCGACAGCGGTCGTGACATTGGGGGCATGGGTTTTGCTGCCGTCTATCCCGAGATGGACAAGACGGTGATGCTGCACCAGCTCTATGTCAAGCCGTCGGCGCAGGGCGAGGGCGTTGGCCGCGATCTCTTTGCTGAACTCGAAACCTGCTTTCCCAATGCGGAAATCATGCGGGTCGAGGTAGCGCTCCAGAACGAACGCGCCATATCTTTCTACAGCCGGCTCGGTTTTGTCGAAGTCGACCGTATGGAGGAGTTCGGTGGGCCGAATTCCGGCCTGCCGGCCGTGGTGATGGAAAAGCGGCTGCCGCAATAGGGTTTTCGCGGGCGGCTCATGAGGGAGGAGACTGCCATGAGTGTATCGGGCCTGATCATTCGCAGGGCGCGCGAAACCGATTTGCCGGACATCATCGCGATGTTCGCCGCTGACGACAAGGGCGGGCATGGCGATACGACCGATCCGGACGCCTTCGAGGATTACCTCAAGGCCTTTTACATCATCGACGCCTCCCACAACGAAAACCTCTATGTTGCCGAACTCGGCAGCGACGTGGTCGGCACGTTCGAACTGCTGTTCACCCGTACGCTGACCGGTCGTGGGTCGCTGACCATGATCCTCGAAGCGGTGCAGACGCGGCCGGACATGCGCGGCCGTGGCATTGGCAAGGCCATGGTGGACTATGCCGTGGAAGAGGCGCGGCGCCGCGATTGCCGACTGGTGCAGCTGACCAGCAATGTGACCCGCACAGACGCCCATCGCTTCTACGAGCGTCACGGTTTCGAAAAAAGCCATGCCGGCTTCAAGATGAAGCTGAAATAGCGGCGATGGCGGACCGGATTTTAAGGGGTCTCTCTGGACATCAACCGTTTGAGATTGCATAAGCGCAAGATCAAACTTCCCTCTCTCGTTTGAGGCCGACGGAAACATGAAACAGCTTCTTTTGCAGATCTTTACCTGGTGGAACGGTCAGACGATCGGGACGCGTTTCTTCACCTGGCGCAAGGGCACGCGCGTCGGTGAAGATGAGCACGGCAATGTCTATTACGAGGGCACGATGACCTCCTGGGGCATGCCGCGTCGCTGGGTGATCTATAACGGTTATGCCGAAGCCTCGGCCATTCCCCCTGGCTGGCATGGCTGGATGCATTACCGCACCGACACGCCGCCATCGAAGGAAGACTACAAGCCGCGCGAATGGCAGAAGCCGCATGAGGCCAACCTTACCGGCTCTGCCGGCGCCTACCGTCCGCAGGGTTCGCTGTCTGGCGCCGGCGAGCGTCCGCGCGTGACCGGCGACTACGATGCCTGGACGCCGGGCAACTAAGCCGCATTTCCGAAATGGCGATCCGGCTGCCGGCCGGGTCCGCTACGGCCTGGTTTTCCGCTTTTGGCCATAATCCCTGACTACGCGTAGCCGATGTTCCCGAATGAGGGGCGTTGCGCGGGTAGATTGATGAGATTGTCGATGACGTTTTCCAAAAAGCTGTTGGCCGGTGTTCTGCTCGGCGCTTTGCTGGTAGTGACGCCGCAAACGGTTTCGGCTGCGCGCCTCGAAAACCCGGTTGCCGTGTTTGCCGGCATCGACAAGATCACCGGCCGCATCACCACGTTCGACGTCTATGTCAACGAAACGGTGCAATATGGTGCGCTGCAGGTGACACCGAAAGTCTGCTATTCGCGTGACGATAGCGAAGCGCAGAAGATCGACGGTTTCGTCGAAGTTGACGAGATCACCCTCGATCGCAAGATCCGCCGCATCTTTACGGGCTGGATGTTTGCCGATAGCCCGGGCTTGAACGCCGTCGAGCATCCGATCTACGATATCTGGCTGACCGGCTGCAAGGACAAGTCGGACGTGCCGGCGCCTTCGCCAGGCAACTGAAGCCCTTCGCCTTTTGTCTATGGACAGGATCGCCGACGCGAAATCGCAGCTGCGGGTTCTTTTCTTTGGCGCTGTAAAACAATGCGAGGCCGCCTCTACGCGCGCATGCTGCGCGAAATCGACGTCCACATGCCCGGCCGGCTCGAATCAATCTCAAAACGCCAGATGCGGTGGCTCAACGGCCGCCTGCAGCATCACCAGATAATCCGCCTTCGGCACGTCGATCGCGCCAAACGTCTTCAAATGATCGGTGGTGAATTGCGTGTCCAGCAGGCGAAAGCCCTGGGCGCGCAGGCGCTCGACCAGATGAACGAGGCAAATCTTCGATGCATTGGTGCGGCGGGAGAACATGCTTTCGCCAAAAAAGGCCGCACCCAGCGAAACGCCATAAAGCCCCCCCACCAGCTCGCCATCTTCCCATGCTTCGACGCTATGAGCGTGTCCGAGCGCGTGGAGCTCCGTATAGAGCGAACGGATGGTGGAATTGATCCAGGTGCTCGGCCGGTTGTCGACCGCTTCCGCGCAGCCGTCCATGACGGCGGCGAAGGCGGTGTCGAAACGGATGTCGAACGGCGCCTTGCGCATGGCCTTTTGCAGGCTTTTGGAGACGTGAAAAGTGTCGAGGGGGATGATCCCCCTCAGGTCCGGCTCGACCCAGAAGATTTCCGGGTCGTCGGCCGAATCGGCCATCGGAAACAGGCCGATGGAATAGGCACGCAGGAGAATGTCCGCGGTAATGGTCGGATATCGTCCCCTGCGTGCCCCTGCCATCGCGTGCCTTTAAGCGTTGGTGCTGGCCAGATAGTTTTCCAGCCAGTGGATGTCGTAGTCGCCGTTGGCGATGTCCTGGTTGTCGACCAGATCCTGGAACAGCGGCAGCGTCGTCTTGATGCCGTCAACGACGAACTCGTCGAGCACGCGGCGCAGGCGCATCATGCATTCGACGCGGGTGCGTCCATGCACGATCAGCTTGCCGATCAGGCTGTCATAGTAGGGCGGGATCTTGTAGCCGGCATAGGCACCTGAATCGACGCGAACGCCGAGACCGCCCGGAGCGTGGAAATGCGTGATCGTGCCCGGCGAGGGAACGAAGGTACGCGGATCCTCCGCATTGATGCGGCATTCGATGGCATGACCGGAGAAGACGATCTCTTCCTGGGTGACGGACAGGCCGGCACCGGAGGCGACGCGGATCTGTTCGTGCACGAGGTCGATACCGGTAATGGCTTCGGTGATCGGGTGCTCGACCTGAAGACGGGTGTTCATTTCGATGAAATAGAACTCGCCGTTTTCGTAGAGGAACTCGATCGTGCCGGCGCCGCGATACTTCATCTTCTTCATGGCATCGGCGCAGATCTGGCCGATATTCATGCGCTGCTCGACATTGAGGGCAGGGGAGTTTGCTTCTTCCCAGACCTTCTGGTGACGGCGCTGAAGCGAGCAATCACGTTCGCCGAGATGGATGGCATTGCCTTCACCATCACCGACGACCTGGATCTCGATATGGCGCGGCTTGCCGAGATACTTTTCCATGTAGACGGCGCCGTTGCCGAAAGCGTTGAGCGCTTCGGTGCGAGCGGTGTCGAAGGCTTCCTGCAGGTCGGCCTCGGTCTTGGCGACCTTCATGCCGCGTCCGCCGCCACCGGCCGTCGCCTTGATCAGCACCGGGAAACCGATGCCGCGGGCGATCTCGAGCGCGTTTTCCGGCGTCACTTCGCCGTCGGAGCCGGGAACGACCGGAATGCCGAGTTCGACCGCCGTCTGCTTGGCGGTGATCTTGTCACCCATCAAGCGGATATGGTCGGCGGTCGGGCCGATGAAGGTGATGCCGTGCGCTTCGAGGATATCGGCGAACTTGGCGTTTTCCGACAGGAACCCGTAGCCCGGATGAACCGCATCCGCACCGGTGATCTCGCAGGCCGCGACGATCTGGTGGATGTTGAGGTAGCTGTCACGCGACGGTGGTGGGCCGATGCAGACACTCTCGTCGGCAAGACGGACATGCATGGCGTCGGCGTCGGCCGTCGAATGCACGGCAACGGTCGCGATGCCGAGTTCCTTGCAGGCGCGAAGAACGCGAAGCGCGATTTCGCCGCGATTGGCTATGAGGACCTTGGAAACCATCAGGCTGACCTATGCTTTATTCAACGATGACGAGCGGCTCGCCGTATTCGACGGGCTGTGCGTCGTTGACGATGATTTCCTTGACCACGCCCGAACGCGGCGACGGGATCTGGTTCATCGTCTTCATCGCTTCGATGATGAGCAGCGTCTGGCCTTCCTTGACCGTGGCGCCGACCTGGATGAAGGGGGCAGCGCCCGGGGCCGGCGACAGGTAGACGGTGCCGACCATCGGGGCCGGAACGGCATTGACATTGTCACGGGGCGACGCGGCCGGAGCGGCGACAGCCGGTGCAGAGGCAGCAACAGGTGCAGCGGCGACCGGAGCGGCAGCTGCCATGACCGGTGCCTGGATATATTGCGGGGCCGAGCGCGACACGCGGATGCGCATGTCGTCCTGCTCGATCTCGATCTCGTTGATATCCGCGTCGTTGAGGATGTTGGCGAGGTCGCGGATCAGTACCTTGTCGATACCGCTTTTCTTTTCAGACATGGCAAACCCTATATGTCGTTGTCTTTTTCAGCTGATAATGTCTTTGAAGGCATGCAGCGCCAGTATGTAGCTCGTCGGGCCGAAGCCGCAGATGACGCCCTTGGCAGCCGGCGCAATCATCGAGTGATGCCTGATTTCCTCACGCGCATGCACGTTCGAGATATGCACCTCGATCACCGGAACGGTGACCGCCTTGATGGCGTCATGAAGTGCCAGCGACGTATGCGTGTAGGCGCCCGCATTGAATGCGACGCCCGCGGCCTTGTCACCGGCTTCGTGGATCCAGTCGATCAGAACGCCTTCATGATTGCTCTGGCGGAAATCGATCTCGAAGCCGAGGTCGTTGCCGACCGAGATGCAACGGTTTTCGATGTCCTTCAATGTGGCGGCGCCATAGATCCCCGGCTCGCGCTTGCCGAGCATGTTGAGGTTAGGGCCGTTAAGGACGAAAATCGTCTTTTTCATCAGGTGTTCCGTCGAAAAATCTGGGCAACCTATAGACCGGTGCAGGGCCAAGGGAAAGCCCCCGACCATCAAACCCGTGCATAACCGGGGATTCGGCCGCTTCGGGAAGCGTCACGGGCGGGTGGCGCGTCGGGGATGTGGGTCGGTCCGTTCCCCGGCAATCGTCGGTCAGCAGCTAGCCTTGCCGCATTTTCGGATATTGGCGATCTTCTCCTCGATGGCATCCGCCCCCTGCGCACCGACCAGCGGCTCGTTGCCGACGACATAATAGGGCGTGCCGGTAATCCCGAGCGCGTTGGCCAGACGGTAGGTGGCCTTCACGCTAGTATCATTCGGTTGGTCCTCCATTGACTGTCGCAGCTTGGCCTCGTCGAGACCCAGCCCGGTAGCAACCGCCATCGCCGTCTCCTCGGTGGCGCGCGTCTCGCCGCCCAAAAGCTTGCGATGGAAATCCGGATATTTGTCCGGGGCCGTCAGGCGCACGGCATTGGCGACCTGATGAGCGGCCACCGATTCCGGGCCGAGGATCGGAAACTCCTTCAGCACGAAGCGGACATTCTTGTCGTCCTTGAGAATGGTGTCCATGTCCTCGAGCGCGTGCTTGCAGTAACCGCAATTGTAATCGAAGAACTCGACGACGGTGACGTCGCCGTTCGGGTTGCCGAGCACGATATCGTTCTTGTCGAAAAAGATCGCATCCCGGTTGTCGATGATGGCAGGGCCGGCTTGGCTGATACGGCTTTCGTACTGCTTCTTTTCGTAGGCCTGCTGCACCTCGACCAGAACGTCAGGGTTGGCGATCAGGTATTCGCGCACGAAAGCACCCATTTCCGCCTTCTGCGCCTCGGTCATTTCGGCGGCAGCCGGGACCACGCTGAAAAGCGCGGTGGTCGCCAACACCGTGGCGCCCAGGAGCGCGGAAAAGGCGGTGCGGAGAGTGGGGGCCATCGGGATCATCGTCGTCCTGTCTTCAAATTGGTGGTCATGGGGCTGAGAGACTAAGCCAAGGGATGACGGCGTGGAAACCGTAGAATCAGGCGCATGGCGGTCTTGCCCGGTAAAGGCAATGAGGATGCGAAAACGGCCGCACGATGGCGGCCGTTTCCAATGTTTCCGTTTGCGCCTCAGAAGAAGCCGCGGCGCTGCCACCAGCCCGCCTTCTTCGGCTTTTCCTCGCCATCGACGGGCTTCTGTTCCGAAGCACCCGATTTGACCACCGGATCGGAGGAGGAGACGTTCTCGCCACGGTTGGCGCGAGCCGGCTTAGCGACCTCGGCTTCCTCGACAATCGCTTCCGGGGCGACTGCAGCGGGTACAGCCTCTTCCGTCTTGGGTTCTTCCGCCGGGACGTCCTCGGTCTTTACCGCTTCGGTTCCGGCTTCTTCGCTGGGCGCAGTTGGGGCTTCTGTTGCCACTTCCGCCTTGGGGCCGGCCTTCTTGCGAGAGGCGCGTGCCTTGGGAGCGGCCGGAGCCGGCTCTTCGGCTGCAACCGCGTCATCTGCCGGGGCCGTCGCGGCCTTGCCGCGGCGGGTGCGGCGCGGCTTCTTGGCCTCAGCAGCTGCTTCTTCCTCAACTTCCGCAGCCGGCAGTTCAATCGCGGCCGGTGCCTCATCCGCCAAGGCGTCAGCAGTCTCCTCGCTCACGCTGTTGTCACCGTCTTCGCCAGAGGCTTCAACGACATCGCCGTCCTCATCCGTGCGGTTGCGACGGCCACCACGCTTGCCACGGCGGCGACGCTTGCGGCGTGCGCCTTCGTCACCCTCGGATGCCTCTGCCGAAGCCTGATTTTCGGTGGCGTCGTCGTCACCGTCTTCGCCATCTTCGTCGGCATTGCCGGAAATTCTGTCGCCCTCGGCAGACTGTGCCTGGGCATCACCATTGCGGTCGCCATTCTTGCCGCGGCGACGACGGCGGCGCTTGCGCTTGCGGCCGTTCTCACCGTCTTCGCTGCGCGTCTGCTGGGTCGGAGCGGAAGCCGAGCCGGAGGCCTCGACAACTTCCTCCTCCTCGTCGATCTCGTCCTCGATGACGATGTCGTCATCCTCGTCCTCAACGGGCACCGAGGCGAACTGCATAAGGGTTTCGATCTTGACCGGGTTTTCGACTGGTTCGCCACGATCGACTGCAAAGTGCGCGGCGCCGACATTGTGGTCGGATTCGATGAAGATCGAGACCCCGAAACGCTTCTCATAGTCCATCACCGTCTGACGCTTGTGGTTCAGAAGGTAAAGGGCGATGTCCGGCGTGGTGCGCACGGTAATGTCATGCGTGGTGTTCTTGAGCAGATATTCCTCGATGCCGCGCAGGACATGCAGGGCGATGGAGGACTGCGAACGGACGTGGCCGGTGCCGCCGCAATGCGAGCAGACCTGCGTCGTTGATTCCAGAACCGAGGCGCGGATGCGCTGGCGCGACATTTCCAGAAGGCCGAAATGCGAGATGCGGCCGACCTGGATGCGGGCGCGGTCGTTCTTCAGGCAATCCTTCAGCTTCTTCTCGACGGCGCGGTTGTTGCGCTTTTCTTCCATGTCGATGAAGTCGATGACAATCAGGCCGGCAAGGTCGCGCAGGCGCAGCTGACGGGCGACTTCTTCAGCCGCTTCGAGGTTGGTCTGAAGCGCCGTGTCTTCGATCGAGTGCTCGCGAGTGGAGCGACCCGAGTTGACGTCGACGGCAACCAGAGCTTCGGTCTGGTTGATGATGAGATAACCGCCGGACTTCAGCGTGACCTGCGGCTGCAGCATGCGGTCGAGCTGCGCTTCGATTCCGGAGCGCGAGAAGATCGGGTGCATGTCGCGGTAGGGCTGAACGACGCGGGCATGGCTCGGCATCAGCATCTTCATGAAGTCTTTCGCTTCACGATAGCCGTCTTCGCCGGACACGATGACCTCGTTGATGTCCTTGTTGTAAAGGTCGCGGATGGAACGCTTGATCAGCGAACCTTCCTCATAAACGAGGCACGGCGCGGTCGACTGCAGCGTCAGCGTGCGGACGTTTTCCCACAGGCGCATCAGGTATTCGAAGTCGCGCTTGATCTCGACGCGGGTGCGGTTAGCGCCGGCGGTGCGCAGGATCACGCCCATGCCCTGCGGCACTTCGAGATCGCGGGCGATTTCCTTCAAGCGCTTGCGGTCGGTCGGCTGGGTGATTTTTCGCGAAATGCCGCCGCCACGCGCGGTGTTCGGCATCAGCACGGAATAGCGGCCAGCGAGCGACAGATAGGTGGTGAGCGCCGCGCCCTTGTTGCCGCGTTCTTCCTTGGCGACCTGCACGAGCAGGATCTGGCGGCGCTTGATGACTTCCTGGATTCGGTACTGCTTGCGCGGCTTGCGCTGGATGCGGTCCGGGACCTCTTCCATGGCGTCTTCCGCGCCAACGGATTCGATCTCTTCCTTCTCGTGATGGTCGTCGTCGTCATCGTCGTCATCACGGCGGCGACCGCGCGGCTCGACCTCTTCCGAAATCGAATCGGTCTCGACCATGGCCGCCATTTCACCGGGCGTGCTGTCGTCGTCATTGCTTTCAGCGCTTGCCTCGGCGTCGGCGGGTGCCTCTTCGGCAACCTTCTTGCGGGCACGGCTGCGGCGCGGCTTCTTCGGCTTTTCCTCCGGCGCGGCGTCGGCTTCGGCGACCGGTTCGGACGGCGCGTCGGCTTCAGCCGCTTCTTCGCCGAGCGCGGCGTCCACCTGTTCGGTCACGGCTGCGGGAATGCCGACATCCGGCTGGTCCTGCTGGCCGAGATCAACGACGTGATCGGAAACGGGGTCGGCGGCATCAGCATCGGCGATGCGCTGCTGTTCTTCCGCTTCCGCCTGTTTCAGAGCCTGACGGTCGGCAAGCGGGATCTGGTAGTAATCGGGATGGATTTCCGCGAAGGCGAGGAAGCCGTGGCGGTTGCCGCCGTAATCCACGAAAGCGGCCTGCAGCGAAGGTTCAACACGCGTTACCTTGGCAAGGTAGATATTGCCGCGGATCTGTTTCTTGTGCTGCGATTCGAAGTCGAATTCCTCGATCCGGTTGCCCCGAACGACTACGACTCGCGTCTCCTCTTCGTGAGACGCGTCGATGAGCATTTTGTCTGCCATTGAATATGT
This sequence comes from Neorhizobium sp. NPDC001467, assembly GCF_050275975.1. Lineage (NCBI taxonomy): Bacteria > Pseudomonadati > Pseudomonadota > Alphaproteobacteria > Hyphomicrobiales > Rhizobiaceae > Neorhizobium > Neorhizobium sp. NPDC001467. The sequence goes on along the minus strand of NZ_JBNNPS010000005.1, from coordinate 15,451 downwards.
GCTCCTCGGCGCACACGCGCAGGGGCACGGATACCTGCCGCAAGGGCAGGCCGATCATGCGTCGCGGTTGTTGCGCCGGATAAGATTGTTCCCGCCGGGGACCTCCGTGGCGACCGCAACCCGATAGCTGTCGGGGCTTTGGGCGCCCTCAGCATCTCCAGGTTTTGCAAAACGTGCCGCGACATCTAGGACCAGACGAGAATGACGATACGTGAAGACCCTTATGGGTCCGATGAATATGCTCCGTGCGAGCGATACGTTGCCCGCGACTGGGTACTGTTCCGGCCACCGCCGGTGCGGATGGTGTTCAGAGGCAAAGTGCAGCGACGACGGATGTATGCCCGTTCATGGCGCCAGGTCCTTATCGGCTGGCTGCCGTGGCAGTCCTATCCCGTCAACACTTTGACCCTTCTTCGTCTTTTATGTTTTAATTGTTGCTATGGCAAGGGAAAAGCCGGGCCATGCCTTAATGTCGATCAAATCCTGCGCCCTAGTCCGCGGCTGGCATGCGCGGTGATTCGCAGTCTCTGCACGGCGCGCCAAGATATGGCGCAGCCTGCGCGAACGGCGAGTGCGATTGACGAAGAAATACCGAAGTCGAACGAGAAACTCCAGATTTTCTGCGGAAATTCAGTTTTGCCACTCGCGATAGAAGCGTCGTGCAGGTATCGAGCAGATGACATGGTTGCGTCGCCTCCCGAAAAATCGAGGAGGGCAGGTGCGATCGGGCGATCCTACCAACTCCGGAGCAGCATTTGGCGGCGGCACTGAAGACTGAATTCCTACGCTGGAATGGACGCGCGCGGCGGTCTGTGATTCGCTTTCTCGGCTGTGCGGTCTTTCTGACCGTGACTTTGCTCTCGCCCCTGTTTGCCGCAGCCGAGGTCGCCAGCTCTGAGCCTGCAGGCGAGCCGTTGCTGGCCTTCGGTGCCCGGATTGCCGGAGACGAAGCGCGGACCCGCGTGGTGCTGGATTTCGACGGAAAACCGACCTTTTCCGTCCATTATGTCGCCAATCCCGATCGCGTGGTCATCGATCTTCCGGCGACCGCTTTCGGGTTTTCGCCGCAGGACCTGACCGCGCGCGGACTGTTCAGCGATATCCGCTATGGCGCAATGGGAGAGGCGAGTGCGCGTCTCGTGCTGACCGCCATCCGGCCCGTCAAGCTCGTGATGGCCGATGTTCAGAAGAATGACGACCACGGTTATCGGCTCGTTCTCGATGCCGAGATGACGACGGATCAGGCCTTCGTCGACATGGTGCGCAAACAGGTCTGGGAGACGCCCGGCGACGTCAACGCGATGTCCGACGTCAGCGACGACATCTTCACCATCGCGATCGATGCCGGTCATGGCGGCATTGATGCGGGCGCAACGGGGGCAGACGGCAAGGTCCAGGAAAAGGTCATCACGCTGGCCTTCGCCCGCGCGCTGCAGGCCAAGCTCGACGGCAAGGCCGGCATGAAGGCGTTTCTCACCCGGGAAGACGATCATTTTCTGTCCCTGTCGGAACGCGTGACCCGCGCACGGCAGGGCAAGGCCGATCTGTTCATCTCGCTGCACGCCGACACGCTGCGCGAAAAGGATATTCGCGGGGCAACCGTCTATACGCTGTCCGACAAGGCGTCCGACCGCATGGCGGAAAATCTCGCCGCGCGTGAAAACCTGTCCGACCAGCTGGCCGGCTACAGCCTGCAGGACGGGCCGCCGGAAGTCGCCGATATATTGATGGATCTGACGCGGCGAGAGACGCAGGCTTTTTCGATCTCGCTCGCCAACCGCGTCGTGTCGTCTTTCGAAGGGCAGGTGGGGCTGATCAATAATCCGCGCCGCTCCGCCGGCTTCCAGGTGCTGCGTGCGCCAGATATTCCTTCCGTACTGCTCGAATTGGGTTTTCTGTCCAATGTCGATGATGAAAAGCTGTTGCTCGATGAAAAATGGCGGGAGAAAGTGACTGGGTTGATTGCCGATGCGGTCATGCAGTATCGCGGCCGAGCCCTGGCCGACGGGGGCTGACGGTGCTGCGCCAACGAACTTAGCTTCCGGTGTCGCGATCGTGATGAGATTACAACAGCGGCGATGCCGCCGGACTTTCCGCGCAAGCCGGTCTTCGAATAACGGTGCCAAGCCCTATTTTACTCACATTCACACGGTTACTCGGCATTTGGAGATGCGGTGATTTTATGCCCGCCCACAGCCCCGTGCCGCGGCCGCTTGCCGCGAATGCGCACAAAGGCTTGTACTGCCGGCCCTGCCGTGCAAAACGCCTGAAAATATGCGATTGTGCCGGTTGGCACCTCATGACGATAGACGGTAGCGCCTAATGATCAGATTGATTGGATACATGTTCGGCCTGGGCTGCGTGCTCTTTCTCGCAGTGGCGGCGGCTGCCGCCATCTACCTGGTCGGCGTGACCCGCGATCTGCCCGATTATGCAGTCCTCAATTCCTACGAGCCGCCGGTCGCGACCCGTGTGCATGCCGGCAACGGCGCCCTGATGGCGGAATACGCCAAGGAGCGGCGTCTGTTCCTGCCGATCCAGGCCGTTCCGGATCGCGTCAAGGCGGCCTTCCTGTCGGCCGAAGACAAGAACTTCTACAATCACCCGGGCGTCGACATTACCGGCCTCGGCCGCGCCATCGTCAACAACTTGCAGAATTTCGGCTCCGGCCGTCGCCCCGAGGGTGCATCGACCATCACCCAGCAGGTGGCGAAGAATTTCCTCCTCTCGGCCGACCAGACGATGGACCGCAAGGTCAAGGAAGCGATTCTTTCCTTCCGCATCGAGCAGACCTATTCCAAGGACAAGATCCTCGAACTCTATCTGAACGAGATCTTTTTCGGCATGAATTCCTACGGCATCGCCGGGGCGGCTCTGACCTATTTCGACAAGCCGGTGACCGAACTGACGATTGCCGAATCGGCCTATCTGGCTTCGCTGCCGAAGGGGCCGGCAAACTACCACCCGTTCCGCCACGAAAAGGCTGCGGTCGAGCGTCGCAACTGGGTGATCGACCGCATGGCGGAGAACGGTTACATTACCGTCGAGGACGCGACCGAAGCCAAGGCGCAGCCGCTGGGCGTCGCCCTGCGCCGGGGCGGCTCGTCGCTGCTCGGCACCGATTTCTTTGCCGAGGAAGTCCGCCGCCAGATCATCGGCAAGTATGGCGACAAGGTTCTCTACGAGGGCGGCCTATCGGTGCGCACCTCCATTGATCCCGACATGCAGTTGCAGGCCCGTGCCGCCTTGCAACGCGGTCTCGTCGATTATGATGAGCGCCGTGGTTTCCACGGGCCGGTCAAGGAGATTGCCGCCTCGGGCGACTGGGGTCCGGAACTCGCAAAAATCCCGGCGCTGCGTGACGTGCCCGAATGGAAGCTCGCCGTCGTCACCGCTGTTTCTGCAACGGGCGTCGATATTGGTCTGCAGCCGGAAACCGCAGCGGGCGGCAAGGTGGTCGATGATCGCGAGCGCGGTCACATCGATGCCGAAAACATGAAATGGGCTTATCGCGACGCTGCCGGCCAACGCAACACGGCGCGGTCTCCTGAAGGCGTGCTGAAGGCGGGCGATGTCGTGTATGTCGAGCCACTTGCCGGCAAGCAGAACAGCTATCGCCTGCGTCAGCCGCCGAAGGTTCAGGGTGCGCTGGTTGCCATGGACCCGCATACCGGCCGCGTTCTTGCCATGGTCGGCGGGTTCTCCTACGCGCAGTCGGAATTCAACCGTGCAACGCAGGCCATGCGCCAGCCGGGTTCGTCCTTCAAGCCCTTCGTTTACGCAGCGGCCATGGACAATGGTTATACGCCGGCATCCGTCATCATGGACGCGCCGATCGAAGTCGTTTCCGGCAACGAGGTCTGGCGCCCGACCAACTATGGCGGCGAGGATGGCGGTGGTCCTTCGACCCTGCGCACCGGTATCGAAAAATCGCGTAACCAGATGACCGTGCGCCTTGCGCAGGACATGGGCATGGATCTTGTGGCGGAATATGCCGAGCGTTTCGGCATCTACGACAAGATGGCGCCTTATCTGCCGATGGCGCTGGGTTCCGGCGAAACCACCGTTCTGCGCATGGTGTCGGCCTATTCGGTCATCGCCAATGGCGGCAAGCAGATCAAGCCGACGCTGGTCGACCGCATTCAGGACCGTTACGGCAAGACCATCTTCCGCCATGAGGAGCGCACCTGCGAAGGCTGCAACGCCAATAGCTGGGCAAACCAGGAAGAGCCGGTTCTGGCCGATAACCGCGAACAGGTTCTCGACCCGATGACCGCTTATCAGGTGACGTCGATGCTGGAAGGCGTCGTGACGCGCGGTTCCGCTGCGGGCAAGGTGCACATCAGCGACCGCCCGATCGCCGGCAAGACCGGCACCACCAATGACAGCAAGGATACCTGGTTCGTCGGCTTCTCGCCGGATCTCGTCGCCGGCCTTTATATTGGTTTCGACAATCCGGCGACGCTTGGACGTGGCGCGACCGGTGGCAGCCTTGCGGCCCCGATCTTCGCCAGCTTCATGGAAGCCGCCGAACAGACCCGCGAAGCCGGCAAGTTCCAGGTTCCGCAGGGCATGCAGTTCATCGCCGTCAACCGCAAGACCGGCATGTTCGCCAATGAGGGCGAGCCGGACACGATCGTCGAGGCCTTCAAGCCGGGCACCGGCCCGTCCGACACATTCAGCGTGATCGGCATGGAAGACACGATGCCCGCCGAAGAAATCCTGCGCACCTCGCCGCAGGCGCAGCAGGCCGTCACCTCGGGTGCCGGCGGTCTGTTCTGATCCGTTCCTGACTTACTCTCGCACGGCGGGCGGGTTTACATCCTTGCCCGCCGTCTCTATGTCAGGCCTCATTTCCAAGCAGAATACGGGAAGCAGCTACGCATATGCGCAACGAAATGCTCAACGTCACCGACGAAATCAAGCAGGCCATAAGCCTGCTGAGGAGGCATCTTTGACTGGGATCAGGCGGTAAGACGACTGGACTGGTTGAACAACAAGGCAGAGGACCCCAACCTCTGGAACGATGCCACCGAAGCTCAAAAGCTGATGCGCGAGCGCCAGCAGCTGGATGACAGCATCAACGGCGTGAAAGCGCTGGAGCAGCAGCTCAACGACAATATCGAACTCATCGAAATGGGTGAGGAAGAGGGCGACGAGGCGATCATCAAGGACGCCGAGGATGCATTGCGCGCCTTGCGTTCGGAAGCCAACCGCCGGCAGGTCGAGGCCATGCTTTCGGGCGAAGCCGACAGCAACGACACCTATGTCGAAGTGCATTCCGGCGCCGGCGGCACGGAAAGCCAGGACTGGGCCAACATTTTGCTGCGCATGTATACGCGCTGGGCCGAACGTTCGGGTTACAAGGTCGAGGTGTTAGAAGTTCACGACGGCGAAGAGGCGGGCATCAAGTCGGCCACCATTCTCGTCAAGGGCCACAATGCCTATGGCTGGATGAAGACCGAATCGGGCGTGCACCGTCTCGTACGGATTTCGCCTTACGATTCGAATGCGCGCCGCCACACCTCGTTCTCGTCGATCTGGGTCTACCCGGTCGTCGACGACTCGATCAATATCGAGGTGGCCGAAAGCGATTGCCGCATCGACACCTATCGCGCTTCGGGTGCCGGCGGCCAGCACGTCAACACCACCGACTCGGCCGTGCGTATCACGCATATCCCGACCGGCATCGTCGTGGCCTGCCAGCAGGAACGCTCGCAGCACAAGAACCGCGCCAAGGCCTGGGACATGCTGCGTGCCCGTCTCTACGAAGCCGAGTTGAAGAAGCGCGAAGACGCGGCCAATGCGGAAGCGGCTTCCAAGACCGATATCGGCTGGGGCCACCAGATTCGTTCCTACGTTCTGCAGCCCTACCAGCTGGTCAAGGACCTGCGCACCGGCGTCGAATCGACGGCACCTGGCGATGTTCTGGACGGTGAGCTGAACGAGTTCATGGAAGCTGCGCTCGCCCACCGCATCAGCGGCAAGGCGGATGTTGCCAGCGGCGATCTCGACTAATCAGTCGGACATGACGACATGGAAAAGGCGGCTTCTACGGAAGCCGCCTTTTTCGTTGGCAATCAATCCGAAAACTGCTCGGCCAGAATGCGGTCGGACCAGGAATGGTCGGGGTCGGACAGGATGTGCGCCTTGATATCCCTCGACTGGGCAACGCGGATATGCAGCACCGACTTGACCTCGGTATTATCGGCGACCGCGTTGACCGGGCGTTTCTCCGGTTCGAGGATGTGGATATCCACGCAGACGCGGTTTGGCAGAAGCGCGCCGCGCCAGCGCCGCGGGCGAAAAGCGCTGACCGGCGTCATGGCCAGAAGCGGTGCTTCGAGCGGCAGGATCGGCCCGTGGGCGGAGAGATTGTAAGCGGTCGAGCCGGCCGGTGTCGCGACCATCAACCCGTCGCAGATCAGCTCCTCAAGCCGCACCTTTCCATCGATCTCGACACGCAGCTTTGCCGCCTGGTAGCTCTGGCGGAACAGGTAGACCTCGTTGATGGCAAGCGCCACCGACGTGGTGCCGTCGGTATTGGTGGTGGTCATGCGCAGGGGGTGAATTGCATTTTCCACCGAGGCTGCGACGCGCTCGTGCAGGGCATCGGTGCGGTAGTCGTTGAGCAGGAAACCCACCGAGCCGCAATTCATGCCGTAGACGCTTTTGCCCGAATTGATGCTGTCATGCAGAGTCTGCAGCATGAAGCCGTCACCGCCAAGCGCCACGATCACATCGGCGTCCGCCACGGGGGTCTGGCCGTACATGCGGGTCAGTTCTTCGAGGGCGGCCTGTGCTTCGGGCGCAATGGACGCGACGAATGCGAGGCTTTTCGGCTTGGACATGAACGGCACCTTCTGCAATGGCCGCCCTTGGTACATGAAAAGCGAGGAGGGCGACAAGGCCATGACGGGCCGGGCGCATTCGGTCGTAAGAGCATAAGCGGCAGATGCCCCGTCAGACAGCGGAGCGCAAGACTCATATGGAGATCTTCACGTTACTCGCAATACGTCTATCTGCGCCTTGGCTGAAATCTAGGGCCGGTGCGAAGGATTGAATTGCAAATGATTGCAACCATCTTTACGACAGTCAAAATCAGAATCACGGAGGTGTATGGATGATAACTACTTCATCTGCCGCTAAGCATCTCTGCGACATCAGCGGTTGGCGTCTGTCAAATTTGCAGCTCCAGAAAATGCTTTATCTCGCTGATATGAATTTCGTCGGGACTTTCGGCGAGAGGCTCATCAACGAGAACTTTGAAGCATGGGATTATGGGCCGGTCCTTCCTAGCCTGTATCACCGAGTTAAAGCGTTCGGGGCGAAAGCTGTGCCGAATGTATTTTGGGGTAGTGCTCCTGTGGTCGGAAGAGAAGCTCAGATGATCCAGACGGCATGGGATAAACTGCAAACGCAGAGCCCCGGTGAACTCGTGGAGAATACGCACTGGTCAAATGGGGCGTGGGCAAAGCGCTACGTTCCAGGAGTTCGCGGTATTAAAATCAGTATCGAAGATATGGCTGATGAATACCGAAATAGAACAGCCGGGCGCTGAAGAGGCCATTCCGAAACGCCCAACAGCTTTCGGTCTGCCGCAGAAGAGCGGCACTACCGATCACGAGAAGCTGACCGCCGCGATTGCTCAACTGGAAACTGAATTGGTCGCTGAGCGCGAAGATCGTCGCGAGAAAGAATTCATATACATCGCGGCGATTGCATTTCTCGCTTCGGTAATCTGCTTCAAGCTGCTTGAAGACACTGCATTATCCATCTTCCTGTTCCTTTTTGAGTTGATTATCCTAACAGGGCTAGCAAGACGGATGGGGATCGATTGGGCCGTTAGAGGGCTTGGTTGGTTGGCCCATATAATTTCCAAAAAATTCGATAAGGACGACAACGACGACAACGACAACGAGAAGTCGTCTAAGTAACTGTTCCAAGAGACATAATGGCACCTTGACCAAGGATTTTGATGTCCACTGTAGATTCATCATCCGCGTAAGCTCCGCGGTTCCTCACCGAAATATAGCCCTTGGCGACGAGCAAATCCCTGATGCGCTGGGCGGAGAGTGCTTACGCGGCAGCGTGGCAGTATTCGCTTAGCTTTGCGCAAGCCATCGTCATGTATATGTACTTGATGTCGGGTCAGAAGGAATAGCGCCACGCGGGCGTGAGGCTTAGGTCTGCGGATTCGCGAAAAGCTGATAGCAAGCGTAGAAAAGCAGAAGTTGTCCCGAGACCGCACGAATAAAAAACGCTGCACTACCCATTTATGAATAATGCAGCGTTTTCTAATAAATAAGTGGTGCCCCCGGCAGGGTTCGAACCCGCGACCCCCTGATTACAAATCAGGTGCTCTACCAACTGAGCTACAAGGGCAGTGGAGAGGGGAGTTACCATATTCTTGGGGGCTGTAAAGGATAAAATTGCGCGGGGGTCAAGAAGGGGGCTGATTATCCCGGTTGGCGCCTGGCGCTGTGAGAAGGTCTGCCCGCATTTGGCGATATCAGCGCGGCGATTGCGCAAACGCTCTCGACCCGGGGGCGCTGCACCACTAGTTATGATCCGTGCCATGACGACGGAGTGCCCGATGAATTTTCATTCTTCCTATGCCCACGGTTTCGTGCGTGTCGCGACAGCCACGCCGGCCTGCGAGATCGGCGATCCGGCGTTCAACGCGAATGCGGTGCTGGCACTGGCGCAGCAGGGCCATGACCAGGGCGTGGCGCTGATGGTCTTTCCGGAACTCGGCATTTCCGGTTATTCGATCGACGACCTGTTGGGACAGGCAGCACTTCTCGATGCGGTCGAGACGGCGCTGATAACGCTGGTGGACGCAAGCCGCGATCTCATTCCCGTTCTGCTGGTCGGTGCGCCGCTTCGCCATCGCGGCCGGCTTTACAATTGCGCCATCGTTGTCCACGCGGGGAAAATTCTTGGCGTGGTGCCGAAGACACATCTGCCGAACTACCGCGAGTTTTATGAGAAGCGCTGGTTCGCGTCCGGTCGCACCGTTCGTGGTCAGGAGATCGCGGTGGCGGGGCAGGTCGTGCCTTTCGGCATCGATCTCCTGTTTGAAGACAGTCGCATTGCCGATTTCGTTTTCCATGTGGAGATCTGCGAGGATGTCTGGGTGCCGGCGCCGCCGAGCGATTTCGGCGCGCTGGCGGGTGCGACGATCCTCACCAATCTGTCGGCCAGCAACATTACCGTCGGCAAGGCCGATCTGCGAAAGCAGCTTTGCGCCAACCAGTCGTCACGCAATTTTGCCGCCTATCTTTATTCTGCCGCCGGGCCAGGCGAATCGACCACCGATCTCGCCTGGGACGGTCAGGCCTGCGTCTATGAGCTTGGCAATCTTCTGGCCGAGACCGAGCGTTTCCCCGATGGGTCGCAGATGTGCGTCGCCGATATCGATATCGAGCGGATCGCATTGGAGCGGTTGCGCACCGTCACCTTCGAGGATGCCGCCGAGCGGGTGTTGCGCGCCGACCAGCCGTTCCGTCGCATCGGTTTCGAATTTGCGGTGCCGGAGGGCGATATCGGCTTGAAACGCGCCGTTGCGCGCTATCCCTTCGTGCCGTCGGACCCGGCGCGTCTCGACCAGGATTGCTACGAGACCTTTAATATTCAGGTACAGGGGTTGATGAAGCGGCTGCGCTCGACTGGCATCAAGCGCCTGTGCATTGGCATTTCGGGGGGACTGGACAGCACCCATGCGCTGCTGGTGGCAGCACGTGCCTTCGACAGGCTCGGCTGGCCGCGCAGTGATATTCTCGGCTTCACCATGCCGGGCTTCGCCACAGGCGACGAGACGCTTGCCAATGCCTGGTCGCTGATGCGCAGCATCGGCATCACGGCGGAAGAGGTGGATATCAAGCCGCTGGCGCTGCAACTCTTGAAAGATCTCGGCCATCCGTTTTCCGGCGGCGAGCCGGTCTATGACGTGACATTCGAAAACGTGCAGGCGGGGCTGCGCACCGATTTCCTGTTCCGCGCCGCCAACCAGCGCAGCGCACTCGTGCTTGGAACCGGGGACCTGTCGGAAATCGCGCTGGGCTGGTCGACCTATGGCGTCGGCGACCAGATGAGCCATTACAATGTCAACGGCTCGGTCTCGAAGACGCTGATCCAGCATCTGATCCGCTGGGTAATCAACAGCGGCAGTTTCGATGCCGAGGCGAATGCGACACTGGAGCGCGTGCTTGGCACGATCATCTCGCCGGAACTGGTGCCGGCCGGAGAGGATGGCGTCATCCAGAGCACGGAGGACAAGATCGGCCCCTACGACCTGCATGATTTCACGCTCTATTATTTGACGCGGTATGGGCTTAAACCGTCGAAGATTGCTTATCTGGCGCATCAGGCCTGGAGCGATGTCGCCGCCGGTGATTGGCCGCCGAATTTTCCGGATGAAAAGCGCCGGGAATACGATCTCGCCACCATCCGCAAATGGCTGCAGACCTTCCTGTTCCGGTTTTTCACCATCAGCCAGTTCAAGCGCTCGGCCTCGCCGAATGGGCCGAAGGTCACGTCTGGTGGTTCGCTGTCGCCGCGTGGTGACTGGCGTGCGCCGTCCGACGGCAATGCGCGGGTGTGGCTGAAGGAGTTGGAGGAGAATGTCCCGGAGGCGTAAGAGCCTGGTACTGAAACCTTGAAAACCCCTCGATCGTCATCCTCGGGCTTGTCCCGAGGATCTGCAACGGCTTGCTATCATTGTCGTGATTAGATCCTAGGGACAAGCCCGAGGATGACGTGATCATTGATTTGCCGGAAACGGTCTTCTTCGCTTTCCGTCCTTTGTCGCTGCGCCTACCGCCACATGCCGCGCATGCGCGCCGTCACATCGATGCGCACCTGTTTACGGGCGGCCTTTTCCGACTCCGACATCGGCGCCACCACCGGCCAGGCAGTCGTTTCGAAAAACTGCAACAACGTTGCCGGGATGAAGCGGGTGCGGGCGGCGTAGACGTGGCGGTCGCCCTGGCTATGCTGGCCGTGGGTGAAGAAGCGCTGCGGCGTGACGAGATCCAGACTGTCCTTGGCGCGCGTCATCGCCACGTAGAGAAGGCGGCGTTCCTCCTCAACCTCGGCACTGGTGCCGACGCCGAGATCGGAGGGAATGCAGCCGTCGACGCAGTTCAGCACGAAGACCGAGCGCCATTCCTGGCCCTTGGCCGAATGGATGGTGGAGAGGATGAGGTAATCGTCGTCGAGCAGCGGCACGCCGGCCTGATCGCTGGTGGCGCTCGGCGGATCGAGCGTCAGTTCGGTGAGGAAACGTTCGCGCGAGACGTAGCCGGAGGCGATCTGTTCCAGCTGCAACAGGTCGGCCTTGCGGGTCTCGGCATCCTCGTGGATGCGGTCGAGATGCGGTTCGTACCAGTTGCGCGCCGTGCCTATTTCCGACGGCCAGCCTTCGCCGCGCCGTACGGACGCAAGCATCTCGACAAATGTCGTCCAGTCCTCGCCGCTGCGTGGTGGAGCGGGGATTTCCTGCAGGGCCGCGAGCGGTTCGGGATCGGTGGCGATGGCATCCAGAATTTTGCCGGCCGTCGGTGGGCCGACACCAGGGATGAGCTGCATCAGCCGGAAACCGGCAACGCGGTCACGAGGGTTTTGGGCGAAGCGGAGGGCTGCCAGCAGATCTTTTACATGGGCGCTGTCGAGAAATTTCAGGCCGCCGAATTTGACGAAGGGAATGTTGCGGCGGGTGAGTTCCACTTCCAGCGAGCCGGAATGGTTGGAAGAGCGGAACAGCACGGCCTGGTTCTTCAGGGTCATGCCGGTTTCGCGGTTTTCGAGGATCTTTTCGCAGATGTAGTTGGCCTGCTCGTTCTCGTCGCGCACGGAAACGAGGCGGGGGCGCTCGGCCGATTGGCGTTCGGTCCACAGGTTCTTGGTGAAGCGCTCACGCGCCAGTTCGATCACGCCGTTGGCGGCGGCAAGGATCGTGTTGGTGGAACGGTAATTGCGGTCGAGCGTGATGATATCCGCTGGCGGTTCGAAGGATTTCGGAAAGTCCAGAATGTTGCGGATGGTGGCGGCGCGAAAGGAATAGATCGATTGCGCATCGTCGCCAACGACGGTCAGGCCGCGTCCGCCGGGTTTCAGGCCCATCAAGATGGTCGATTGCAGACGATTGGTGTCCTGATATTCGTCGACCAGAACATGGTCGAAACGCGCGCCGATATCGGCGGCGAGCAGCGGCTCGGACATGGTCTGCGCCCAGTAGAGCAGGAGATCGTCGTAATCGAGGACGTTTTGCGCCTGCTTGGATTCCACGTAAGTGGCAAAAAGTTCGCGCAGCTGCGCTTCCCATGTCGCGCACCACGGGAAATGCGTTTTCAGCACCTCGCCGAGGGCGGCTTCCGAATTGACCACGCGCGAATAGATGGCAAGGCAGGTGCCCTTGGTGGGAAACCGGCTTTCGGTTTTGGAAAAACCGAGTTCGTGCCGAATGAGATTCATCAGGTCGGCGCTGTCTTCGCGGTCGTGGATGGTGAAATCCGGGTCGAGGCCGATCTGCTCGGCATAGATGCGCATCAGGCGGGCGCCGATGCCGTGGAACGTGCCAGCCCATGCCAGCGCATCAGTCATCACGCCTGCATTGGCACCAAGAACCTGACCGCAGATGCGCTCGACGCGCTTGCCCATTTCGGATGCAGCGCGGCGGGAAAAGGTCATCAGCAGGATGCGGCGCGGATCGGCGCCGTTGACGATCAGGTGGGCGACGCGGTGCGCCAGCGTATTGGTCTTGCCGGAACCCGCGCCGGCAATGACCAGAAGCGGGCCGCTGTCGCCGGTCTTTGCTTCGTTTGCGCCGTGCTCGACGGCGCGGCGCTGGGCGTCGTTGAGTTTGTCGAGATAGGCAAGGCTCATGGGTGGTTCCGAATCATCGTTCTGTCCTAGCCGATTCGCGGCGGCCGGCGCAGTTTTTTCGAACAGAGCCGATTACCCGTCCATGACCGGTCGGATAGAATTAGAGGTTGTGGAACAAAATTCGCTGCCCGCTATTATGGTTGGTCAGGACCTATGAGGGGATCATGCCGCATCGAATACTTGTCGTGGAAGACCAGTTGCTGATCGCATTGCATATCGAGGATGCGGTATTGGCGCTGGGACATGAAGTTGCCGGCATTGCGGCCAATACGGCCGATGCCCTGGATGTCGGCGACGATGCCGACATCGCGCTGGTCGATGTTCACCTGCAGGACGGAGCCACCGGCCCGGATATCGGTCGCGAACTCGCGGCGCGGGGCCTGACGGTCATTTTCATGACCGCCAATCCCGAAGCGATCGCCAGCGGCATACCCGGTACGCTCGGGGTAATCTCCAAGCCCCTCTTCGATCTGGAACTAATCAGCTCGATCCAGTTTGCGGCAGAGGTTCGCGATGGTCGCACCGCGACGCCACCGGAGCGCATGCGTTGTTTCGACAAGCGGACGACGGCCCTCCACTAAGGGCCGATCACCCCTTGGCGAGATGCTGGCGCGCCGCGTAAAGCGCGATGGCTGCAGCATTCGAGACGTTGAGCGACTTGATCGCGCCCGGCATGTCGAGACGTGCGAGCGCATCCACGGTTTCGCGCGTCTTCTGGCGCAGGCCCTTACCCTCGGAACCCAGCACGAGCGCGACTTTTCCGCCGGCAAACGTCCCCTCAAGCGGCGCCGGACCTTCCGAATCGAGCCCGATCGTGTGGAAACCGAGCCTCTGCAATTCGCCAAGCGTATCGGCAAGATTGCCGATCTGGATATAGGGGATCATTTCCAGCGCGCCGGAAGCGGACTTCGCCATGACGCCGGATTCGGTCGGGCTGTGACGCTGGGTGGTAATCAGCGCGCCAGCCTCGAAGGCGACGGCCGAGCGCATGATGGCGCCGACATTGTGCGGATCGGTGACCTGATCGAGCACGAGGATGAGATTGCTTTCCCTCAGGGCTTCCAGACGGCGCACCGGCAGCGGTTTCGTCTCGATCATTGCGCCCTGGTGGATGGCGTCGGGTCCGAGATGCTTGTCGATATCCTGTGGCGAGACGAATTCCACGGGGAAGGGCAGGGCATGCGACTCGCCGATATCCAGGCGCACGAAGGCATTCTGCGTCACAGTCAGCTTGACGATCTTGCGCTGCGGATTGTCGATCACGGCGCGCACGGTGTGCAGGCCATAGAGGAAAACCTGGTCGGGCTGCAGTTGCGGCGCCTTCCAGTTTTCATGCGCGGGTTTCTGGCGCTTGCGCGGATCCGGCGTCGGGATCTCCCCGCGTTCGCGCTTGGCATCACGCACATTGCGGCGCAGGGTAGCGTAATGGCTGTCACGCGAGGACTTGTCGTTCTGATCATTTTTGCTCATGCGCTCTTATAGCGTTTGGCACCGTTTCGGCAAAGCCCTGCGCTCCCGCGTATGGCGCACTTTCACCATTGCCTGCTCTATCCACAGGGCAGCGCCGCGTTCATCAGGCTGACACATCAATCTGTGTTTTTTCGCAGTTTTTCGTTTTCACCCGTGTTGACAGCGGCGAAAGTGCCCGTCATATACGCCGCACAGAACGAGACGCGGTTTCGCCGAACGTTCTGAAGAGCTTGGTACTCGATCCAGACGAAATACTGGAGGGATGCCCGAGTGGTTAAAGGGGACGGACTGTAAATCCGTTGGCTCAGCCTACGTTGGTTCAAATCCAACTCCCTCCACCATTTCGTTGCATGGATCGAACCAGACCCCGCGGGTATAGCTCAATGGTAGAGCAGCAGCCTTCCAAGCTGAATACGCGGGTTCGATTCCCGCTACCCGCTCCAGATCTTCCCATCTGCTACCGTTTCGTCGAATGGATCGGACCATCCCGCCCTCAGCGATCCCGTGCCGGCGCCGCGAGTATCGTCCGAGGTTCGACAGGCTGCCAATATATTCCAATTGAAGACGAACGCCCCTGCACACGCGTGGCGTGGTGCGACGTTTGACCGATGGTATAGGCGGCAAGATTTTCCTGCCCATTCGGGCATGGCCTCCCGTCCTGAACACGCGTTACAAGGCGCGCGTCTCAAAGCTCTTCTGGGCCGGGTCGCGCTCCGCTTCATGCAGACCTCGCTGAAAAGGCCGCTCATGGTGCTTGGATCATGGTCATCGGCGCGGCGGTCGGCATCGATATGTCGGATGGCCAACTCGTTGACGGCGAAGTCTCGCTCAATCGTCGGCCTATGCAGCTGCCGCCATCGGGGGCCTTGGAACCGCGGCAAGGAGACCCTAGATAGGCCTCAGCAATTAGGTCTTGCGCATTCTCAGTGAAAGCCTTAAACGGCGACACCAAATCCGTTCACTGCGGATCTATCATCCCTACAGATTATAGGAAGCATCAATGGCAAAGAGCAAGTTTGAGCGTAACAAGCCGCACGTGAACATCGGCACGATCGGCCACGTCGACCACGGCAAGACGTCTCTGACGGCAGCG